>NZ_CAAKOQ010000001.1 GCF_901212675.1 Olsenella uli
CCGCGGGTGTGCAGAACGAACACGTCCCCACCTGCACCGTCTAGCCGAGATAGAGGTCGACGATCTCGCGGTACTCGTCGGGGTAGAAACCGATCTCGCCCGAGAAGCGCGTGAGCGCGATGAGGCCGCCGTCGATCTCGGGGATGGAGGCGAGCATCCGGGCGTTGTCAGCCTTGAGCCCGCCGCCGTAGACCACGTCGATGCCCGGCACGGCGTCCTTGAGCAGGCCCGCCACGCGCTGAATGTAGGGCGCGTCGGCGGGCGTCTTGCCCGGCCCGATGCTCCAGACCGGCTCGTAGGCAACGACCGCGCGAGAGAGGTCGGCGCCGGAAAGGCCGGCCGTGAGCTGCGCGGCCAGGACCTCGTCGGCCTGGTCGAGCTCGCTCTCGCGCTCCCCCAGGCAGAAGAGCACCTTGAGGCCGGCGGCCTGGGCGGCCAGGACCTCGCGGTTGAGGATGCGCCCGGCGGCGGCCTCCGCATCCGGGCCCTCCACGCCCGCCTCGGCCATGATGGCGCGAAGGTTCATGCGCTCCTCGCAGTGGCCGATGAGCGCCCACGTGACGCCGAGCTCGGCCACGGAGTTGGCCGTGCGCAGCGTGGTGAAGGCCCCAAAGTTGCCGCCCTTGGCGGTGTCGGCGCCGTGCACGCCCTGGCAGCCGATGCCGAGCGCACCCTCCGGCTCGAGCGCGCCCACCGCGCCGATGAGGTGTGCCTCGGGCAGGAACGCCGCGAACTCGCACTCGCGGGCGCGCCGCGCGGCGACGCCGCGGATGGAGCTCGCCACGGCGGCACCCCACTCGGCCGGTTGGGCGAGGCGGTTCACGCCGCCGCGCTCGGGCACGATGTCGAAGCGCTTGAGGTTGAGGAAGATGTGCTTCATGGGGCCTCCTTGGACGAGGTTGGGAATGTGGTGGGGACGGGGCGGCCGGCGGCGCCGGCGACGGGCACGAGGCCCGCGCGCCCTACGTGAACGACACGTGCCGCGGCAGCGCACCGCCGATGAGGGGCCGCGCCCAGCGGCAGAAGGCCTCCGTCACGCCGTTGCCCCGCTCGTTGATGAACCCGTCCGGCATCGTGCGCTCCTCGAGCATGACCCGCTCGATGGGCACGCGGTCGAGCCGCGCCTCGTAGGGCTCGGTCGAGACGCGCTGGATGCCCACCATGACGCCCGTGTCGCCTGAGGTGGCGGCCCGCACGGCCTCGCGCCCGCAGGCGATGGCCTCCTCGCGGTCGACGTCGCTCTGCCAGGCGATCGACGCCCGCCCGAAGAGGCCGGGCTTCTCGGAGCGCGCCTTGTAGCCAAGCTCGCGGATCACGAGTTGCGCGAGGTAGGCCGAGACGTCGCCAAAGTAGGTGGCCCGCCCCACGGCCATGAGCGGCGGCACCACCGACTCCCCGCCCGCCGCGTGCAGGCCCTCGCTCACCACGACCACGCCCGCGCCGCGCTCGTCGATGAGACGCTGGGCGTCGTCGAGGAAGGCCCGCTCGTCGAAGTCGCGCTCGGGCAGGTAGATGAGGTCGGGGCCGCCGCAGCCGCCCTCGGCCGCGAGGGAGCTCGCCGCCGTGACCCACCCGGCGTTTCGGCCCATCGCCTCCACCACCACGAGGTGGATGGGAAGCCCACGCACGTCGGCGCAGACCTCCGAGACGCCCGCGGCGAGGTAGCGCGCCGCGCTGCCGTAGCCCGGGGCGTGGTCGCAGGCCGCGATGTCGTTGTCCATCGTCTTGGGGATGCCCACCACGCCCACGTCCACGCCGGCGTCGGCGCAGGCGGCCCAGATCTTGCCACAGGCGTCCATCGTGCCGTTGCCGCCCGTGCAGAGGAGCCACCGCACGCCCGCGCGGCCGAGGCCCTCGGCGATGCGCGCGTAGTCCGCCGCGTCGAGGGGCCGCCGGCTCGTGCCGATGGCCGAGGAGGGAGACCTCGGAAGGAGTCCCAGCTCGCCCTCGCCCACCTGGGAGAAGTCGATGAACTCCCCGGAGAGCACGCCACCCATGCCCCCGCGGGCGCCCAGCACGCGCCCCACGCCCGGCGTGGCCAGGGCCTCCGTGACCGCGCCGTAGAGCGACGCGTTGAGCACCGCGGTGGGCCCTCCCCCATGGACGACGAGCAGGTTGTCCGCCATCAGAGCCCCGCCCTCTTGTAGCGCTCGGCCATCTCGTCGAGACCCACGCGCTCGATGAGCGGCGCCTTGCCAAAGCTGCCGAACTCCACGATGAGCGTGCCCACGGCCTCACGCACGCCGCGCTCGATGGCGTCCACGAGCGCCTGGCGGTCGTCGTCGGGCACCACGCCGTGCATCACGGTGTCGAAGACCGGCGGCAGGAAGGCGCGGGGGTCAAACTGGTCGCGGCGCTCGTCGAGCAGGCGCCACACGCCGCCGATGCTCTCGCTGCCCTTGAGCTCGGGGCGCCGCTCGAAGAGCTCGCGGAGGTTCCTCGTCACGGCCAGGCGGATGTCGGTGTCGACGTTAATCTTAGAGATGTCGCAGGGGATAGCCGCCTTGAGCTCGGCGATGGGGATGCCGTGGGCGTTCTGGACGTTGCCGCCCAGCTCGTTGATCTCGTCGACGATGTAGCGCGGCACCGTGGACGAGCCGTGGCTCACGAGCGCGCAGTCGAGGCCCTCGTGCAGCAGGCACTCGCGCACCGCGATGGGAATCTCGCGCCTGAGCTTGACGTCTTTGCCCTTGGAGGCGCCGTGCATGGTGCCGTAGGAGATGGCGAGCGCGTCGACCTTCGTATTGCGCACGAACTCCGTGGCCGCGAGCGGGTTGGTGTAGGTGCTCGCGAGCGAGCTCACGTCGTCCTCCACGCCGGCCAGCACGCCCAGCTCGCCCTCCACCGAGACGCCGCGCTCGTGCGCATAGAGCACCACCTCGCGCGTGAGCTCCATGTTCTCCTCGAAGGGCAGAGACGACCCGTCGATCATGACCGAGGTGTAGCCGCCCGCGATGGCCGCCTTGACGCTTGCCATGTCGCGCCCGTGGTCGAGGTGCAAAACGATGGGGATGGGGCTGTCCTCGCCAAAGCGCCGCACCGCGTCGCCGATGTTGCGCGCGCCGGCTATCTTGTCTTCCACGGTGCCGTTGGCGAAGTCGGCCCGGCCGCCCATGAAGGCGTTGGCGAGGTCGGCGCCCTGCAGGATCGCGGGGCTGCGGAAGGTCTCGTTGATCTCGATCACGGCCTTGGCCTGGCACACGGCGTTGACGTTGAACGCGCCCTGGGCATAGCCGCCCCGACGGGCGGCGTCCAGCACGGGCTTGAGCGGGACGAGCATCCTGGCCTCCTTCTTCCGGGCGGCACGCGGGTGCCGCCCCTCTGGCGTCCGGGCAGGGCCTCCTAGCCCAGAGACGCCTCCACCACGTTGGAAAGCTTGAGCGTACGCGCGCACGGCACGCCGCCGTGCGCAAGCGAGAGCACCTCGTCGGCGCAGGCCACGCCGGCCTCGAAGTTGGGCAGCGTCGTATAGAGGTCCGCCGCGAGGCGGTTCTCGCCGTTGTTGGCAAGCTCGGCGGTCACGAAGTCCACCCGGCCGGCGGCCTTCCTGAAGTAGTGCGTCCAGCCGGCCCAGCTCGAGACGATGGCGTCGCCGGGGCCCACGAGCGCAAGCAGCTCGCCCACCACGCCCATCACGCCCTCCATGAGGCGCAGGCCCTCCTCGGTGTCGCCCACCGAGTAGTGGGCGTCCCAGGTGTCGAGGTTCTCGAGCGTGACGGGCAGCCTGCGGACGAGCAGCTCGATGTCGCCGGCGGCCTCCGCGGCCGCGCGCACGCCCCGCTCGCGCAGGAGCTCCTGGGGCGTGTCGATGTCGGGGCGCACGTAGAGCAGCCGGGCGGGCCCGCGGCCGAGCACGTGCTCCACGAGCAGGCGAGCGCCGCCCTCGTAGTCGAGGTCGATGGTGCTGAAGTCGTTGGAGGGGACCTGGCAGTCGTAGGCCACGAAGGGGATGCTCTCCGACGCGATGGCCGAGAGGCTCGCGGCTTCCGGGCCCTCGTTCTCCTCGCCGATGAAGACGATGCCCTCCACGCGCCGGGCAAGAAAGGCGGCGACGTAGTCGCTGAGCCCGTTGAACGGGTTGATCGTGCCGTCGAGCAGAAGGATGTTGGAGTCGCTCTCGGCCAGGCGGCGCTGGATGCCGTAGACCACCTGCGAGAACCTGGGGACCGCGAGGTTCTTGCGGATGACCACGCCCACGCAGGGGCTCGTCTGGCTGCGCAGCGTCCGTGCGTGGGCGTTGGGCACGTAGTGGAGCTCGGCCACGGCCGCGAGCACGCGGCTGCGCGTCTCGGGCGTGATGGTCTGGCCGGGCTTGTTGTTGATGACGTAGGAGACCGTGGTGGGCGTGACGCCCACGAGGCGCGCCACGTCCTTGAGTGTCGCCCGCTTGGCCATACCCGCCCCTCTCTAAGGGTTGCCTGCCCGACTCGTTCCCCGCCCGGTCCGACGGACGCCAGGACCCCTGGCCTCGCCAACCCGAGCGTGACACGGGGCGCACTCCCCCGCGTCCGGCTTCTTCGAAAACGTTCAACTACTTACGCGTTTAAGCTCACACTACTCTTGTAACACGAGTTGGCGCCTCAGGGGACGAAAAAGTGAAAGAAATGACCCATTCGCTATTTCAAACCGTTTACCGGCTATTATTCACACTTCTTACCTGAGCGTTACAAAATCGACGCTGAACGGTAGTTTGCGAATTTCTCCATCACAGAATGACGTCTGGCATGTTACAACTCAGTTCAAGCTGAAACGGTTAAGTGCGATTTGCCGATTCACTTGCCTATGTTTGTGGCCACGCGGAACAATCCGCGCACTGCCACGGAAGGCCAGCCCGCGGCGAATGGGACCCAAGGCCTTGCGAGGCGCCCGGAGTGAGGGCCCCGCGCAAACGGTTTCGGACGCATTCGCGCGGAGTCTGGCGCGGGCCGCGCTATCTTGGCCGAAAGCGATTGGAGGCACTCGGTGAGACAGAAGAACGGGTTCTGGAGCAAAATACCCAACTGGGTGTGGGTGCTCATCTCCGCGGCGTGCGCCGTGGGGCTGTGGCTCTTCGCCTCGGGCAAGTGGCCGGCGGTGTTCGCCAGCCCCGCCGAGGTCTGGGAGGCCTTCCGGCTGCGCGCCGAGAGCGGCAACATCTGGGTGCATACCTGGGCCTCGCTCTCGCGCGTGCTCACGGGCTTTGGCCTGGCGTTCGTGGTCTCCATCCCGGTGGCCTTCCTCATGGCGTGGTACGACCCGTTCCGCCACATCATCGAGCCCTGGATCCAGTTCGTGCGCAACATCCCGCCGCTCGCCTACGTGTTCCTCATCATCGCGGGCCTCGGCATCGGTCAGACGGCCAAGATCACGGTCATCTTCATCGCGGCCTTCATGATCATGGTCGTGACCATCTACCAGGGCGTGAAGGGCGTCGACGTCACGCTCATCAAGGCGGCGCGCGTCCTGGGCGCCAAGCAGCGCGACATCTTCTTCAAGGTCACCATCCCCGCCTGCACGCCCTTCATCCTCGTGGCGGCGCGCCTCGGCCTCTCCACCTCGCTCACCACGCTCATGGCGTCCGAGATCATCGGCGGCGACAAGGGCCTCGGCATGATGATCCAGCAGGCCAGCGGCTACTACCAGATGGACGTGGTGCTCCTGGGCATCCTCATGCTCGGCATCATCGGCATCTGCTTCGAGAAGATCGTCCGATTCCTCGAGAGGAGGCTCACGGGATGGCAGGAAACGATTCAGCAGTAAAGGTGCACGTCGACCACGTGGTCAAGAAGTTCACCACGTCCAAGGGCGAGACGGTGGCCCTGAACGGCGTCGACCTCGACATCCACGAGAACGAGTTCGTGTGCGTCGTGGGGCCATCGGGCTGCGGCAAGTCCACGCTGCTCAACATCATCGGCGGCCTGGAGACCCCCACCGAGGGCACCGTCACGGTGGACGGCAAGGAGGTCGAGGGACCCGGTCCCGACCGCGGCATCGTCTTCCAGCAGTACGCGCTCTTCCCGTGGCTCACGGTCGAGGAGAACGTCAAGTTCGGCCTCAAGCTCCAGAAGAAGCCCAAGGACGAGGTCGACGAGATTGCGCACCGCTACATCAAGATGGTGGAACTCGAGGACTTCGCGAAGTCCTACCCCAAGGAGCTCTCCGGCGGCATGAAGCAGCGCGTGGCCATCGCCCGCGCCTATGCGATGAACCCGCATGTGCTGCTCATGGACGAGCCGTTCGGCGCCCTCGACGCGCAGACGCGCACCCAGCTCCAGAGCGAGCTGCTCAAGACCTGGCAGGACGAGAAGAAGACCTGCTTCTTCGTGACGCACGACATCGAGGAGGCCATCATCCTGGCCCAGCGCGTCGTGATCATGTACGCCCGCCCGGGCCGCGTGAAGGAGATCGTTCCCATCGACATCGGCTACCCGCGCACGCAGGAGACCAAGATGTCGCCCGAGTTCCTCGAGCTCAAGAACCACATCTGGAGCCAGGTCTACCAGGAGTACCTCTCCGTCCGCAAGTAGCCCCCTGCCTCATTTCCAACCGTTTGGCTTGTCTCATGTGCGGCCAGGTTGAGGCAGCGCACGTCCGCACGACCCACGCACGGAACCCGCGCGGAGCCCTCGCGCCACAGGCACGACAACCGGCAGGCGCGCCACGGGGCCCGTCACCGGCGACACAAAGGAGTTGGGTTCACATGATGAGCAACAAGGGCATGAGCAGGCGTTCGTTCCTCGGCCTCTGCGGCATTGCCGGCCTCGGCACCATCGCCGGCCTCGCCGGCTGCGGCGGCTCGGGCGGCGGCGCCACCACGACGGCGGCGAGCACCGCGGCGGCCAGCGGCTCGAGCTTCGACCCCGTCACCCTGCGCGTGGCGTTCATGCCCAACATCGGCAGCGCCGGCACCCTCTACGCCGGCATCGAGCAGGGCTACTTCGACGCCGTGGGCATCACGGTGGAGCCGCAGCAGTTCCAGGCCGGCCCGGCCGAGATCGCGGCCATGAGCTCGGGCGACATCGACGTGGCGATGATCGGCCACGGCGCCCACTCGCTCGCCATCCAGGGCCAGGCCAAGATCTTCTCCTTCGAGCAGCTCTCCAAGGCCGACGAGGTCGTCGCCAACAAGGCCAAGGGCATCAACTCCGCCGCCGACCTCAAGGGCAAGACCGTGGGCGTCTCCTCCGGCACGTCGTCCGAGGTCATCCTGCAGTACGTGCTCGGGAAGGCCGGCCTCACCAAAGACGACATCACCACGGTCGAGATGGACGTCTCCGGCATGACCACGGCCCTCATCTCCGGCCAGATCGACGCCGCGGCCACCTGGTCGCCCAACACCGTCACGCTCAAGCAGCAGCTCGGCGACAACTACCTCATGCTCGGCACCGACACCGACTTCTCCGACAAGGTGGCCTTCCCCGGCTCGTACTGCTGCGCGCCCGACTACGCCGACAAGAACAAGGAGGTGCTCGTGCGCTTCGCGGCGGCCCTCGACAAGGCCAAGGTCTACCGCGCCGAGCACACCGACGACGTGGCCAAGCTGCTCGCCGCCAAGCTCGAGCTTCCCGAGGAGACGCTGCTGCAGTCCGCGGGCGAGGGCGACTGGCAGGGCGCGGTCGACGCCATCGGCCACACCGACGTCATCGAGGGCTACTACAAGGCCCAGCAGAAGGTCTTCCTCGACGCGGGCAAGATCGAGGCCGAGGTGCCCGTCACCGACTACGTCCTCACCGACGTGATCACGGACGCCGACAAGCTCTACGAGTCCGAGCTCAAGTAAGGGGCCGGAGATGGGCTGCGACTACTACCACATCCCGCCGGGCGAGCTGGGCCAGGGAAGCCGCCTGCCGCTCAAGGTGCTCGGCAGCTCGGGAGAGGTCTTCTACGAGCTCGCCCTCGACATGATCCGCGAGATCGAAGCCGGCAACGCCGCCGGCCGGCACACGGTGCTCATCTGTCCGGTGGGTCCGGTCGGCCAGTACCCGATCTTCGCCCGGCTCGTGAACGAGAGGCGCCTGTCGCTTGAACGCTGCTGGTTCATCAACATGGACGAGTACCTCACCGACGATGACGAGTGGATCGACGAGGCGGACCCCCTGAGCTTCCGCGGCTTCATGGCCCGCGAGGTCTACGGCAGGATCGACCCCGAGCTTCTCATGCCGCCCGAGCAGCGGGTGTTCCCCGACCCGCACGACCCGGGCTGCATCGAGCGCCTCGTCGGGGAGCTGGGCGGCGTCGACGCCTGCTTTGGCGGCATCGGCATCACCGGCCACCTCGCCTTCAACGAGCCGGTCGATGGCATGGGCGACGAGGAGTTCTCCCGCCTGCCCACGCGCGTGGTCGACATCCGTCCCGAGACGCGCGCCACCAACTGTGCGGCCGACCTGGGCGGGGCGCTCGAGGCCATGCCGAGGCGCGCCATCACCATCGGCATGTGCGACATCCTCGGCGCGCGCAAGATCAGGCTCGGCGTCTTTCGCGGGTGGCACCGCGCGGTCTGCCGCCGCGCCGCCTACGGCACGCCCACGGCCGACTTCCCCGTCACGCTTGCCCAGGCGCATCCCGACGCGCTGCTCTACGTGAACGACGTCGCAGCGGGCACGCCCTTCTAGCGCGACCGCGCGTTGCGTCCCCGCGCCGGCCAGGGTTGCGGGGACGCTCTTTTTTTATCGCCACGCACCCCTCACCGACCCCAGAGAGAGGCCACCATGTCCCAGGACGCCTACATCGCAAACGCCATGGCACTCGTCGACGGGAGGATGCAGCGAGCCGACATCGGCGTCGAGGGCGGCCGCATCGTCACGGTCACGCGAGAGCGGCACAACCCGCGCGGCCTGCCCGTCATCGACGCCGCCGGCATGAGCGTGCTCCCGGGCCTCATCGACCTGCACACGCACGGCGCCGTGGGCATCGACGTGAACGCGGCCGACGTGGAGGGCCTGCGCAAGATCGGGCGCTTCTTCGCGAGGCAGGGCGTCACGAGCTGGAACTGCTCGGTGCTCACCGACACGCCCGGGCAGACCTCGTGGTGCATGGGCCAGGCCCGCGCCATGATCGAGGCCGGCGCCTACGACGGGGCGCGCCTCGCGGGCGTGCACCTCGAGGGGCCATGCCTCTCGGTGGAGTACAAGGGCGCGATGCCCGAGCGCCTGCTCATGCACGAGGCGTCGCCCGAGCTCTTCCGTCGCTACCAGGAGGAGTCGGGCGGGCACGTCACCTACGTCACGCTCGCGCCCGAGGTCCCCGGCGTGGCCGAGATGGTCTCCGAGCTCACGCGTCTCGGCATGGTCGTGGCCATGGGCCACAGCGGCGCCACTTACGCCGAGTGCGAGGCCTGCGTGGAGGCGGGCGTTCGCTCGGTGACGCACCTCGGCAACGCCATGCGCCTCTTCCACCAGCACGAGCCCTCCATCCTGGGCATCGCCCTCGAGCGCGGCGACCTCTACGCCGAGGCCATCTGCGATGGGCGCCACCTCGTGCCCGCGACGGTACGGATGTACCTGAACGCCAAGGGCTGGGATCGCATCGTGGCCATCACCGACTCGATCATGGCCGCGGGCCTGCCCGACGGCAGCTACAAGCTGGGCGTGAACGACGTCGTGGTGGTCGACGGCGACGCGAAGCTCGCCGAGAACGGCGTGAGGGCCGGCTCCACGCTCACGCTCGCGCAGGCACTGCGCAACATCCAGGCCTTCACGGGGTGCGACCTCGCGCACGCGGCCAGGCTCATGACCGAGAATCCCGCGCGCCTCATGGGTTGGTCCGACCGCGGCCGCATCGCGCCGGGCTGCGCCGCAGACCTCGTGCTTCTCGACGAGCACGACCAGGCCGTGCTCACCATGGTCGAGGGACGCACGGTCTATCAGGCCTAGGCGACGGCCCGGGGCTACAGCCCACAATGAGTGGCAGCGCAACCGAGGCGGGCGGCGCGGTCTTCACGACCGC
>NZ_CAAKOQ010000002.1 GCF_901212675.1 Olsenella uli
CGGCCGCGGCGCCTGCGGCCGCGCCGGCAGCGTCCGCGACGGCGGCCTGCGGGGCCACGGGTACGGGAGCAGGAACCGGCACCGGCTGGGCGGGACGCTGCTGCGGCGCGTAGGCGGGAACCATGCGCTGGCCGTCGGCCTGCCTGGGGGCGACGGCGGGCTGAGCCGGGCGGGCGGCGGGCTGGAAGCCCTGCGCCTGCGCCGGGTAGGCGCCCTGCTGGGCCGGCACGTTCTGGAACTGGCGCGCCTGGGCGGCCCTGCCCAGCGCCGCCTCCTCCGCGTCGAGGATGGTTTCCTGGGGCAGCACATCGAGGCCTGCCTCGAGGCTGCTCATGGGCTCGGCCGGCGAGGCCATGGGGGCCTGCTGCACGCGCTGCTGCGCCGCGGCGCCGCCCATGCCGCCATCGAAAGAGGAGTCGGCGCCCAGGAAGCGGGCCTCCTCCTCGCGCAGGCGGTTCAGGGTCTGCACGTCCACGTTCTCGGCAAAGACGGAGAAGCGGCCGCTCTTGAGCGACGGGTCGGCCATGAAGCGCACGACGGGGCGACCCACGAAGACGTAGTTCTTGCCCTGGGCCTGACCCTCGATGAACTGGGCGATCTCGTTGGTGAGCTGCGAGTAGAGCGGGCGCATCACGAGGTCATCCTCGCTGGAGACGAGGATGGTGTAGAGGGCGGGCGCCGTGTCGACGCCGTTGATGACGAAGGTCTCGGCCTCCATCTCGCGCGCCGCCTTCTTGGCGAGCTTCTTGAACGAGAAGGGTGCGGTGAGGCCCTGGGCGGTGGCGCCAAAGAGACCGCCCACGCGCTGCTCGAAGACGTTTAGAAAGTTCACGTCAATCATCCTCCCGTGGCTGGCAAACGGGGCCAAGGGTCAAAGTCGCAATCATCACAAGTACAGCACAGACTACCGCAACGGCGATATCCGAGGCCGCCGGGGCGGACCATAACCCGCCATTCTCCACTCGCCTCGCAAGTGCGAGGGTGGCTATCGCGGCCGCGCCCCCCAACATCTGGCCGACGCAGCGCCGGGCTCTGCCGCCGTCGGCCGAGACGAGCGCGCAGAGCCAGGCCGAGGCGGCGACACCAGCCACGAACAACCAGGCAGCGGGGCTCGCGAGCATGCCCAGCGCGGCGGCCGCGACGTCCGCACCGGTGGCTGCGCCAAGCGTGCGGGCAAGCAGCAGCTGGAGCGCCGCGCCCGCCGCCGCCGTGAGGGTGGCCGGCTTGGGGCGCAGCGTGCCACCTGCCAGGGCCACGCCGCCAACCGGCGAGGTCAGCGCCACGGGAAGCAGCAGCGCCGAGTGAGCGAGCCTGCCCGCGCCCGCCGTGGTCGCCCGCCAGCCGAGGAGCGCCAGGCCCACGACGCCTGCCACGAGGAACGCCGGCGAGTAGACGCCCGGCGCCGCGACGGCCACCACGGCCAGCACGCAGGCGAGGGCCCCGCCCGCCTCGGGCAGGGTGGCCCCCGCCACCGCGAGCGCGAGGGCGCAGACGGGTACGAGCGCGCCTGCCGGGAGCAGCGCCGCGAGGTGGGGCGCCGTGGCCGGCGCCATCCTCGCGGCCGCACCCGCACAGGCGAGTGCCGACGTGGCCCGGAGCACCGCGCCCGGAAGCCACGGCCAGCGTTCGACCAGGCTCACGCGGGCCGCGTCGTCCCAGGCCTGCTCGTCCGGGCCCGTCTCGCCCGACGCCTGCGAGAGCAGGGAGGCCACGCTCTGGCGGCCTTCCATCTCGTCTCCCAGGTAGGGGATGACGGCCCGCGCCAGCTCGCCGGCGCTCGTGGGGCGCTCGCCCGCGTCTGCCGAGAGCGCGCGGGTAAGGCCGTCGCTCACGGGCCCCGCGAGCTCGGGCTCCACCTTGGCGAGCGGCTTGGCTCCGCGCGCGATCTTTTTGAGTGAGGCCTCCGCGTCCTTGGCGGCGAAGGGGCTCGTGCCCGTGAGGGCCTGGTAGAGCACCACCGCAAGCGAGAAGACGTCCGTGCGCTCGTCCACCAGGGAGCATTGCAGCTGCTCGGGGGGCATGTAGCCCACGGTTCCGCCGCGCGCTCCCTCCCAACCGGCGGCGCTTGCCAGGCTGGCCATGCCAAAGTCGCCCAGCTTCACGGCGCCGGTGGTGTCGATGAATATATTGGACGGCTTGATGTCGAGGTGCAGCACTCCCTGGCCGTGCGCGTAGTCCAGCGCGTCGGCCAGCGAGTCGAGCAGGTGGGCGCACTCGTCGTAGGTGAGCACGCCGCCCTCCACGCGGGCCATGAGCTCGGCCAGGGTGAGGCCGTCGACGAACTCCATGATGAGGTAGGCGCAGCCGTTCTCGACCTCGAAGTCGTGGACGGTGACGATGTTGGGGTGCGTGAGCCGCGAGGTGATGCGGGCCTCGTCGAGCGCCTCGGAGAGGGTGGACGCCGAGGCCTCGGGGGCCTGGGAGAGCGGCAGGCACTTGATGGCGACGCGGCGCTCGAGGCGGATGTCCCAGCACACCTTGACCGAGCCAAAGCCGCCCGTACCGCGCGTCTCCACCACGCGGTAGCGGCCGAGCAACAGGGGCTGCTCGGGCAGGGTCTGGGCGGGCGACTGGGGCGCCCAGCCACTCTGTGGCTCGGGGGGCTGCACGGCGACTTCCTCGTTTCTGCTGCGTTGTGCCGTTGCGGGCGCGCGTATTCGCGCGTTGGCCTGCGCGGTGCCACGCCCATGCGTTTGCGCCATTCTACCAATATGTATCTGGGGAGCCTGACTGCCGCACAAGCCTACGCGGGCGACCCGCGTCTCTGCCGCTCGTTTGGCTCTGCTGCGCCCAATCACTCGTGGATCCCCAAAGCTCTCGTCAAGCCCTCACCCAGCCCCAAGGCTCCCGGCAGCTTCTCCCCCAGTCCCAAAGCCTCAAAAATAGTTCTTGCCGGTCTAGGGCGGGCTAGTGTATTATGAATCCCGCATCTGCGGGCGTGGCGGAATTGGCAGACGCGTACGGTTCAGGTCCGTATGGGGGCAACCCCATGAAGGTTCAAGTCCTTTCGCCCGCACCATGTAATCAATGAGGCTCCCAGGCAATCGCCCGGGAGCCTTTTTCGTTGCCACGAGCCCATCGGACGACCTCGTTCTGCCCGTATGTGGGGTTTCGGGAGCCGGCCGGGTAGTCGGTTTTCGCCTGGGTGGTCACGAGGGGCGACTTACCGTGCATCGCGCGGCTGGATCATGGCCTCTTGGGGCATGGAAAGGCCGGCCTGAACCTCAAGACGGACTCCGCGGAAGCCACGTGGGGCCGCCGGGGTTCCGTGTTGCAGGAAATCGGTCGCGACCCGCCGCAAAGAGGAACGGTAAATCGCCCCTCGTGACCACGAACCGGAATAACGAGGCGCGGGGGCGGATCGGACGCGCGGTTTGCCAGCCAGGGGGGGGCATCGACAAAGCGCTCATCTACCCTCGGCCGCCTGCCACATCAGCCAAAGGTGCTGTAGACCTGCGAGAGCACCTTGTCCCAGCTGTCCTCGTCGATGGTGGCCTTCGCGTTCGAGCCGTCTTCGTCGCAGGTTCCTACAAAGTCGACGCTCACGTAGTTGTCCTGCTGCTCGGCCTGGCCCTCGAGCTCCTCCAGCTTGGCGCGGATGCTCTGCTTGTCGGCATCGGTGAGCATCCCGTCGTGCTGCTGCTTGAGGTTGTACGCAAAGCTCGCGAGGTTCCACGTCACGCTTCCCGGCCCCGGCGCCGTCACATGAAAGAATGCCCTGCACACCCACGAGGTGTTCCCGTCGTCCGTGTACGCGTAGAAGTTGGCGCCCGTCTCGTCGGAGTCGCTGAGGTCGTAGGTCGTGTGGTCGAGGTACCACCGCGCGATCTCGGTCGGGTCGATGCCGACGCTCTCGAGCGTGAGCTCCGGGTCGTAGTGGGCAAAGTCCGCGTCGATGTGGCCGGCCACCTGCTTGACCGTGGCCTCGTCCTTCTCCGCGAGCGCGTCGAGGCGCTGCTCGAGGACGTCCTGCTCCTGCTCGATGAGCAGGCTTTGCACGGTGTCGTAGTCAAAGGCCCGCGACTGGGTCTCGGACGTGTCGCCCGAGGTGCCCGTATCGCTGTCCGAGCAGCTGACCATGAAGAGCGCGACGATGCCGATGAGGACGCAGAGGGCAACGAACATGACGAAGATGCTGGCGACGATCGTCTCGCAGCCGACCCGTTTGTCGTCCTTGGATTTGGCGGTGTCGTGGGTGTCGCGGTTGGTCTTGGATTTGGGGGAACTGGTAGTGGACCTCTCGCGCTCCCTGCGCGCCGACTGGCGCTTGGCGGTCTCGGACCTCTTGCGGTCCCGCTCGGCCGCTTCCTCCTGTGAGGCGCGGCCGTCAGACGAGCCCGCGTCGCGGGGCTCGCTGTCCCACGGCATCGTGGGGTCTCCGGCGTTGAACGGGTCTGTCTGCGCGTCTCGTCTGCTCATGGTGCCTCCGTGTCGTCGGCGTCACGGACGGCCCCTGCCGCCATGGCGCGCAGAGCCCAGCTATCAGCTACTTGTTGTCGCTATCGAAAAACGACCAGCCGTCCTCGTCATCCTCATCCTCGTCGTATTCCTCACGGGTCTTGCGCTCAAGGACGATGGCGGCGATGAGAAAGCCCACGAGCGCGCCGCCCAGGAGGCACAGGACCCCCGTGCGCGTGCCAAAGAGCCAGCCAAAGAATCCCGCTATGTCCATATGGCGTCCGCCTTCCCGTGTGGCGCCGCGCGGGCGCCATCCGTCATGAGCAGCCATAAGTATATACTTGGCCACCAGGGCAACGAACCCGTGGTGGGCGGCGGCGCGGCGAGCGCGCGGCCACCGGCCGTGAAGTCAGAGATTCCCGCAGGCACGGCGCCTGCGCGGACGGGCAGGCAAGGCATGGCGCGGCGGAGTCGCGCCGGCGCAGCAACGAGAGGGAGCACCATGCTCGACATCAAGTTTGTAAGAGAGAACCCCGACGCGGTCGATGAGGCCATGGCCAACCGCCAGACCAGCTGGGACCGCGACCGCTTCTTCGAGCTCGATGACGAGCGCCGCTCGGTGATCGGCGAGGTCGAGGAGCTGCAGGCCACGCGCAACGCCGAGTCCAAGAAGATCGGCGCCCTCATGAAGGAGGGCAAGAGGGACGAGGCCGAGGCCGCCAAGGAGGCCGTGCGCCAGGTCAACGAGAAGATCGACGGCCTGAACGAGAAGCGCACCGAGATCGAGGGTGACCTCTTCGACTTCATGGCGCACCTGCCCAACATCCCCTGCCCGGCCACGCCGGTGGGCGTTGACGAGACCGAGAACGTGGAGCGCCGCCGCTGGGGCACCCCGCGCGACTTCAAGGCCGAGGGCTTCGAGTTCAAGGCCCACTGGGACCTGGGCACCGGCCTCGACATCCTGGACTTCGACCGCGGCAACAAGCTCTCCGGCAGCCGCTTCACGGTGCTGGGCGGCCAGGGCGCCCGCCTCGAGCGCGCGCTGCTCAATTTCTTCCTCGACACGCACACGAGCCGCGGCTTCAAGGAGTGGTGGCCGCCCATCGTGGTGAAGCGCCAGACCATGTTCGGCACGGGCCAGCTGCCCAAGTTCGAGGACGACGCCTACCACGTGAGCGGTGACAACTTCCTCATCCCCACGGCTGAGGTCGTGCTCACCAACCTGCACGCCGGCGAGGTGCTCGACGCCGACAGCCTGCCGCGCTGGTACACCGCCTTCACCCCGTGCTTCCGCGAGGAGGCGGGTTCGGCCGGTCGCGACACGCGCGGCATCATCCGCCAGCACGAGTTCGACAAGGTCGAGATGGTCAAGTTCGCCACGCCGGAGGACTCCGACAACCAGCTCGAGAGTCTCGTGGGCGAGGCCGAGTACCTGCTGCAGCAGCTTGAGCTGCCGTACCGCGTGATCTCGCTCTGCACCGGCGACTTGGGCTTCTCCGCGCGCCAGTGCTACGACATCGAGGTGTGGCTGCCGAGCTACAACAACTACAAGGAGATCTCGAGCTGCTCCAACTGCGGCGACTTCCAGGCCCGACGCGCCAACATCAAGTACCGCGACCCGGCCAACTTCAAGGGCACGCACTACCTGCACACGCTAAACGGCTCCGGCCTGCCCGGCGGCCGCACCATGGCGGCGATCCTGGAGAACTACCAGAACGCCGACGGCTCGGTGACGGTGCCCGAGGTGCTGCGTCCCTTCATGGGCTGCGACAAGATCGAGCGCGCCTAGCCCTCTACACTTCCTTCCGGATGATTTGTCACATTCTGCGGCGGTTCGGCTGATGCCGGGCCGCCGCTTTTTGTGCTGGGCCGCCGCCTCTTTGCACTATTGCGTGGCGTTCGCAGGCACCCCGCCCTACCCCCCCCGTGGCGTCCGCAGGCACCCCGCCCCTACCAGATGGTCATGGGCTTGTCCTGCCCGGCGGCGCAGATGGTGAGGCGGCCGTCGGGTGTCCGCGCCTCGGTGAAGGTGTCGTTGGCGGCCTCGGCGCCCACGGCGGAGGCCAGGGTGCGCACGGCGACGCTGGGACGGTTGTTCTCCTGCGAGAGGTGCATGGCCACCACGGTCTCTGTGTCCGGCCCCACGAGCGTGCGCAGGGCGTCGGCGGCCTGGCCGTTGGAGAGGTGCCCGTGGTTGCCGCCCACGCGCTCCTTGAGGTAGGCGGGGTACGGCCCCGTTGCCAGCATGCGCGCGTCGTGGTTGCTCTCGAGCGCGAGGACCCGCACGTCGCGCAGGAGGTCGAAGGCCCGCTCGCCCAGCATGCCCGTGTCGGTGCAGTATCCGATGGCGTCCACGTCGGCGTCGCTTCCGCAGTCGAAGCGCAGGCCA
This sequence comes from Olsenella uli, assembly GCF_901212675.1. Lineage (GTDB taxonomy): Bacteria > Actinomycetota > Coriobacteriia > Coriobacteriales > Atopobiaceae > Parolsenella > Parolsenella uli_B. The sequence continues at coordinate 6,788 of NZ_CAAKOQ010000002.1, forward strand.
AAGGGATCGGCCACGTCATGGAAGGTGGGGAAGGTGCGGAGGCGCAGCCCGCCCGCCTCGAACTCGTCGTCCGCCCCCACAAGCTCGAACGGCAGCGCCGTGAGGTACGAGCGCCCGCCGGCCGTGCCCGCCGTGGCCACGAGCCTGCCGTCATAGTGGTTGCAGAACACGGAGAGGCCGCTCACGTGGTCGGCGTGCTCGTGGGTGACCACCACGCACTCCACGCGGTCCATGTCCACGCCCAGCTCGTCGGCCCGGCGCATGAGCTCTCGGCGCGAGAGGCCGTCGTCGATGAGGACAGAGCCGGTGGGGCCCTCCACCACCGTGGCGTTTCCCTTGGATCCACTGGCGAGGATGTGCAGGTGCATGTGGGGCGTCATGGCTCTCCTTGTGTGGCGTGGTGCGTTCGTGCGGAGGTGCGTGGTGTGACGGCGAGTGTGTTGGGCGTGCCGTCTGCCGTGCAATCCGGCGAGGCGAGCGCGCGGCGGCGACTCGCGTCGGCAGCGAACCATTGTAGAGGGATGGGCGAGGGATGGCTCCGTGCGGGCCGAGGGGACGGCGCCGCATGGGGCGCGCATCAACGAGACCGAGCTCAAGGTGCTCGAGGTGCTCTCCGAGCGCGAGGGGGTTGCCGTGATGAGCATCGGCGAGCTCTCGGTCGCGCTGGGGTGCTGCGCGGGGTCGGCGCACAAGTCACTGAGGATGTTGGACGACAAGGGCCTCATCTCCGTGCATCGCCGCTACCTCAAGAACGGCGGTCAGCTCGAGAACGAGTACGAGCTCACCGACCTGGGCGGACGCATCCTGCAGGCCGCCCACGACTGATTCCGCCCACGAGCGGGTCCTCCCGTCCGCGCGAGTCGTACACTACCCAATCTGTATGGGGTCACCATGGCCGGCGCCCGGGTTACGGGCGGTGGTCACGATGACCCGTCGCGCCGTCGAGGGGGACGACCATGCCAAGCGTAAGCAGGAGATATGCAACGGGAGCGCCTGCCTTTGCGCGCCCCAGCGGACGTGCGGGCGCTGCGGCGTCGGGCCCCGTGGTGCTCATGGTCTCCGGAGGGGCCGACTCCACGGCCCTGCTCGTGCTTGCCGCCACCTCAGAGCTTGACATAGACGACGGGCGCGGCCGGGCCCGCATCGCCCGCGAGCGGCTGCACGTGCTGCACGTGAACCACCAGCTGAGGGGCATCGACGCCGAGGAGGACGAGGAGTTCGTCCGCGAGCTGGCCGAGCGCTACGGCATCCCCTGCACCGTGGAGCGCGTGAACGTGGCGGCGCTGGCGCAGGCGCCCGCCACGGGCGACACCAACGTGGAGAACGTGGCGCGCGAGGTGCGCTACGCGGCAGCGGGGCGGCTTGCCAACGAGCTCTGCGAGCGGCAGGGGCTTCCGCGCTCGGCCGCGCGCATCGTGACGGCCCACACGGCCAACGACCGCACCGAGACCTTCTTCATGAACGCCATCAAGGGGTCGGGCTCGCAGGGGCTCTCGTCCATACCGCGGCGGAGAAACCGCGTGGTGCGGCCGCTGCTGGACCGCACGCACGCCGAGCTCTGCGACCTCCTGCGCATGCGCGGCATCGTCTGGCACGAGGACGTCACCAACGCCGACACGCACTACCTGCGCGCGTTCGTGCGCCACGAGATCGTGCCGCGCGCCCTCGCGCGCAACCAGCGCCTCATGGAGAACATGGCCGCCACCTGCGACATCCTCTCGGACGAGGACGCCTACCTCACGCAGCTGTCGATGCGCGCGCTGATGTCTCTGGAGCGCCGGCGTGCCGAGGGGCTCGTGGTGCTCGATGCCGGACGGCTCGCGGCCACCGACGTGGCCATCGCGCGACGGGTGGTTCGGCTTGCCGTGCAGGCCGCCTGTCCCGAGTGCCGCCTGGAGGCCCGCCACGTGGGCCGGGTGCTTGCCATCGTGGCCGCGGGCGAGGGGTCTTCCACGTTGCCCCTGGGCGTGGACGTGCGCGTGGCCTACGGGGCACTCTTCGTGCGGGCGCGCTTGGCGGAGCCCAGCGCGCTGGCCTCGGGCTGGCTGGGGGTGCCGGCGCTTGCGAGCGCACCGGGCATGTCGGCCACGCTTGCGGCGCCCGGGCTCACGGGCGCGCTCGAGCTGGGAGCCGCGGGTGGGCTGGCCGCCGGCGCGGCGGGTGCGGGCGCGCTGGCCGGGG
>NZ_CAAKOQ010000003.1 GCF_901212675.1 Olsenella uli
GTGCAAAACGAACCCGTCCCCAATCGCACAAATCCGTTGGCGCTGCATAATTGAACAAATTGAGAAAGTCAAGACTGTTCATTGACGCACAAGCATACCTTCGATACTCTACTAGATTGCGACAACTGCCGCCCTATGCCATGTTGAAGGAGGAATTGCCTGGTGCGTACCGCTAAGTCTACTACCACCTCCGCACAAAAGCCCAATCGCGTTAGCTTCTCCAAGATCCCGCCCGCGATGGAGCTCCCCAACCTCATCACCATCCAGAAGGAATCGTTCGAGCGTTTCATGACCGAGGGCCTTGCCGAGGCGTTTGCCGAGGCCTCGCCCATCGAGAACAACGCCGGCACCATGGAGATCACCTTCGGCGAGCACCAGTTTGGTGACCCTGCCCACTCCATGGCCGAGTGCCGTGCCAAGGACATCTCCTATCAGGCCCCGCTTCTGGTCGACGTTCGCTTCGTCAACAAGGAGACGGGCGAGATCAAGGAGCAGCTCGTCTTCATGGGCGACTTCCCGCTCATGACCGAACGCGGCACATTCATCATCAACGGCACCGAGCGCGTCGTGGTCTCGCAGCTCGTCCGCTCGCCTGGCGTGTACTTCGCCGCCGAGATGGACAACGGCGTGCAGATTCACCGCGTGCAGTTCATCCCCGCCCGCGGTGCCTGGCTCGAGTTCGAGGTCGACAAGCGTGGCCAGCTCGTCGTCTCCATCGACCGCAAGCGTCGCCAGAGCGCCACGCTGCTGCTCCGCGCCCTCGGCATCGCCGAGAGCGACGACGAGATCGTCTCCCTGCTCGGTGACTCCGACATCGTGCGCTCCACGCTCGAGCGTGACGTCGCCCAGACGCGCGAGGACGCCCTCATCGAGATCTACAAGCGTCAGCGCCCCGGCGAGCCGCCCACGGTCGACTCCGCCCGCAGCCTCCTCGACGGCCTGTACTTCAACGCCCAGCGCTACGACCTCGCCAAGGTGGGTCGCTACAAGATCAACAAGAAGCTTGGCCTCGACGTCGAAGACTCCGAGTCCGTGCTCACGGCCGAGGACATCGTCACGGCGCTGCGCTACCTGCTGGCCCTCCACGCCGGCGACCCCACCAAGAAGACCGACGACATCGACCACTTCGGCAACCGTCGCGTCCGCACGGTGGGCGAGCTCGTTGCCAACCAGTTCCGCATCGGCATGAGCCGCATGGAGCGCGTCGTGCGTGAGCGCATGGCCGCCCAGGACGTCGACGACATCACGCCGCAGAGCCTCATCAACATCCGTCCGATCGTGGCGGCCATCAAGGAGTTCTTCGGCTCCTCGCAGCTCTCGCAGTTCATGGACCAGTCCAACCCGCTTGCCGGCCTCACGCACAAGCGTCGCCTCTCGGCCCTCGGCCCGGGCGGCCTTGCCGGCCACAAGTCGGGCTCGAGCCGCCGCACCAACGTGCCGACGGCCGTCCGCGACGTCCACAACTCGCACTACAGCCGCATGTGCCCGATCGAGACGCCCGAGGGTCCCAACATCGGCCTCATCGGCTCGCTCGCGCTCTACGCGCACGTGAACAGTTACGGCTTCATCGAGGCCCCGTACCGCAGGGTCGTCGACGGCAAGGCCACCGACCAAATCGACTGGATGACCGCCGACGAGGAGGAGAACCACGTCATCGCGCCGGCCAACACGCCGATCGACCCCAAGGACGGCTCGTTCATCTCCGTCGACGAGAACGGCGAGATCACGCACCCCAAGCGCGTCGTCGCCCGCACCCGCGACTTCGACGGCTCCTTCGGCGCGCCGGCCGAGTGCCCCGTCTCGCAGGTCGACTACATGGACGTGTCGCCGCGCCAGCTGCTCTCAGTGGCCGCCACGCTCATTCCGTTCCTCGAGCATGACGACGCCAAGCGTACGCTCATGGGCGCCAACATGCAGCGCCAGGCCGTGCCCCTGATCCACGCCCACGCCCCGCTCGTGGGCACCGGCATGGAGGCCCGCGCCGCGCTCGACTCCGGCGACATCATCAGCGCCCAGCACGAGGGCACCGTTGCCGAGGTCGACGCCGCGCACGTCGTGGTCGACACCGCCAAGGGCCCTGAGCGCTACGAGCTGCCCAAGTACGAGCGCTCCAACCAGTCCACGTGCATCAACCACCGCCCGATCGTCCACTGCGGCGACCACGTGGTGGCCGGCCAGCCGCTCGCCGACGGCCCCTCGGTCGACCACTCCGAGCTCGCCCTCGGCACCAACCTCACCGTGGCCTACATGCCGTGGGAGGGCTACAACTACGAGGACGGCATCATCGTGTCCGAGCGCGTCGTGCGCGACGACCTGCTCACCTCGGTGAACATCTCCCGTCATGAGATCGACGCCCGCGACACCAAGCTCGGCCCCGAGGAGATCACCCGCGAGATCCCGAACCTGGGCGAGGACATGCTCGCCAACCTCGACGATGACGGCATCATCCGCATCGGTGCCGAGGTGGGCCCGGGCGACATCCTGGTCGGCAAGGTCACGCCCAAGGGCGAGACGGCGCTCACCTCCGAGGAGCGCCTGCTCCGCGCCATCTTCGGTGCCAAAGCCCACGACGTGCGCGACACCTCCCTCAAGATGCCGCACGGCGCCTACGGCCGCGTCGTCGACGTGGTGCGCTTCAGCCGCGAGGCCGGCGATGACCTCGCGCCCGGAGTCAACGAGCTCGTCCGCGTCTTCGTGGCCCAGCGCCGCAAGATCCAGCAGGGCGACAAGATCTCGGGCCGTCACGGCAACAAGGGCGTGGTCTGCCGCGTCCTGCCGATCGAGGACATGCCCTACATGGCCGACGGCACGCCCGTCGACGTCCTGCTCGACCCGCTGGGCGTCCCGAGCCGTATGAACGTGGGCCAGCTGCTCGAGTGCCACCTCGGCTGGGCTGCCGCCAACGGCTGGGACCGCAATGACGCCGACTCCAAGACCTACGTGCCCGGCCCCATGCCGGTCGCCACGCCGGTCTTCGACGGCGCCACCGCCGACGAGGTCGCCGAGGCCATCCGTCGCACCAACGTCAACCTCGTCAACCGCGCCCGCGAGCGCTTTGGCGACGACATGGACGAGCAGTTCGTGCCGCAGCTCAACAGCTTCGGTAAGACCACGCTCTACGACGGCCGCACCGGCGAGCCCTTCCGCGACAAGATCACCGTGGGCGTGAGCTACATCCTGAAGCTCGGCCACATGGTCGACGACAAGATCCACGCGCGCTCGACGGGCCCCTACAGCCTCGTCACGCAGCAGCCCCTCGGCGGCAAGGCCCAGTTCGGCGGCCAGCGCTTCGGCGAGATGGAGGTGTGGGCGCTCTACGCCTACGGCGCCTCCAACGTGCTGCAGGAGATCCTCACGGTCAAGTCCGACGACACCAACGGCCGCGTCAAGACCTACGAGTCGATTGTCAAGGGCGAGAACGTGCCCGACGCCGGCATCCCCGAGTCCTTCAAGGTGCTGGTCAAGGAGATTCGCTCGCTCGCGCTCGACATCGAGCCGATCTCCTACAAGAAGCGCGCCGCCAAGGCCGAGGAGCACGCCGAGCAGGCTCCGGAGAGCGCCGTCGACCTGTTCGCCGGTGCCGACTCCGCCGAGGACCTCATCGGCGCCCCCATCGACGACGCCGAGAAGGACGGCTTCGCCGCGTCCTCCGAGGACGCCCCGGCCGAGCAGCCCGTCGCCGCCGCCGACACCACGAACGATAAGGAGTAGCGAACCGTGGCAGATTTCGACACCACAGACTTCGACGCGATCAAGATCTCCCTCGCCTCCGCCGACGATATCCGCAGCTGGTCGCACGGTGAGGTGAAGAAGCCCGAGACGATTAACTACCGCACGCTCAAGCCGGAGAAGGACGGCCTGTTCTGCGAGAAGATCTTCGGTCCGGTCAAGGACTGGGAGTGCTCCTGCGGCAAGTACAAGGGCATCCGCTTCAAGGGCATCGTCTGCGAGCGCTGCGGCGTGGAGGTCACGAGCGCCAAGGTGCGTCGCGAGCGCATGGGCCACATCGAGCTGGCCGCGCCCGTGAGCCACATCTGGTACTTCAAGTCCCCTACGAGCTTCCCGCTCTCGCGCCTGCTCGACATGAAGTCCAAGGACCTCGAGAAGGTCCTCTACTTCGCGAGCTACGTCATCACGAGCGTCGACACCGAGGCCCGCGAGGCCGACGCCGCCGACCTCAAGGAGGAGCTGGCCGCCGACCTCGAGCAGCTCGACGCCGAGCGCGACGAGCAGATCGAGCGCATGCGCGCCGACCAGGCCGAGGGCGTCGTCGACGAGTTCGACGGCACCGAGGTCCTCTCCGACGACGAGCTGGCCGCCGCCATCGTCGACCTGCGCGAGGAGTACGAGGAGGAGAAGCAGCTCCGCTCTGAGGCCTACGAGAAGTTCATGCAGCTCGAGGCTCGCGAGCTCATCTCCGACGAGAGCCTCTTCCGCGAGATGAAGAAGTACTACTCCATCTACTTCAAGGGTGGCATGGGCGCCGAGGCCGTCCGCGACCTGCTGCGCGCCATCGACCTGGAGAAGACCGCCACGGAGCTCCGCGCGATCATCGCCGACGACAAGGGTCAGAAGCAGCGCCGCGAGAAGGCCGTCAAGCGACTGGAGGTCGTGGACGCCTTCCTCGAGGGCCACAACGACCCGGCCAACATGATCCTCGACGTGATCCCCGTGATTCCGCCCGACCTGCGCCCGATGGTGCAGCTCGACGGTGGCCGCTTCGCCGCGTCCGACCTCAACGACCTCTACCGTCGCGTGGTCAACCGCAACAATCGACTCAAGCGCCTGCTCGACCTTGACGCCCCGGCGATCATCGTCAACAACGAGAAGCGCATGCTGCAGGAGTCCGTGGACGCCCTGTTCGACAACGGCCGTCGCGGCCGTCCCGTCACGGGCCGTGGCGGACGCCCGCTCAAGTCGCTCGCCGAGGCCCTCAAGGGCAAGCAGGGCCGCTTCCGCCAGAACCTGCTCGGCAAGCGCGTCGACTATTCCGGCCGCTCGGTCATCGTCACGGACCCGCAGCTCAAGCTCCACCAGTGCGGCCTGCCCAAGACGATGGCGCTCGAGCTCTTCAAGCCGTTCGTGATGCGCCGCCTCGTCGAGCTCGGCAAGGTCGAGAACATCAAGGGCGCCAAGCGCGCCATCGACCGCAGCCTGCCGGCCGTGTGGGACGTGCTCGAGGAGGTCATCGACGACCGTCTCGTGCTGCTCAACCGCGCACCTACGCTGCACCGTCTGTCGATCCAGGCCTTCGAGCCGGTCCTTGTCGAGGGCAAGGCCATCCACCTGCACCCGCTCGTGTGCGCCCCCTTCAACGCCGACTTCGACGGCGACCAGATGTCGGTCCACGTGCCACTGTCCACGAAGGCCCAGACCGAGGCCCGCGTGCTCATGCTCTCGAGCAACAACCTGCGCTCGCCGGCCTCCGGCAAGGTGCTCACCGTGCCGTCTCAGGACATGGTCTTCGGCGTGTACTTCCTGACCACCGCCAAGGGGGGCCTCAAGGGCGAGGGCCACGTGTTCTCGAGCTTCGAGGACGCCATGGCCGCCTATGACGCCCGCGGCGTGGTCGACATCCAGGCCAAGGTGCTCGTGCGCGTGAGCGCCGCCGACGCCAACGCCGAGGAGGACGGCCGCAAGATCTTCCGCGTCTTCGAGGAGAGCGGCAAGACCGTCGACTACGACGTCACGGACAAGCCTGCGCGCTTCGAGACCACCACGGGTCGCATCATCTTCAACCGCCAGTGCCTGCCTGCCGACTTCCCCTTCATCAACTACAAGATGGTGAAGAAGGACATGGGCAAGCTCGTCAACGAGTGCACCGACCGCTACCCGCTGGCCAAGGTCGAGCCGATTCTGGACGCCATCAAGTACGCCGGTTTCCACTTCGCCACGCGCGCCGGCCTGACCGTGTCAGTGTGGGACGCCGTCATCCCCGACTGCAAGCCCAAGATGCTCGCCGAGGCCCAGGCCAACGTCAACGAGATCAACGAGTACTACGAGGACGGCTTCCTGTCCGAGACGGAGCGCCACATCGAGGTCGTCAACGCCTGGACCGACTGCACCGAGAAGCTCGGCAAGGCCATGCTCGAGGGCTTCTCCGACGACAACCCCATCTACATGATGGCCGACTCCGGTGCCCGAGGGTCCAAGACGCAGCTGCGTCAGCTCGCCGGTATGCGAGGCCTCATGGCCGACATGTCCGGCGACACTATCGACCTGCCCATCAAGGCCAACTTCCGTGAGGGCCTGCTGCCGCTCGAGTACTTCATCTCCACGTACGGCGCCCGCAAGGGCCTCGTCGACACCGCGTCGCACACGTCCGACTCCGGTTACCTCACCCGTCGTCTCGTCGACGTGGCGCAGGACGTCATCGTGCGCGAGGAGGACTGCGGCACCACCGAGGGTGTGTCCTACAACCTCATCAAGCCGGGCACCGGGGACCTCAACGTCGATCTCGTCGGCCGCTGCGCGCTCAACGACGTCGTGGCGCCCGAGACTGGCGAGGTGCTCATCCCCAAGGACGGCTACATCGAGAGCGCCGCTGACATCCAGCGCCTCGTCGACGCCGGCCTCAAGAAGGTCGAGCTCCGCGCGCTGCTGACCTGCCGCTCAAAGAACGGCGTGTGCCAGAAGTGCTACGGCTGGGACCTCTCGACCCGTCGTCCGGTCAACGTGGGCACCGCGGTGGGCATCATCGCCGCGCAGTCCATCGGCGAGCCGGGCACGCAGCTCACGATGCGCACGATTCACTCCGGCGGCGTCGCCGGCGCCGACGACATCACGCAGGGCCTGCCGACCGTCGGCCGCATGTTCGACGTCGTGGGCAACGTGAACGAGAAGATTCTCGGTCGCGAGGCCGACCTGGCCCCGCTTTCCGGTCGTCTCTCCATCACGCCCGAGCAGACCGAGTACCTCGTCCGCATCCTCGACGCCGACGACCCGACCCGTGTGCTCGACGAGAAGCGCATCCCCGCCAGCGCCCGCTTCATGCCGGGTATCGAGGACGGCTGCGAGGTCCGAGCCGGCGACCAGATCACGAAGGGCTTCGTGAACTTCCGCAACCTGCGCCGCCTCACGGACATCGAGTCCACGATGCACACGTTCGTCGAGAGCGTGAAGGACGTCTACACCTCCCAGGGCGTCGAGCTCAACGACAAGCACATCGAGGTCATCGCGCGCCAGATGCTGCGCCGCGTCCAGGTCACCAACCCCGGCGACTCCAAGTACCTCATGGGCCAGTACGTCGACCGCTACGAGTTCGCCGGCACGGTGAACGACATCAACCTCGCCGGCGGCACCCCGCCCGAGGCCGAGCCCGCCATCCTCGGTACGCTCAAGGTCGCGAGCTCCATCGACTCGTGGCTGTCGAGCGCGTCGTTCATCCGCACCGCTGGCGTCCTCACCGAGGCCGCCATCTCCGGCGAGGTGGACCATCTCATGGACCTCAAGTCCAACGTCATCGTGGGCAAGAAGATCCCGGCCGGCACCGGCCTTGCCGCCTACAACGACGTGGAGCTCACGTACCATGGTCAGAAGATCGACGGGCCCACGAGCCCGATGGCCAAGCAGCTCCCTGAGTGGGCGCCCGACGAGCTCAAGGAGGTCGAGGAGCAGCTTCCGCAGCAGCTCGACTGGGTGGGCGACGACTTCGGCTACCCCGGCGTGTACTCCAAGAACGGCCGCACGCTGTCGAGTGAGGACGCCAAGCTCTACCTGTTCGACGACCTTGGCGTGTCGCAGCGCTGGACCAACAAGTTCGGCGAGGTGGGCATCGAGACGGTGGGCGACCTCATCGGCAAGACCGAGGACGACCTGCTTCACATCGACGGTATCGGTGCCAAGGCCATCGAGGAGCTCCGCGAGGGTCTTGAGGCCCGTGGCCTGCTCTACATCCTCGAGCCCGACGACGACAAGGCCGATGACGAGGACCTCTCGCAGCTCCTCAACATGGTCTTCTCGCCCGATGCCGACTCCGACGTCATGCTGGGCTCCGCTGCCCCGTCTTCGCACCACTTTGACGACGAGCTCATCGGCGGCTCGCCCAAGGACGGCGACGAGAAGAAGTCCGGCGTCATCAACGAGGGGCTCGACTCTCTGGATGACCTGCTTTCCCAGGTCTCCAAGCACGACGGCTTCGACGAGGAGGACTAAGTCCTAGCCTCGTCACCGTACCATGCGTTCGCCAAAGGGCGGACACCCTCTGGGGTGCCCGCCCTTTTTTGGTCTAAATGCCCTGTTCACGCCGCCGCCATGCATGATTAGGCCTAATAAGAGGTCCAGGCACCCACCCTGGTTTCAATTCGGATGAACTTGCAGATAACAATCCCCGCCGCCTACGCCTCATTCCATTTGCCTGCGCTCATTCCTGTCAACGCAGTCCAGACAGCGACATGCGAGGCCTCCCACAAACCCATGAATTAGAAAGCGAGCAGGCGGGAGTGTGCACTTTGGGCGGATTTGAACGTCCACCCAACGAGCCACAAATGAACGGTGCGCTTTCGACGGATTTGTATATTCAAATCCGTCGAAAGCGCACCTACGTCAGCCAAGCCCGTCAGCAAGGCACGCATAGACGGCAGAACTGCACATCGAACCTGAATGAAGCGTGCCACTCACTTTATTTCATATATTATTGAACTAAAGAGAGTTGCAGTCGTCGGACCACGGCGCGGCCTGGAAGGGGGCTGAACCATGGCAGGTGACACCAGAATCTCATATCCCTACGAGGTGAAGCTCGCCGCAGTGCTCGCTCACATCGACGGAGGCATGACCTCGTCGGATGCCATGGCCAAGCACGGTGTCAAGAGCAAGAGCGCATTCTTCCGTTGGTGTGCTGCATATCGCGAGAGTGGCGAGGACGCCCTCAAGCCCCAGAAGCGTGGCCGTCCGCCCAAGTCGCGCTAACCAATATTGCGCGAGCATGTGCCTCGTCCCGAATACGAACACGTCTTGGGCCACGGAACGAACCGCCCCGTGGCCCAAAATCAATGCGCTAAAGATGCCAATTGTGGAGATGGATACGCCCGGCACCGTGGCGTTTTGACACCCACTTTGACCAAGCGTATTGTGTCTCCTTGCGCCAATTCAGGGCGACGACGTGCTGCGCCGCCTTCATTCGGCAGTAAGCACAGGATAGATAGGTACGAAGGAGAGAGCTTTGCCTACCATCAACCAGCTTGTCCGTCAGGGCCGCACTCAGATTCAGAGCAAGTCCAAGAACGCGGCGCTCAAGCACAACCCGCAGAAGCGCGGTGTGTGCACCCGTGTCTTCACCACCACGCCCAAGAAGCCGAACTCCGCCCTGCGCAAGGTCGCTCGTGTGCGTCTCGTGAACGGTATCGAGGTCACCGCTTACATCCCGGGCGAGGGTCACAACCTGCAGGAGCACTCCATCGTGCTCGTCCGCGGCGGCCGTGTCCGTGACCTCCCTGGCGTGCGCTACAAGATCATCCGCGGCGCCTACGACTGCGCGGCCGTCCAGGACCGCAAGCAGGCCCGCTCGCGCTACGGCGCCAAGCGCGGCTAAGCAGCCTCGTTCCTATTCGCATTCTTTCCGCCCGTCGGAACAGTTCTGAAGGAGTTCCACTATGCCGCGTCGTGCAGCAGCCGTCCGTCGTGAGATCACGCCTGACGCCGTCTACAACAACCGTCTCGTGACCCAGCTCATCAACAAGGTCCTCCTTGACGGCAAGAAGTCCATTGCCGAGCGCATCGTCTACGGTGCCTTTGACATGGTCAAGGAGAAGACCGAGCAGGATCCCCTGGCCGTCTTCAAGAAGGCCATGGACAACGTGCGCCCCACGCTCGAGTGCAAGCCCAAGCGCGTCGGTGGCGCCACCTACCAGGTGCCGATGGAGGTCAACTCCCGTCGTGCCACCACGCTTGCCATCCGCTGGATCGTCACCTTCTCCCGTGCCCGCAAGGAGAAGACTATGGCCGAGCGTCTCGCCAACGAGATCATCGACGCCTCCAACGGCGTGGGTGCTTCCGTGAAGAAGCGCGAGGACATGTACAAGATGGCTGAGGCCAACCGCGCCTTCTCGCACTATCGCTGGTAACCACAGAGATACGGAGGGGGAGTAAACACACATGGCAAAGAGCAAGTACACCCTAAGCCAGATGCGCAACATCGGCATCATGGCCCACATCGATGCCGGTAAGACCACTACCACCGAGCGAATCCTGTACTACACGGGCAAGACCCACAAGATCGGCGAGGTCCACGATGGCGCCGCCACGATGGACTGGATGGTTCAGGAGCAGGAGCGCGGCGTGACGATTCAGTCCGCGGCCACCACCTGCTTCTGGAAGGACCACGTCATCCAGATCATCGACACCCCGGGTCACGTGGACTTCACGGCCGAGGTCGAGCGCTCCCTGCGCGTCCTCGATGGTGCCGTCGCGGTGTTCGACGCCGTGGCCGGCGTCCAGCCGCAGTCCGAGACCGTGTGGCGTCAGGCCCACAACTACAACGTCCCGCGCATCGCCTTCATCAACAAGTACGACCGCGTCGGTTCCGACTTCCAGCACGCCATCGACACGATGAAGGAGCGCCTGCACGCCAACGCCGTCGCCGCTCAGATCCCGATGGGCGCCGAGGACCAGTTCTGGGGCCTCGTCGACCTGGTGACCATGACCGCCTGGGACTTCCAGGAGGACGACAAGGGCATGATCTACCCGCAGCCCATGGACGCCATCCCCGACGAGTTCACCGACCTCGCCAACGAGAAGCGCGAGGAGCTGCTCGACGCTGCCTCCAACTTCGACGACGAGCTCATGGAGATGATCCTGGACGAGCAGGAGATCCCCGTCGACAAGCTCAAGGCCGCCCTGCGCAAGGGCGTCATCGCCAACGAGCTCAACCTCGTCTTCGTGGGCTCCGCCTACAAGAACAAGGGCATCCAGGAGCTCCTCGACGCGGTCTGCGACTACCTGCCCAGCCCGCTTGACGTCCCCGACATCGAGGGCACCGACCCCAAGACCAAGGAGACGATTACCCGTAAGTCGGACAACAAGGACCCGTTCTCCGCGCTGGCGTTCAAGATCCAGACCGACCCGTTCGTCGGCAAGCTCACCTACTTCCGCGTGTACTCCGGTACCGCCGATGCCGGTAGCTACGTCTACAACGCCACCAAGCAGGACCGCGAGCGTCTCGGCCGCATCCTCGAGATGAACGCGCACGACCGCACCGACCGTGACTCCTGCTCCACGGGCGACATCGTCGCCGCCGTGGGCCTCAAGAAGGCCACCACGGGCGACACCCTCTGCGACGAGAACCACCAGATTATCCTCGAGTCCATCGAGTTCGCCGACCCGGTCATCGACGTCGCCGTCGAGCCCAAGACCAAGGCCGAGCAGGACAAGATGAGCGTGGGCCTGGCCAAGCTCGCCGAGGAGGACCCGACCTTCCAGGTGCACACCGACCAGGAGACCGGCCAGACGATTATCGCCGGCATGGGCGAGCTGCACCTCGAGATCATCGTCGACCGCCTCAAGCGCGAGTTCAACGTCGACTGCAACGTGGGTAAGCCGCAGGTCGCCTACCGCGAGACCGCCGGTCATGCCGTCAAGCACGCCGAGGGCAAGTTCGTGCGCCAGTCCGGTGGTCGCGGCCAGTACGGTCACGCCATCATCGACATGGAGCCGCAGGAGTCCGGCAAGGGCTACGAGTTCGTCAACGCCATCGTCGGCGGCGTCGTGCCCAAGGAGTACATCCCCTCGATCGACAAGGGCATCCAGGAGGCGCTCGAGAGCGGTGTCGTCGCCGGCTTCCCGGTCGTCGACATCAAGGTGACCTTGGTCGACGGTTCCTACCACGAGGTCGACTCCTCCGAGGCCGCCTTCAAGATCGCCGGCTCCATGGCGATCAAGGACGCCCTCAAGAAGTCCGACCCGGTCCTGCTCGAGCCGATCGAGGACGTCGAGGTCGAGACGCCGCAGCAGTACCTCGGCGACGTCATGGGCAACCTCAACTCCCGCCGTGGCCAGATCCAGGGCATGGAGGAGCGCAACGGCACCACGTCCATCAAGGCCAAGGTGCCCCTGGGCGAGATGTTCGGCTACGCCACAGACCTTCGCTCCCAGACGCAGGGTCGCGCGAGCTACACCATGCAGTTCAGCGACTACGAGCCGGTGCCCAAGTCCGTGGCCGACGAGATCGTCAGCAAGGCTGGCGGAAACGCCTAGGTTCGAAGCCCAACAGTAACGACCGGGCGCACGCCGTGCAGTGCGTACGCCCGCCGATGGAGGTTCCAAGTGTCTAACCAGAAGATTCGCATTCGCCTCAAGGGCTTTGATCACGAGGTCGTCGACCAGTCCTCGAAGCTCATCGTCGACACCGCCCAGAAGACGGGCGCCAAGGTGTCTGGCCCCATCCCCCTGCCCACCGAGCGCAACCTCTACACGGTCATCCGCTCGCCGCACAAGGACAAGGACTCCCGCGAGCAGTTCGAGATGCGCACGCACAAGCGCCTCATCGACATCCTCGAGCCGACGAGCTCCACGGTCGACTCCCTCATGCGCCTCGACCTTCCGGCCGGCGTCGACATCGAGATCAAGCTCTAAGCGAGCGTCGACTCACCAGCTCTCGCGATCGTTGAAGCGGGACCCACCAACAGGTGGGCCCCGCTTTTTTGTTCCGCATGAGGCGAGCTCGGCATCCTAGATGACGTCCTCCGCATAGGCGCTCTGCGAGCGCATCGTTTCCAATCGGATTCGACGGGAATCCGGCGGGCAAGCTCTCGCGCGTCCGACCGCTCATGTGGTGGCCGCCGTCGCCTTCCTGGCGTTCTTCGTGGCCTCGAGAGGTATTTCGCGACTCGTCAGCAGGGCACGCAGATAATTCGCACACAGCCGAGAAGGTTCCATTAAGGTGGGGCCTTCTCTTTGTCTTGCCCAAGAGCCGTGTTCCGTTTGTGTAAGGTGCCCATATCCCAACTCTGAAGACTCTGTGGAGCGCCGAACCAAGTCGTATACTTCAAAGGCTGTGCTTTTAGGGACATGCTGTGTCGACTCCGTACCCACGGTGTCGGGCGTATCCCTCGAACGGGCTCGAGACGGCGCGGCCAGCACGCTCGCCGTCCGCCGGCAACGCGAGGGTTTCGCAGCTCACAGCCAACGTCCTCACCCGCATGGCGTCACGGTAGGTTGTGGTCCTCTGGGCCGGGCGCAGAAGACGTCCGCATATCCCAAGACCACCGAAGGTAAGGAACGTGTATGGTCAGCACCATCCTCGGCCGCAAGATCGGGATGACCCAGGTGTTTGACGAGGACGACAACGTCGTGCCCGTCACGGTCATCCAGGCCGGCCCCTGCGTCGTGTCGCAGGTCAAGACCGCGGCCACTGACGGCTACGATGCCGTCCAGATCGGCTTCGGCGACATCAAGAAGTCCCGCCTCAACAAGCCCATGGCGGGTCACTTCGCCAAGGCGGGCGTCGAGCCCATGCGCTACCTCCGCGAGGTCCGCGTTGCCTCTGGCGAGGAGCACAAGGTGGGCGACGTCGTCTCCGTGGCCGACTTCTCCGAGGTCTCCAACGTCGACGTCACCGGTACCTCCAAGGGCAAGGGCTTCCAGGGCACCATCAAGCGCTGGAACTTCGCCTGCGGCCCCATCACGCACGGCTCCCGCAACCAGCGCAAGCCCGGTTCCATCGGCCAGTGCGCCTATCCCTCCCGCGTGCGCAAGGGCCTGCACATGCCCGGCCACATGGGTGCCGAGCGCGTGACGGTCAAGAACCTCAAGCTCGTCCGTGTCGACGCCGAGCAGAACCTCATGCTCGTCAAGGGTGCCGTCCCCGGCGGCAAGAACGGCCTCGTCTCGATCCGCATGGCCTAAGGGCCCCACGCAACCCAAACCTTTAGGCTACCAAGGAGAACATGATGTCCCAGATCGAAATCAAGAACGCGGAGGGCCAGGCGGCGGGCACCGTCGAGCTGTCCTCGAGCGTCTTCGGCATTGAGCCGAACATCCCCGTCATCCACCAGGTCGTGACCGTTCAGCTCGGCAACCTCCGTCAGGGCACCCACGACACCAAGGGTCGCTCCGAGGTCTCCGGCGGCGGTCGCAAGCCGTGGCGCCAGAAGGGCACCGGCCGTGCCCGCCAGGGTTCCATCCGCGCCACCCAGTGGGTCGGCGGCGGCGTGCCCTTCGGCCCCACCCCCCGCACCCACAACCGTCGCCTGAACAACAAGGAGGTCAAGCTCGCGATGCGTGGCGTGCTCTCCGGCAAGCTTCGCGACTCCGAGCTCGTCGTCGTCGACAACTACGGCTTCGACAAGCCCTCCACCAAGCAGGCCGTGGCGCTGCTCAAGGCTCTCGGCATCGAGGGCAAGCGCGTCACCGTCGTCGTGCCCGACGATGACATCTTCACCTACCTGTCCTTCCGCAACGTCGAGACGGTCCGCATCCTCGGCGTCGGCGAGGTCACCACGCATGCCCTCATCGACAACGCCGCGCTCCTGCTGTCCGCCGAGGTCGCCAAGAAGCTCGAGGAGGTGCTCGCTTAAATGAACTCCGCTTACGAAGTCATCATCCGCCCGATCGTCTCCGAGCGCTCGTTCGACCTCATGAACGAGAACAAGTACACCTTCGAGGTCGCCAAGAACGCGCCCAAGGAGGAGATCAGGGCTGCTATCCAGAAGCTCTTCGGCGTCCGTGTCCTCAAGGTCAACACCATCAACGTGAAGCCCAAGCGGAAGCGCGTCCGCTACCAGGTCGGCATGACCCGCTCCTGGAAGAAGGCCGTCGTGACCCTCGCCCCCGGCGACACGATCGAGGTCTTCGGCAAGCAGTCCGCCGAGGACTAAGGCACCATCGCCTCCGCATCCGTGCGGGGGCGTGTCCGCGCCGCGCCTAAGGATACGCGCGGCACCGTGGTAATCCGGCGTCATCTCGCCGAGGCCAGGCTGCGGACAGGGGCCGCGCTCACGGCGCCGTCACCGCAGGAAGCTGGCCTCATCCCTTGAGCGGGATGGCCAACGGAAACAAGAAAGGGAATGCAACATGGGAGTCAAGCACCTCAAGCCCACCAGCGCCGGCAGGCGTTGGCAGACGGTCTCGGACTTCGCCGAGATCACCACTGACAAGCCTGAGAAGTCGCTGCTCGAGCCGCTGCCCAAGAAGGCCGGCCGCAACAACTTCGGCCGCATCACCACCCGTCACCAGGGCGGCGGCCACAAGCGTCAGTACCGCATCATCGACTTCAAGCGCAACAAGGACGGTGTGCCGGCCAAGGTCGCTACCATCGAGTACGACCCCAACCGCTCCGCCCGCATCGCGCTCCTGCACTACGTCGACGGCGCCAAGGCCTACATCCTCTGCCCGAAGGGCCTCTCCGTGGGCGACACCGTCGTCTCCGGCGTCGACGCCGACATCAAGCCCGGCAACACCCTGCCGCTGTCCGAGATTCCCGTCGGTACGCTCGTGCACGCCGTCGAGTTCCAGCCGGGCAAGGGCGCTGCCATCGCCCGTTCCGCCGGCAACTCCTGCCAGCTCATGGGCAAGGAGGGTGGCTACGCCATCCTGCGCATGCCCTCCTCCGAGATGCGCCGCGTGCTCATCACCTGCCGCGCCACCATCGGTGAGGTCGGCAACGCCGAGCACGCCAACATCAAGGGCGGCAAGGCCGGCCGTAGCCGCTGGAAGGGCATCCGCCCGACGGTCCGCGGTACGGTCATGAACCCGGTCGACCACCCGCACGGCGGCGGCGAGGGCAAGAACCACACCTCCGGTCGTCCGTCCGTCTCCCCGTGGGGCAAGCCGGCCAAGGGCAAGAAGACGCGTGACCCGAAGAAGTCCACGAACCGCCTGATCATCCGTCGTCGCAAGACGAAGTAACACGAGAAGTAGGAGAAAGCACCTATGAGCAGAAGTCTCAAGAAGGGCCCGTTCGTGGAGACTCGCCTCCTTTCGCGTGTTGCCGCGCAGAACGAGGCTGGTACGAAGGAGGTCATCAAGACCTGGTCGCGTTCCTCGACCATCTTCCCGGAGATGGTGGGCCACACGATCGCCGTCCACGATGGCCGCAAGCACGTGCCCGTGTACATCACCGAGTCCATGGTCGGGCACAAGCTGGGCGAGTTCGCCCCCACCCGCACCTTCCGCGGTCACAAGGCCAACTAGGGGGTTTAGCAACAGATGGCACAGAAGAACACCAATCCCAACTGGGTCTCCGCGACCGCGCGCTACGTGCACGTGGCCCCGCGCAAGGCTCGCCTCGTTGTCGACATGATCCGCAACAAGCCGGTTGACCGCGCCCTCGAGCTGCTTCAGTTCTGCGAGCGCGCCGTGGCCGTCGACGTCGAGAAGGTTCTCCGCTCCGCCATGGCCAACGCGTACCAGAACAAGGGCATCCGCCCGGACGACCTGGTCATCGCCGCCGCCTATGTGGACGAGGGCCCCACGCTCAAGCGCATCCGTCCGCGCGCCAAGGGCTCCGCGAGCCGCATCAACAAGCGCACGAGCCACATCACCGTCACCGTCGCTCCCCGAAAGGAGGCGTAAAGCCACATGGGTCAGAAGGTTTCCCCCACTGGTTTCCGCCTCGGTGTCACCGAGAACTGGCGCTCCCGTTGGTACGCCGACAAGGACTACGCCACCACGCTCGGCAATGACCTTGAGATCCGCAAGTTCCTGACCAAGCGCCTCGAGCGCGCCGCCCTCTCCCGCGTGGAAATCGAGCGTGCCGGCGACAAGGTGAAGGTCACCATCTACACCGCTCGCCCGGGCATCGTCATCGGCAAGAAGGGCGCCGAGATCGACGCCCTGCGCGGCGAGCTCGAGAAGATCGCCAAGGTCGGCAAGGGTCAGATCAACGTCGACGTCATCGAGGTCAAGCGCCCCGAGCTCGACGCCTCCCTCGTCGCCCAGTCCATCGCCGAGCAGCTCGAGCAGCGCATCGCCTTCCGTCGCGCCATGCGCAAGGCCGTGCAGTCCGCCCGCAAGGCCGGCGCCAAGGGCATCCGCATCCAGTGCTCCGGTCGTCTCGGCGGCGCCGAGATGGGTCGCCGCGAGTGGTACCGCGAGGGTCGCGTGCCCCTGCACACCCTGCGTGCCTGCATCGACTTCGGCGAGGCCACCGCTCGCACCACGATGGGTGCCTGCGGCGTGAAGGTCTGGATCTACGTCGGCGAGAAGCTCCCCGGCCAGCCTAAGCCGCAGCCGTCGCTCGAGGGCTCCTCGCGTCCCCGTCGCCGCAATGAGAGGAGGGGCAACTAATGCTGGCTCCTAAGCGAATTCTCCACCGCAAGGTGCAGCGTGGCTCCATGAAGGGTCACGCCAAGGGCAATACCCAGCTCTACTTTGGCGAGTACGGCATCCAGGCCCTCGAGGCCCACTGGATCACCAACCGCCAGATCGAGGCCGCCCGTGTCGCCATCACGCGTTACATGAAGCGTGGCGGCAAGGTCTGGATCACGATCTTCCCGGACAAGCCCGTCTCCAAGAAGCCCGCCGAGACCCGCATGGGCAAGGGTAAGGGTAACCCCGAGGAGTGGGTGGCCGTCGTCAAGCCCGGCCGCGTCATGTTCGAGGTTGGCGGCGTCGACGAGGCTACCGCCAAGGAGGCCCTGCGTCTCGCCCAGCACAAGCTGCCCATCAAGACCAAGATCATCACCCGCGCCGATCAGGCTGGGGAGGATAAGTAATGAAGATGACCGACATCCGCGAGCTCTCGGACGAGGAGCTCACCAAGAAGCTTGAGGACGGCCGTGCCGAGCTCTTCAACCTGCGTTTCCAGATGGCCACGAGCCAGCTGGACAACACGGCTCGCGTCAAGACCGTCAAGCGTGACATTGCCCGCGTCCAGACCGAGATGCGCGCCCGTCAGATCGCAGCCGAGTCTGCGAAGTAGAAGAGTCGAGGGAGTAGAACATGAGCGATACCGAGGCTCGCAATCAGCGCAAGGTGCGCGTGGGCGTCGTCACCTCCATCTCCGGTGCCAAGACCGTCACGGTGAAGATCGACAACCGCAAGCGTCACCCCAAGTACGGCAAGATGATCACCATCACCAAGAAGCTCCACTGCCACGACGAGAACGAGGTCTGCAACCTCGGCGACACTGTCAAGGTCATGGAGACGCGTCCCCTGTCCAAGACGAAGCGCTGGCGCGTCGTCGAGGTCGTCGAGGCCGCGAAGTAACATCCGAGGCCTCATCTGGCGGCACCGTCTTTTGGCGGTGCCCGTCAGGGCCATTCCGGCCACGTGCGCCGCTCGAGTGGGCGCACCTCTGAGCCGGCAGTTCCGAAAGGGATTTCGCAATGATTCAGATGCAGACCATGCTCACCGTGGCCGACAACTCCGGTGCCAAGCGCGTGAGGTGCATTAAGGTCATCGGCGGCTCCAAGCGCCGCTACGCCGGCCTTGCCGACGTCATCATCGGTGCCGTGCAGGAGGCCACCCCGGGTGCTGCCGTCAAGAAGGGCGACGTCGTGCGTTGCGTCGTCGTGCGCACCGTCAAGGAGAACCGTCGCAAGGACGGCAGCTACATCAAGTTCGATCAGAACGCCTGCGTCCTGATCGACAAGGACGGTAACCCCAAGGGCACCCGTATCTTTGGGCCCGTCGCCCGTGAGCTGCGCGATCACAAGTACATGAAGATCGTCTCGCTCGCGCCCGAGACGCTGTAAGGAGTTGCCACCATGGCTAAGATGAAGATCAAGAAGGGCGACACCGTTCAGGTGATCTCCGGCAAGGACAAGGGCAAGCGCGGCCTGGTCGTGCGTGCTCTTCCGCGTGAGGGCAAGGTCGTCGTCGAGGGCGTCGCTGTTGCCAAGAAGGCCCAGCGCCCGACGCAAGAGAACCAGCAGGGCGGCTTCGTCAACAAGGAGATGCCGATCGACGTCTCCAACGTTGCCCTCATCGACCCCAAGACCGACAAGCCCACGCGCGTCGGCATCCGCATCGAGGCTGACGGCACCAAGGTGCGCGTCGCCAAGAAGAGCGGCGAGGTCATCCCCGAGCCCGAGCGCTAGGCTCTCGGCTCCGACCTGCTCGCGTTGCCAAGCAAGCCCCGTCTGCCCACCGGCAGACGGGGCTTTTTGTGTGCGAAGCGGCTCTCCCCGATGCGCCCCGCAAACGACGCGGCGTACTTCAAGCCCATAACCTCCGACGTTTTCCATCACTGTCATCACTCCCAACATCAGCCGATGCGTTCACTTCACTTCCGCCCGAGCCAGCTCGTATGTCCCTCGCCAACATCAAACCCAAGCTACTGAGGCATCGGGAGCGCAAAGACGTCATGCAAGCACGACAAACGCCGACCACCGCGCCCTCCGCCTACCGTTCCGCGAATAATCAGACCGCTCGCGGGTGCGCCGCGCGTTTTCCCTGCCGCCTGGGAGACTCTGAGATAACGGGCTTTTCCGCTGTCGGCCGCCGCCCGGTGGTCGACTCATCCGTCGGCGCGCGTGCGTCCGGCAGGACGAAAGGGGTCACCATGGGAGTGATGGCAGAGGATTCGATCGAGATTTCGCCCGACGAGCTTGACGGCTATCTCCGCGCCAAGACAAGGCTGTTCGCCAAGGTGGGGGAGGAGACGTACTACGTGACCCACACCGACGGCTACTGGCGCGTGCAGGATTGCGGCAAGCTCAACGACAAGGGCCACTTCACCGACTGCTCGGAGCTTGTCCCCACGGTGAACGAGGTGCTCCACCTGCCCTGCATCGACGGCAAGTCGCTCTACGACGTGGCACCCATTGCGGAGTTCTTCGACAGCATCTAGATTCCGGCGGCTCACATCGTGCCGCGACAAGGCGAGAGAAGCGGGGCTCGGGGCAGGCGCCTCGGGCCCCGCTTCTCTTGATGTGGGCGCGTTTGAACCGGGAATGTGACATATCATCCGGAAGGAAATGTGACAGCGGGCGAGCTGTGTGGATGCTGTGTGAACTCAGCTGCCCACAGACGGCAAAACTCTAGCTTGTTGTGGAAACCAAGCCGTCATTGTCATATCCTAGTGAGCTGCACTGTGAAGGCTCCTGGCGGTTAGCCGCCGCACAGGAGGCGCGAGAGTAACGGGGCATCGGCCGCACGCCGCGGCCAACGCAACGCGCAGAACCCATGCGTGGGCGTCACGACCTGCGCCAACCCCGCGCTTAAAACCCCAGAAGGAGTGAACATGGCTGAAGAGAAGTACGTTCCCCGCCTCAAGACCAAGTACAAGGACGAGGTCCGCGCCGAGCTTGTCAAGCAGTTTGGCTACACCAACCCGATGACCGTTCCCCAGATCGAGAAGATCGTCGTGAACATGGGCGTCGGCGAGGCCGCCACCGATTCCAAGGCCATCGACGGTGCCGTCGCCGACCTGCGCGCCATCACCGGCCAGCAGCCCACCATCCGTCGCGCCCGCAAGTCCATCGCCACCTTCCACCTGCGCGAGGGCCAGCCCATCGGCGCCAAGGTGACGCTGCGCGGCGACCGCATGTGGGACTTCCTCGACCGCCTCATCTCCATCGCCATCCCGCGCATCCGCGACTTCCGCGGTATCTCCGCCAAGAGCTTCGACGGCCGTGGCAACTTCTCCATGGGCGTCACCGAGCAGCTCATCTTCCCGGAGATTGAGTTCGACAAGATCGATCGCACCCGCGGCATGGACATCACCATCGTCACCACCGCGAAGACCAATGAGGAGGGCAAGGCCCTGCTCGACGCCTTCAACTTCCCGTTCAAGAAGTAGTTGGTACCACCGCCGCCGGGACCCCTCGGCGGCGTGCCGCGCTTGCGCGGTATAGGCAAAGCCACGCACAGGGCGTGGCCGTCTCCCTGAAGGAGGATTTGTGGCTAAGACATCGATGATCGTCAAGGCTCAGCGTGAGCCGAAGTACTCGACGCGCACCCAGAACCGCTGCCAGCGCTGCGGCCGTCCGCACAGCGTCTATCGCAAGTTCGGCCTGTGCCGTGTGTGCTTCCGCGAGCTCGCGAGCAAAGGCGAGCTTCCCGGCGTCCGCAAGGCGAGCTGGTAGGGGCAACCCTCCACTCCAGGACAAAAGGAAGACTCCCGTCCAGGCGCCTCGGCCATGGGTCCAGGTGAACCGGACGCAGAGGTTCATCCCTAACGAAGGAGAATCCCAATGAACGTTACCGATCCCATTGCAGACATGCTGACGCGCATCCGCAACGGCAATACCGCCGGCAAGGATACCGTCACCATGCCGTCCAGCAAGGTGCTGGTCGAGGTCGCCCGAGTCATCTCGGAGGAGGGCTACATCGAGGGCTATGCCGTCGAGGACACCAAGCCCCAGAAGACCCTGACCGTCAGCCTCAAGTACGGCATGCGCCACGCCCGCGTCATCCGCGGCATCAAGCGCATCTCCAAGCCCGGCCTGCGCATCTACTCCAAGGCCGAGGACCTTCCGCGCGTCCTCGGTGGCCTGGGCACTGCCGTCATCTCCACCTCCAAGGGCATGATGTGCGACCGCGACGCCCGCAAGCTCGGCGTCGGCGGCGAGGTCATCGCCTACATCTGGTAACTCACGGCAGGATAGGAAAGGAGACACCATGTCCCGCATCGGCAAGAAGCCTGTCCAGATTCCCGCCGGAGTCACTGTGACAGTCAATGGCAACCACGTGCACGTCAAGGGCCCCAAGGGCGAGCTTGACCGCTCGTTCTCCGACCTCGTGACCATCGCTGAGGAGGGCGAGGAACTCCTCGTCACCGTCAACGACGAGTCACGCGAGGCCAACGCCCAGCACGGCCTTACCCGCACGCTGCTCCACAACATGGTCGTCGGCGTCTCCGAGGGCTTCAGCAAGCAGCTCGAGCTCACCGGCGTCGGCTACCGTGTCGCGCTCAAGGGCAAGAACCTCGACCTCTCCCTTGGTTACTCGCACCCCGTCATCTTCGAGGCGCCGGACGACATCTCCTTCGAGTGCCCCGACAACACGCACATCATTGTGAAGGGCATCTCCAAGGAGCAGGTTGGCCAGGTTGCCGCCGAGATCCGCATGAAGCGTCCGCCCGAGCCGTACAAGGGCAAGGGCATCCACTACATGGGCGAGCACATCCGCAGGAAGCTCGGCAAGGCCGCCAAGTAGCGCCAAACGTCCACGTCATACGAAGTCCGTCACCCTGTCAGGTGGCGGCGTGACCAAGGAGAATTCTTATGGACAAGCATCAGGCAAAGCGCGCGGGCCTCAAGCGCCGCGAGCGCCGCGTCCGCTCGAAGATCTGCGGCACTGCCAAGCGTCCGCGCCTCTCCGTGCACCGTACCAACGCCAACATCTATGCCCAGGTCATCGACGACGTCGACGCTAAGACGATTTGCACTGCGTCGACCCTCGACCCTGAGTTCCGCGCCACCGGCAAGCTGGGTTCCAACAAGGAGGCCGCCGAGATCGTGGGCGAGCTCGTGGGCAAGCGTGCTCTCGAGAAGGGCATCACCGAGGTCACGTTCGACCGCGGTGGTCGCATCTACCACGGCCGCGTGAAGGCTCTCGCTGACGGTGCCCGCTCCGCGGGCCTGAAGTTCTAGGAGGTATCTGTAATGGCTCGTAACCAAAAGCAGCAGCGCGACGCCTCCGAGCTCCAGGAGCGCGTTGTCTACATTCACCGCGTCTCCAAGACCGTCAAGGGCGGCCGCCGCATGTCTCTCGTGGCCCTCGTGGTCGTGGGCGACGGCAAGGGCAACGTGGGCCTTGGCATGGGCAAGTCCGCCGAGGTGCCCCTGGCCATCCAGAAGGCCTCGGACAACGCCAAAAAGAACATGTTCAAGGTGCCCGTCACCGAGACCGGCTCTGTGCCCCACGACGTCCTCGGCGAGTTTGGTGCCGGTCGAGTGCTCATCAAGCCGGCCATTGAGGGTACCGGCGTCATCGCCGGCGGCCCCATTCGCCCGCTCTTCGAGCTCGCTGGCATCAAGAACGTCCTGTCCAAGTCCATGGGCAGCAGCAACGGCCTCAACATCATCAAGGCCGCTGCCGAGGCCCTGAAGCAGCTCTCCAGCCCCGAGGAGACCGCCGAGCGTCGCGGCCTCACCGTCGCTGAGATGTTCGTCGGGAAGGAGAACTAGCCATGGCGAAGACCCTCACGATCAAGCTCGTGAAGAGCCCGATTTGTGGCGTCAAGAAGGACCAGACGGCCACCGTCCGCGCCCTGGGACTCCACAAGGTCAACAGCGTCGTCGAGCAGCCTGACAACGAGAGCATCCGCGGGATGATCTTCAAGGTCAAGCACCTCGTCACCGTGGAAGAGAACTAGGAGTCACACCAATGCAGCTCAACGATCTGCGTCCTGCTGAGGGCGCCAAGAAGGCCCGCAAGCGCATCGGGCGCGGCAACTCCTCCGGCTACGGCACCACGGCCGGCCGCGGCACCAAGGGCGCTGGCTCCCGTGCCGGCAAGCAGAAGGGCGCCGGCTTCGAGGGCGGCCAGACGCCGCTCGCGATGCGTCTCCCGAAGCTCCCCGGCTTCAACAACCGCAACCGCGTCGAGTACGTGCCCGTGAACGTCGCTCGCCTCGACGCCTACTTCGCCGACGGTGACGTCGTCGACTGCCCGAGTCTGCTCGCCAAGGGCATCGTGAAGTACGCCTACGAGCCCATCAAGGTTCTTGGTGACGGCGAGATCACCAAGAAGCTCACCGTCAAGGTCGACAAGGTCTCTGCGTCTGCCAAGGCCAAGATTGAGGCCGCCGGTGGAAAGGTCGAGCTCCCGTGCTAAAAGGCATCCTCAACGCGTTTCGCGTGAAGGAGCTTCGGGATAAGATCCTGCTCACGGTGGGCATCCTCGTGCTGTACAGGATCGGGGCATATGTCCCCGTGCCGGGCATCCCCTTCCAGGGGATGCTCTCGGCATATCAGTCGAGCTCCAGCGCAAACAGCGCCATTGCCGTCCTCAACCTGTTCAGCGGTGGCGCCCTGTCTCGCGTGTCGGTGTTCTGCCTCGGCATCATGCCCTACATCACGGCCCAGATCATCATGCAGATGCTCCAGGCCGTTGTGCCGAGCCTCGGAACGCTTGCGCGCGAGGGCGAGGCGGGCCAGCGCAAGGTGACGCAGTACACGCGCTACCTCACCGTTGGCCTGGCCCTGCTGAACTCCGTGGGCTACCTCTTCCTGTTCAAGAGCAAGAGTTTCGGTATCGACTTCTCGCAGGCGGGCTTCCCCGAGGTCCTCATGGACATCGTCGTCGTGGTGTCCATGCTTGCGGGCGCCATCCTCATCATGTGGATGGGCGAGGTCATTACCCAGCGCGGCATCGGAAACGGCATGAGCCTCATCATCTTTGCCAACATCATGGCGGGCCTGCCCACGTCGATCATCCAGTCGCTACAGACCTCCTCCAACGGCATCATCCTCACGGTGCTGGTGGTCGTGGTCATCCTCGCGGTCGTGCCGTTCATCGTCTACATCGAGCGTGGCCAGCGCCGCATCCCGGTGCAGTACGCCAAGCGCGTGGTGGGTCGTCGCATCATGGGTGGTCAGGCCACGTACCTGCCCATCAAGGTCAACACGGCCGGCGTCATCCCCATCATCTTCGCGAGTGCCATCCTGTACTTCCCCGCGCAGCTCGCGGTGTTCTTCCCCACGGTGGGTTGGATGACCGCCTTCGCCAACGCGGTGAGCACCGGCTGGCTGAACTGGGTCCTCTCGGTCGGCCTCATCGTCGCGTTTGCGTACTTTTACACGTCGATGGTGTTCAACCCCGACGAGACGGCCGATACGCTTCGCAAGCAGGGCGGGTTCATTCCCGGCGTTCGCCCGGGGGCGGCCACTGCGGCCTACATCAAGAACGTGCTCAACCACATCACGCTGCCCGGTTCGCTGTTCTTGGCCATCATCGCCGTGGTTCCGTCGATCCTGTTCACGTTCACGAGCAACTCGCTCATCCAGGCATTTGGCGGCACGTCGATCCTCATCATGGTCGGTGTGGCTCTCGACACGATCTCTCAGCTCGAGAGCCAGCTCAAGACCACCAACTACGAGAGCCTCTTCATCAAGTAGCGGCGCTCTCGCTTACCTGAGCCATCAAGGGGCCGGGACCTTCGGGTCTCGGCCCCTTTTGTGTTGGATGGCGGTGGTGCCGGTCCAAGTTTTTGTCCGCATCCTCCTGCCAACTCCGGCCAAAGCTAGCTGAGCGATTTCCTCCGTGCGGACGTCACGCGTGTGCGGTAGGCTCTACCTAGTGAAGAGTGGCCGCCTGGCGGCCATAGCAAGCAATGCATACCGAGAGGGGACCCAACATGAACATCGTGCTGCTCGGAGCGCCCGGTGCCGGCAAGGGCACGCAGGCGCAGAAGCTCGTCGAGGACTACGGCTTCGCCCACATCTCCACGGGCGACCTGCTCCGCGCCGCGGTAAAGGCCGGCACCAAGCTCGGCGTCAAGGCCAAGTCCTATATGGACGAGGGCAAGCTCGTCCCCGACAAGCTCGTCGTCGATCTCGTGACCGAGCGCCTCGCTGACGACGACACCCAGAAGGGCTTCATCCTCGACGGCTTCCCGCGCAACACCGCCCAGGCCGTCACGCTCGACTCTGCCCTCTCCGAGATGGGCCGCAACCTCGACGCGGCGCTGCTCGTCGACGTCAAGGCCGGGGTCATCGTGAAGCGCCTCTCCTCGCGCCGCACCTGCCGCGACTGCGGCTACACCGCCCCAGCTGGCGTGGACAAGTGCCCCGCCTGCGGTGGCGAGATGTACCAGCGCGACGACGACAAGCCCGAGACGATCCAGAAGCGCCTCGACGTGTACGAGACCCAGACCTCGCCGCTTGTTGAGTACTACCGCGGCAAGGGCCTGCTCAAGGTCGTTGACGGCGACCGTCCGGTCGACGACGTCTACAATGACGTCAAGGAGCTCCTGGCACTATGATCAAGATCAAGACGGCAGCCGAGATCGAGGGCATGAAGCCGGCGGGCGCCCTCTCCAAGCTCGTGCTTCGCCATGTGGGCACCATGATTCGCCCGGGCGTCGAGACCCTCGAGCTCGACCGCGTCGCCGAGAGCATCATCCGCATGCACGGCGGCAAGCCGGCCTTCAAGGGCTACGGCGGATTTCCCGCCTCCATCTGCTGCTCCATCAATGACGAGGTCGTCCACGGCATCCCCACCGCCGCGCGCGTCCTGCAGGACGGCGACATCGTGTCCATCGACACGGGTGTCGTCGTGAACGGCTGGGTGGGCGACAACGCCTGGACCTTCTTCTGCGGCACGCCCAGCACGGCCGACAAGGGCCTCTGCGAGATCACGCGCGATTGCCTCAAGGCCGGCATCGAGCAGGCCGTCCCTGGCAACCGCGTGGGTGACATCGGCCACGCCGTGCAGACACTTGCCGAGGCCAATGGCTATTCGGTGGTCCGCGACTACGTGGGCCACGGCGTGGGCCACGAGATGCACGAGGAGCCCAACGTCCCCAACTACGGCAAGCCCGGCCGCGGCGTCAGGCTCCAGGCTGGCATGGTCATCGCGATTGAGCCTATGATCTGCCTCAAGGGCTACGAGAGCCGCGTCCTTCCCAACCGCTGGACCGTCGTGACCAAAGACGGAGGCACCGCCGCCCACTACGAGAACACCCTCGCCATCACCAACGACGGGCCCGTGATCCTCACCGCCGACGAGGAAGGCCCCTGGTGCCCCATGCAAGGCGGCGAAGCCCTAACCCCGGCCCCAACCCCCTCCCAAGAGGCATAAAGAAGGTCAGAAGCCCAACCCGCGCGCCGGCCACGCGGGTTCTCAGCACCGACTCCGCAGGGGAGGGCGGCATAGGACGAAGTGAGGGGCTAAGCGATTTTCGCGAAGCGAAAGTGACCCCGAACGCAGTCCTATGCTGCCCTCCCCAGCCAACAAAATGTGTAGAACCCGCGTCACCTAGACGGTGCACGGGTTTTTCGGTATGATGTCTAGCTGCTGTGTTGGGGTCTGAGGAGAAGGTAGCAGCATTGAGTAAACAGGACGCAATCGAGCTCGAGGGCAACGTCATCGAGCCGCTGCCTAACGCGATGTTCAACGTCGAGCTCGAGAATGGCCACACCATTCTCTGCACCATCTCCGGGAAGATCCGGATGAACTACATCCGCATCCTCCCCGGCGACAAGGTCGTCGTCGAGATTTCCCCGTACGACCTCCAGCGCGGCCGCATCACCTACCGCTACAAGTAGGCGCGACCCGCACGCGGGCATGGCTCGCAGGGCACCCGGACGGCTCCTACATCCGGGCGTCTTGTCTGCTCTGTCCAAAACGCCGCGTGCTGCGGGAGGCATGCGGACTCAGCCTGGGATATTCACGCCAGCGGCTGGGCGTTCATATAGGTTCGTAAAGCAACACCGAGAGGAAGAACGATGAAAGTACGTCCTTCGGTCAAGAAGATGTGCGACAAGTGCAAGATCATCCGTCGCCATGGCACGGTGTACGTGATTTGCGAGAACCCGCGCCACAAGCAGCGTCAGGGCTAGGAGAGGAGCACCAAGTTGGCCCGTATCAATGGCGTCGACCTCCCGCGCGAGAAGCGCGTCGAGATCGGACTTACCTATATCTTCGGCATCGGCCGCACCGCAGCCTCCAAGATCTGCGCCGAGACCGGCATTGACCCCAGCACGCGTGTCCGCGACCTCACTGAGGACGAGGTCACCAAGATCCGTGACTACATCGATGCCAACTACACGGTCGAGGGCGACCTCCGCCGCGAGACCCGCCAGAACATCGCCCGCCTGATGGAGATTGGCTGCTACCGTGGCCTCCGTCACCGCAAGGGCCTCCCCGTTCGCGGTCAGCGCACGCACACCAACGCTCGCACCCGCAAGGGCAAGAAGCGTCAGGTCGGCGGCAAGAAGAAGAAGTAGGGGAGACTGACACATGGCTACTGCCAAGAAGGGCGTCCAGACCCGCGGACGCATCAAGCGCGCCGACCGCAAGAACATCTCCGTCGGTCAGGCTCACATCAAGAGCACGTTCAACAACACGATCATCTCGATCACCGACCCCCAGGGCAACGTGATCTCCTGGCGCTCCGCCGGTATGGTCGGCTTCAAGGGCTCCCGCAAGTCCACGCCGTTCGCCGCCCAGATGGCTGCCGAGGCGTGCGCCAAGGAGGCCATGGAGCACGGCGTCCACAAGGTGTCCGTCTTCGTGAAGGGCCCGGGCTCGGGTCGCGAGACGGCTATCCGCTCGCTGCAGGCCGCTGGCCTCGAGGTCGCGAGCATCCAGGACAAGACCCCCATCGCGCACAACGGTTGCCGTCCGTGCAAGCGTCGCCGCGTGTAGGTAAGGAAGGAATCTAACTATGGCAGTGGATAGGACTCCTGTCCTTAAGAGGTGCCGCGCGCTCGACATCGACCCGATCGTGATGGGCATCAACAAGAAGTCGAACCGCCAGCCCAAGCGTCAGCGCCGCCAGGAGAGCGAGTACGGCCGTCAGCTCCGCGAGAAGCAGAAGGCCAAGTTCATCTACGGCGTGCTCGAGAAGCAGTTTCGCAGCTACTATAACAAGGCTCTTAAGCTCGAGGGCATCACCGGTGACAACCTGATGACCATCCTCGAGACCCGCCTTGACAACGTGGTCTTCCGTCTCGGCTTTGCCCGCACCCGCAAGGAGGCCCGCCAGACCGTCCGTCATGGCCACATCACCGTGAACGGCAGGCGCGTCGACATCCCCTCCTACCGTGTCAAGAGTGGCGACGTCGTGGCCGTGGGCGCCAAGTACAAGGACCTGCTTCCCATCAAGGAGGCCCTCATCTCCTCCGAGCACATGGCCGTTCCGGCCTGGCTTGAGGTCGACATCGAGAAGCTCCAGGGCACCGTCCTTCAGCTCCCCTCGCGCGACCAGATCGACCTCGACATCGATGCCCAGCTCATCGTCGAGCTCTACTCCAAGTAGTCGACTCGGTTGGAGGTTTGTATGTCCGATTTCATCCGACCCAACGTGTCGGTAGATGAGGTCAGCGAAAACGTTGCCCGCGTGATTGTCGAGCCGCTTGAGCACGGCTATGGCGACACCCTGGGCAACTCCCTCCGTCGCGTGCTGCTCTCCTCGCTCGAGGGCGCCGCTGTGGAGGCCATCCAGATCGACGGCGTGCAGCACGAGTTCACCACGGTCGAGGGCGTCTACGAGGACGTCACCGACATCGTGCTCAACGTCAAGGGTCTTGCGTTCAGGAACATGGGCACCGGTTCGGAGGCTTCGGCCTCGATTTCCATCGACGGTCCGGCCACGGTTACGGGCGGCGACTTCGACATTCCCGCCGAGTTCCAGCTCGTGAACACCGACCACGTGATTTGCACCCTCGGCGAGAGCGCGCACCTCACGATGTCGATGCGTATCGGCACCGGCCGCGGCTACGTCTCCGGCGAGGACAACGAGCGCGAGGACGATCCCATCGGGCTCATCCACGTGGACTCGCTCTTTTCGCCCGTGCGCCGCTGCGCCAAGGCCGTCGAGCCCTGCCGCGTCGGCCAGCACACCGACTACGACCGTCTCGTCCTCGAGGTCGAGACCAACGGCGGTGTCACGCCGCGCGAGGCCGTCGTCGAGGCTGCCAACATCATCGACCAGCACATGGGTGCCTTCATGGCCCTGGCCGACGAGAACGAGCAGACCGAGGAGCCGTCCATCTTTGCCGCCGGCCAGACCGACGACAACTCCGAGCTCGACAAGCAGATCGAGGACCTGGACCTGTCCGTGCGCTCCTACAACTGCCTGAAGCGCGCCGGCATCCACTCCGTTCGCCAGCTGGTGGAGTTCTCCGAGAACGACCTGCTCAACATTCGCAACTTCGGCGTCAAGTCGATCGAGGAAGTCAAGGACAAGCTCGAGTCGATGGGTCTGAGCTTTAAGGCCTAGCCGCCGACGCAGATTCGCATAGGAGTAAGAGACTATGAGGCACTACAAGAAGAGCGGGATGAAGCTTGGCACGGACGCCAGCCACACCAAGGCTATGAAGAAGAGCCTTGTCCAGGCGCTGCTTGCCAACGACCGCATCAAGACGACGCTGCCGCGCGCCAAGGCCATCCGTGGCGACGTCGACCGCATCATCACCTGGGCCAAGAAGGGCGACTTGCACTCCCGTCGCCTCGCCATCGCCAAGCTTGGCGACAAGGAGCTCGTCCGCGAGGTCTTCGAGAAGGCTTCCCAGGGCATGTGGGCCGACCGCAACGGCGGTTACACCCGCATCATGAAGCTCGGTCCCCGCAAGGGCGACAACGCCGAGATCGCGATCATCGAGGTCGTTACCGAGCCGGTCCAGCCCAAGGCCAAGGCCGCCAAGACCGAGGTCAAGAAGGTCGAGGCTGCCCCCGCCGAGGAGGCTCCCGCTGAGGAGGCCCCCAAGGCCGAGGAGACCACCGAGGAGAAGGCCGAGTAACTCGCGCCGACTGCTTGGAACAACGCGTAATGTCGCAAGGGGCTCGGCTTTGGCCGGGCCCCTTTCTTGTGTGGGAGGCCTGTCCGACGCGATGCCTGGCGACTTGGCTGCCGGCGACCGTGCTCGGTCTCTTCTGTCATGCTTGCATGCGTGACCGATGGCGCGCCCGTGCATGAGCTCGAGAAGAGGGGGAGGGCCCTTGCTGCAGCTTTCCGATGCCCGCTATGCGTATATGGTGTCTCCCCAGGCGGACGGTGGCGCGCCTGCCGGCGAACGGCAGCCGGTGCTTGACGGTGCCTCCCTTGACGTGGCCCCTGGCGAGCTTGTCTGCCTTGTGGGTCCCAACGGCGCGGGTAAGTCGACGCTTGCGCGGGCGCTCTGTGGCACGGTGCGGCTCGATTTCGGATCCGTGCTGCTCGACGGCAAGGTCGCCACGTCGGCTGAGCTCCACCGGGCGGTCGGCTTCGTGCGGCAGGATCCCGAAAGCCAGCTGGTGGCGCCTGTCGTCTTTGACGACGTAGCCTTTGGCCCCTGCAGCCTCGGCCTTCCCGAGGCGGAGATTCGCTCGCGCGTGACCAAGGTGCTTGTGGCCTGCGGGCTTGCGGGCTTCGAAGGGCGTGCTGTCTCAGAGCTCTCCGGCGGGGAGCTGCAGCGCGTCGCGCTGGCTGGCGTGCTCGCCATGCGACCCGTCTACCTCGCGCTCGACGAGGTGACGTCGCAGCTCGACGCCTCCGCTCGTACGGACGTGCGGGCCATCGTGCGCCGGGCCGTCTCCGGGGGCGTCGGCGTGCTGCTCGTCACGCATGACGTGGAGGAGATGGCTGCCGCCGACCGCGTTGTGCTCATGGCGGATGGACGCATCTCGTGGGCCGGCACGCCGGGTGAGTTCTTCGGCGATGCGGAGGTCGTGCGGCGGGCCGGGCTGGGACGCGTGCCGCTCGGCGAGCTGTTATGCCGTCTGTCGCGAGACGGATTCCTGTTCGGGCCGTCGCTGGATGCGAGTCGGCTCATTGGCGCTATCGAGGATGATGGCTTCGCTGGTGAGGCGCGTGAGGCTCTCGGTGGCGGGCGTCTCGGTGAGGCGTCTGAGCCGATACGCGAGATCTCGTCCCATACCTCTTCGCTGGTCGCTCGCGACGTGGCCGTCCGTTTCGAGGGCACGGCCGCGCTCGACGGCGCGACCGTGACCGCCGCGCCCGGCCGCGTGCTGCTCGTCTCCGGACGGTCCGGCTCGGGCAAGTCGACGCTTGCGGGCGTGCTTGCGGGCGTGCTGGAAACCGACGCCGGCGAGGCACGGCTGGGCGACTCGCCCGTTCGGCCCGGCATGGTGGGTCTCTGTCAGCAGCGAGCCGAGAACCAGCTGTTCTGCGACACCGTGCTTGACGACGTGGCCTTTGGCCCGCGCAACCTTGGTGCCGCCACGGACGAGGCGGATGCGCGCGCCCGGGAGGCCCTGCGGAGCCTTGGCGTGGACGAGGTGCTTTGGGGACGCTCGCCCTTTGCCCTTTCGGGCGGACAGCGGCGACGCGTGGCACTTGCTGGTGTCGTGGCCATGCGACCCGGCGCGTATGTGCTCGACGAACCTACGAACGGCCTCGACGCCGAGGGTCGCGACCAGCTGCACGCCGTGGTTCGCCGCTTGGCCGCGGCTGGGGCGGCCGCCGTCGTCATCAGCCATGACGTGGGCGAGTGGCTCCGCGTGGTAGACGACGTCGTGCTGCTCGCGAGCGGTTGCGTGGCCTGGCATGGCCCGGCGACCCAGCTGCGCGGCGATACGGCTCCCTTCGCGGCCGCCGGCATGCAGCCCCCGCTCGAGGTGGCCATTCTCGCGCACCTGTCCGACCGCGCTCCCGCCCCGGCCGTGAGCCCCACGTTCCAGTCGGCCGGCCAGGCGCCCGACGTCGCCATGCACCCATCCACCTCCACGCAAGTTAGTCCCGTTATTATCAGTAAACTGGCCAAAAACGGGCAGTTAACTGATAAAAACGAGACGAACGCGAGAGAGGACGGCCTTGGAGAGGCCACCCCTGCCGCCTCCAATGCCGCTGCCACCCCCGTCCCTGCCACTGCTACCCGTGTCCAGCGGTCGCCGCTGTTGGGCAGCTATCGCCCGAAAGATACGCCCCTCCACCACCTCGACGCCCGCGTGAAGCTTGCCTGCCTGCTCGCCGTCACCGTGGCGCTGTTCGCGGCCTCCAGCCCGGTGGCGCTCGCGGCCATGGCCGCGGCCGTTCTCGCAGCCGCCCACCTCGGCGGACTATCCGCCCGAGAGCTTGCCCAGGGCCTGCGCCCCACGGCCATCATCCTCGCGTTCTCCCTGCTCGCCAATGCGTTCGTGGCCGACGGCACGGCAAGCCTCACCCTTGTGGGCCCGCTCGGCATCAGCTACCCGGGCCTCGCGCGCGGGGCGCTCGCCGTCGGCCGTATCGCCGTGCTCGTGTTCGCGGCCCTCGTGCTCAGCGCAACCACGAGCTCCACGGCCGTGGCCGACGCCCTCACGAGCCTCATGGCCCCGCTCAGCCGCCTCGGCGTGCCGGTGGGCGACATCGCCATGACGGTGTCGATCGCCCTGCGCTTCATCCCGCTCACGGCCGAGGAGCTCGTGCGCATCCGAGACGCGCAGCGCGCCCGCGGCGTCGACTTTGCCCAGGGCTCGGTGTCCGCGCGTGTGCGGCGCTGGCTCTCGGTGCTCGCCCCGCTCGTGGTGGCGCTCTTCCGCCGGGCCGACGACCTCGCCCAGGCCATGGCCGAGCGCTGCTATCGTGGGAGGGGTCGCACGCGGCTTACGCGCCCGATGCGCCCCTCTGACCTGCTGGTTCTTGCGGCCGTGGCCATCGGTTGCCTCGTCTGCGCGCTGCTTTAGGAGTCCCCATGACAGCCTGTGAATCCGATAACCGCCCCGCCGTCCAGCCAGATGCCGGTGCCGTCGCCCCCGGCCGCCCCGCCCGCCCCACCATCGCCGATCGCGCAGCAGACCCCGCGGCCCTCGACGGCGCGCTCGTCCTCGAGCTGGGCTACCGCGGCGCGGGCTTCTCGGGCTTTGCCGCTCAGCCGGGCCAGCGTACCGTGGCGGGCGAGGTGACCCGCGCGCTCGAGACGCTCCTGCGCCGTCCCATCGACCTCACCTGCGCCGGCCGTACCGATGCCGGCGTGCACGCGCTTGCCCAGTACGTGAGCGTCCCCGCGACCGCCCCCGAGCTCGCCCGCCCGGGCCGCGGCCTCCTGCGCGGCCTCTCCGCGCTCA
This sequence comes from Olsenella uli, assembly GCF_901212675.1. Taxonomy (GTDB): domain Bacteria; phylum Actinomycetota; class Coriobacteriia; order Coriobacteriales; family Atopobiaceae; genus Parolsenella; species Parolsenella uli_B. Next base: position 33,535 of record NZ_CAAKOQ010000003.1, read on the forward strand.
CCCCCGACGACGTCTCGCCCCGCGCGCTCCTCCGCGCACCCGCGGGCTTCTCCGCGCGCTTCGACGCAAGCTCCCGCAGCTACCGCTACCGAATCGTGGCGGGGGAGGCCCGGCCCGTGCTGGCGTGGGACCACGCCTGGTGGCTTCGCAGCCAGCTGGACGTGGACGCCATGCGCGCCGGTGCCGCGTGCCTCCTCGGCGAGCACGACTTCAAGAGCTTCTGCAAGGCCACCTCGGCCGAGGGCAAGCCCACGCACCGCTGCGTCATGGCGCTCGACGTGCGCGAGCAGGACGAGTGCGGCGAGAGCGTCACCTGTATCGACGTCACGGGCAACGCGTTTCTCCACTCGATGGTGCGCACCATCGCCGGCACGCTCGTGGAGGTGGGCCGGGGGCACCGCGACCCGTCCTGGGTGGCCGACGTCCTTGCCGCTCACGACCGAAAAGCCGCCGGTCCCTGCGCCCCTGCCAAGGGCCTCACCTTCGTGGGGGTAGACTATCCCCCAAACCTGCTGAGTCCCTGGCTGTGAGCGGCGAGGCGGGGGCGGAGACGCGCCAGATGGCAGACCGAGGAGCGAATGCGCAGCCTGGCCATGACCGTCTCGTCCGCGCTCGTCCCGGCTGCCCCGCACCGCCCAAGGAGGTCACCATGTACGAGCGACCGGACGTGCCCAAGCTCTCCGCCAATCGCAACGTCATCGCCGCGGCGGTGATTGCGGTCGTGTTCGTGTCGGTGGCCCTGCTCGTGACCCACCTCTGGCGGCTCGCCAACGAGCACTCCAAACTGGGCAGCTCCAAGCTGAGCGATGCCATCGCGGCGGCGACCGTCTCGCCCGACGCCATCGCGCAGGTGGCCGAGGCTGCCGGCGTCACGCCCACGGGCGACACGGTGGAGGTCGTGGCGTTCCTCGTCACGGCCGACGATGACGAGAAGACCCTCACGGGGCTAAACCTCGCCGCGATCGACGACACGCAGGAGAAGGCCGCGCTGGTAAGCGTGCCGGTGGACGCGCGCGTGGGAACGGCCACGGCCTCGCTGGCCTCGGTCTATGCATCGGGCGGCGCCAAGGGCGTGACCTCGCAGCTGGCGGCCGGCGTGGTGCCGGTGAGCCACATCGTGGTCATGACCGAGTCGGGCTGGGGCGCGTTCATGGAGGCGGCCCAGAGCGGCGCGTCTGCGCTCAAGCGCAGCGCCACCAGGCTGCTCGACGGCATCGTGATGTCCGACCTCGACGCGCAGGGGCTGCTCGACATTGGGCGGCGCGCGGCCTCGGCCGGCATCTCGGCCGATTCGGTCGTGGAGGTGCCCACGGCGGAGGCCTCCGACGCAGCCGGGACCTACCAGCAGGTGGACCCCGCCCAGCTCGCCCTCGCCATCGGCACCGTGGCATAGCCGGGGTGCAATTGGTGCAATTGGTGCAGTTGGGGACGTGTTCGTTCTGCA
>NZ_CAAKOQ010000004.1 GCF_901212675.1 Olsenella uli
GGCGTCCGGATGGACGACCGGCGGCCTTTTGTGCTCGCAATGCCGCATGCTTCACGCGGCTTGGGAATCACCGCAGCGTACGGCCGCGCCGCAGCGCCCAATCCCTACTTGCGGCGAGCGCGGTAGAACGCGATGAGCGCCTGCGTACTGGCGTCCTGCTTGGCCAGCGCCTCGTCGTCGTGAAACGCGGGCGTGATCTGCTTGGCCAGCTGCTTGCCCAGCTCGACGCCCCACTGGTCGTACGAGTCGAGCCCCCAGACCGTGCCCTCGACGAACACGATGTGCTCGTACAGCGCGATGAGCTCACCCAGCGCCTTAGGCGTCAGCGCCTCGCCAAAGATCGAGGTGGTCGGACGGTTGCCCTCGAAGCAGCGGGCCGGCACCATCCACTCGGCCGTGCCCTCGGCACGCACCTCGTCGGCCGTCTTGCCAAAGGCCAGTGCCTTGGTCTGCGCCAGGAAGTTGCCCAGGAACAGCTCGTGCACATCCTGGTCACCGTCCTTGGTGGGGTTGGCGGTGTTCACGAAGGCGATGAAGTCGGCCGGGATGGCGCGCGTACCCTGGTGAATCAGCTGGTAGAACGCGTGCTGGCCGTTCGTGCCGGCCTCGCCCCAGAAGACCTCGCCGGTGCCCGTGGTGACCGGCGTGCCGTCCCAGCGCGTGCTCTTGCCGTTGGACTCCATCGTGAGCTGCTGCAGGTAGGCCGGGAAGCGGTGCAGGTACTGGTTGTACGGCAGCACCGCATGGCTGCCCATGCCGAAGAAGTTGACGTACCAGACGTTGATGAGGCCCATCAGCGCCACGACGTTCTCCTCGAGCGGCGTGCTCTTGAAGTAGTCATCAACCTCGTGGAAGCCGGCGAGGAACTCCTCGAAGCGCTCGGGGCCAAACGCGATGATGAGCGACAGGCCCACGGCGGAGTCGACCGAGTAGCGACCGCCGACCCAGTTCCAGAAGCCGAAGGCGTTCTCCGGGTCGATGCCGAACTCCTCGACGAGGTCGAGCGCCGTGGAGACGGCCACGAAGTGGTGGCGGATCGCGTCGGCATCCTGACCGGCCGAGCCGTCGATGGCGCCGGCTGCGCGCAGGCTCTTGAGCAGCCATGTCTTGGCCTCGCGCGCGTTGGTGATGGTCTCGAGCGTGGTGAAGGTCTTGGAGACGATGATCACGAGCGTGGTCTCGGGGTCGAGGCCCTTGACCTTCTCGGCCATGTCGTTGGGGTCGATGTTGGAGACGTAGCGGCAGTCGATACCGGCGTCGGCGTAGGGCCTGAGCGCCTCATAGGCCATGTTGGGGCCCAGGTCGGAGCCGCCGATGCCGATGCTCATGACGTGCTTGATGGCCTTGCCGGTCACGCCCTTCCACTCGCCCGAGCGCACCTTGTTGGCAAAGGCGTACATGCGGTCGAGCACCTCGTGGACGTCGGCCACGGTATCCTGGCCGTCAACGACGTACTTGCCCTCGTCACTCTTGGGACGGCGCAGTGCCGTGTGGAGGACGGCACGGTCCTCGGTGGTGTTGATGTGCTCGCCGGCGTACATGGCGTCGCGGCGCTCCTCGAGCCTGACGGCACGGCCGAGGTTCACGAGCAGCTTGACGGTCTCGTCGGTGACGAGGTTCTTGGAAAGGTCAAAGTGCAGGTCGGCAAGGTCGAAGGAGAGCTTCTCGACGCGCTTGGGGTCGTCGGCGAACCACTTCTTGAGGTTGATGTCCAGCTCGTCGTGGTGGCGCTGGAGCGCCGCCCACTCGGGCGTGGTGGCCGCATCGATAGGTGCCGGGATATTCGACATGTGTCCTCCTCCGGGACGATGCCGACGCCTGCCCGCGGGCGTGGCGCGGCAACTGCATACCACAGAGAGGATACCCCCGTGGCAGGTGGCTCACTCGTGGGGTTCGGGGCGCGGGTTGGATGGGCCGGCGAGGCGGCGCTCCGGGGCACGGGTTGGATGGGCCGGCGAGGCGGCACTGGGGGTGCGGGTCGGCCGGCCGAGTGGGGCAGCGGCCAGGGCGCGGTTTGCGCTTGCGCGACGGCCGCGCAGGGTCGCGGCGGAGAATACACGTGCTAGTACGGCTCGCCGAGGGGCGGAAGCTGCTTGAGGCGCGCCCACATGAGCTGCTTGGCCTTGGGATTGGAGAGGCTCTCCTCGAACCCGCCGAGCGCCATGACGCGCATGCCCAGGAGCTGCACCACGTAACCCGCCTGGAGCGTGGCGGCCTCGAGGCTCTGGAGCTCGACGAGCTCGTCGGCGAAGGCCTCGCGCAGAGCCGCCGCGGCCGGCTCGTCCAGGGCGATGACCGTGGAGGGGTCGAGGGTTACGATGGCGAGGCGCAGCGTGCCGGGCACGAGCGGGTAGCCGTCGGCGTCGCGGGCGGAGAGGCCCACCCAGTCCTCGGGCGCGTAGCCGAGTGCGCCGAGCGCTGCGCGCAGGGCCTTGCCGTCCGGGCCGGAGAGCAACGCGGACGCGCCAGCTGGGGAGGCGCCGGGCGAGGTAGGCACGTCGGTAGGGGCAGCGTTCGCGGCAATCCCGCCGTCCGAGGTGCCCTCCTCCGGCTCGCCCTTCAGCAGCAGCACCTGCGAGAAGGCGTTGCCCGCCATGACCACGCCCGCCTCGGCCAGGTCGCCAAGCTCGGCCCTCGCCTTGTCCAGGAACTCCTCGCCCACGCCCATGCTACTCCCCTGCCGTCGTTGTCGCCCGATCGCAGCGCCGCACCCGCACGCACTCACGCGCCCGCACGCATCCGTACACTCGCACGACGCTGCGCCCGCGAGCCCCGAGTTCGCGCGCGCCGCCGCTCCCCAGCCGCCCAATTCCGCTAGCGCGATTCTACCGCCCCGTCGCTGACACGTTTCCGCGCGTTCGGGTATAAGGCGCATCGACGTAGAAACCGCGGGGCGCAGAGCCTCGCCGGCGCCGGGCCGGGGAGCTCGGCCAAAGCAGGAGGCAAACATGGCATCCCAGGCAATCACCAAGGATACGTTCGATTCCGTCATTACCGAGTCCGACAAGCCGGTCCTCGTCGACTTCTGGGCCAGCTGGTGCGGCCCGTGCCGCGCCCTCTCCCCCGTGGTCGAGGAGATTGCCGACGAGATGAGCGACCGCCTCGCCGTCTACAAGTGCAACGTCGAGGAGGAGCAGGACCTCGCGATGCGCTTCCAGGTCATGTCCATCCCCACGCTCATCCTGTTCAAGGACGGCAAGGCCGTGCATACCATGGTCGGCAGCGCCCCCAAGGGCCGCATCGTCAAGGAGCTCGAGGAGTACCTGTAAGGGATTGCCGCTGGCCCATGGGGGACGCACATTGGCCCGGCCTCGCACCTGAGTAAGGGATTCGCGCCGACCCGGGCCCATGCCTGACACGTTGGCCTCCTGATTGTCAGAAACTCGCCCAGAAGGGGTGAGAAAATGACAATCAGGGGCCAACGTCATAATGGTCAGAAACCCGACAAGAACGGAGCTTGGTTGGGGGCAGTACACGGAGCTTGGTTGGGGGGCAGTGCGGGGCCAACAGGCGCGAGAGCTGGCGAACGCCGACAGGGGCGGATGCCGGCGAGCCCTCGTGGGCGTGGGCGCCGACGGCCGAAGGGCGAGGCGCTCCGAGCGGCGAGGAGCTGGCAGCCGACGGGCAAGCCGCCTACCAGCCGAAGAAGAAGCCGTGGCCCCAGCCGCGGCGCTCCTCCTGGCCATCGCCCAGCTTGATGATCTCGGCCGAGGTCACGTGGCCGTCCTCCACGAAGATGCGACCCATCGTGGGCCCGGCGGCGCTGCGCGGAAACGTGGGGCTGCCCGGGTTCATGAGCAGTGAGCCGTTGGCCTGGCGCTCGCAGACCGGCACGTGCGTGTGGCCGAACACGCCCACGTCGAAGCGGTCGCCCGTGAGCTTCTCGCGATAGTGCGTGACCGAGAAGTGCAGGCCCTCGTACTCGAAGCGCACCATGCGCGTGACGTCGGGGCCGTACTCGCCCGACCAGTCGTTGTTGCCCAGGCACAGGCGAAGCGGCGCCAGGGCGCCCAGCGTGGCGAAGTCCTCCTCGGAGGTGATGTCGCCGGCGTGGACGATGAGGTCGCAGCCGTCCAGCTGGTCGAGCACCTCGCGCGAGAGGCGCCCGTGGGTGTCACTCAACACGTCAATGCGCTTTGCCGTCATGTCGTCCCCGCCCTTCGCCGCCGTGAGAGTGCTGATTGTAGCCGTTGGCGCGCCGGGGCGCGCGGGGAGCATGCCGAGACATGCGAGGGGCAAACGGCAGGAACACCGCCGCGGCCGTCAAGACGCACGAGACGGATGACACGGACGCCGCGGCCCGAACCCTCCTACAGCCCGAGCGCACGCTTGAGCTGCACGACGCGACGACGCGACACGGCGATCTTCTTGCCCTCGACGCCGGCGATGCCCAGCTGCATCACGCCGCTCGCCACGACCTCGACATCCTCCACGTACTGGAGGTTCACGATGTAGCCGCGGTGCACGCGGAAGAACCCGTGCGGCGCCAGCTTGGCCTCAAGCTGCGCGAGCGAGATGACCGACAGGTAGCGGTCCGTGTCAGTGTAGATGCAGGAGTAGTCGTCCTTGGCCTCGATGTAGCGGATCTGGTCGATGGGCACGAGCACCTTGCGCCCGCTCTTCTCGACCGGGATGCGCTCCGCCGGGGGCTGCGGGGCCTGCTGCTGGCCCCTGCCGCGCTCCTCGATCTTGTCGAGCGCCCGCTCGAGGCGGTCGGTCTCGACGGGCTTCATGAGGTAGTCGACGGCATCGACGCCAAACGCCTCGAGCGCGTACTCGCTGTACGCGGTAACGAAGACCACCGCCGGCGGGTTCTTGAGCTTGTGGAGCGCCTCCGCAAGCTGCATGCCGTTGGTCTTGGGCATCGAGATGTCGAGGAAGAGCACGTCCGGACGCCCCTCCATGAGCTTCTCGACCGCCTCGCGGGCGCTCGACGCCTCGGCGACCTCCTCGACCCGGCCGGTCTCCTCCAGAAGGAAGCGCAGCTCGGAACGCGCAGGCGCTTCGTCATCGACAATCATGGCTCGCAACATTGATCCACCCCTGTTACTCGTGTACGGCGGCGCGTGCCAGACGCATCGTCACGCACGTCCCCTCCCCGGGCTTGGACATGATGTCGAGGCCCGAGCCATACCCATAGAACCTATCGAGCCGCTCCGAGACGTTCCTCAGAGCGATGCCCGTTCCCTTCTCGTCTTTGGAGCACGTACCGTCGTGGCGGCAGTTGATACCCGCGAGCAACGACTTTCTTGTTGCCTCGTCCATGCCGAAGCCATCGTCGGCCACGGCGATGAGCATATCGTCGCCGTCGGTGTCGGCGCGGACGTCGATGTGGAGCGGCCCATCGTCGCGCATGGCGTGGCGCACCGCGTTCTCCACCACCGGCTGCACGATGAACGCCGGCACCAGCACGTCGCCGCAGCCCGGCGCGATGTGCTCGCTCTCCTTGATACGGTCCTCGCCAAAGCGCGCGTGCTCGAAGCGCAGGTAGCGCCGCGTCTGCTCGAGCTCGCGCGAGAGCGGGATGAGCTGGTCGGAGCTCTCGAGCGTCTGGCGATAGAAGACCGCGAACTCACGGAGCAGCGCCCTGGCCTGCGTGGGGTCTGTGCGCGTGAAGGCGGCGATGGTGTTGATCGTGTTGAAGAGGAAGTGCGGGTTGATCTGCGCCTGCAGGGCCTTGACCTCAGCCTTTGCCGTGAGCTCGGCCTGACGGTCGAGCTCATGCGTGGAGAGTTGCGTGGAGAGCAGCTGGCCGAAGCCGCGCGCGATGGCAAGCTGGGTGCGGTCGATGTCAGCCGGCGAGCGGAAGTAGAACTTGATCGTGCCGTATGTGCGGTTCTGCACGTTGAGCGGCACGACGATGCCGCCGCGCACGTTCCTGGGCAACTCGGGGACCTTGTCGTTCGTGTTGGCCGGGTCGTCATCGCCGCGGGTCTGGAACATGCCCAGCTGGCCGGTCTGGAGAACCTCAAGCGTGGCGGCTGTGTGGATGGGGCTTCCCGGCGGGAAGTCTGCCGCGAGGGCACCCTCGTAGGCAAGCACGCGCTCGGTGTCGGTCATGGCCACGGCGATGGCGGTGGTCTCGGGAAGAAGCAGGCGGCAGACGTCCTGGCAGGAGGGCCGGCTCAGGCCGTCGCGCATGAGGTCGAGCGTCTTGGACGCCAGGCTCAAGATGTGCTCCGTGGCCTGCGAGCTACGCATGTCACCCAAACGGGACAGGCGCCCGCTCAGACGATGTGGCGGCATTCCTCTTCCTTCCCCGACGTCGCGGATTCATGGGTTGGTGGTGCCTCGTGGGAGGTGGCCGATGCAGGTGCGGGCGCGGCCTGCGTTGCTGCGGGTACGGCCTGCGTTGCTGCGGGTGCGGCCTGCGTGTCCACGGGCTTGGCCGCGTTGGCAAGCCCAGCACTCTTGGCCGAGGTGGTGCGTTCCTTGCTGGCCGACAGCTCGATGACCGCCTGCGCCAGGACCTCGTCGTTCCAGAGGCCATCGATGACGCTGGGCCAGAAGTTGAGCAGCCGCGCGTAGTTGGGCGCGTTCTGCTCGGCGTAGGCCCGAGCCTCCCTGCGCCCATGCGTCCAGATGCGGAAGTTGGCCACGTGGTCGGGTCCCACAATCGCGCGCACGAGCGCCGTCTTGGCAATGCGGCCGTCGAGCTCGGACGAGATCCAGCGCCCCGGGTAGGGCATGAGCGAGTCAGGCGTGACCTTGCGAAGACCCGGTCGATTGGCACAAAAGGACAGCTTGGCACGCTCGTAGAGCCAGCGGTAGACGTCCTGGAGGAAGCGGTTGGGCTCGTCGGGCGTCTCGGGTGGGAGGTGGCGCGCGTACCACGAGCCGTCAAACCAGAGGTCGAGGCCAACGAGCCGCAGGTCAAAGAGGTAGTCGAGGTCCTCGCCGCGGGTAATCCACGGGTCGAAGGGCGCGCGCGAGTAGGCTTCGGCATGGATGGCCAGGCAGCCGCCGCAGGCGTAGTTGGAACGGCAGATGCGCGTACCCGCGAGGGCGCCGCGCATCCAGGAGTTGAACTCGGCCCGCTTGGACCACCAGCGTTCCCAGAGCTTTGCCTCGCCCTCGTTGGCGATGTGCGAGCCGGCCTCGTCGATAAAGTGGCCGGTCTTGGCAAGCAGGCGCAGGTCTTGGCGGGTGAGCTGGCCCAGGCCCCAGACGGCCTCGACGAGGAACTCGCTCGAGAGCGCGACCTCGTCGTCGTCCATGAAGACCACGACGTCATGCCCGAGCAGCGCCGAGGCCACGAGGCCCATGTTGCGGATGGCGCCATAGCCGCGAAGCGAGACGGTCTCGCCGTCCATGCCCGGGCACACCTGGTCGATGCGGCCGGAGATGAGACGCGCCTCCGCAGAACCGATGACAAGCGGGTTGAGCGCCGGGTGGTCGCGCACGATGGCGTTGACGCGGGCGCGCGCCGCGGCCTCGGCGGAGGGCGACGCCACGAGCAGGATAATGGTGCGAATCACGCCGCGAACGTCATCAAGCGAGTCGAGGCAGCGGGCAAGCTCTGGGAGGGGCTCGTCCACCGCAGTGGCATGATCATACGACCCCACCCGCATTGGGTCCTGCGCCCAATACGTCGGTATGACAATCGCGGGATTCACGGCTGCTCGCTATTCGCGTGACGACACACGAGGATTCGCGGCCTTGTTGCCGGCGAGAAGCCCCGGCAGCGCAGAGTGCGAGAGCGCCCGCGCAAGCGGCAGGCCCAGCACGTAAAGCACCACGGCCTCGCCGACGCCCGTGGTTACCAGGCCAAAGAGGTACATGAGGGGATAAGACCCCTCAAGCGAGATGGACGTGAGCGGGATGGTGTAGAAGCCCAGGCCCGAGAGCATCACCGGCAGGTAGGCCGGGACGATGAGGGCGTTGGCCGCCACGGGCCCCAGCACCGCGAGCACGGGGCGCTTGCGCATCTTCCAGGTGAAGAAGGCACCCAAGAAGGTGGCAAACGAGCCGAACACCACGTCGAGCAGGCCGAGCGTGCCCGTACCGCCCAGGACGATATTGGCCGCGTTGGCCACAATGCAGCCCAGCGTGAGGCCCGGAATGGCCTCGGGCGTGAAGAGCGCGAGCACCGTGACGGCCTCGGAGATGCGGAACTGGATGGGACCCCAGGCGAGGCCGCCGAGGAACAGGATGGCCACCAACGTGGCGGCCGCATAGATGGCTGCGATGACGCCGATGCGTGCGACGCGCTCCGCTCCGATTCCAGAAACCTGCTTGGTCATGACTTATTTCCCCCTTGTTTCAAACAGCTTCTTCATTCTACCTCAGAAGGCCTATTTGTCACCGTTTACCGACAGCTTGTTGCCACTCGCGGCGAGGTGGTCGCAGTACGGGCGCATCTCTACTAATTGGCGCTAGACGGCCCACCAAGACGCCGACAAGAAGAGGGTCCCGAGACCGTAGTCCCGGGACCCTCTCAGCTCACCCTATCGAGCGGCGCAGGAGCGCCAAGCCCTTAGGCCTCGTTGTAGACTGCCTTGAGCTTCTCGAGGTAGGCGTAGCGGTTCATGGCCGCCTCCTCGTTCTCGGCGAAGAGCTTCTCCGCGCGCTCCGCGTTCTGACGGACGAGGCGGTTGTAACGGGCCTCGTTCATCAGAAAGTCGCGGTAGCCGCCGGCCGGGGCCTTGGAGTCGAGCGTGAACTTCTTGCCCTGCGGCGCAGCCGGGTTGAAGCGGAAGAGGTTCCAGTAACCGCACTCGACGGCCTTCTTCATCTCGGACTGGGCGTGAATCATGCCGCCCTTCTTGATGGAGTGCATCTCGCACGGGCAGTAGCCGATGACCAGTGACGGGCCGTCGTAGGCCTCAGCCTCGGTGATGGCCTTGAGGGTCTGGGCGGCGTTGGCGCCCTCAGCGACCTGGGCGACGTAAATGTAGCCGTAGTTCATAGCCAGCTCGGCGAGGCCCTTCTTCGGGGTGGTCTTGCCGGCAGCGTCGAACTGGGCGACCTGGCCGAGGTTGGAAGCCTTGGAGGCCTGTCCGCCGGTGTTGGAGTAGACCTCGGTGTCGAAGACGAAGACGTTCACGTCGTTGCCAGAGGCGAGGACGTGGTCGAGGCCGCCGAAGCCGATGTCGTAGGCCCAACCGTCGCCGCCGAAGATCCAGAAGGACTTCTTGGTGAGGTACGCCTTGTCGGCCAGGATCTCCTTGGCCTTGGCGTCGTCGGACTTCTCGAGCTCGGCGACGAACGCGGCCGCGGTGGTCTTGCTGCCCTCGACGTCCTTGCGGGCATCGATCCAAGCCTGGGCGGCGTCCTTCAGCTCCTGCGTGGCGGAGTCAGAGGCGATGAGCTCCTGAGCGTCGGCGACGAGCTTGTTCTGGACGGCGTCATAGCCGAGCTTGAGGCCGAGGCCGTGCTCCGCGTTGTCCTCGAACAGCGAGTTGTTCCACGCCGGGCCGTGACCAGCCGCGTTCACCGTGAACGGGCAGGTGGCAGCCGGGTTGCCCCAAATCGAGGAGCAGCCGGTGGCGTTGGAGATGAACATGCGGTCACCGAAGAGCTGGGTCACGAGACGGGCGTAGCTGGTCTCGGCGCAGCCGGCGCAGGAGCCGGAGAACTCGAGCAGCGGCTTGTGGAACTGGCTGGCCTTGACGTTGTTGCCAGCGAACTCCTTCTTCTCCGTGACCTTGTCCACGCCGTAGTCCCACACGGGAGCCTGGTCGAGCTCGGACTCCTGCGGAACCATGGTGAGGGCGTCCTTCGGGCAGACCTGGACGCAGTTGGTGCAGCCCATGCAGTCGAGCGGGGAGACGGCCATGGTGAACTTGTAGCCGGCCATGCCCTTGCCCTTGGCGTCAATCATGCGCATGGCCTCAGGCGCGGCGGCAGCCTCGGCCTCGGTCATGACGATCGGGCGAATCGTGGCGTGCGGGCACACGAAGGCGCACTGGTTGCACTGGATGCACTTGCTCTCGTCCCAGTGCGGCACGCTGACGGCGACGCCGCGCTTCTCGTACTGAGAGGCGCCAAGCTCCCACTGGCCGTCGGGGTTGCCCATGAACTTGGAAACCGGCAGGGAGTCGCCCTCCATGCGGTTGATCGGCTCCATGAGCTCCTTGACCTGCTTGACGATGGCCTCGCGGCCCTCGATCGTGAGCGTGGACGGCTTGTCCTCGGCCGTGGCCCACTCGGCAGGGACCTTGAACTCGTGGAACGCGGTGGCGCCGGCGTCGATGGCCTTGTGGTTGGCGTCGACGATGTCCTGGCCCTTCTTCATGTAGGACTTGGTGGCGGCGTCCTTCATGTACTGGATGGCATCAGCCGCGGGCAGCACCTTGGCGAGCGCGAAGAACGCGGACTGCAGCACCGTGTTGGTGCGCTTGCCCATGCCCACCTTGGCGGCCAGGTCGATGGCGTCGATCAGGTAGACCTTGATGCCGTTCTTGGCGATGTAGCGCTTGGCAGCCGCCGGCATCTTCTCGTCGAACTCCTCGTCCGACCACTGGCAGTTCACGAGGAACGTGCCGCCCGGCTTGATGTCGCGGGACATCGGGAAGCCCTTGACGATGTAGCTGGGGTTGTGGCAGGCGACGAAGTTAGCCTTGTTCACGTAGTACGGCGAGCGAATCGGGGAGTCACCAAAGCGCAGGTGCGAGACGGTGACGCCGCCGGTCTTCTTGGAGTCGTACTGGAAGTAGGCCTGGACATACTTGTCGGTGTGGTCGCCGATGATCTTGATCGAGTTCTTGTTGGCGCCCACGGTGCCGTCGCCGCCGAGGCCCCAGAACTTGCACTCGATGGTGGAGGGGTCGGCCGTGTTGGGCGTCTCCTCGGCCATCGGGAGCGACAGGTTGGTGACGTCGTCGACGATGCCGATGGTGAACTCTCGCTTGGGCTGGTCGGCCTTGAGCTCCTCGTAGAGGGAGAAGGCGGCGGCAGGCGTGGTGTCCTTGCTGCCGAGGCCGTAACGGCCACCAACGACGACGAGGTCAGAACGGCCGGCCTCGTAGAGCGCAGTCACGACATCCTCGTAGAGCGGCTCGCCCACGGAGCCCGGCTCCTTGGTGCGGTCCATGACGGCGATCTTCTTGACGGTCTCGGGGAGGACGTCGACGAAGTGCTTGATGGAGAACGGACGGAACAGGCGGACCTTGACCAGGCCGACCTTCTCGCCGTGCGCGTTGAGGTAGTCGATGACCTCCTCGAGCGTGTCGCAGAAGGAGCCCATGCAGACGACGACGCGGTCAGCGTCGGGAGCACCGTAGTAGTTGAAGAGGCCGTAGTTAGTGCCGAGCTTCTTGTTGACCTCGTTCATGTAGTGCTCGACGACCTCAGGCAGCTTGTCGTAGGCCGTGTTGCAGGCCTCGCGGTGCTGGAAGTAGATGTCGCCGTTCTCGTGGGAGCCACGGGCGTGCGGGTGCTCTGGGTTGAGGGCGTGGTCGCGGAACGCCTGGACGGCGTCCATGTCGAGCATGTCCTTGAGGTCCGCGAAGTCCCACATGGCGACCTTCTGGATCTCGTGGGAGGTGCGGAAGCCGTCGAAGAAGTTGATGAACGGAACCTTGCCCTCGATGGCAGAAAGGTGCGCAACCGGGGAGAGGTCCATGACCTCCTGGACGTTGCCCTCGCCGAGCATGGCGAAGCCGGTCTGGCGGCAGGCCATGATGTCGGAGTGATCACCGAAGATGTTCAGCGCCTGGGTGGCCACGCAGCGCGCGGACACGTGGAAGACCGTGGGCAGGCCCTCGGCGGCGATCTTGTACATGTTCGGGATCATGAGGAGCAGACCCTGGGAGGCCGTGTAGGTGGTGGTGAGGGCACCAGCACCAAGGGAACCGTGGACGGTGCCGGCGGCACCACCCTCGGACTCCATCTCGATGACGTTGACGGGGGTGCCGAAGACATTCTTCATGCCCTGGGCGGCCCACTGGTCGACGTGGTCGGCCATGGGGCTCGACGGGGTGATCGGGTAGATGCCCGCCACCTCCGTGTACGCATACGAGACGTATGCGGCGGCCTCGTTGCCGTCCATTGTCTTGAACTTACGCGCCATATCCTCTCCTTCTATACCCGCTCGCGTGGTGGCCCGCAGAGCGGGCCTCGGCGGTCTCCCCCATGGCGGCAGCCGAGCCACACGAAATCACCCTCGGCGGCTTCTTTCCCCGCCCGCCGAAAGGTGACGCCTTATACAGCAATGTGATTATTGCTCAAATGGCTACGATTTAGTCATCAATTTGAGAAGAATCTGGGCGGGGCCCCGCGGAGGCAGGTACGAAGGGCGCCAGCATAAAATACCTGCTGCAATGTGGTAATTGGTTGAGCGGGGGTTTTGTCGGGGCTGGACCCGGGAGGGCGCGGGCGGCGGTTTTGCCGGCCATTGGACAAACGTCATTGACGGATGGTCAATTGTGTTGGGAGCGTGGGGCGGGAACGCCAGGGCGGGCCCGCCGTCGCCCTCGCCCGAAGCTTCGCGAGCGCCCGCCCGCCGGCCTTCGCTCCCGGCGGCTTTCGCTGCCACGGCCGCGGGCCTCGCCTCCGCCCGGCTCGCTCCGCTACCCAGCCTCCACTGGCCGGTCCTCGCCCCCGTCGCCGACTCTCGCCGCCCCTCTCACAGCGAACGTGCGCATAACCGAGTTTTTCGGCGAGCAACAGGCTCGAAAAGTCGGTTATGCGCACGTTCGTTTGGGCACGGGCGATGGACTAGCGGCCGGCGCGGTCGAGGAGACGGGCCCAGCCGTCGGCAAAGCGACGGGCGCGGTCGCCGGAGGCGTCGGAGGCGACCACGACGCCGTGCTCGTCCGAGACGAGGAAGGCCTCCCGGGGCGCGAGCGTGCCGTCGGCCACGGCCTCGACGAGGTTCGCGTCGCGGCGGACCGACAGACCCAGCGTGTGGGCGAGGTCGGCGATGAGCGACGCCGAGCCCGAGGCCACCTCGCCCGGCGCCATGCCGCACACGAGCGCGCCGTCGAGGGCCACCCAGAGCGTCTCGGGCGCCACGTCCGTCTCGGACGCCTCGCGCTCGGAGGCTTGGGCACGCTCGACGAGGGCGGCGAGCGTGGTGTCGGCGAGCGGCGCGTAGTCGCCCACGGCCATGGCGGCGCGGCCCTGCGCGTCGAGCACGAGCATGAGAACACCGTCGGGGTGGGCGGCCGAGCCCTCGGCAAGCGTCCACTCGATGTGCTGCTTGGCCCACCCAAGCAGCTGCTTTGTGGGATGCGCGCCGTTGACCGTGCGTCGGCCGAGCGCGCGCAGGTGGCGGTTGGCGGCCGGGAGGCGACGGTTGGACAGGCGCCAGCGGCACACGAGGACCGGCTCGCCCACCTCGAACTCCTGCGGAATCTTGCCGTCTGCCATGGTCTCTCCTCTTCGATGTCGGCCGCGCGCGGGCGCCGGGTGCGGGGCGCGCGG
>NZ_CAAKOQ010000005.1 GCF_901212675.1 Olsenella uli
ATACAAATCCGTCAAAGCCGCACGCCCATTCTCGAGACGAGCACGTGGGCACTCAAATCCGGTGAAACTGCACGTGTCGTCCGGCCTGAGAGCCAGAGGGGTTGCAGGCGGTTGGCGAGCTGGCCAGAAAAACTCTGCCGCCAAGGCTGCGTAAGATTTGACTCCATGTGGGCCGAGGGGCAGGGTTACGAGCCGTATCGAGACCTTGCGCAGGTCGGGAGCCTTGCGCTGGTTTGGACCGCGTCGCACGGAGGTCGCGCGATTACTCGACGCGTCGCACGGAGGTCGCGCGATTACCCAAGCTTGCGAATGAACAGACCTCGGGGGAGGGAGAGTGGGGTGCCTGCCAGCTGATCGGCGGGCACGAGCGCGGCGAGTGCGAGGGGCGCGTCTGCGCCCGGACGCACCACAAGTGCTCCTGCAAGCTCCTGACCTGCGACGACGATACCGTCCATTGTGGCGAAGGTGGCAGTGAGGGCCTCGACGGCCTCGGGGCGGCTCACGCGCCAGACGACAAGGCGCCGGCTTCCGTTCTCGAGCGCATAGAGCGGCGTCGCTGATTTTGCGGCCCCGAGGATGATGTCGAGCGCGATGTTTCCAGCATACGAGACCACTACGGGTTCGTCCTGGGCACCCAGTACCGACAGCCGCTCGGCGTGGGCGGCAACTCGCTCGGGGTCGGCGGCCGCGCCGCCAAGCCCGGCCAGCTCGCAGCCGCACACGAGCATCGTCTGCGAGCGCTCACTCTCCGCAAGCTCGCAGAGGTAGAGCGAGCGGGAGACGTCGAGCTCTAAGGGCCCGTCCTTGACGAGCGCGTCCAGCTGCCCGTCTGTGGCGGGCAGCTGGCCCAGGGCCTCGGCGGCATGGTCGCGCCGAGGCCGTATGCAGGAGATGGGGGCGATGCGCATGCAGGCCTACTTGATGACGCTCACGCGGTAGATGGCCGGAATCTGCTTGAGCGCGTCGATCGTGCCCTGCTCGAGGTGCTCGTCGGTGTCGAACATGGTGTAGGCGTTCTCGCCGGCACTCTCGTTGACCATGCGCTGCACGTTGGCGTTGTCCTTGGCGAGGATCGCCGTGATCTGGCCGATCATGTTGGGCACGTTGGCGTGCAGGCACGCGATGCGGCTCGCGGCGCGCGCCTTGCCCATCGAGCAGGACGGGTAGTTCACCGAGTTGGCGATGTTGCCGTTCTCCAGGTAGTCCTTGAGCTCGGAGATCGCCATGTCGGCGCAGTTGGCCTCGGCCTCGCCGGTGCCGGCGCCCGAGTGCGTGGTGATGAACGTGTTGGGCATCCTGACCGTGCCGGGCGTGGCGAAGTCGGTCGAGAACCACGAGAGCCGCCCGCCGCGCAGCGCTGCGTCGACGGCGTCCTCGTCCACGATCGTCTCGCGCGCGTAGTTGACGAGGACGGCGCCGGGCTTGAGCAGCCCCAGCATCTCCTCGTCAATCATGCCGATGGTGTCGGCCTTGCTGGGCACGTGCACGGTGAGGTAGTCGCAGCCGCGGCAGAGGTCCTCGAGCGTGCCCACGCGCTGCACGCTCTGCGAGAGCGCCCAGGCGTGCTCGACGGAGATGAACGGGTCGTAGCCGTAGACGTCCATGCCGAGGTCGACGGCTGCGTTGGCCACCTTGGAGCCCACGTTGCCGAGACCCACGACCCCGATTCGCTTGCCCTTGAGCTCGCGGCCCACGAAGGCCTTCTTTGCCTTCTCGGCGTCGACCTGGATGTTGGGGTCCTCAGCGTGGGCGCGCACCCACTGCATCGACTGGACCACGCCGCGGCTCGAGAGGATGAGCATCGCGAGCACGAGCTCCTTGACGGCGTTGGCGTTGGCGCCGGGGGAGTTGAAGACCACGACGCCCTTCTTGGCGTACTCGTCGATGGGGATGTTGTTGACGCCGGCGCCGCAGCGGGCGATGGCGCGGATGGAGGAGGGCAGCTCGTAGCCGTGGAGGTCGGTGGACCGCATGAGAATGGCATCGGCCCCGTCTGTCTCGCTGACGAAGTCGTAGCCCTCGCCGAACTCGACCTTACCGTCCTTGGTGATGTCATCGATGGTCTTGATGTGGCGCATGATGGTCCTTTCTCGCCGAAGCCCCGGGCCTCCGCTCGGGACTCGGACAGTCCTCAGCTCGCTTTGCTCGCCTGCGGAGCTCGTGGCGAGCCCGAGCACTGGCCCCCGAATGTCATTCAGATGCTTGGCTGCTTTCCTATCTGGCAGTGTGTGCGGCTTCGAACTTCTCCATGTAGTGGAGGAGGGCCTTGACGCCCTCGAGGGGGACGGCGTTGTAGACGCTGGCGCGCATGCCCCCGACGAGGCGGTGGCCCTTGACGCCCATGAGGCCGCGCTCGGCCGCGCCGGCGACGAACTCGGCGTCGAGGTCCTTGTCGCCCGTGCGGAAGGTGACGTTGGAGATCGAGCGGCTGGCCGGCTGGGCGTGCCCGTGGAACAGCTCGCTCTGGTCGAGGTAGTCGTAGAGCAGCCCCGACTTCTCGAGGTTGTGCTCGCGCATGGCGGCCAGGCCGCCGGTCTGCTCGATCCAGTGGAAGACCTTGCCGCAGAGGTAGATGCCGAAGGTGTTGGGCGTGTTGAGCATCGAGCCCTTCTCGGCCTCGAGACGATAGTCGAGGTAGGAGGGGCAGATGGGCAGTGCCGGGCCGTCGGCGATGAGGTCATCGCGCACGATGACGACGGTGACGCCAGCAGGCCCCGCGTTCTTCTGGGCGCCCGCGTAGATGAGGCCGTAGCGGCTGACGTCGAGCGGCTCGGAGAGGAAGCAGCTCGAAACGTCGGCCACGAGCGGGGTGTCGCCGCACTCGGGCAGCTCGTGGAACATCGTGCCGAAGATGGTGTTGTTCTGGCAGATGTAGACGTAGTCGAGGTCGCCCGCGGCGACGCGCCGGGCAACCGGGGCGAGGTCGGGGATACGGTCGAAGTCGGTGTCCTCGCTGGAGGCGAGCTTCTCGGCCTCGCCGTACTTCTGCGCCTCCTTGTAGGCCTTGCGCGCGAAGTTGCCCGTGACCAGGTAGCCAGCGTGGCCCGTGCGCATGAGGTTCATGGGGATGCCGGCGAACTCGAGCGTGGCGCCGCCTTGGAGGAAGAGCACTCGATAGGCGTCCGGGATGCCGAGGACGCGTCTGAGCGTTGCCTCGGTATCGTCAAATATCTGCTGGTAGGAGGCGGAGCGGTGACTCATCTCGAGGACGCTCATGCCAAGGCCGTGGTAGTCGAGCAGCTCGCTCGCGGCCTCCTTGAGAACGGACTCCGGCATGGCCGCGGGGCCTGCCGAGAAGTTGTACACACGACCCATGGAGCGTCTCCCTTGCTGCCGGCGGGGCCGGCGTGTCTTCGCAGTTGTGCAGACGTCACTAGGATAGCTGCCCGAGCCCGCGCGTGCGCGTCGGGCGGTGTTACGGCTCTGTAACGCGGCCACTGTCACATTTTCTTCCGGATGATTCGTCACATTGCGCACAATGATTCGACGGGCTGCGCGCGATGTGACGAATCATCCGGAAGGAGGGTGGGGGAGCGTTGATACGGGCGCGCGGACTTGCTATAACGTGTGCGGCTTGGTAGGCCGGGTGCGCCGTCTTGGGCGTTTTGGTCCCGAGCGTTGTGTATTTATGGATATAACGACGGCGAGGCGTGGGCTCATGGGGTTGGATGTTGAAAGCGTGACGGGTCGGGGGGTGGCTGCCTCCAGGTCCGATCGCCAGGCAGCTCCCGGCTCCGGACGTCCGGCGGCGCCTGAGCCTGGCCGTCCGTCGGCGCCCGCCGGCCGCCCCTACGAGACCCGCGCCCGCTCGCGGGCCCTCGTCCTCGTCGTGGCGCTCGTCGTGCTGGCTGTGGTGTTCGTGCTTGCGCTCGGGCTTGGACGCTCGTCCATCTCGCCCGACGTGGTGGCCGGCATCCTCGCGCACGACCTCTTCGGTGCACCTGCGGCCTTCGCCGACGCCCAGCACACGATCGTGATGTCCGTGCGCCTGCCGCGCGTGGTGGCCGCGATGCTCGCAGGCGCGGCGCTCTCCGTTGCCGGTGCCGCCTACCAGGGGCTCTTTCGGAACCCGATGGTCTCGCCCGACATCCTGGGCGCCAGCGCCGGCGCCAGCTTTGGGGCGGCGCTCGCGCTGCTTCTGGGCCTTGGCACGCAGCTCGTGCAGCTCTCGGCCTTTGCGATGGGCTTCGTGGCCGTGGCCGTCACGATGGCGCTTGCCCGCGGTCTCTCGCGCGGGCATGCCTCCATGCTCATGCTCGTGCTGTGTGGCCTCGTGGTGGGGACGCTCTTCCAGTCGTTCGTCTCAGTGGTCAAGTACACGGCCGACCCCGACTCCAAGCTGCCCGAGATCACGTACTGGCTCATGGGCAGCATCGCCAAGGTCACGTGGGGCGACCTTGCGGCCATGAGCGTACCGGTGCTGGTGGGCGCGGCGCCGATTCTGCTTGTGCGCTGGCGGCTCAACACGCTGGCGTTCGGCGAGGACGCGGCGGCCTCCCTCGGCGTGAACGTGCGGCTCCTTCGCGGCGTGCTCGTGTTCTGCGCGACGCTGCTCACGGCCTGCGTCGTGGCGATGGCGGGCGTCGTGGGCTGGGTGGGTCTCGTGGTACCGCACGTGGCGCGCTTCCTCGGCGGGGCCGACAACCGCGTCTCCGTGCCGCTGTCGCTCGTGGTGGGTGCGGCGTTTCTGTTGGTGGTGGACACCGCCTGCCGCTCGCTCATGGCAAGCGAGATTCCGCTGGGCATCCTCACCTCGATCATCGGCGCGCCGTTCTTCGTGGCCGTGCTGGCGCGCACGCGGGGGGGGGGGAGTCGCATGAGTGAGGTGACGCAAGGCGCGGCGGAGGCCAAGGTGCGGGGTGTCGTGCCGGCCGCGGCGCAGGGCGCTGTGGAGGCCGTGGTGCATGTTGCTGCAGAGGCCGTGCGGGCGCAGGAGGGTCACGCGCCGGCACCTGCGGGCGAGCCGAGCGGCTCCCAACCCGTTCCCGTCCTCTCACTCGACCACGTCGACTGCGGCTATGGCCGCCGCCGCGTGCTCGAGGACGTGACGCTGGCATTTCCCGCCGGCGAGGCGTGCTGCATCCTGGGGCCCAACGGCGTGGGCAAGACGACGCTCTTCCGTACGCTGCTCGGCCGGCTGCGCCCGCTTGCGGGCCAGGTGCTCGTGGCGGGACGGCCCGCGAGCTCGGTGTCCGCGCGCGATTTCGCTCGCGAGGTGGCCTACGTGCCCCAGGCGAGCGAGGCCGACACCGACCTCACCGTGCTCGACGTGGCGCTTGCGGGCTCGGCCGCGCGCGTGGGCGCGCTTGGGGCGCCCGGCCGCGCCGAGTACGAGCGCGCACAGGCGGCACTGGCCGAGCTTGGCATCGAGCGGCTGGCCGAGCGGCCCTTCTCGGAGGTGTCTGGCGGCGAGCGCCAGATGGCCCTCATCGCCCGCGCACTCGTGCAGGACGCGCGCCTCGTGCTCATGGACGAGCCCACGGCCTCGCTCGACTTTGGCAACCAGGCACGGGTGCTCGCGTGCATTCGAAGGCTCGTGGCGGAGGGGCGCGGCGTCGTGATGACGTCGCACAACCCCGACCACGCGTTTCTGTGCTGCTTGCGGGCGGTGCTGCTGCGTCCCGGGGGTCGACTGGAGGACGGGCCGGTCGACGAGGTGGTGCGGGCCGACGCGCTCGCCGAGGCCTACGGCGTGGGCGTGCGCATCGGGCGCGTGGACATGGGCGACGGCACCTTCGTGCGCGCCTGCGTGCCCAAGGTGTGAGCGGCCTTCGGGCAGCGGGTAGCCCGCGGTTCTCGGGCCTCGCGCGCAGCGGCACCGGGCACAAGTCCCCGCGCCGTGCCCGACGGCCCTCGCCCGCAGTCTCGTAAGACCTGTCCACGGCCTCGCGGCCCTCGCCATGCCCGAGCGGCGGCTTTGCATATCGGTAATCCGGGCGCCGGAGGGGCGCCCTCACGGAAAGGGGTTTCTCATGAGGAAGACCAAGCAGATGAGCACGCTGAGCAGGCGCGACTTCCTGAAGGGCGCTGGCCTGGCCGGTGGCCTCGCGGCGATGGGCCTTGCCGGCTGCGGCCAGCAGGGCACCCAGGCCAGCGCCACCACGGCCGCGGCGACCACGGCCGGCACGCACACGGTGACCGACATGGGCGGCACACAGGTCGAGGTCCCCACCGACATCACCGCCTACGCCGACGGCTGGTACGCGCACAACGAGGTCTCGATCATGTTCAACAAGGCCCAGGGTATGGTGGCCACCCACTGCGACCCCAAGAGCTACGCCTGGATGTACAAGGTTGCGCCCAACATGAACCAGGCCCAGACCATGTTCGGCAAGGACTTCAACTATGAGGACCTCGTGGCGCTGGGACCCCAGGTGGTCTTCGACTCCACCGACAGCCTGCGCGAGAAGCTCGCGAGCGTCAACATCCCGCTCGTGAACTGCATGTTCAAGACGTTTGACGAGATGAAGAAGTCCGTCGAGCTCACGGCCGAGGTCTTTGGCGGCGGCGCGCCCGACATCGCCAAGAAGTACAACGACGAGCTCGACAAGGTCCTCTCGGACGTGAAGGCCCAGACTGAGAACCTCTCTGACGACCAGCGCCCGAGCGTGCTGCACGGCAACTCGGTCTACACGCTCAACCTTGACGGTGCCGGCACGATCATCGACGACTGGATCGACGTGGCTGGCGGCAAGAACGCCAACACCGAGTCCACGACGGGCAACGCGCAGGCCACGTTCTCGATGGAGCAGGTCATCTCGTGGAACCCGGACGTCATCATCACGGGTAAGGCCGGCGAGGCCGAGAAGATCCTCGCCGACCCGGCGTGGGCCGACATCAACGCCGTGAAGAACCAGAAGGTCTACGTGAACCCGAAGGGCGTCTTCGGCTGGGATCGCTACGGCGTTGAGGAGCTGCTGCAGGTGCAGTGGGCTGCGGCGACGCTTCACCCCGAGCTCTTCGGCGACCTTGACATCAAGGGTAAGGTGAGCGACTTCTACGCCACCTACCTCGACTATCAGCTCACCGACGACGACGTCGAGCGCATTCTCTCCGCGCAGGACCCGGCGTAGGCAGACCGAGTCGAGCTTGGCGGCCCCGTCTCGGACCCTTTGCTTCGGTCCGGGGAGGGACCGCCATTTTGTTGGGGTTGACGGGCTGCCCTGGGCCTGCTTGCTCGGTTCGGGCGCCTTTTGGGCTGCGCGGGAGCATAACTATGGTTGCGCGGGAGCAAAACTATCGAGTTTGCTGCACTTCAATTTGATTCGCCCGAGTAGACGGCCTGTCTCCCCTTGGAAAAACCGAGGTAAATCGATTGGCCGTTCTTCGGCTACTCGGGCGGCGCGGGTTGAACTGCAGCAAACTCGATAGTTTCGTCTCTGCGCCCTCTGTGAGGGGCTGGTTTCGGCCCCGTTTGACCGTCTGTTCCCCGGCGCCGCGCTTGCTTACGGCCCCGTTTGGCCACCTGTTCCCTGGTTCTGCGCCTGCTGGCCGCCAGCTGCTGCCTCATCCGGCCACTTGCGGGGCGGGAGCCATTCTTGACGACGCGCCCGGGGCCTTTTGCCTCGCCCTGCTCTGCTGCCTACTCCTCCTCCGCACCCTTCGCCTCGTCGAGGTAGCTGTAGAGCGTGTACTTGGAGATACCGAAGTACTTGCACACCTTGGGACCGCTCTTGGTGATGAGGAAGGCGCCCGTGTCGCTCAGGTAGCGGATGGCGCGCACGCGGTCCTCCTTGCTCATGAGCGCCGCCGGCTTGCCCACGAGCGCCACGCTCTGCTCGATGAGGTCGTCGAGCAGGTCGGCGACGTTGCGCACGATAGGCTCGGGCGCGACGTCGCCGGGCTGGGTGCCCGAGGCGGTACCCGTGAGCTCGGCAATCGCCCCCTCGGCGGCCGTGAGCACGGTGATGTCGTAGTTGATGCCGAAGATGCCCACGCACTTGCTCGAGGCGTCGCGGATGAAGATGGTCGTGGACTTGAGGATGCGCCCGTCGGCCGTCTTGGTGAGGTAGGCGAGGCGGTCGGCCAGCTTGTGGAGGCGGCCGGCGTGGATGGCCTCGAGCACCACGTGGCTGGGGCCGCCGCCAACAGAACGTCCGGTCACGTGTCCGTTCTCGATGGCCACGATGGAGCGCTCGGGGTCGTTGCTCTCGAGGTCATGCACGACGGTCTCGCAGTTGGTGCCAAACTGCGTGGCGATGCCATGGGCGAGTCGCGTGTAGAAGTCGATCTGGGTTGCGTCCATAGTGACCGTCTTTCGGTTGGGGCCGGGCTGTTGCGGGCGAGGGCCGTCGCGAGGCCGGGGCCTCCCGTTGGGGATTGGGCGCGAGCCTGCGCGCTGGTGGGCGGATGCACTGGATCGCCGTGCGTGCCTGTGGCTATGCGCGTTCGCTCATGCCCAATTTGGATGCACCTAACTTTAAGTCAGCCTGACACTTTGTTGGGTGAACTTATGGAAAACACGGGGTGAACGGCGGCTTTGGCGGTTTGGTCGGCTCGGCGGATGGCGAGCGGGCTGCGGGTTGCGCGTGCTGCCGCCGAACGTGCGCATAACCGACTTGTCCAATCGAGCGTGCGCATAACCGAGTTTTTTGCCGAGTTGCGGCCCTTTTTTCTCGGTTTTGCGCACGTTCGCCGGAGGGAGGGGGCAATGGGCGCGACATGGAGCCGGCGGGCGCCCCGCGCCCGGGGCGCGCATCATCCCGGAACAACGAAACACGCCCTCTACGCTGCGGCGATATTGTCTGTAAACTATAACGGAAACACGCCCGTTGCCGTCCGTTCACGTGCGTGTGACTACCGTTTGCCGCAATCGGAGCAGACTGGGAATCGCAAGCCGGAATACTGGTCTGCAGAGAGTCAGTCACCGTTTGGGGACCCTGAAGGTACGGCCGCCGGGTCCCGTCCGCCTCGACCGCGGGCCCTCAAGGCTCTGCCGGAACGCGCCGCACATCGCCGCGCCGCCGCCCAGGCAGAAGACCGCCGGGTCCCGCACGCCCGCAACCAACCTTAGCGCGCTCGCTGCGTCAGCGGTGACTGCACGGCCCGTCGCCAGACGGGCGGCGCTCGCGTACGTCGCTTGCAGAGGATGGCCGCGCGTCCGCGCGCCCCGCAACGGGTCCCGGCGTCCGGGGAGACGTCGACATCATGCTCATGGGTGGGCTCGTCACAGCTGGCGAGGGGGCCTCGAGGGTCGGCGCGTCCGCGTCACCGAGGGGCGGAGGAGACCGCTTCCAAGGGAGCGGGAGAGGAGCGGCGCTATGGAAGAGATGTGGAGGACGGTGGCGCCCATGCGCGAGGTGGGCCGTCCGCTCGTCCGCGTCGATGCGCTCGACAAGGCGCGGGGAACCGCCAAGTACACCGACGACCTGTGCCCCAAGCCGTGTCTGGTCGCAAAGCTCGTGCACGCCCAGATCGCCAACGGCTGGGTGCGCGCCATCGACACGACCAGCGCGGAGGCGATTCCCGGCGTCGAGGCCGTGTTCACGTTCAAGGACGTGCCCGAGCACCGCTTCCCCACACCGGGCCACCCCTGGAGCGTGGAGCCGGCGCACCAAGACGTCGCCGACCGTCGCCTGCTCGACGGCCGCGTGCGCATCTACGGCGACGACATCGCCGTGGTGGTGGCGCGCGACAACGTGGCGGCCGACCGGGCCGTGCGCGACGTCCTCGCCCACGTGGAGTACGAGGAGCTGCCGGCCATGACCACCGTGCAGGAGGCGATGGCGCCCGACGCCATACCGCTGCACCCGGAGGTGCGCCCCACCAACGTGCTCGCGCACTCCGACATGGTGACGCCGCTCGACGGTACGGGCTACGACTCGGTGGAGGCCGCCATCGACGACCCGCGCTACCACCGCTACGAGATCCACACCGAGACGCAGCAGGTGAGCCAGTGCCACATCGAGACCAACGTGTGCTTCGCCTACATGGAGGGCAGGCGCATCACGGTGGTCTCGTCCACGCAGATCCCCCACATCGTGCGGCGCGTCTGCGGCCAGGCCCTCGGCATCGGCTGGGGCAACATCCGCGTCATCAAGCCCTGCATTGGCGGCGGCTTCGGCAACAAGCAGGAGGTCCTCTACGAGCCGCTCTGCGCCTGGCTCACCACGCGGCTGGGCGGCCGTGTGGTCGAGATAGAGCTGCCGCGCGAGGAGGTCTTCCAGAACACGCGCTCGCGCCATCCCATGAGCCTCACGGCCCAGATCGACTACGACGACGACATGCGCATCATCGCGCGCCACTGCGACTGCATCTCCAACCAGGGCGGCTACGCGAGCCACGGCCACGCCCTCGCGGCCAACGCCATCAACGCGTTTCGCTGGGCGTACAAGGACAAGGTGGGCTGCCACACCGAGGCCACCACGGTCTACACCAACATCCCCTCGCCCGGCGCCATGCGCGCCTACGGCATGCCGCAGGGCCAGTTCACCATCGAGTGCGCCATGGACGACATCGCTCGGCGCGAGGGCTGGGACCCGGTGGACTTCCGCCTCAGGAACCTCATGCCCGCCGGCTACTCGGACCCGTTCAACGGCATCACCAACCACGCTGACGGCTATCCCGACGTCATCAAGGCGGGCCGCGAGGCAAGCGGCTGGGACGAGTACCGCGCCCGCTACGCGCACGAGACGGGCCCCATCCGCCACGGCATCGGCATGAGCTGCTTCGTCTACAAGACGGGCGTCTACCCCATCTCGCTCGAGACGTCCACGGCGCGCATCGTGCTCAACCAGGACGGCACCTGCCAGCTGCAGGTGGGCGCCACCGAGATCGGCCAGGGCGCCGACACCGTGTTCTCGCAGATGGCGGCCGAGACCATCGGCGTGCCCACGAGCTGGGTGCACATCGTGGGCGAGCAGGACACCGACGTGACGCCCTTCGACACGGGCGCCTACGCCTCGCGCCAGAGCTACGTGACGGGCCATGCCGTGAGAAAGACGGCCGAGACCTTCCGCAGGAACCTCCTCGACTACGCACGCGAGCTCGTGGAGGCGCGCTCCGTCGACACCGACCCCGCCATGCTCGACATCCGCGAGGGACAGGTGGTCGACGCCGACGGCAACCTCGTGCTGGAGCTCGGGGACCTCGCGCAGGAGGCGTTCTACAGCTTCCGTCACTCCGTGCACATCCACGCCGAGGAGACGGCCCAGGTGCGCGACAACACCTTCGCCTTCGGCGCGTGCTATGCGAAGGTCGAGGTGGACATGCCGCTCGGCAAGGTCAAGGTGACCGAGATCCTGAACGTGCACGACTCCGGGCGCATCCTCAACCCCGCCACGGCGGCCGGCCAGGTGGAGGGCGGCATGGCCCAGGGCATCGGTGCCGCACTCTACGAGGAGCAGCTCGTCGACCCCAAGACGGGGCGCCTGCGCAACGCCAACCTCCTCGACTACAAGATCCCCACGGCCATGGACGTGCCCGAGCTTCGCTGCATCTTCGTGGAGACCGACGACCCGAGCGGCCCCTACGGTAACAAGGCGCTCGGCGAGCCGCCGCTCATGCCGCCTACGCCGGCCATCCGCAACGCCATCCTCGACGCCACGGGCGTGGCCTTCTACCAGATTCCGATGACGCAGCAGCGCCTCGTGGAGGGCTTTGCGCGGGAGGGGCTGATCTAGCATGTACGACTTCGAGTCAATCCACCTCTCCACCTCGGTGGACGACGCGGTGGCGGCGCTTGCGGCCGACCCGGGGGCCATCGTCATCTCGGCGGGCACCGACGTGCTCGTGCAGATCCGCGAGGGCAATCACGCCGGGTGCCGGCTCGTCTCGGTGCACGAGCTGCCCGAGCTCAAGGGCATCCGCATGGACGAGGGCGGCACCATCGACATCGGGGCGGCCTCGACCTTCCGCGAGGTGCACGAGAGCGAGGTCGTGGCGCGCTGGCTGCCGGCGCTCTGCCAGGCGGCCGACACGCCGGGCGGCCCGCAGCTGAGGGCCGTGGGCACGGTGGGCGGCAACGTCTGCAACGGAATCACGAGTGCCGACACCGCCTCGAGCTTCGTGGCCTACGACGCCGTGATGTGCGTGCGCGGGCCCGAGGGCGACCGCGAGATCCCCGTCTCGGAGTGGTACACGGGACCGGGGCGCACGAGCCGCGCGCACGACGAGGTGCTCGTGCGGATCCGCATCCCCAGGGCCGGCTACGAGGGGTTTGCCGGCACGTACTACAAGTACGGCAAGCGCGAGGCGCTCGAGATCGCCACGATGGGCGTGTGCTGCCTCGTCAGGATGGCGCCGGACGGCGAGCACATCGACGACGTGCGGCTGGCCTTTGGCGTGGCGGGCCCGTACCCCAAGCGCGCGCTCGAGACCGAGGCGGCGCTTCGCGGCCTCACGGTCGACGAGGCCGTGGCGCGCGTGGGCGAGCTGGCCTGCGCCGAGATGAACCCGCGCACGAGCTGGCGCGCGAGCAAGGAGTTCCGCCTGCAGCTCATCGCCGAGCTGAGCCGCCGGCTCGTGCGGCAGACGGCGGAGAGGGCCGTGGGCGTGGGTGGCGCCTCGGGCGACGGGGCTGCCGCCACGGGCAGCCCGTCCGAGAGGGGGGGGCGCGTCGGCATGATGCGATTCGTGAGGTTCACCGTGAACGGGCGAGAGACCGAGGTGGGCGTCGACGAGCGCGAGATGCTGCTCGACACCCTGCGCGACCGCCTGGGGCTCACGAGCGTCAAGCGCGGCTGCGAGGTGGGGGAGTGCGGCGCCTGCACGGTGCTGCTCGACGACATCGCCATCGACTCGTGCCTCTACCTCACCATTTGGGCCGAGGGCGCGACCATCGTGACGTGCGAGGGCCTGCAGTCCTCCTCGGGTGCGCTTACCCCCGTCCAACAGGCGTTCGTTGACGAGGCGGCAATCCAGTGCGGCTTCTGCACGCCGGGCATCATCATGAGTGCCACCGAGATCGTGGGCTCGGGCAAGCGCTACACGCGCGAGGAGATCCGCAAGCTCATCTCGGGGCACCTGTGCCGCTGCACCGGCTACCAGAAGATCGTCGACGCCGTCGAGCGCGCCGTCGACGAGCACGCGGCCTTGGCCGAGCAGGCCCTGGCCCAGGAGGCCCCGGCCGAGAGGTAGCGGGGTGGGGCCGGCCGTGTTGCCCGCGGCGCGCTCATGAGCGAGTCGCTCGCCACGATGCTCGCGGGCGTGCTCGGCAACTCCGCCACCTGCTGCTCGGTGGAGTGCGCGGCCGGCATCGCCGAGGGCGGGCACACGGGCCTCATGGGCGTCACCACGGCCGTGCTGTTCCTGCCGTCGATGTTCCTCTCGCCGATTTTCCTTGCCATCCCGTCTTTCGCGACGGCGCCGGCCCTCGTGATCGTGGGCTTCCTCATGGCGAGCTCGGTGCTCAACGTCGACTCCGGCGACTTCACCGAGGGCGTGCCGGCGTTTTGTGCTTCATCGGAATGCCGTTGTGCTACAGCATCGTCGAGGGCATCTCGCTCGGCATCATTTCCTACGTTTGCATTAACCTGCTGGCCGGCGGTGACAAGCGCAAGAAGATCAGCGCGATGATGTACGTGCTGGCGGCCGTGTTCGTGCTCAAGTACCTGCTTATCTAGCGGCCACGGCGCGGTGTGCGCCGACGGCCTGCGGGTGCCGCGCCGCCTCGCTGTGCGACCCTGGCACGCCACACCTCTCACGACACTCGGATTGGAGTCCGACCATGGAGAAGAGCTCGTTCGTCCTCAAGGGAAACGTCTGCTACAACACCTCGCCCACTGAGGTCCGCACGGTCGCGGGCGGCTACGCGGTCTGCGTCGACGGCACGAGCGCCGGCGTGTTCGAGGAGCTGCCCGAGCGCTTCTCGGGCCTGCCCGTCGTCGACTGCGTCGACCAGCTCGTCATCCCCGGCATGAGCGACATCCACGTGCACGCGCCGCAGTACGCCTTCCGCGGCCTCGGCATGGACTTGGAGCTGCTCGAGTGGCTGAACACGCACACCTTCCCGGAGGAGTCGCACTACGCCGACCTCGACTACGCGGGGCGCGCCTACGACATCTTTGCCGACGACCTGCGTAGGAGCCCCACGACGCGCGCCGTCGTCTTTGGCACCCTGCACGTCGGCGCCACCGAGCTGCTCATGGACAAGCTCGAGGACACGGGGCTCGTCACGTACGTGGGCAAGGTCAACATGGACCGCAACAGCCCCGACACGCTCGTGGAGACCACGGTGGGCTCGGCCGAGGCGACGCGCCGCTGGCTGGCCGGTGTGGACGGGCGCTATGAACGCACGATGCCCATCCTCACGCCGCGCTTCACCCCCAGCTGCACCGACGAGCTCATGGCCGAGCTGGGCAAGATCCGCGAGGAGTTTGGCCTGCCCGTGCAGAGTCACCTCTCCGAGAACCTCTCCGAGTGCGACTGGGTGGCGGGGCTCTGCCCGTGGAGCAGCTGCTACGGCGACGCCTACGACCACTTTGGCCTTCTGGGCGAGCCGGGCGGCTCCAAGGCCGTGATGGCTCACTGCGTCTACTCGGGCGAGGAGGAGGTGGGGCTGCTCGCGCGCACGGGCACCTACGTGGCGCACTGCCCGCAGAGCAACGCGCAGCTCGCGAGCGGCATCGCACCGATTCGCCGTTACCTTGACCTGGGCATGAACGTGGGCCTGGGCACCGACGTCGCAGGCGGGGCGGACCTCTCGATGTTTCGCTGCATGGCCGACGCCGTGGCCGTCTCCAAGCTGCGCTGGCGCCTCGTGGACCAGGGGCTCGCGCCGCTCACCACGCAGGAGGCACTGTGGCTCGCAACCGCGGGCGGCGGCTCGTTCTTCGGGAAGGTGGGCTCGCTTGCCGAGGGCTACGTGTTCGACGCGCTCGTGCTGGACGACTTAGGCATCCGCACCCCGCGTGACCTCGGCGTCTGGGAGCGCGTGGAGCGCTACGTGTACCTGGCGGAGGAGGGCGGCAGGCTTGCGCGCAAGTACGTGTCTGGCCACGAGGTGAGCCTGGCGTAGGGCGTGGGCTCGTCTTTCTTGGTGTCGCGGCGCCCCGGGTGGTCGTAGGTGGCTGCCCGGGGCGCCGTCTTGTCTCGCGTGTCCAGCAACTATGCGCGCGCATGCAGGCACCACGGTTTTACGTGTTTGCGGGAAGCAAACGCGTAGATCCGTGGTGCCTGTCGCGACGGGCCCCGCAGCCAACACGGTTTTACGTGTTTGCGAGAAGCAAACGCGTGGATTCGTGGTGCCTGTGTATGAGTCCGGGTTGCTCTGCCTTTTTTCATGTCACGCGTCATTTTGCGCGCCCCAGTGTGCCGGTGCACGACCGTTCACCGATTCGCTGTGACCGCTCCTCAAGGGCTCCCAGGCTCCCAAACCCGCAGTTCTAGCAATTTGTTAGTGCAAAAGAATAGTTTTCTGTACCGTTGATTAGTTTTCTGTACCGTTTCCATTCGGCGGACGGTGGCCCTCGGCCTCTCGCACGTGGGCAAGAATGTGAGTCCGAGACCACCCGTTCACGGGGAAGCGCGGGGGAGAGGAGCGTTTGCCATGTCAGACACGAACGAGGCAGCCGAGGAGAGGCCGGCGCTGTTCAGGCGCGACGGCGTGCCCTCTGCTCACGACCTCATCCCCGTCACCCTGCAGCACGTGCTGTCGTCGTTCGCGGGCGTCATCGCGCCGGCCATCATCATCTCGGGCCTCTGCAACTTCACCAAGGAGCAGGAGACGGCCATCATCCAGGTGGCGCTCATCCTGTCGGCCATCGACACGCTGCTGCAGCAGTTTCCGCTGTTCGGGCGCATCGGCAGCGGCTTGCCCATCCTCACGGGCGTCTCGTTCGCGTTCCTCCCGGCGTTCCAGGCCGTGGGCATCGAGTTCGGCTTTCCCACGCTTCTGGGCG
This sequence comes from Olsenella uli, assembly GCF_901212675.1. Taxonomy (GTDB): domain Bacteria; phylum Actinomycetota; class Coriobacteriia; order Coriobacteriales; family Atopobiaceae; genus Parolsenella; species Parolsenella uli_B. The sequence goes on from NZ_CAAKOQ010000005.1 coordinate 15,840, forward strand.
CGGAGCTCGTGGGCGGTGCGGTGGCAATCCTCTTCGGCGCCTTCTAACCCAAGGTCAAGTGGCTCTTCCCGTCGCTCGTCACGGGCACGGTGATCTTCACCATCGGCGTCTCGCTCTACCCGACGGCCATCAAGTACATCGCCGGCGGCCAGGGCACGCCCGGGTTTGGCGGCGTGGCCAACTGGGTGGTGGGCCTCATCACGTTTGCCGTGGTGTTCGCGTTCTCCAACTTTGGCAAGGGCATCGTGAGGCTGGGCGGCATCTTCTTCGGCATGCTCGTGGGCGTGCTCGCGGCCATCCCGTTTGGGATGGTCGACCCCTCCGGCGTGGCGGGTGCCGGCTGGGTCGCCCTGCCGCGGCTGCTCCCGTTCCAGGTCGTCTTCAACCCGGCGGCGTGCCTCACGCTCGCGGTTGTCTACGTCATGGTGAACGTGCAGCTCATCGGCGACCTCTCGGCGGCCACGATGGGCAGCATGGACCGCATGCCCACCGAGCGCGAGATCGGAGGCGCGCTCAAGGCGCAGGGCCTCGTGAGCATGGTGTCGTCCGTGCTGGGCGGGCTTCCCACCTCGGCCTTTGGCCAGAACGTGGGCATCATCGTGTCCACGCGCGTCATCAACCGCTGGGTGTTCGCCGGGGCCGCCGTGGTGTTTGCGGCCGCGGGCCTCGTGCCCAAGCTCTCCGCAGTGCTCACGATGATTCCGCAGCCGGTCATCGGAGGGGCCACCATCAGCGTGTTTGGCACCATCACGCTGAACGGCATCCGCATCCTCGTGCGCGACGGCCTCACGCCGCGGGCCTGCACGGTCTTTGGCGTGTCGGTGGCCTTTGGCCTCGGCATCGCGCAGGTGTCAGGCTCGCTCACGGGCCCCGGCATGCCCGACTGGATCAACACCATCTTTGGCACGAGCGCCATCACGCCGTGCGCGATCATGGCTATCATCCTGAACAACGTGCTCCCGCCGGAGGGGGCGGAGGCCGACACGCCGATTCGTCGCGAGCTCGACGCCAAGGCCGGGGACGCTCGCGCCCTCGTGGCGGACGCCGAGGCGAGCGCCGCCGAGCTTGAGGTGGCGGCCGCCGACCTCGACAGCGTCGAGGCGCAGGTTACGGGCGACGGAGGCGCGGCCGGTGAGGACATCCGCTGACCTTCGCTGGCGCCTCCAGTAGACGTTCTCTGCAGCTCCCGACCAACTCGGACGTAAATTGACCCTGATTTCGTCCGAGTCGGTCGGGAGCTTGCGTTTATGTGTTCGACTTGGTCGGCAATGGCGCGTCGCAGCGACTCTTCGACGGCCCACCGTGCTCCCGCCAGGCGTCCCCGCCGCGCCGGTCGCGCTGCGAACTCACATCAAGACGCTTGGATATCAGATGACCGAACAGGCCGTCTACCTGCAGCGATACACACCCAAAACTACAATGATATAGCCTTCTCGACATACCGCTCGCAATGCAAAACGAACCAATGGCCCGGCTGGTGCCCCCGAGATGCAAACAACGTTTAAGGGAATCGAAATAATTGTCATGTGACAATTATGGAGAGCTCGACGGGGTCGGTTTTGCGGGAACTCGCGGGGGCGTGCATACTCCTGCCCCGCGTGTCGCTGCTCGGAGGAAGGCCCGGGCACCCAGGCCGCACGGCCGGCACGCGCGACAGCCCGGGTTCGATGGGGAGGCGGGCCAAGCCCGCGAGGAGAGGAGGCCCACGTGGCCGAGATGCTCAGGATGGAGGGCGTCAGCAAGCGCTTCGGCTCGTTCTACGCGAACCGTGACGTCTCGCTGACCATCGAGGAGGGCGAGGTCCACACCCTGCTCGGCGAGAACGGCGCCGGCAAGTCGACCCTCATGAACGTGCTCGTGGGCCTCTACCAGCCAGACGCGGGCAAGATCTTCATGAATGGCAAGGAGGTCAGGATCTCCTCGCCGGCCGAGGCGGTGGCCCTGGGCATCGGCATGGTGCACCAGCACTTCATGCTCATCGAGGACATGACCGGCCTCGAGAACATCGTCCTGGGCGACAAGCGCCACAAGTCGCTCATGCTGCAGCTCGCCGACGACCGCAAGGCCATCGAGGAGCTCATGGACCGCTTCGGCCTCGAGATCGACCTCGACGCCAAGGTGGCCGACATGTCCATCGGCATGCAGCAGCGCGTCGAGATCATGAAGGTGCTGTTCCGCGGCGCCAACCTGCTCATCCTCGACGAGCCCACCGCCGTGCTCACCGACCTCGAGGTCCAGGGCCTCTTCGACATCATGCACTCGCTCACCGACGAGGGTAAGTCGATCATCTTCATCTCTCACAAGATGCGCGAGGTCATGCAAATCTCCGACCGCGTCACGGTGCTGCGCCGCGGCGAGGCCGTCGAGACGGTCGACGTGGCCAACACCACCGAGCAGGAGCTCGCCGACCTCATGATCGGCCAGAAGTTCACCGAGAGCACCTACGAGAAGGTCTCCGGCGCCAATGCGCCCGAGCTCACGCTCTCGCACGTGTCCTACCACCCGGGCGTCAAGCACGGCGGCCTCAACGATGTGTCGCTCACCATCCACCGCGGCGAGATCCTGGGTGTGGCGGGCATCGACGGCAACGGCCAGTCGCCTCTGGCCGCGCTCGTGACCGGCCTCGTGTCGCCGGAGTCGGGCGAGGTCTCGGGTCCGGACGGCTCCAAGATCGCCGTCTTCTCGCCGGAGTCGTTCATCCGCTCGGGCCTGGGCAACATCCCGGAGGACCGCAACAAGATGGGCCTCGTGGGCGACATGACCGTGGCCGAGAACCTCGTGCTCAAGCAGACCGACTCCGATCGCTTCTCCGCGGGTCACGGCGCCTGGCTCAAGATGGGCGCCATCGCCGAGTTCGCCGAGCGCAAGCGCCAGGAGAACGACATCCGCTGCACGTCGGTGAGCCAGACGGCGCGCTCGCTCTCGGGCGGCAACCAGCAGAAGGTCATCCTCGCGCGCGAGCTCGAGGGCAAGCCGTCCCTGCTCGTGGCGGTGTACCCCACGCGCGGCCTCGACATCGGGGCCACGGAGTTCATCCACAACCAGATCGTGGCCCAGCGCGACGCCGGGTGCGCGGTGCTGCTCATCTCGGCCGACTTCGACGAGGTGCTCAAGCTCTCCGACCGCATCGCGGTGCTGTTCGAGGGCCAGGTCATGGGAACGTATCCGGGCGCGAATCCCCCCATCAAGGAGATCTCGCTTGCCATGGCGGGGAAATAGGAGGTAACCCGTGGCTGCAACCAAGCAATCCCTCGGCGCGGAGGAGCGGCGCGAGCGCGCCCTCATGTTCCTCACGCCCATCGTGTCCGTGCTGCTCGCCCTCGTGGTGGGCGCCATCATCATCGCGTGCCTCGGCAAGAACCCGCTGCAGGGCTATGCGGCGCTGCTCCAGGGCTCGCTCGGCGACATGGGCAAGCTCGGCAAGACCCTCGAGCGCGCCTGCCCGCTCATCTTCACGAGCCTCGCGGCGGTCTTCGCCTACAAGTGCGGCGTGTTCAACCTCGGTGGCGAGGGCCAGTTCATCATGGGCGCCTGCGCCACTGCGACCGTGGTCTTCGGCCTCGGGCTCAACGGCCCCGTGGCGCTCGCCCTCGGCCTCGTGGCCGGCGTCGTGGTGGGCGGCGTGTGGGGCCTGCTGCCGGGCATCATGAAGGTCACGCGCGGCCTCAACGAGATGATCACCACGATCATGCTCAACTACGTGGCCCTCTACCTCATGGAGTTCGTGTTCAAGAACCTCTACTCCGACAAGGGCCTGCCCAAGACCATCGCCATCCCCACGGGCGCGCGCCTGCCCGACGTCGCCGGCATCCACCTGGGCGTCGTCATCGCCATCGTGCTGGGCGTCGCCATCTGGTACGTGCTGTTCCGCACCTCGTTCGGCTTCAAGATCCGCGCCACCGGCATGAACCAGGTGGCCGCCCGCGTGAACGGCTTCCCGGTGCGCAGCCTCGTGCTCCTGTCGTTCGTGATCTCGGGCGCCGTGGCGGGCCTCGGCGGCTCGGTGGAGCTCCTGGGCCGCGCGCCCTTCCGCTTGGCCGACGGCTTTGGCTCGGGCTTTGGCTTCGACGGCGTGGCCATCGCGCTCATCGCGCAGCTGAACCCGCTGGCCTCGATTGTGGTGGCCATCCTGTTCGGTATCCTCTCGACCGGCGGCACGATGATGCAGAGCGTCATCGGCGTGCCCACGGCCATCATCGACATCATCCGCGGCATGATCATCATCTTCGCCGTGGCCGGCATGGCCTGGACGCAGCTTCCCAAGATCAAGGCCTACATCGCGTCCCTTGGCAGCAAGGGCGAGGGCAAGAAAGCCGAGGTGAGCGCCTAATGGACGTCTTCATCACCGCACTGCCCACCATCCTCAAGGCCATGGCGATGGGCGCCGTGCCCATCCTGCTCGCCTCGCTCGGCGAGCTCTTCTCCGAGCGCGCCGGCCTCGTGAACATCGGCCTCGAGGGCATCATGGCCGTGGGCGCCTTCGTGGGCTTCGCCGTGGCCAAGATGAGTGGCAACCTCTGGGTGGGCCTTCTCGGCGCCATCGTGGCCGGCATCGCCGTCAACATGGTCTACGCCGTCTGCACCGTGACGCTCAGGGCCGACCAGATAGTGACCGGCATGGCCGTGAACATCTTGGCGCCCGCCATCGCGCTCTTTGGCTACAACCTGTTCGTGGGCAACAACCCCGCCAACGCCACCGGCTCGCAGATGGCGAGCGTGGCCATCCCGGGGCTGGCCGACATCCCCGTCGTGGGAGGGGCGCTCTTCAACCAGACGCCCGTGGCCTACGCCGCGTTCATCCTGGTGCCGCTCGTGTGGTGGTTCTTCCGGAGCTTCCGCGCCGGCCTCTCGTTTCGCTCGGTGGGCGAGAACCCGCACGCGGCCGAGACCCTCGGTATCGACGTCGTGCGCGTGAAGTTCGTGGCCTGCGTGGTCTGCGGCGCGCTCGCGGCGGCCGGCGGCGCCTTCCTCACCATCTGCTACACGCCCATCTACACCGACGGCATCGTGGCCGGCCGCGGCTTCATCGCACTCGCCACGCTCATCTTCGGGCGCTGGAACGCCTTTGGCGTGCTGGGCGCGAGCCTGCTCTTTGGCTTCTTCGACGGCACCAGCGTGGCGCTGCAGGCGCAGTTCCAGGCCGCTCCCGTCATGTTCTTCAAGATGATCCCCTACATCTTCACCATCGTCGCGCTCATCTTCTTCGGGTCGAGGAACGCCGGCCCCAAGGCGAGCGGCAAGCCGTACCTGCGCGAGCAGCGCTAGGGCGTGCTGGGCTCCGGCTCCGTGCCGGACACCCTGGGCCTCGGCACCTTGCCGAGGCCGCGCGACCGGGTCCCGGTTACCTCGCCGGGCATCCCGGGGCCGCCGCGCGCGTCGCGCAGCCATGGCCGCCCTCGACCCCTCGGGCCGGTCGCACCTTATGTCATCCCGGGAAGCGCATCCCGCGCGCTCCGGACCGGATCTAACGAGAAAGGATCCATCATGGGCAAGAAGCAGAGCATCCTCACTACTCCCGTCTCGAGGCGCAGGGCCATCACCCTGGGCCTCGGCAGCATCGCCACGCTGGCGCTCGCTGGCTGTGGCGGTGGCGGCGGCTCCACCGACACCGCCTCCACCGGCTCGGCCTCGACCGGCGGCTCCGGCAGCTACAAGGTGGCCATGATCATGAGCGGCACCGTCACCGACGGCGGCTGGGACCAAGGCCACTACGAGTCGCTCAAGCGCGCGGTCGAGAGCCACCCCAACTGGGAGATGCTCGAGCCCAAGGAGAACACGGCCGACGCCGACGCCGCGAGCGCCGCGCAGTCCTACGTCGACATGGGCGTGAACCTCATCGTGGGCAACGGCAACCAGTTCGCCTCCACATGGGCCGAGGTCGTGGCCGACGCCGCCGACTCCAACCCCGACGTCAACTTCCTCATCACCAACACCGATCCCGAGCAGGAGCTCACCGATTACACCTCGCTCGACCACGTGATGACGGTGCTGCCCGACTTCAAGCAGACCGGCGCGCTCGCGGGCGTGGTGGCCGGCCTCATGACCAAGACCAAGTCCATCGGCTTCATCGGCGGCATGAAGCTGCCCTCCACCACCAAGAAGTACGCCGCCTTCCTGGCCGCGGCCCAGAAGGTCACGCCGGGCGTCACGGGCCAGTACAACTTCGAGGCCGGCTTCACCGACGCCTCGCTCGGTACCAAGCTCACCGAGCAGTGGGTCAACTCCAACAACGTCGACGTCATGTGGGGCGACGCGAGCGCGGTCGACAACGGCGCGCGCCAGGCCCTCGAGGCGGCCGGTGCCGACACGCACTTCGACATCGCGCAGCCCATCGACATCGTGGGCGACGACCAGCCCACCGTCATCACCTCGACCGTGACCGACTGGATGATCGGCCAGGCCATGGACGACATCGAGGGCGGCTCGTTCGGCGGCGGCAAGGCCATCACGGGCAACATGGACAACAAGGGCATCTCGCTCGGCAAGTTCTCCGACAAGGTGCCGGCCGACGTCCAGTCCAAGATTGCCGAGTACGCCGACCAGATCAAGTCCGGGACGTTCCTCTCCGACGACGAGGTCTCGGCCATCGAGAGCACGCTGTAGTCTCTGCGGCGCGGGGTGGTGCAAGCCGCCTCGCGCCCGGGTGCGTGCGGACGTGTCGCCCGCCTCTTTGAGCGGCGGGGCGGCCACACGTGCCCCACAATCGATTTCCACCATGCATCCCGGCGAGTCCGGTCGCGCGCGCCACGAGGTAGCCACGCGGGCATGGCACGGAGGCCCACGGACGATGCCGCCCCATCGTCCGTGGGCCTTGGCTTTTTTGCGACAGTCGCGCGGGCGGGCGCGGGGAGACGAGGGGAGACCACATGGCAGACGAACCCAGCTGGGCGGCCGCGCGTCGCGCGAGCTTCACGCACGAGGAGGACGTGGCGTTCCTGCGCCGCGCCATCGAGGTGTCGCGGCGCTCGCGAGAGCATGGCAACACGCCCTTCGGGGCCATCCTTGTGAACGAGGACAAGCAGGTCGTGCTCGAGCAGGAGAACGTCGAGGCCGAGACGCACAAGTGCACGGGCCATGCCGAGACGCAGCTCTGCGAGGCGGCATCGCAGCGCTTCGACCACGACTACCTGTGGCAGTGCTCGCTCTACACCACCGGCGAGCCCTGCGCCATGTGCACGGGCGCCATCTACTGGGCAAACATCGGCCGCGTGGTCTACGCGATGACCGAGCGCGACATCCTGGCGCAGACGGGTGCCTCCGAGCAGAACCCCACGCTCGACACCCCGTGCCGCCAGATCTTTGCCACGAGCCAGAAGGACGTCGAGGTCGTGGGGCCCTTCCCCGAGCTCGTGGCCGAGGCTGCGGCCGTGCACGAGGGCTACTGGAACTAACTGACCAACGGGAGGCACATCATGGGTAACGCACGTGGTAACGCACGTCTTGGAAGGCTCGTCTCGCGCAGGCAGGCCCTGGGGCTGGGAGTCCTTGGCGCCGCGGGGGCGGCCATGGCGCTCGCCGGCTGCGGCGGCTCGTCCGATGGCTCGGCCGCCACGAGCGACGGGTCGGGTTCGGGCTCGGGCAGCTACAAGGTGGCACTCGTCATCAGCGGGCCCAAGAACGACGGTGGCTGGGGCCAGGGTCACTTCGAGTCGCTCAAGTCGGCCGTGGAGAGCCACCCAAACTGGGAGATGCTCGAGCCCAAGGAGAACGTGGCCGACGCCGACGCCGCGAGCGCCGCGCAGTCCTACGTGGACATGGGCGTGAACCTCATCATCGCCACGGGCAACGAGTTCGTCTCGGCGTGGGGCGACGTGGTGGCCGAGGCTGCCGACTCCAACCCCGACGTCAAGTTCCTCATGACCAACACCGACCCCAAGGCCGACCTGGCCGACTACGAGACCCTCGACAACCTGGAGACCGTGCAGGTGAACCTCAGGCAGACGGGCGCGCTTGCCGGCATTGCGGCCGGGCTCATGACGGCGACGGGTCACATCGGATTCATCGGCGGCATGCGCCTGCCCACGACGCTCTCCAAGTACGCGGCCTTCCTCGCCGCCGCGCAGAAGGTGCGCCCGGGCAGCGAGGGCCACTACAACTTCGAGGCGGGCTTCACCGACGCGTCGTTTGGCACCAAGATCACCGAGCAGTGGATCAACACGAACGGCGTCGACGTGATGTGGGGCGACGCGAGCGCCGTCGACAACGGCGCGCGGCAGGCGCTCGAGAACGCCGGGGCCGAAACGCACTTCGACATTGCGCAGCCCATCGACATCGTGGGCTCCGACGAGCCGACGGTCATCACCTCGACCGTGACCGACTGGATGTTCGGCCAGGCCATGGACGAGATCGAGGGCGGCTCCTACGGCGGCGGCAAGGTCATCGAGGCCAACATGGACAACGGTGGTGTCTACCTGGGCAAGTTCTCCGACAAGGTGCCCGCCGACGTGCAGGCCAAGATCGGCGAGTACGCCGACCAGGTCAAGGCCGGGACGTTCCTCTCCGACGACGAGTACGAGGCCGTGTACAACACGCTGTAGGTGGGAACGGGCTTCCGTTTTTGGGCGCCCCGGCTCCGTGTGCTTGGCTCCACGTGCATTTTGGTCAGTTGCCGTGCCCCCGGCGGGCCGTCAACTGACCAGATTGCACGTGGAGTCGCGGGATGCCTCCCTGGGTCGCGTGATGCCCCCCTGGGTCGCGGGATGCCTCCCTGGCTTGGCTAGCGCCAGCTGATGATGATGGTGCTGTCGTCGTTGTTGGCGTTGCCGTAGTCCTCGTGGCCGGTCGTGACCGTGAAGCCGAGCCGCTTGAGGTCGCGCACGAACTTCACGAGACGCGTGTTGAAGGTGTTGAGGATGCGCATCTTCTCGATGGGGGAGATGAGCGCCTGCTCACGGCCGTAGATGATGTCGCAGATGGCGTCGGCCACCGCCACGTTGCTGTTGCCGACGAGGTCGTTGTAGAACGAGTTGCCGTCGCCGTAGCCGTCGCCCTTGCCGGGCGCGAACTTGACGGCCAGGTGCCCGTGGCCGTGCTGGGCGTACATGCGCACCCGGGTGTCGGTGCGGCCCTCGGCGTTCTTGAGCGCCCAGCCCAGGGCGTTCTTCGCCAGCGAGTCGGCCTCTGCCTGGTCACGGTCCAGTCGAGCCGCCTCTGCGAGCTCGCGGGCCTCCTCTGCGCTGATCATCGTTTCCTCCCAGCCACGGATGACACGCGCCCAGGGCAGGCGCCATCTTTGTTAACACGCCTGAAATAATAGCCGTTCGGCGGACGACGGGGGAGGGATGACGACTGCGCCAGGTAGCTGTCATCGGCGTCGTCCTCCCGACCCGCGCGCCTCCCATGCCCCGCTCCCTTCCGGCATCCCGAGCCGCCCCTTCCTTCTTGCGCGCACTCTCCATACCTCGCGCTCCCCTCCGGCATCCCGCTTTGCCCCTCCCGCCTTGCGCCCTCCCCATGCCTCGCAGCCCCGCTCTTCCTGCGAACGTGCGCATAACCGAGAAAAAGGGGCTGCAACTAGCCTAAAAACTCGGTTGGGCGCACGTTCGCTGAGAGTCAGTGACCAGCAGCCGTTGGCTGCCGGTTGAGCCGCTCGATACGAGAAGTAGCCGGCCGGGCGCGCTCGCCGGGAAGGTCGGTTGCCGTCGAGGTGGACGCGCGGGCGGGTATCGCGTCCTCATTGGGGCCCGTGGGCCATGGTGGCGATGCCCCGAACAAAACTATCGAGTTTGCTGCGGTTCATGGGCGAGACCGAAAGTAGACGTTAAATGTGCATCTCCTCTACCTGCAGGTTTATGATGACCAAACGTCCGTCTACTCGGCGCATCGCGCTACGACTGCAGCAAACTCGATGGTTTTGCGTGCGGAGGCGGCAGGAGGTGGCGCGGGCCTGGGTAACTAGTCGTCCCGGGTCATGCGGGACCCGCGCGTTTCGCGCCGGTTCTGCATGACGAGAGGAGGCTGACGAGAGGCGACGCATACCTGTCGGAGTGTCAGATGACGTGAACCCCGGACACCTGCCATCTAGTGTCCGCCTTTAGTGGGTGGTGAGAAGAGGTTGGCGAGAAGAGCGGCGAGGATGGGGTGGCGAGGATAGGGTCGCAAGGACAGGCGGCGAGAAGGGCGGCGAGGATGGGGTGGCGAGAAAAAACGAACGCGTCCCGTACAAACACGGTCTCGCGCGACGCGTCCTCAATCGACGTCTCCCCACACGACTCGTCCTCGCACAACAAAGGCGTAGTAGTTAGTTGGCTATAACGAACCTCAAGGTCGCGGGGCCGTACTGTCCGTTTCGGGCGCTTTGTTTCCACCCGTTCACAAACCAGTTTCGACCGTTCGCCTTTCTCTTGTCGGATTGGCAAACTTTTTGTCTGGTTATCTGAATAATCATTAGTATCACGACAGGAGGACGGTTCCCAAGGCCAAGGTCCCAGGGCCTTCGCACGGGACGTCTCCTTGACCGCGCGAATGCGGGGGAGGTGCCCGCTTCGTGTGACAGGCCCGCCGAACGGGGATTCGGCAGGAAGCCGAACCTCGGCACGCATGCCACCTGCCTCGGCGCGCATGGCCTCTCGCACGGCGCGCTCCAGCTCACGCCCGGGTGCTAAACCCCGCCCGGACGAAGAAGGGAGCACCATGCTGATTGTCGGCAACGGTCGGGTCGTCACGCGTGACGCACAGATGCCATTCCTGGAGCACGGGGCGGTGGCCATCGAGGGCGACGCCATCCAGTCGGTGGGCGAGGAGGCCGAGCTCGCCGCTGCGCACCCGGGTGCCGAGTACGTCGACGCCCACGGCGGCATCATCATGCCGGGCCTCGTGAACTGCCACACGCACATCTACTCGGGCCTGGCCCGCGGCCTTGCCATCAAGGGCTGCAACCCCCACAACTTCCTCGAGAACCTCGAGCAGCAGTGGTGGAAGATCGACCGCAACCTCACCCTCGACGGCACGCGCGCCTGCGCCTATGCCACCATCCTCGAGAGCCTGCGAAACGGCGTGACCACCATCTTCGACCACCACGCGAGCTTCTGCGAGATTCCCGGCTCGCTCTTCGCAATTAGGGATGTCGCGGCTGAGTGCGGCATCCGCGCGTGCCTCTGCTACGAGACGAGCGACCGCGACGGCGAGGAGAAGCTCGCCCAGGCCATCGCCGAGAACGCGGAGTTCGCCCGCTGGGCGGCCGCCGCGCGCGAGTCCGGCGACCACATGATCGCGGCCATGTTCGGCGGGCACGCCACCTTCACGCTCTCCGACGAGACGATGGACCTCATGGCCGAGGCCAACGACGGGCTCACGGGCTTCCACATCCACGTGTGCGAGGGCATGAACGACGTCTGGGACTCCCGCGAGAACCGTGGCGGCATCCCGCCCGTCGAGCGCCTGCTCCAGCACGGGCTCCTCGGCCCGGACACGATGCTGGGCCATTGCATCCACGTGACGCCCGCCGAGATGGACATCATCAGCGAGACGGGCACGCACGTGGTCAACAACCCCGAGTCCAACATGGGCAACGCCGTGGGCTGTGCGCCGGTGCTCGAGTTCTTCCGCCGCGGCATCGACGTGTGCATGGGCACGGATGCCTACACCCACGACATGCTCGAGAGCCTCAAGACCTTCCTCTGCATCCAGCGCCACAACGCCGCCATGCCCAACGTGGGTTGGGGCGAGGCCATGCAGATGCTGTTCCAGGACAACGCGCGCATGGCGAGCCGCTACTTCGGCCGCGAGGTGGGCGTGCTCGCCCCGGGCGCGGCGGCCGACGTCGTGGTGATGGACTACCCCACGTTCACGCCGCTCTCGGCCGACAACATCGACGGCCACATCCTCTTTGGCATGGAGGGCAGGAGCTGCCGCACCACCATCGTGAACGGCCAGGTGCTCTACCTCGACCGCGAGTTCACGACCGTCGACGAGGAGCGCATTGACGCCTGGACGCTCGAGCAGGCCAAGGTGCTCTGGGGCACGCTCAACGGCCGGGAGTACTGATTCTCCGTACGGGGCGGCCCCTCGACAGGGGCGAGGCCGCTCCGGGCCTGGGCGTGGGCGAGGGCCCGCGTCCGCCGTACGTGCACGACCCTCCGAGGCGGGGACCTCGGGCGGGCCTTTGGCCTCCGCGGGGCCAGAATAACCGTGTGCCGTCGCGCGGTCTCGGCGGCATGGGAGAGGAGCCCAACTATGAGCGACGTCATGAGGCCGATTCCGTTTGCCCAGCTGATGGACTGGATCCTGAGCGAGCACGAGGAGCATGGCAGCATCTTCGGCGTCCGCAAGGTCGTCGCGCACGAGGGCGGCGCCGAGCCGATCTTCTCGGAGCGCATCGAGACGCCGTTTGGCCCAGCCGCCGGCCCCAACTCGCAGCTCGCGCAGAACATCGTGGCCTCCTACGTGGCGGGCGCGCGCTTCTTCGAGCTCAAGACCGTGCAGGTGATGGATGGCGAGGAGCTCTCCAAGTGCGTGGCCAAGCCCTGCATCACGGCGGCCGACGAGTGCTACAACTGCGAGTGGTCAACCGAACTCACCGTGCCCGACGCCATGAGCGAGTATATCCGCGCCTGGTGGGCGTGCAAGCTCCTGGCCCGAGAGCTTGCCCTGGGCGACCCGGACGGCTTCGTCTTCAACATGAGCGTGGGCTACGACCTCGAGGGCATCAAGAGCCCCAAGGTCGACGCCTACATCGAGGGCATGAAGGACGCGAGCCAGACCGAGGTCTGGGCCGAGTGCAAGGGCTGGGCGCTCGCCAACCTGGGGCGCTTCTCCCACGTGGACGAGGCGTTCGTCGAGTCCGTCTCGCCGCACGTGTCGACGAGCGTGACCGAGTCGACCCTCCACGGCTGCCCGCCGGCCGAGATCGAGCGCATCGCCACCTACCTCATCACCGAGAAGGGCCTCAACACCTACATCAAGTGCAACCCGACGCTTCTGGGCTACGACTACGCGCGCTCGCGCCTCGACTCGCTCGGCTTTGACTACGTGGCCTTCGACGACACGCACTTCCGCGAGGACCTGCAGTGGGAGGACGCCGTGCCGATGTTTCGCCGGCTCATGGCCCTCACGGCCGAGCGTGGCCTCTCGTTTGGCGTGAAGCTCACGAACACCTTCCCGGTGGACGTGACGGCAGGCGAGCTACCGAGCGAGGAGATGTACATGAGCGGGCGGTCGCTCTTTGCGCCCCCCATCCACCTCGCCCGCCGCATCTCCGAGGAGTTCGCGGGCAAGCTCCGCATCTCCTACTCCGGCGGTGCCGACGCGCGTAACATCCGCGGCCTCTACGAGGCGGGCATCTGGCCCATCACCATGGCCACCACGGTGCTCAAGCCCGGCGGCTACGAGCGCTTCAGCCAGGTCGCGCGCGTGCTCGCGGGTGCCGCGCGCAAGGCGGACGTGGACGCCGCGGCCGTGGCTGCGCTCGACGACGCCGTCGAGTTCGACCCACTCTACCGAAAGCCCATCAAGCCGGCCAAGCCCCACAAGATGGCCGCGCCGCTTCCGCTCACGAGCTGCTTCACGGCGCCCTGCCGCTCGGGCTGCCCCATCCAACAGGACATCCCCGCCTACCTGCACGCCGTCGACGAGGGCGACCTCGTGCACGCCCTCGACGTGGTGGTGTCGAGAAACGCGCTGCCCCACATCACCGGCAGCCTCTGCCCGCACCCCTGCGGCGCCAAGTGCGAGCGCGCCTTCTACGAGCCCGAGGGCGCCAAGATCCGCGAGAGCAAGCTCGTGGCGGCCCACGGCGGCTTTGCCGAGGTGCTCGCGAGGCTTCAGGCCACGCCCGTGGTGCCGCTGCCGGGCGCGAGGGGCCGTCGCGTGGCCGTCGTGGGTGGCGGCCCGGCGGGCCTTGCGTGCGCGTTCTTCCTCACGCGCGCCGGCGCCGACGTGACCATCATCGAGCGCACGGATGCGCTGGGCGGCGTGGCGCGCCACATCATCCCGGAGTTCCGCATCCCGGCGGCCGACATCGACGCTGACGTCGCGCTCTGCCTCGCGCTGGGCGCCAAGGTCGAGCTCAACCGCGAGGTGACCGACGTGGCCGAGCTCAAGGCCGAGGGCTACACCGACGTGGTGGTGTGCGTGGGCGCCTGGGCGCCGGGTCACGTGGGCCTCGAGTACGGTGCCGAGCACGACGTGCTCGAGTTCCTCGCGGCCGCCAAGGCCGGCGCCGACCTCACGGCCCTGGGCGACGAGATCGCCATCGTGGGCGCGGGCAACACCGCCATGGACGCGGCGCGCGTGGCCAAGCGCCTGCCGGGCGTGAGGAACGTGCGCATCGTCTACCGCCGCACCAGGCGCTATATGCCCGCCGACGAGGAGGAGCTGGCCGAGGCGCTCGCCGACGGCGTGGAGCTCTGCGAGCTGCTCGCGCCCAAGGGCGTCGAGGGCGGCGTGCTCGCCTGCGAGCGCATGGAGCTGGGCGAGCCCGACGCGAGCGGCCGTCGCTCGCCGCGCGGCACCGGCGAGCTCGTGGAGCTGCCCGCAACTGCGGTGATATGCGCCGTGGGCGAGCACATCGAGGACGGCGTGTACGAGAGCGCCGGCGTGGGGCTCGACCGCAGGGGCCGTCCCGCGGGCTGCGCCACGGGCGTGGCGGGCGTGTGGGCCGCCGGTGACTGCCGCCGTGGCCCCGCGACCTTCGTGGAGGCCATCGCCGACGCGCAGGAGGTGGCCCGCAAGATGGTGGGCGCCGACTTCAACGCCTTCTCGGCCGAGAACGCCGCCGCCACGACCGAGCAGTGCTACGCGCGCAAGGGCACCCTGGCCTGCGCGACCGACCCCTGCGGTGACAGCCGCTGCCTTGGTTGCGCCCGCGTGTGCGAGGTCTGCGCCGACGTCTGCCCCAACCGCGCCAACGTGGCCATCGAGGTGCCGGGGCTGGCGCAGCACCAGATCGTGCACGTCGACGGCATGTGCAACGAGTGCGGCAACTGCGCCGTGTTCTGCCCGTGGGAGGGCCGCCCCTACAAGGACAAGCTCACGCTCTTCTGGAGCGAGGCCGACATGGGCAACTCCGAGAACCTCGGCTTCCTGCCGCTTGGCGACGGCCGCTTCGAGGTGCGCCTGGCCACGGGCACGGCCGCCTATGACGTGGACGACGCGGCCTGCGGCCTGCCCGACGAGGTGCGGCGCACCATCTGCGCCGTGCGCGACTCCTACGGCTACCTGATGGCGAGGTAGCCATGCCCGAGTCCCGCCCATCCACGACAGCCCGCGCAACGGCGCCCGGCCAGGCCGGCACCGACGGCGAGACCCCGCGTCCCGCGGTCGCCTCCCGACCGTCTGCCGCCGCCAAGGGCCCGGCCGCCGCCGCCAAGGTCCCGGCAGTTGCCGCCGCCAGACGCCCGGTCGCCAAGCGGCCGCGCAAGCCCCGCCCCATCGCCTTCGTGCGCTGCGGCGGGGGCAGCCCCGCCTGCGAGGGCGGCCCCGTCTGCGGGCAGGGCTGCATCGGCTGCGGCGCCTGCGTCGAGGCCTGCAAGTTCGGCGCCATCTCCCTGAACGGGCACGGCGTGGCCTTCGTCGACCGCGAGCGGTGCCGCGGCTGCAGCGTCTGCACGCGCAAGTGCCCCAAGGGAATCATCGAGCTCGTCGACCCCGACCGCGCCATTCGCGTGCGCTGCGCCACCACGTCGGTGCCCAAGCTCTCGCGCGAGAAGTGCTCCGTGAGCTGCATCAGCTGCGGCATCTGCGTGCGCGCCTGCCCGGCCGACGCCATCTCGCTCGAGAACCGCCACGCCCGCGTCGACTACGACCTGTGCATCGTCTGCGGGATGTGTGCCGCCAAGTGCCCGCGCGGGGCCATATCGGACGCGTTCGGCATGTTTGCCGCAGAGTAGGAGGGGAGACACATGACACCACCAAGGCGCGACGAGCGGCTCTCCACCCTGCGCACCTCCGCCAAGGCCCGCGCAGACGCCAGGGCCGAGGCCCACGCCGAGATCCGCCGCGCGCGCCGCGCCGAGCAGGGCGAGCGCTACCTCGTCACCGTGAACGGCACCTCGCACGTGGTGCGCGAGAACAAGCCGCTGCTGCGCTTCCTGCGCGACGACCTCCACATCCACTCGGCCAAGGACGGCTGCTCGGAGGGGGCGTGCGGCGCCTGCATGGTCATCGTCGACGGGCGGGCCGTGCGCGCCTGCGTGCTCACCACCAAGCTCGCCGACGGCCGCGACGTCACCACCGTCGAGGGGCTCACCCATGACGAGCAGGAGGCCTTTGTCTATGCCTTCGGCGCGGTGGGCGCCGTGCAGTGCGGCTTCTGCATCCCGGGCATGGTTATCAGTGGGACGGCCTGCATCCGCAAGAACCCCGACCCCTCCGAGGACGACGTGCGCCGTGCCATCCGTGGCAACGTGTGCCGCTGTACGGGCTACAAGAAGATCCTCGAGGGCATCCTGCTCGCCGCCAAGATCCTGCGCGGGGAGGAGGCCATCGACCCCGCCCTCGAGCGCGGCGACGACTACGGCGTGGGCAAGCGGGCCTTTCGCGTTGACGTGCGCCGCAAGGTGCTGGGCTTTGGCAAGTACCCCGACGACCTCGACGAGCGCGACTTCCCCGGCCTCGTCTACGCCGACGCGGTGCGCTCGCGCTGGCCGCGCGCCCGCGTGCGCGCCATCGATGCCACGAAGGCGCTCGCGCTGCCGGGCGCGCTCGCCGTGCTCACGGCCGACGACGTGCCCGTCAACAAGGTGGGTCACCTCATCCAGGACTGGGACGTCCTCATCGCCGTGGGCGGCGTCACGCGCTGCGTGGGCGACGCCATCTGCCTCGTCGTGGCCGAGACGCACGAGCTGGTCGAGAGGGCCAAGAAGCTCGTGAAGGTTGACTACGAGAGGCTCGAGCCGGTGCGCGGCATCGAGGAGGCGAGGGCCGAGGGGACGCCGCTCGTGCACCCCGAGCCCTACATGTTCTTTGGCAATATGGTGCAGCTCACAGACAACGTCTGCCAGAGCAGGCACGTCACGCGCGGCAACGCCGCCGAGGCGCTCGCCCACTCGGCCTTCACGGCCACGGGCAGCTTCTCGACGCCCTTCACCGAGCACGCGTTCCTCGAGCCGGAGTGCGCCGTGGCGGCTCCCTACAAGGATGGCGTCAAGATCTGGTCCACCGACCAGGGCGCCTACGACACGCGCAAGGAGTGTCTCTCCATGTTCGGCTGGTCCGCCACGCCCGAGCGCGTGGTGGTGGAGACGATGCTCGTGGGCGGCGGCTTCGGCGGCAAGGAGGACGTCTCGGTGCAGCACCTCGCGGCGCTTGCCGCCTGGAAGCTGGGCCGTCCGGTCAAGGCGCGCATGAGCCGCGAGGACTCGCTGCGCTTCCATCCCAAGCGCCACGCCATGCAAGGCACCTTCACCCTGGGCTGCGACGAGAACGGCATCTTCACGGGCCTCGACTGCGAGATCAACTTCGACACGGGCGCCTACGCGAGCCTGTGCGGCCCCGTGCTCGAGCGCGCCTGCACGCACGCCGTTGGGCCCTACAAGTACCAGAACCACGACATCCGCGGCTTTGGCTACTACACCAACAACCCGCCGGCGGGGGCCTTCCGCGGCTTTGGCGTGTGCCAGAGCCAGTTCGCGCTCGAGAGCCTCATTGACGTGCTTGCCGACAAGGTGGGCGTGGACCCCTGGGAGATTCGCTACCGCAACGCCATCGGGCCGGGCGAGACCCTGCCCAACGGCCAGATTGCCGACTGCTCCACGGCCCTCAAGGAGACGCTCGAGGCCGTGCGCGACGCCTACTATGACCACCCCGGACATGCTGGCATCGCCTGCTCGATGAAGAACGCCGGCGTGGGCGTGGGGCTGCCCGACGCGGGCCGCTGCACGATTCGCGTCGAGGGCGGGCGCGCCGTTGTCTACTCGGCCACCTCCGACATCGGCCAGGGCTGCAACACCGTGTTTCTCCAGGACGTGGCCGAGGCGACGGGCCTGGGCGCGTCGCGCGTGGCCAACGGCGAGTGCTCCACCGAGAACGCTCCGGACTCGGGCACCACGTCGGGCTCGCGCCAGACGGTGGTCACGGGCGAGGCGGTGCGCGGCGCGGCGTTCCTCCTGCGCGACGCGATGCTTCGCGTGGAGGCGGGCGAGGGCGCGCCGGCCGACCCCGTGGCGGCGCATGGCGACGGCATGACCTCGCGCTATGCGGACGGCAGGCCGTACGCGGGCTGGGGGCACAACCTCACGGCGGGCGACCGCCTGTGGCCGGCCGACCCCGAGGCCGCGCTCGACGTGCTCGAGGGGTGCGCGTTCTCCTACGAGTACCTCGAGCCCACCGACAAGCTGGGCGCCGACAAGCCCAACCCCAAGAGCCACATCTGCTACGGCTTTGCCACGCACGTGGTGGTACTCGACGACGACGGTCGGGTGACCGACGTCTACGCCGCGCACGACTCGGGCAAGGTCGTCAACCCCATCGCCATCCAGGGGCAGATCGAGGGCGGCGTGCTCATGGGCATGGGCTACGCGCTGCGCGAGGACTGGCCGCTCAAGGACTGCGTGCCCCAGGTCAAGTACGGCACGCTCGGGCTCTTCCGGGCCACGGAGATTCCCAACATCCACGCCATCTACGTGGAGAAGGAGCACCTGCTGCCCGTGGCCTACGGCGGCAAGGGCATCGGCGAGATCGCCACGATTCCTACCGCGCCGGCCTGCCAGAATGCCTATCGCGCCCTCGACGGCAAGCTGCGCCCCAAGCTTCCCATGGACGACACCTACTACCGTCCCGTCACGTAGAACGTCAGTTGGGGACGCGTCCGGTTTTTCTGCTGTCCCGTTATGAGTGTCAGACGGGGACGCGTTTGCTTTTCTCCTGAGTGCGGTTGGGGCGTGCAGTTGGGGACGTGTTCGTTATTCACCTTGCGGGGCGGGGACGATCCGGGCAACCAGGTTCGTCCCCACCCCGATTGCCCTCGCCTCCCCTCAGCTCGAAAGACGCCTCCCGACAAAAGACGTTCCTGAATAAGGTTCCGCGCCCCAGACCCGAAAGGTTCCTCGTCCCAACCCCGCAAAAGACGTTTCTGAAAAAGGTTCTGCATTCCAGCCCCGCAAAAGACGTTTCTGAAAAAGAAATTTCACGAGATTCCTTTTTCAGAAACGTCTTTTGCGCGTTGGCGGTCGCGCGTTGGCGGTCGC
>NZ_CAAKOQ010000006.1 GCF_901212675.1 Olsenella uli
GTGCAGAACGAACACGTCCCCAACTGCACCCCCAACCGCACCCTTACAGCAGCACGTCCTCGAGCGAGCGCTTGGGCACGTGGTGCACGCTCGCGTCGTCTCGCCAGTAGTTGGTGGAGCCGTCCGGCGACGCCTCGAGCGGCTCCAGGCGCACTGTCTCGGCCGGACGGCCGAGCGCGATGACCATGAGGGGCTTGAGCTGCGCGAGGTTGCGCTCGCGGGCCTCAGCCTCGAGGCCCAACGCAGCCTCCACCGCCGAGTGGTTGAACGCGCGCAGCATACAGCCGCCAAAGCCGGCCTGCGTGGCCGCGAGCAGGATGGTCTGCGCGGCGATGCCCTCGTCAACCGCCGTCGTGGCACCGCCGCCCGCGTCGCACACCACGATGTAGCCCGTCGGGCGCTCGCCAGCGGCCGGACCGTCCCAGTCCTTGAGCGCGCCGGCCCACTTGAGCTGCGAGAACACGCTTTCACGCTCGCTTGCCTCGGTCACGATGCGATAGCGCAGGGGCAGCCGGTTGGCACCGCTCGCCACGTCGCGCGCAAGGTCGACGAGCGCCACGAGCAGGGTGGGCGGGATGGGCTCGCCCTCGTCGAAGCGCCGGAAGCTCCGGCATGCCCGCACCGCGCGCGCAAAGTCCCCCAGGTCAAAGTCCCCCTCGGCCCGCTCGGCGAGCTCATCAAAGTCGCTCATGCCACTCCCCTCCTGCGGCCACGCCGCATCTGTCGTCACAGACAGGCCCCATGATAGGCCGACGGGCGCGGCCCCGCAGTACGCCGTCACCACCTGCGACCCCAGCCGCACGACCTGGGCATACCGGCGCAAGTCATGGCAGGCGAGATACCCCCCCCCGCATGACGTGCCGCCGTCTGCCGACGGAAACCAACCGTTGACGGACACGCAACCCTCCGTCAGCCCGCTCGAAACAACTGTATATATAGTTATATACAGTTGAGGAAAGGGACGACCAGGGACTGCCGCCAAAGCCCATCGCCCAGCCAGACACCGCGCAGACAGCACAGACGACAACGTTTTCAGCCGTTCTCGCACGACCACAGCTCAACATATAGTTATATACGGCGGCAGGCACGCCGACGCGTCCAAGGCAAGGGAAGGAAGAGGAGAGACATGATCGGACCTTTGCAGATCGTCTTGCTGTCAATCGTGGCAGCGTTCACCGTCGTCTGCGGCCAGAACTGGTTCCAGACGGCCAACCAGCCCGTGTTCACCGGCATGATGGCCGGCATCATCATGGGCGACCCGGTGACGGGCCTGTTCATCGGTGGCAGCATGCAGCTCACGGTGCTGGGCATCGGCACCTTCGGCGGCTCCAGCCACATCGACGCCAACTCGGGCGCCATCCTGGCAACGGCGTTCTCCGTGGCACTGGGCATGGACCCCTCGCAGGCGCTCGCGGCCATCGCGGTGCCCGTCGCGGCCATCCTCACCACGGCCGACGTGCTCGGTCGCTTCTGCAACGCCTTCTTCCAGCAGCGCATTGACAGCCTCATCGAGAAGGACGACTACGCCGGCATCGAGCGCAACTTCCTCTACGGCGCCATCCCCTGGGCCCTCTCGCGCATCCTGCCCGTGGCGCTGGCCCTCATCTTCGGCCAGGGCGTCGTGCAGTCGCTCATGGAGGTCCTGAACGGCCCGCTCAAGTGGCTCGGCACGGGCCTCGGCGTCGCCGGCGCGGTCATGCCCGCCGTGGGCTTCGCCATCCTGCTTCGCTACCTGCCCACCAAGCAGCACTTCAACTACCTCATCCTCGGCTTCGTGGTCACCATCTTCTTCAGCTACCTCTTCACCAACGTCAAGAAGATCGGCACCGCCGTGGCCAGCACCGTCGACGGCTTCTCTGGCGCCTTTATCAACCTGCCGATGCTGGGCATAGCGCTCGTGGGCCTGTTCCTGGCCGTGAACCACTACAAGAGCATCACCGGCACCACCTCGAACAAGGCCGTGCCCGCCCAGACCACCGCCGACACCGAGGAGGACGACGATGACGAGCTCTAAGGACACCGCCGCGAGCACCACGCAGCACGGCTCCTACAAGATCACCAAGGCCGACCTCAACCAGATCAACCGTCGCAGCCTCTTTGGCTTCCAGCTTGGCTGGAACTACGAGCGCATGCAGGGCTCGGGCTACCTCTACTGCATGCTGCCCCTCATGCGCAAGCTCTACGGTGACGGCTCGCCCGAGCTGCGTCAGATGATGCGCACCGAGAACCAGCTGATGAACACTTCCAACTTCTTCATCAACTTCGTCTTCGGCATCGACATGGCCATCCAGGAGGAGCAGGGCACGGAGGGCGAGGAGGCCGTGGTCGGTCTCAAGACCGGCCTCATGGGCCCGTTCGCCTCCGTGGGCGACGCCCTCTTCGGGTCGCTGCTGCCCACGATCTTCGGCGCCATCGCCGCCTCGATGGCCGTGAGCGGCAACGCCCTCGGCGTCATCTTCTGGGCCATCGAGTGCGTGGCCACGGGCCTGTTCCGCTGGTGGCAGCTGCCGTTTGCCTACAAGACCGGCGTGTCGCTCGTCACCACGATGAAGGACAAGCTCTCGGCCATCACCGAGTCCGCCGGCATCCTCGGCGTGTTTATGATCGGCTCGCTCATCGCCTCCAACCTGAACGTGGTGTTCACGGTGAACCCGAGCGTCGCAGGCGCCACCATCAACCTGCAGAACACGCTCAACACGGTACTGCCCGGCCTGCTTCCCGCCGGCATCGTGGCCGTCATCTACTGGATGCTCGGCCGCAAGGGCATGACGTCCACGAAGGCCATCTTCATCGTGCTCGTCGCCGCCGTCGCCCTCTCCGCCCTCGGGATCATCGCCAAGGGCTAGGTCGACCACCTTTCCCGTCGGCAGCCGTCGCGCCCCACGCGTGGCGGCTGCCTTTTTTGGGCATGTACCAAAGTTAGAGCAAGTTCACTTTTGGGAGCGGGATCTCGCGCAGCCGCGACGTTTCCCAAGGCCGCGAACCCGCCCCACTCCCCGGGCCCTGCCCAGCCCGCACCCACACAGACCACCCACAGGAGATGCCATGCCCAACCTCGACCTTCCCGAGAAACCCCAGCGCCCCAACGTGCTGCTCGTCATGTGCGACCAGCTGCGCGGCGACTGCCTGGGCTTTGCCGGCCATCCGGACGTGAAGACCCCCAACCTCGACACCATCGCGGCGCAGGGCGCGTTCTTCGACAACGCCTACAGCGCCTGTCCCACCTGCGTGCCGGCGCGCGCCACGCTGTTCACGGGCAAGACGCCGGCGCACACCGGGCGCGTGGGCTACCGCGACGGCGTGACCTGGGACTTCCCGCACATGATGCCGCAGGAGTTCACCAACGCCGGCTACCAGACGGCCTGCCTCGGCAAGCTGCACGTGCACCCGCCCCGCCTTGCCTGCGGCTTCGAGACCCTGCGCCTGCACGACGGCTACCTCGGCTGCTACCAGGGCTCAGACATCCCCCACTGGATGCACCAGGACGTCCACGACGACTACCTGCGCTTCCTTCGCGAGCACGTCAATCACCCCGTGTGGGTGGACAGCTCCGGCCCCGAGTGCAACTCGTGGGTCTATCACCCCTGGCTCTACGACGAGAGCCTGCACCCCACCAACTGGGTGACCGACGAGACGATCCGCTTCCTCGAGACGCGCGACCGAACCCGCCCCTTCTTCTGCATGGCGAGCTACGTGCGCCCGCACCCGCCGCTCGACGCCCCGCGCTCCTACTTCGACCTCTACAACGAGCGCGACCTGCGCGAGCCCGCCCACGGCGACTGGGACGACGACGCGGCCGGCGAGCGCGACGGCTGGGTCACCAACAGCGTGCACGGCTGCCGCGACGCCACGCTTCGCCACGAGGCCATGGCCGGCTACTACGCCTGCATCACGCACGTCGACCACCAGATCGGCCGGCTCATCACGGCGCTCAAGCGCGACGGCTCGTTCAACGACACGATCATCCTGTTCGTGGCCGACCACGGCGAGATGCTCTTCGACCACGCGAGCTTCCGCAAGCTCCTCCCCTACGAGGGCTCCACGCGCGTGCCGCTCATCGTGCGCGTGGGCAAGAACGTGGCGGTCACCACGCCGCACCGCTCCGAGAGCGTGGTGGAGCTCATGGACGTGATGCCCACCCTGCTCGACCTCTGCGGCGTGGAGGTGCCCGAGGGCGTGGACGGCGCGTCGCTCGCCGGCGAGGTGCTCAAGGGCGAGCAGATCGAGCGCCCCTACGTGCACGGCGGCCACGCGTTCACCTTCGAGCAGTCCAACCAGTGGATCGTAACGCCGCACGACAAGTACGTCTGGTTCTCGCAGTCCGGCGTCGAGCACTACTTCGACCTCGACGCGGACCCGCGCGAGGAGCACGACCTCATCGCCGACCCCACGCGCGAGGCGCGCATCGCCGAGCTGCGCGAGCTGCTCGTACACGAGCTCGAGGGCCGCGAGGAGGGCTTCGTGGTGGACGGCAGGCTCCACATCGTCGACAAGGTCCTGGAAGTCCTGAGCCACTAGGCGGGGCGCATGGGTCATTTGGGGGTCATTTGGGGACGTGTTCGTTTTGCAC
>NZ_CAAKOQ010000007.1 GCF_901212675.1 Olsenella uli
GTGCAAAACGAACACGTCCCCACATGACCCATCAGGCGTTGTGGTGCTGCCAGATGCGCCAGATGCCGCGCAGGGTGAGGTTCATGTCCACCTCGTCGAAGACGTCGGTGGCGGTGCCGATGATGCGCGACAGGCCGCCCGTTGCGATGACGGGGCAGGTGAGCGCCGCGGTGCGGGCCTCGATGTCGTCCGCCTCCTCGGCAAGCTGCGACCTTATGCGCGCCACGAGCCCCTCGGCCTGCGCGGCCACGCCCAGCACGAGGCCCGACTGGATGGCGTGCTCGGTGGTGTCGCCAATGGCCGCGGGCGGCACCTCGATGGGCGTGCTCGCGAGCTTGGCCGCGTGTGCGAAGAGCGCCGAGGCCGAGAGCATGAGGCCCGGGGCGATGCAGCCGCCGCGGTAGCGCCCCGACCCGTCCACGACGTCGATGTTCGTGGCCGTGCCAAAGTCCACCACGATTGCGGGTGCCCCGTAGGTGTCGCGCGCCTCCACGGCGTTGGCGATGCGGTCGGCGCCCACCTGCTCGGGGTAGGGCATGGCGATGGGCATGCAGCAGTCGCGGCCGCCGCGCACCAGGAAGGGCGTCTCGCCCAGCGCGTCCTCCAGCGCGATGCGCCACATGGTCGTGAGGACGGGCACCACGCTGGCCACCGCCGCCGCGTCCACGAAGCCAAGCGACAGGTCGCGCAGGCCCAGGAAGTCGCGCAGGCGTGCGTGCAGCTCGTCGGAGGTGTCGTCGCGGTCGGTCTTGAGCCGCCAGCGGTGGCGTACCTCGCCGTCCTCGATGAGGCCGATGGTGGTCTGCGTGTTTCCCACGTCGATGGAGAGGATCATCCGGGGCTCCCGTGTCTGCGCCGCGCCGCGCCGCGGCATGGCCCGCTCGTGGGCCGGCCTGTGATTATCCCGTGACTTTCACACGGGACATGCTATCATTCAAAAGCTTAATCGTCCTGGTCGGAAACCAGGACAGCCCCGGTCACCATGCCGGGGAACACCCATGGCCTGGTCGGAAACCAGGCACGAACCAAAGAGGAGTCCTGCCATGAAGAAGGGTATCCACCCCGAGTACGGTCTCTGCACCGTGCGCTGCACCTGCGGTAACACCTGGGTCACCCGTTCCACGGTCTCTGAGCTGACCGTCGACCTGTGCGACAAGTGCCACCCGTTCTACACCGGCCAGCAGAAGCTCGTCGACACCGGTGGACGCGTCCAGCGCTTCTCCGACAAGTTCGGTGGCGCCGCCGCTGCCCAGCTCGAGAAGGCCAAGGCCGCCAAGCTCGAGCGCGAGAAGAAGGCCGCCGAGGCCGCTGCCGCCAAGAAGGCCGAGCGCGAGGCCAAGGCCGCCGAGAAGGCCAAGCGTGCCGCCGAGTTCGCGAAGAAGGCCGCTGCCGAGGCCGCCAAGAAGGCCGCCGAGGCTCCCGCGGAGGAGGCTGCTCCTGCCGAGGAGGCCGCCGCTCCCGCCGAGACCGAGGCCGCTGCCGAGTAGCCCCTCTGTCATGGAAGTGGGGAGGCCCCGCACCGCGAAGACGTCGTGGTGCGGGGCCTCTTTTTTGTTACGAGGGTGATGGGTGGGCGCGCACCCGGCGGCGCCCCTACACCAGCTTGAGGTGCGAGCGACTGTCGGGCCTGGGGCCGTCCTGGGCAGGCTTGGGCCGGTCGGGCTCCTGCGGGGTCGCCTCGCCGGGCATCGTCCAGCCGGCCCTCCGTTCCTGCGCCATCCTGACGCGGCGCTCTGCCTCCTCGGCGCTCTCGTGCCGGTAGGTGCACGAGCATGCGCTCACCACGGAATCCGACGCCTTCTTGCGCCGCGCGTGCCGAAGCACCTGGTCAAGCCCTCCGTGGGCGCGCGCCTGGGCAACCAGCTCCTGCGTCGCCTTGGGTGAGAACCCAAGGAGGCCGGGAAGCTCGGTCTCGTCCACGGTGATGCCTAGCTTGTCGGCCATGGCGTCGAGCGCGGCGTCCTTCTCGGCCTCGGCGCGCGCCTGGCCGTCGAGCATCGACTCGAGCGTGCCCGCAGGCACGCCCATGCCCGCAAGCGCATCGTCCAGGCTGATGCCGGCCTGCCCCACCTGGGCCTTGAGGTCATCTATGAGGGCCGCGCGCACCTCGGCTACCGCGGAGGCGGGCACGTCCTGCTCGAGGCGCGTGGCCAGCTGCTCGGCGCAGAGGGCGGGCTTGGAGGCGTCGGCAGAGCGGGAGTTGAGCGCCTCGAGCTGCGCGCGCACGGCCTGGCGCAGCTCGTCTACGCTCGAGACGCCGCTCACGTGCTCGCGCACCCAGGCGTCGCTCGCGATCTCGCCGTCGGCAAGGCCGCTCTCGGCCAGCACGCCGGCGACGCCGTAGGCCACCTCGTCGTCGGTGAGGTGGGGGACGGTGACCGTTATGCTCACCGGCTCGTACGAGCTCAGGGTGTAGCGATAGTGCCTGTCGATGACGAGCGGCTCAGGCTTCTTGGGCATGGCTCCTCCTGTCTTGAGCCGACTGACGTTGTAGTAGGGTACCCATTATCGACAGCCGCGCGCGACGCACGGGCACGGGAGGGCGTAGCCTATGGCACGGACGAGGGACGAGGGCATCGCCGAGGAGGGCGAGCTGTTCCGCACACACATCGGGGGCTCGGCGCTCACCGAGGGCGTGATGATGCGCGGACGGCTGAGCTGGGCCGTTGCCGTGCGCGAGCCGAGCGGCCGCATCTACCTCGAGGAGCACGAGGTTCCCGGGGCGGACCATCCGTCCGTGTGGCGCCGCGTGCCTATCGTGCGCGGCTGCATATCGTTCTTCGAGTCGATGGTCCTCTCCTACAAGGCCATGGTCATCGCGGCCGACCACGCCTATGACGCAGAGGGCGACCCCGGGCACGCGGTCGACACGGATTCTGCCGACTCGGACTCCTCCGACGGCCATGACCCGCAGTCCGTCCTCACGGTGCTCTCGGTGGTGGCGGGCGTGGCGCTTGGCATCGTGCTGTTCATGGCGGTACCCGTTGCCGTCTCCAACCTGCTGGTGGGCGAGTACACCGCGAGCAATGCCGTCGCCTGGAACGTGGTGGAGGCGGCGCTGCGCATCGTCATCTTCGTGGCCTACATCTGGGGAATCGGCCGCATGCCCGAGATGGCGCGCGTCTTTGGCTACCACGGGGCCGAGCACCTCACCATCCACTGCTTCGAGCACGGCCTGTCGCTTACGCCGGCCAACGCGGCAAGGTTCTCGCGCCTGCACGTGCGCTGCGGCACGGCGTTCCTCATCATGACGATGCTCGTGGCCATCGTGGTGAACACCTTCGTGCCGGTGGCTGCCTGGGCAGACGAGCTTGCGCTTTCGGGTGTGGCCCGCGCGGCGTTCGTGCTGCTCACGCGCATCGTCCTGCTGCCGCTCGTGGCGGGCGTGTCCTACGAGGTCACGGTCAGGTGGGCTGGGTCTCACCCCGAGAACCCCCTCGTGCGCGTCGTGCTGTGGCCGGGCCTCCAGATGCAGCGGCTCACCACGCGCGTGCCCGACGAGTGGATGCTCGAGTGTGCCATCGCGGCGCTTCGCTGTGTGCGCCAGCGCGAGGAGGAGGCCGGCCTCTCGGCGGGCGAGTCCTGCTGCGAGTAGGCGGCTCCAGGCTCCGGGATAACTACCGCCCCGACGGGCGTCCGGCGCTACGGCTCCGGGCGCCCGTCCTCGCTTGCGCCGCGCGGGCCCAAAAGGCCCGCCAGGGCCGAGCCCACGGGCCCGCCCGACGCCGCCAGCGCCTTTGCGAACGACTCGCCAAAGAGCGACCCCAACACCTGGTTGGCGGCCTCCCTGATGTCCGGCTCCATGTCCGAGTAGGCCCGGGCGATGCGCATGTACGAGCCCGGTGCCCCCGCGAACACCTCCGTCGTGGACGAGCCGCCGGCGGAGAGTGCCGCGAAGAAGGCGTCGGTGAAGCGCTGCCGCCAGGCGGGGTCGTGGCTGCTCACGGCCTCGTTGAAGACCTTCCCAAACCGCAGCGCACCCTCGTCGATGGCGGGACGGCGCACGAAGCGGTTGCCCATGACCTGCCAGTTGAGGGCACTGTGCTGCATGATCGCCGACGTGGCGGAGGCCACCACCGCCGGCTTCCCGCGCAGGCCCAGCATCTGGCCCACCACGCAGAACTCCGGCACGAAGCGGTGGATGCGTGGCTCGATGGCCTCGAGCGCCCGGACGTCGAGTGTGCTGTCCACGAAGCCGGGGCCGTCGTGGCACCACACGTCGACGATGCGCCGCTGCGTGGCCCAGCCCGAGCGCGCCGCCGCGAAGACGGCGAGGTTGCCGCCCTTGGAGTGGCCGCCCACGCGCAGCGGCCCGCGCACCGAGCGCCGCACGGCCTCGAGGTAGGCCAGTGCCCGCTCCTGCGAGCCCACTACCGTGAAGCTCATCGAGAAGTCCTCGCGCCAGCCGGTGAACGTGTCGTCGGTCCCACGAAAGGCGACGTAGGTGCTCTTGTCGTCCAGCCGCACGCAGATGGCTGCGAACTGCTCGCCCATCTCATCGTCGAGGCGCTCGTCGTAGCGCGAGAGCGTCGCGTGGCGAAAGCGCCTCGAGGCGGCCATGCGGCGGAGCGGCTCGGGCGTGAGCGGCGAGAAGCCGCCGACGGCGTCGGGTGCCGTGGCCTCCTGGGCGTGCGCCTCGTCGAAGCGCCTGGCCGCCGTGGCAACCGAGACGGACCCGCGCTCGCCTGGCGCGGGCACGATGCCCTTGAGGTCGCAGTACGAGAGCTGGCAGAGCACGAGGCTGTCCACCTCGTTGAACGGGTCCTGCGCCAGCGTGAGGTCGCCTCGCCAGTCGAGGTAGTCGAGCATGGTGGCCATGGCCCCTCCTTCTCGTCCCATCGCGCGTCTTTCGCCGGTGGGCTGGCTTGGCGCCTCGTCCGCACGGCCCGCGCCGGCTCTCTCGCCGCGCGCCCTGTCGCCCGCCTGTTCCCCGTATTCTTCCCCGTGGCGGCCGTATGGAATCGCGCCCAAGGTGGTAACATCTGAGAGCTTAGACACATTTTGGCGGTCACCGAGGTACGAGGCCCGTCGCGGCCCATCGCCCGCCTGCCATGCAAGGAGCATCATGCGCGACAAGCTAGAGAAACTCATCGCCGCCTACGAGGAGCTCGAGAAGAAGCTCTCTGACCCCGCGGTCATGTCCGACCAGAAGGAGTACACGCGCCTCGCCAAGGAGCACTCCAACCAGGCGGACCTCGTGGCGGCCGCCCGCGAGTACCTCCAGGCCCTCGACGACATCGAGGCCGCCAAGGAGATGCTGCGCGAGACCTCAGACTCCGACGAGAAGGAGATGCTCCAGGCCGACATCTCCGACAACGAGGCCAAGCTCCCCAAGCTCGAGGATGACATCAAGTTCATGCTCATTCCCGGCGACCCCAACGACGACAAGGACACCATCGTCGAGATCCGCGCCGGCGTGGGCGGTGACGAGGCGGCGATCTTCGCGGGCGACCTCTCCAAGATGTACGAGCGCTTCGTGGAGTCCAAGGGCTGGAAGACCGAGCTGCTCTCGAGCAGTCCCGGCGAGGCCGGCGGCTTCAAGACCATCGAGTTCAAGGTGCTGGGCGACCGCGTTTACTCCGTCATGAAGTACGAGAGCGGCGTGCACCGCGTGCAGCGCATCCCCAAGACCGAGAGCCAGGGCCGCATCCAGACCTCTACGGCCACCGTCGCCGTCATGCCCGAGGCCGACGAGATCGACATCCAGATCGACCCGTCCGACCTGCGCATCGACACCTACTGCGCGAGCGGCCCCGGCGGCCAGTGCGTCAACACCACGTACTCGGCCGTGCGCATCACGCACCTGCCCACCAACACCGTGGTGCAGTCGCAGGACCAGCGCAGCCAGATTCAGAACCGCGAGGTCTGCATGCAGATGCTGCGCGCCCGCCTCTACGAGCAGGAGCTCGAGAAGCAGCAGGCCGAGCAGAGCGCCGAGCGCCTCTCGCAGATCGGCCACGGCAACCGCTCGGAGAAGATCCGCACGTACAACCAGCCGCAGGACCGCGTGACCGACCACCGTATCGGCTTCAACGGCACCTATAACGGCGTGCTCAACGGCGACGGCCTGGGCCAGATCATCGACGCCCTCGCCGCCGCGGACCGCGCGGAGAAGCTCGCCAAGGCCGTGTAGGCTGCGGGTCTTTGACGTCGCGCTTGCGGGCGGCTGTTTGCTCGCTTACTGGCACCACGCATCTACGCATTTGCCGCGCGCAAATCCGCAGATGCGTGGTGCCTGCGTTTTGGGGGTGTGTGGCGCGCTCGCCCAGGGTAGGCGCCTCCCAGCCGCCCGCGTCGGGCGCGAGCACAGCGCGCCTAATCCTGTGCGCAATAATCTAGTTGTTCCGCACGCTCACTTGGCGCTCGCGCCCATCTACCATAGAGGCCCTGACCGCTGTCGATGGGACGCCCGGCGCCGCATGCCGATGTGTCGACCGACACGAACCTTGGAGGGGCCATGACCGCACAGGAGACCTGGACCATCAAGCGCTGCCTCGACTGGACCCGCGGCTACCTGGAGCGCAAGGGCGACGCCCACGCGCGCCTCTCTGCGGAGTGGCTGCTCTCGGCCGCGACGGGCAAGGACCGCACGGGCCTCTACATGGCCTACGACGAGTCGCTCTCGCAAGACGAGCTCGCGCGTATGCGCGGCTTCGTGCAGCGCCGCGCCGCCGGCGAGCCACTGCAGTACGTCACGGGTAAGACCACGTTTCGCTTCGTGGACGTGACGTGCCGCCCGGGCGTGCTCATCCCGCGTCCGGAGACCGAGCTTCTGGTGGACGCGGCCCTTCAGGGTGTCGATGCCGCCAAG
This sequence comes from Olsenella uli, assembly GCF_901212675.1. Lineage (GTDB taxonomy): Bacteria > Actinomycetota > Coriobacteriia > Coriobacteriales > Atopobiaceae > Parolsenella > Parolsenella uli_B. The sequence goes on from NZ_CAAKOQ010000007.1 coordinate 6,812, forward strand.
GGGCTGCCCCAGGTCCGAGTGCTCGAGATCGGCTGCGGCACCGGCTGCGTCTCGTGCTCGATCGCGAGCGAGCGACCCGGCACGCGCGTTACGACGACGGACGTCAGTCCCGCAGCCGTGGCCCTCGCGCGCGAGAACCGCGACGCCCTGGGTCTTTCCGATGCCGTCGACGTCATCGAGTGCGACCTCGCCTCCGGCGTCCCCGCCGAGCTCATGGGCGCCTTCGCCGTGCTCGTGTCCAACCCGCCCTACATTCCCGATGACGTCATGAGGAGACTCCCGACCGAGGTTGCCGACTTCGAGCCGGCGCTCGCGCTTGCCGGCGGCCCGGACGGGCTCGACTTCTATCGACGCTTGCTCGACGTCGCGCCCTCCGCGCTTGTGCCTGGCGGCATGCTGGCTGTGGAGCTGCACGAGGACGCGCTCGATGCCGCGGCCGAGCTTGCCCGTGCCCAGGGCGGATGGAAGTCCGTCGAGGTCCACGAGGACCTCACGCATCGGCCCCGCTTCCTCGTGGCCGTGCGCGAGGGCGAGCTGCCGGCAGCCGCGCCCAAGCGCGAACCTGCCGGCCGCATCGTGCCCTGTGACCAGCAGAGTCCTGCCCCCGAGGCCCTCGATGACGCCGAGGCGGTGTTGCGTGCGGGCGGCGTGGTCGTGATGCCCACCGACTCCGTGTACGGAATCGGCGCCGCCGCCACGCCGGGCAATCCCGGGCACCTGCGCATCTTCGACATCAAGCACAGGAACCGCGCCCAGACCCTGCCCCTGCTCATCGCAGATCCCGCGGACCTCGACCGTCTGGCGACCCAGGTGCCCGCCTACGCCCGCGAGCTTGCCGCCCGCTTCTGGCCGGGGGCCCTCACGCTCGTGGTCCGAGCGAGCGACGAGGTGCCGGCGGACTATCAGAGGGAGGGCACCGTCGCCCTGCGCGTGCCCGACTCACCGCTCGTGCGCGAGCTGGCGCGGCGCGTGGGCCCCCTGGCCGTTACCAGCGCGAACACGCATGGCATGCCCTCGCCGGCAAGCTCCGACGACATCGAGCGACGCATCGCGGATGAGGCCGACCTCACGCTTGCCGCAGGCCCCACCCCGGGTGGTGTCGCAAGCACCATCGTGGACACCACGGGCCCCGAACCCCGCATCATCCGCGAGGGAGCCATCGCCACGGGGGAGTAGCGGCGCAAGAGCGCCGCTCCCCCTTGGTTTTGTACCGTTCGGCGAAGTTCCCTTTTTACATTATTTGATAAAAACTTTATATCTGATTTTTGATTATCCCTATAAATATTACACTTTCAAGCATTTCGAAGTATAGAAAAACACTCATTTTACCACGAATATACCACGATTGAACGAGCCTTGATATGACGATAAAATAGCACTAAAAAGACACCATTGACACATTGAAGTGGTGTCTTTTATTAATAAGCAGTCAATCCTAAGACTAACTGCTTTTGCAAAATAAAGGTAATCACTATTTTGTTTGTTTCTTTAGAATAATATAGCTTGCAATCACAACTACAAAGAATACTAACACGAAAACTAAAGTATGATATATTCCTATCGGATAAGGTGCAATCCCCCCTTCTAGTTTGAAAACCAATCCTGAAATATATCCTGTAATCATAAAAATAGGCATAAAAGCAACTCCGATTATATTAAGCCAATTTACATAAAAGGGGGATTTTTCTTCCGATAGTATTCTCGCTATAAAATAACCAACAATCCCTATAGCTTGAATAATCATTGAACCCCAAACTGCTTCCATTGTTTGTTCTGCATACCAATTACCAAATGCACAAAACAGCCCAATAGCAACAAAAGCTGTTGATGATATATAAAGTACCTTACTCGTAAGCTCTTTATTTTTTTTGTTCTTTGTCTGCTACTGGTTCAATTCCCTTTAGGATATAGTCAGTTGTTACTCCAAAAAAATCACTCATTATAATTATTTTTTCTAAGTCAGGCGTACTTTGTTCACTTTCCCATTTGGAAACAGCCTGCCTTGAAACTCCAACTTTATCCGCAAGTTCCTCTTGTGATATTCCTTTTGATTTCCTTAAATGTTGTATTCTGTCTGCCATATTCATTAGCTAACACTCCTTTCTTTCATGGTGTACTTTCTTTCATGGTGTAATTTTAGCAATATTATCAGTTGCATAGCCACCATTTAGATATGGAAATATGTCAACTGGCAGTTGCAATGATGTTTTTTGACAAATCAGCAGAATATTCTTGCTTATAACGTAATTTAAACATATCCATATTATAACAGTTCCATATATCCGCCACAACAAAAATCAGCACACCCCCTTGACATTTTTCTGTCTTGAAAAATACACACTTTTTCTTTCTTCCTCTTCCATGCAAGAGGAAAATTAAAGACCTCTGTTCCATTTCGCCTTTAGATAATCTTCATAGTCTGCTTCATTGAAGTCTACTTGTGGAGAAGTGTCGGGAATGTTGTTTCTGTTGTCTATATCCGCAAGCTGACGAAATATCCAGTCATCATAAGGGTCATGGTATTTATACTCTTTGGGCTGTTCTCTGTATCGGTCTAACCCTCGCATTTCCTTATGTACTTTCATCATGCGTTCTATTTTTTGACGTTGTATCAACTGCTTGATTTCCATAAGTTCTTCCAACTGATAGTTGAAGAGGAACTAGAAGAAGCAAAATGTGGGGAGGTCTCATGAAACGTCTTAAACAAAAGTGAGACCAACTTAGTCCTCTGTCACCCTCTTGGAAAAGCAGCTATAGAGGAGGATAGTCATGCGCAGAAGGCTTCTACTCTCTCTTCTTTTAAGTGTCCTAGCTTTCCTATTGGGCTCGATTCCTGCCCATGCCGTCGAATCTAAAGCCATAATCGCTCTTCCGAGCTTTGACTTAGAAAGCGACTATGAGGCAGCTGATGTAACGATTGTTTATGAGGAGAATCTCGCCGAGAACTCCTTTGAGGCACGGGTGCTAGACCGAGAGTCAGGAGAGACTCTCGAGGTGGTTCGTGAGATTCCTGAGCTGCCGCTTAATATGGTGAATGCCATGAGGCGAAGCACCACCGGTACGCGTGCGCAACGCACGTACGACACCACGCTGCAGAAGGATGTTGTGCTGGCCTCTGGCGAAGGAAAGAGCATTATTGCTACGGTTTCCGCGAGGGTTCGAGTCACTTCGGACCATTCGTGGGCCCAGATAGATTACGTATATGAATGCCATCACAGTGGCGGGGGATCTGGTTCTTACACTCTGAATACCTTTGGGACCTATTACAATACACAGCAAGGCTTCCCAGTCGTAGCTTTGAAAGTTGATTTCAATGGCGTCATTGAAGTAAAAAGCTCCAACACAGCTGGTTTTAGCTTTAAGCTTCTAACAAATTTAGGGTTTTCAATAAGTGGCTCATCGACATCTACCTGGTATGCCCGAAAATCCTACAATGCGTCAACGACTTTCAAGGTGATGTGACATGACGCCTGGACGGAAAGCGCTAATCTGCAGACTGCTCGTCTTCTTTGCGCTGTACTTCTTGTTTTGTTACACAAGCTTCTTCTTTGAGATGGTGCTGTATCCGGAGCACATGCTATATGAGCTTGGCTTAGCAGAGATGGGGAGGGCGCTGGAAAATGCGTGGTTTTCTCTAAACGATATGGTGATAGGATTAGCTAAGCTCGTTCTCCCCATTGGCATCCTTTGGCAAAGTGTACTTCTATTGTTTGACACGGTACGGCAGCCGGGCAATGGCGACTAGGTTGCGAGCAGACGTTCCGGTTTGTCTCCCAAGCACATCGAGGGCGGGGTCGAGAGTTTTCTCGGTCCCGCCCATGTTTTGTACAGGCGTGGCCTCGCAGGTGCGGTACGCTTTGGACATGACTGCGTACCCAAGCAAAGGAGCGCCCATGCACATCGTTGTCGCCTCAGACCACGCCGGCTTCTGCCAGAAGGACGTCATCGTCGACTTCGTTCGCAGCCTCGGCCACGAGGTGGAGGACCTCGGCCCCGAGACCGCCGAGCGCTGCGACTACCCCGACTACGCCGACAAGGTGGCCCGCCGCGTCTCCGAGGGTACGGCCGACCGCGGCATCCTCATCTGCGGCACGGGCATCGGCATGGCCATGACGGCCGACAAGGTGCCGGGCGTGCGCGCCACCGTCGTGCAGACCAACAAGTTTGCCGAGCTCTGCCGCGAGCATAACGACTGCAACGTGCTCTGCCTCTCCGGCCGCTTCACCGCGCCCATGGACAACTGCGAGTTCGTGAAGACCTTCCTCACCACCGAGTTCGGCGGCGGCCGCCACTGCGGGCGCGTCGAGAAGATCATGCGCGAGGACGAGCGCTAGCCCCAGGGCATCTCGTCGGACGCGCCGCGGGGAAGGGGACGGCGCCGCGCCCGGCAGCACCCCCCCCCGGCGTCCCCGTACTCATGACACAGATGGGAGCACCCATGAACACCCTCGACACCATCGGCCTCACGCCCGACGAGCGCGCCCGCGTGACGCTCGTCGACCACCCGATGGTCCAGCACAAGGTGGGAATCCTTCGCGACGAGCAGACCGGCACCAAGCAGTTCCGCGACCTCGTGCGCGAGCTCGCCCTGTTCGAGGGCTACGAGGCCACGCGCGACTTCCCCCTCGAGCCCGTCCAGGTGAAGACCCCGCTCGAGGTCACCGCCTGCCAGCGCATCGCCGGCAAGAAGGTCGCCATCATCCCGATCCTGCGCGCCGGCCTCGGCATGGTCGACGGCATCCTCGACCTCATCCCCGCCGCGCGCGTGGGCCACGTGGGCATGTACCGCGACCCCGAGACCCACGAGCCGCACGAGTACTACTGCAAGCTCCCGCCCGACGTGAAGCACCGCACCTGCCTCATCGTCGACCCGATGCTCGCCACCGGCGGCTCGGCCACGGCGGCCATCAAGTACCTGCGCGATGCCGGCGTTGCCGACATCCGCCTGCTCGTGCTGGTGGCCGCGCCCGAGGGCATCAAGACCGTCCTCGAGTTCGACCCGGACGTGCGCCTGTTCACCTGCGCGCTCGACCGCGAGCTCAACGAGAACGCCTACATCCTCCCGGGCCTGGGAGACGCGGGCGACCGCATCTTCGGCACCAAGTAGCCACGCCGGCCGGCTGCCTTGCATGGCCCGGCCAAGCCCCGGCACCGCTCACAGAGAGATACCTGCCGCCCACGACATGTCTGCACAGGAAAGGACCTGTCGTGGGCATATTCTTATTCGTTCGTAAGCGGCGTGCCAAATCGGCGAATATACCGTTGACGGGCCAATAGTGAGGTGTAAACTACGCTCTCGGCTTTTGGTTGGGAGCAACGGGAGCCGTCGTGGAAACACTGCTAGCCGCCATCGCGGGCGTCGCAATCGCACTGTTCGGTGCCTTTCCGCTTGTCTGGTCCCTGGAGCTGGGCCTCAGGCATGACGAGCGCGCGACGATAGCAAAGGGTCTCCTCGGCGTCCTCATCTCCTTCGCCATCAGCTCGGTCTTGCTCTTTGCGGCGTACCTGCTGCTCGCAGACTCCTTCCGGGCCTGCGGCATCGCCCTTGCCGTAACGCTGGTCCTGGTCTGGTCGATCGAGTCAGTGCGTGCATACATGCTGACGTGACGACCCCTCTACCCCCGTTTACGACCCCGGCAAGTGGGTATCTAAGCCGAGTGTGGAAAGGGGCGGTATGGATAGTCTGGTCGCGCAGCTGCCAGGATTGGTCAACGAGCTCATCGCCGGGTTCGTCTCACATCCCGTGGCGGGTGATTTGTCGGTCTTCGGTATCTCCCAGTACACCTTCTGGATGGTCGTCGCCATCATCGTCCTGTGCCTGGTGCTGTTCCGCTTCGTCAAGCAGCAGGGCAAGAGCCTCGTGCCGCACGGGGTCTTCGTGAACGGTGTCGAGTTCCTCGTCGAGTACGTGCGCGACAACGTCCTCAAGGGTACCGTGGGCGACACTTGGAAGAAGCACTTCCCGTTCATCGCCACGGTCTTCTTCTTCGTCCTCATCAACGACCTGTTCGGCCTCATCCCGGGCGCCAAGCCGGGCACGGGCTCCATCGCCGTCACCGGCGCGGTGGCCACCTGGTCGTTCGTCTACTTCATCTACATCGGCATCCAGAAGAAGGGCGTCCGGGGCTACATCAAGAGCCTGGCCCCCAAGGGCGTCTCATTCCCGATCAACCTCGTCGTGTGGGTCATCGAGGTCTTCTCGACGTTCCTGCGCCTCGTCACGCTGGCCGTCCGACTCTTCTGCAACATGTTCGCCGGCCACGTGGTGCTGGGCACCTTCGCCATCATGGCGTCGCTGTTCTTCGGCCAGATTGCCGCCGGCGCCGCCTCGCTCGCGACCATGTCCATCGCATGGGAGCTCATCCTCATCATCATCTACGCCGTGGAGATGCTCGTGGCCGTCATCCAGGCCTACGTCTTCGCGCTGCTCTCGAGCGTCTACGTCCAGCTGGCGGAGAACGACTAGGCCGCCGGCCACCAACGTGAGGTATCTCCGGGGCGAGAGTCCCGAGTACAGATAGGCAATATGGCCCGGAGGGCCACGCCCGCTCAGGAAGGCGGGCACCGTCAAAGGAGGAACAATGCCTAACATCGCTTACGCCATCGGCGTCCTTGGAGCCGGTCTCGGTATCGGGATGGCCGCCTTCGGCTGCGCCAGCGCCATGGCGCGTCAGCCGGAGGTCAAGGGTAACCTCTTCACCATCTTCATCCTTGCCTCTGCATTCGTCGAGGCCCTGGCCCTCATCGGCTTCGTCGTGGCCCTCATCGTCAGGTAGCTTGGGCACGCCCAACGAAACCATGCAGGAGGCATGCATGAAGGTGAACAAGAGCATAGCCGCAAGGCTCGCCGGCTCCGTGTCGGCGGCGCTCGTTGCCTCCGCGCTCGTGCCCACGGCCGCCCTGGCCGAGGAGTCGGTCTCCGGTGCCGACCTGCTCATCCCCAAGGTGGGAGAGTTCGTCCCGGCACTTCTGGGCTTCCTCATCATCTGGGTGGTCCTGGCAAAGTTTGCCTGGCCCAAGATCCTGGCGAACATGGAGGCCCGCGAGGCCAAGATCTCCGGTGACATCGAGGCCGCCGAGCAGGCCAAGAAGCAGGCCCAGGAGCAGCTCTCGAGCTACGAGGCCAAGCTGGCAGGCGCCCAGCGCGACGCCGACGCCATCATCGACGAGGCCCGCACCACGGCCAAGAAGGCCCGGGAGCGCATCGTCGAGGAGGCCAACAAGCAGGCCGGCGACATCGTCGCCCGCGGCCGTGCCACGGTCGAGAGCGAGCGTCGCGCCGCCATGGTCGACCTCACCAGCACCATCGCGGACGTCTCGGTGAACGCGGCGGCAAAGATCATCGACAAGAACCTCGACACCGAGGGGCAGCGCAAGCTCGTGGAGAAGTATCTCGACGAGGTCGGTGGCTTCAATGCCCGCTAGCCGCATCATCCGCCACAAGGTCGAGATCTACGCCAACACGCTCTTCGAGTTCTCGAGCAAGGTCGGCACCGAGGCCCAGGCGCTCCACGCGCTCGACTGCGTGGCCAAGAGCGTCTCCGAGGTGCAGACCACGGTGCTCGTCCTGGCCCAGATGGGCAAGGGCGACGTCCTGCCCGGCGTCATCACGGCCTACGAGCGCCTTTGCAAGGGCGATACCGCCCTCGAGGCCTCCGAGGCCACGACGATCGCCAAGACGCTCGACGAGGCGGAGCGCAACGAGCACCACGAGGCGCGCGTCCTGGCAGACCTCAGGAATCTGGTCGTCATGACCCCCGAGGTCATGGGCCTGCTTGGGGTCATCGGCACGGGAAGCGACCGCAGGCTCCTGCCGCAGATCGCGGCGAAGCTCGCCCAGATCGTGGGCGAGCGCGGCAAGACGGCGCTCCTCGACGTCACGACCGCCTTCCCGCTCGACGGCAAGCTCTGCGCGGACATCATGCGCAAGATGCAGGCCGAGCTCGGCCGTCCCGTGTACGTCGTGGAGCATGTCGACCCTGCCATCATCGGCGGGCTCATCGTCTCCGTTGGTGACGACATCCGCGACGCCTCGGTACGCACGCAACTCCAGAACATGCGAGAGGTTCTCTCCAAACCAACCGTCGGAGGTGACGGAAAGTAATGACGGGAATGATTGACGCGTCCACCATCGAGGACGTGCTCCGCGAGCGCCTGGGAAGCCTGACGGCGGCCGTGGACACGCGCGAGGTGTCGAACGTCGTCGAGATCGGCGATGGCATCGCCTACGTCCAGGGCCTCAAGAGCGCCATGGCCGGCGAGCTGCTCGAGTTCACGAGCGCGCTCACGGGCGAGCACGTCTACGGCCTTGCCCAGAACCTCGACTCCGACGAGGTCGGTGCCGTGCTGTTCGGCAACGTGGACGCCATCAAGGAGGGCGACGAGTGCCGCACCACTGGCCGAGTCATGGACATTCCGGTGGGTCGCGGCATGCTTGGCCGCGTCGTTGACCCGCTGGGCCAGCCCATCGACGGCAACGGTCCCATCGAGACCACCGCGCGTCGCCCCATCGAGTTCAAGGCCCCGGGCATCATCGACCGCTCGCCGGTGTGCGAGCCGGTCCACACGGGCCTCATGGCCATCGACGCCATGATCCCCATCGGCCGCGGCCAGCGCGAGCTCATCATCGGCGACCGCAAGACGGGCAAGACCGCCATCGCGATCGACACGATCATCAACCAGAAGAACACCGACATGGTGTGCGTCTACGTGGCCATCGGCCAGAAGGCGTCCACCATCGCCGCCATCAAGCACACGCTCGAGGTCCACGGCGCGCTCGACCGCACGGTCATCGTCGCCGCCCCGGCATCTGCCTCGGCGCCTATGCAGTACATCGCACCAATGGCCGGTGCCGCCATCGGCGAGTTCTTCATGTACACCGGCAAGGACGGCCAGCCCGCCGGCAAGGACAACCCCGGCGGACACGTGCTGTGCGTGTACGACGACCTGTCCAAGCAGGCCGTGGCCTACCGTCAGATGTCGCTTACGCTGCACCGTCCGCCTGGACGCGAGGCCTACCCTGGCGACATCTTCTACCTGCACTCTCGTCTGCTCGAGCGCGCCTGCAAGCTCAACGAGGAGAAGGGCTCCGGCTCCCTCACGGCGCTCCCGATCATCGAGACGCAGGAGGGTGACGTCTCGGCCTACATTCCCACCAACGTCATCTCGATCACCGACGGCCAGATCTACCTGCAGGGCGACCTGTTCTTCCAGGGTCAGCGCCCGGCAGTGGACGTGGGCATCTCGGTGTCGCGAGTCGGTGGCGCGGCGCAGGTCAAGGGCATGAAGCAGGTTGCCGGCAACCTCCGACTCGACCTGGCGAACTACCGTGAGATGCAGAGTTTCGCACAGTTCGGCAGTGACCTCGACGAGGCCACCCGCAACCAGCTGGCCCGTGGCGCCCGCATGACTGAGCTGCTCAAGCAGGGCCGCTATGCCGCCCTCGACGTGGCCGACCAGATCGCGGTCATCTACGCCGGCAGCCACGGCTTCATGGACGACCTGGACGTCGACCAGATCCTGCCGTTCCGCGCGGGCCTCGTCGACTTCCTCCAGACCACCTGCCACGACCTTCGCGACAAGATGCGCGTGAGCAAGCTCGACGCCGACATGACCAAGGAGCTCGAGGCGGCCATCACCTCCTACAAGGGCCGCTTCCTGGCCGAGACCAAGTCCAGCGCCGACGGCGCGGAGAAGTAGGCGAGTCATGTCGAACCTCAGGGACCTCAGCCGCCGCATAGACTCGATCACCAACACCCGCCAGATCACCCGCACCATGGAGATGGTCTCGACGGCGCGCGTGGGCGAGGCGCTCGAGCGCGCGAGCAGCGCGGCTCCGTACAAGGACGCCATCAAGCGCATGCTCGCCGAGGTGGCCAGCTCCGACTCCTCGAGCGCCCAGCAGCCGCTGCTGCAGGTGCACGAGAGCGAGGACGGCGTGCTGTTCATCCTCATCGCGTCCGACCGCGGCCTGGCTGGCGGCTTCAACATCACGCTCCAGCGCGACGTCGAGTCCCGCATCAGGAAGCTACGGGCGGCCGGCAAGCGCGCGGAGGTCATCACGTGCGGCACCAAGCCCACCGACTACTTCCGCTACCGCGGCATCAAGCCGGTGCTCTCGTTCACGGGCATCTCTTCCGAGCCGACGACAGACGAGGCCATGCGCATCGCGTCCTACGTGGTTGACGGCTACGTCTCCGGCGGCTTCGACCGCGTCGATATCGTGTACAACCACGCGCGCAACCGCGTCCAGCAGGAGGTCGTCGACGAGCAGCTGCTGCCAATCGACCAGGCCACCATGGCGGTCCCGGCCGCCCCGCGCACGCGCGAGAGCCTCGACAGGGTGGAGCCCAAGGAGTACACGGACTTTCTGTTCGATCCCTCTCCCGCGAAGGTGCTCGGCTACCTGATGCCCGCCTACATCCGCACGGTCATCCACCACGCGCTGCTCGACTCGGCCGCCGCCGAGCACGGCGCGCGCCGCCGCGCGATGAAGGCCGCGACGGACAACGCCAACGAGGCCATCACCACGCTGAACCGCACGTACAACCGCATCCGCCAGGGCTCCATCACCACGGAGCTCAACGAGATCATCGGCGGAGCGTCCGCATTGGAGGACAACTAATGGCTGAGAACACCACGCAGCCGACTGAGGCGACCCCGGTGGCGAGACCCACCGAGAAGGAGCCCTACAAGCACGAGAGTGTCGGCGACGGCACCATCGTGCGCATCGTGGGCCCAGTCGTCGACGTCCGCTTCGATGGGCCCGTTCCGCCCATCTACACGGCACTGACGGTCAGTGCCGACACGCCGGTTGGCCACCTGGAGAACATCCTCGAGGTCGAGAGCCAGCTGCCCGGCGGCGTCGTCCGCACGGTCGCCATGGCCTCCACCGACGGCCTGCAGCGCGGCATCAGGGCGCACGACACCGGCGAGCCCATGATGATGCCCGTCGGCCCGCAGACCGGGGGGCGCGTCTGGGGCGTCCTGGGCAAGCCGGTCGACGGCAAGCCCATGCCCGAGGGCATGGAGCTCTACCCGATTCATCGCCCGGCGCCCGCGTTCGCCGACCTGACCACCACCACCGAGGTCTTCGAGACCGGCATCAAGGCCATCGACCTGCTCGAGCCCTACATCCGTGGCGGCAAGACGGGCCTGTTCGGCGGCGCCGGCGTGGGCAAGACGGTGCTCATCCAGGAGCTCATCAACAACCTCGCCCTCGAGCACAACGGCACCTCCGTGTTCACCGGCGTCGGCGAGCGCACCCGCGAGGGCACCGACATGTACCTCGAGATGAGCGAGTCCGGCGTCATCGACAAGACCTGCCTGGTCTACGGACAGATGAACGAGCCGCCTGGAGCCCGTATGCGCGTGGGCCTCGCCGGTCTCACCACGGCCGAGTACTTCCGTGACCAAGGCCAGGACGTGCTGCTGTTCATCGACAACATCTTCCGCTTCTCGCAGGCCGGCTCCGAGGTCTCCGCACTTCTCGGCCGCATGCCGTCCGCCGTTGGCTACCAGCCCACGCTGGCAACCGAGATGGGCGACCTGCAGGAGCGCATCACCTCCACCAAGGAGGGCTCGATCACCTCGGTCCAGGCCGTCTACGTCCCCGCCGACGACCTCACCGACCCGGCCCCCGCGACGACGTTCACGCACCTCGACGCCACCACGGTGCTCTCGCGTAACATCGCCTCGCTCGGCCTCTACCCGGCCATCGACCCGCTCGCGTCCTCCTCTGACGCCCTCGACCCCTCGGTCGTCGGCGAGGAGCACTACCGCGTGGCAATGAAGGTCCAGGAGATCCTGCAGGAGTACTCCGACCTCCAGGACATCATCGCGATCCTGGGCGTCGACGAGCTCTCCGAGGAGCAGCGCCTCACCGTTGCCCGCGCCCGCAAGCTGCAGCAGTTCCTGTCGCAGTCGTTCCACGTGGCCGAGCGCTTCACCGGCAACAAGGGCGTCTACATCAAGGTCGAGGATACGGTCCGCTCGTTCGCGGCCATCGTCGACGGCGAGTGCGACGACATTCCGGAGCAGTGCTTCCGCTATGCCGGCACCATCGATGACGTCCGCGCCAAGGCCGAGCAGCTCAAGGCCAAGTCGGCGGGTGCCACCGCCTCGGCGGCGAAATAGCCCATGGATACGCTCACCTGCCAGATCGTTCGCCCGGACAAGCTTCTGTACGAGGGCGAGGCCACGAGCGTCATCCTCGCGGCGCGTGCCGGCGAGCTGGGAATCTACCCCAAGCACGGTGCCGAGATCAGCGCCCTGGGTGACGGCGTCATGCGCATCAACCTGCCCGGGGGCGAGCAGCGCCGCGTCGTGATCATGGGCGGCTACGCCGAGGTCGCGAACGACGTGCTCATCGTCCTGGCCACGCACGCGCGCAACATCGACGACATCGACGTCGAGACGGTCCAGCGCACGCGAGCCACGGCGGTCTCCCAGCGCGACGCGCTGCCGAAGGACGACCATGGCCGCGCCTACTTTGACGAGAAGATTCGTTGGTGCGACCTTCTTGTGAAGGAGTCCGGCGTCTCCGCTAACGCCAACTAGGCGGTCTCGTCTACAATTAAGAGCTGGATTACCGGTGATGGGCGTCCGAGAGGGCGCCCATCGTTTCATAGCGGTGGCCCCATGGCGGCCGCAGCATTTGCACGGAGGTTGCATGGACGTCATCAAGGTCGAGGGTGGCCATCCCATCTCGGGAGAGGTACACGTGGGCGGAGCCAAGAACTCCGCGCTCAAGCTCATGGCAGCGACCATCATGGCCCCGGGCGTCACTACGCTCACCAACGTCCCCAACATCTCGGATGTCCACGTGATGGGCAAGGTGCTCAAGCGCCTCGGCGCCACGATCGACGTCGTCGACGAGCATACCCTCGTCATCGACACCACCTCAGTCGACAAGTGGGAGACCCCCTACGAGCTCGTCGCCAAGATGCGCGCCTCCACGGCTGTGCTCGGCCCCCTGCTCGCGCGCTTCGGCCGCGCCGTGGTGGCCATGCCGGGCGGCTGCAACATCGGCGCCCGCAAGATCGACCTGCACATCCTCGGCCTCGAGGCCCTGGGCGTCGACTTCCAGGTCACACATGGCAACATCCACGCCACGGCGCCCAACGGCATCATCGGTAGCTCCGTGACGCTCGAGTTCGCGAGCGTCGGTGCCACCGAGAACCTCATGATGGCCTCGGTGCACGCCAGGGGCACCACCGTCATCGACAACGCCGCGCGCGAGCCCGAGATCGTGGACCTCGCCAACATGCTCAACGAGATGGGCGCCAAGATCCGCGGCGCGGGCACCCCGCTCATCGAGATCGAGGGCGTGGGCGAGCTCCATCCCGTGAAGCACCACGTGGTGGGCGACCGCATCGAGGCCGGCACCTTCCTGGTGGCCGGCGCCATCGCGGGCGGTCCCGTCCGCGTCACGGGCTTCGATCCCAGCCACCTCGGCCTTGTCCTCAAGAAGTTCGAGGCCATGGGCGTGGGCATCGAGCGCGAGGAGGACGGCTGCACCGCATGGCGCGAGGGGAGGCTCCACTCCGTCGACATCCAGACGCTGCCGTTCCCGGGCTATCCCACCGACATGCAGGCGCAGGCCATGGCCATGCTCTCGCTTGCCGACGGCCAGTGTATCATCACCGAGAACGTCTTCGAGAACCGCTTTATGTTCGCCGGCGAGATCGCGCGCATGGGTGCCGACATCCGCATCGAGGGACACCACGCCATCGTGCGCGGCGTCGAGCGGCTCTCGGGCGCGCAGGTCAAGTCGCCCGAGCTCCGCGGCGGTGCGTCGCTTGTGCTCGCGGGCCTTGTGGCCGACGGCGAGACCACGGTGTCGAATATCTTCCACATCGAGCGCGGCTACGAGCACTTCGTGCACAAGCTCGAGGGACTCGGCGCCCACGTGCGTCGCGAGACCATCCCCGACGACGAGTCCGTCGAGTAACATGGGCTGGATGCGGCCCCGCCGGCAGGCGGCCGACGACACGGGCTTCGTCGGCTACAGCCGAAGCAACGCGGGCACCTACCACGACCGCATGGTCCTCAGCCGCAGCAGGGGACGGGTCATTGTCACCGTGGTCGTCACGCTTGCCGTGGCTATGGCACTCGCGTGTGCCGCGGCGACGCTGCTTCGCTAGGCGGGCGAAGACCCCGTTGGGTGGGTAAGATTAAGTTAACTTCTCTCCGCGCACCGGGTACGATGTGTGAGGATGCGCGGTATGGGCGGCAATAACGGGAGGCAGCCATGAGGAGCAAGAACGAGGGCCACGCCCTCACGAGCGCAGGCGAGGATTACCTCGAGGCAATCTACAGGCTCATGCTGGCCCATCCGGGAGACGACTCCGTCCGTTCGATCGACGTGTCCGAGCTGCTCGGCGTCTCCAAGGCCAGCGTGAACAAGGCGCTCACCACCCTCAAGGAGGGCGGCTACGTCGACCAGACGCGCTACGGCCGCGTCGAGCTCACGGAAACGGGCAAGACCTATGCGGCCGAGGTGTGGCGTCGCCATCGCATGCTCAGGAGCTTCCTGCGCACCGAGCTCGGTGTCGACCCCGAGGTGGCCAACGACGAGGCCTGCATCATGGAACACGCACTCTCGGTCGACACCACGCAGCGCCTCATGGCCTACCTTGAGCGCCAGGGCGTCGTCATCGACGGCGAGAAGTAGCACCTCCGTGCCCGCCAAACCAGACCGGTCTGTCGCAAGTGCCGTGATAGACCGGTCTTTCTATGTAAAGTTTCGAAATTGCTGCCCCGGGCGCTAGTATCCCATCTGGAATGCACAGCAAGCAATGGGCAAGCAAGGCCCACGATCGAATCGACGAATGGAGCAACGTGAAGGCTATCATCCCAGCCGCCGGTCTCGGCACGCGCTTCCTGCCCGTCACCAAGGCAACGCCCAAGGAGCTGCTGCCGGTGCAGAGCATCCCCGTCATCCAGCACGTCGTGGAGGAGGCGCTCGCGGTCGATGGCGTTGATGGCGTCGTCATCATCAACTCTCACGACAAGCCGGGCATCGTCAACCACTTCACGCGTGACGAGGCCCTGGAGCAGGCCCTTCACGAGCGCGGCAAGTCCAAGCTTGCCGATGCCGTGCGGCACGCCGGCGAGCTCCCCGTCAGCTTCGTGTACCAGAACAAGGCGCTCGGTCTCGGTGACGCCATCCTCCAGGCTGCCCCCGAGACGGGCGACGAGCCGTTCCTGGTCCTGCTCGGCGACTACTTCGTGCCCGGCCTCGACATGTGCCGCCGTATGAAGGCCCTCTCCGACGAGCACAACGGCGCCTCGGTCATCGCCGTGGCCGCCGTTCCCGCCGACCAGGTCTCGCGCTACGGCATCATCGCTGGCGAGTGCGTGAGCGAGGGCGACCCCGAGAAGCCTGGTGCCGTCTGGCGTCTGACCGACCTCGTCGAGAAGCCCGCCCCCGAGGACGCCCCCAGCCGCCTGTTCATCGTGGGCCGCTACCTGCTGTCGCCGCGCGTCATGCAGCTGCTGGCCACGCAGGGCCCGGGTGCCGGCGGCGAGATCCAGCTCACCGACGCCATGGTGCGCCTGCTCGCGGAGGAGGAGATGTACGCGCTCGTCGTCGACGTTGACGAGGGTCGTGACACCGGTACCCCCGCTGCCTGGGCTGGCGTCAACGCCCGCGCCGCCCTCGAGGATCCCGCCACGCGCGAGGCCTTCATCGAGGCGCTCGGCCCTGCCATCAAGTATCTCCGCTAGGGCCCGAATCGCCTAGCACGCCCAGTTCGCGATTACGGCCTCGCAGGAAGCGCGTCTCCCTGCGAGGCCTCTTTCATGTTTGGAGGTCTGCCCGTCGTGCGCGTCATCAACTTCACGGGCGACACGTGGGTCTCTCGCCTCGAGGACGGCTCTCCCGACGAGGACCTGCTTCGCATAGCCGATGCGCTGGGACGGCTTGCCCACGAGGGCCGGCCGGGATCCACCGTGTACGTGGGCTACGACACGCGCTCCCTCTCCGTCGCCCTTGCCGCCGAGGTGGGCGAGGTCATCGCGGCCCACGGGGTCCGCGCGCTGGTCTCGGATGCCCACTGCCCTATGCCCGCCCTCTCCGAGGCGGTGCGCCGCAACCCGGCGGCGTTCGGCGGCATCATGCTCACCGCGGGCAACCGGCCGGCGGACTACGTAGGCGCAAGGGTCAGGATGGCCGACGGCTCTGCCGCCACGCCGGCGGATACCGATGTGCTCGAGGCCCTCATCGTGCCCGAGCTCCCAAACAGGCGGGGCGGGGCCGAGCGCGTCGACATCGTCACCCCACTCCTCGAGCGTATCTCCGCCTTTGCCGGCGGCCAGGCCGTCGCGGACTCGTCGCCGCTCGTCGTCTGCGACCCCATGCACGGGGCCACGAGCTCCCATGCGAGAAGGCTGCTTTCCGCGCTTGGCGCCCGCACCATAGAGATACACGATGGTGACGAGGAGGACTTTGGCGGCCTGCACCCCGAGGTGGTCGAGCCCTGGATCGACGACTGCGAGCAGGCGGTCGTCGACAACGGGGCCGCCTATGGGTTTGCGCTCGACGGCGCCGGCGAGAGGCTTGCGCTCGTCGACGACGGGGGCAGGCTCGTGAGCCCGCACAAGATGCTGGCCCTCATCATGGAGTACCTCGTGAGGGGTCGTAGTATGACCGGACGTATGGTGGCGCCCATCTTCGTGTCCTCCATCGTGCGGCGCCAGGCCGCGCGCCTGGGTCTTCCCCTCACGGTCACGCCCGCCGGCTACATGTGGATGCGCGAGGAGATGGCGGCAGGCGACGTGGTCTGCGCCGGAGACGCGCTGGGCGGCATCACCATCCCGGCCGTCGGTCTCGAGAGAGACCCCCTGGTCGTGGCCGCGCTGGTCGCGGAGCTCGTCGCCGCAGACGGCAGGCCCCTGTCGGCCATCTCGGACGACCTCGAGCGCGAGGTGGGGCATATGGAGTACGCCCGCCGAGACGTCAGGATGGGCTCGGGCGACATCCAGATGCTGCGAAACATCCTGCCCGGCCTCAACCCGGCAAGCGTCGCGGGTCGGACCCCGGTGTCCGTCTCGCACTCCGCCGGCAGTCTGCGCCTTGCGTTCGACGACGATTCCTGGTTGCTCGTGCGTCCGTCCAGGACGCTACCCGCCGCCCGCGTCTACGCGGAGGCCCCCACGCCCGCCCTCAGAGACGGGCTCCTCGACGCCGGCTCCCGCCTCGCCTGCTCCCCCCTGGCGGGGGAGTGACCCCCCCCGCCCCCCGACTTGTGTGCAAACCGTGGAGGCGCC
>NZ_CAAKOQ010000008.1 GCF_901212675.1 Olsenella uli
ACAAATCATACGGAAGGAAATGTGACAGCCCGCCTCGCCGCCCCGGCCCTCAACCTCCGCTCACCTCTATGTAAATGTGAGGAAATGCCGGTACCTGCGGTGTTGACCGTGGACCGCCACCTATACTGGTCTCCATCTGATTCGATTCTCGTGGCCCGCACGCGGGTCGCTCGGCATGCCTGAGAAGGACGTTTCATGGCCAAGAAGGACACGAAGAAGGCCGCGCCTACGCCTGACGAGGTGGAGGCGCTGTTCGCCGACGTCGACGAGACGGGGCACACCAACGCATCCAAGGCTCGCCACGAGCATCGCCGCCGCCGCGCCAAGAAGGCTGCGGTCGAGGTCGACCCGCTGTCGGGTGACGACCCCTCGGGCTCCAGCATCGGCAAGGTCATCACCAAGACGGCCGTGGGCTTCGTCCTCATACTGCTGCTCGTCGTGGTCATTGCACAGGTCTCTTGCGGCGTGGCCCGTCGCACCGGCACCGCCCGTCTCGCCGAGAGCGTCAACGTCAAGAACGTGGCGTCGGCCCTGCGCAACGGCGTGGAGTGGGGCAACGGCTTCACGCAGTTCCCTGAGGACTTCTCCGTGCAGGAGGCCGACGAGAGCACGGGCCGCGTCGAGGTCACCGTGGTGGACACGTCGAGCAAGGACGAGATGGAGAGCCTCTCCGGCTCGCAGATCCAGGCCGCCGCGCTTGCCGTGAACGCGCTGCTCAACCCCAACGTCAACCAGGTCATCTACCACGTCAACGTGCACGTGGACGGCAAGGGCAAGTTCGAGCAGTCCACGCTGTTCGGCTTCCTCAAGCCCACGGGCGAGGTCAAGCAGTTCGCCACGTTCATCTGGACCAAGAGCGTGACGTCGAGCGGTGCGTTCAACTTCAACTGCATGATCACCGGCCTTGACGCCGACACGGCCGCCAACCTGCGCGAGAAGCTCACGGTGCAGGGTGGCCTGCTCGACGCGATCATCGGCGACGCCAACGCCAGCACGACTGACTCGGCTGCTACGACCGGCACTGCCGAGACGGGCTCGGCCGAGGAGAGCGCCGCGGAGGCTGCGACCACGGCCGAGGCTGTGGCCACGGCGACCATCGAGCCGCCGGCCACGCCCGCGGCTTCGACGGCGGCGGCCAACTAGGACGGGATGGCCGCAAGGCCGCCTGCGGGCTTCTCGGTCGTTTGCAAACCACAGCTGTAAGCAAAAGGCGGGCGCGCGGGCGAGAGGTGCCTGCGCGCCCGCTTCTGTCATCGACGCCTCTTCTAGCTGCGGCTTCTCGCGCCCGCCAGCCTCGCCCTACAGCAGTGCCGTCACGTCGCCCAGGACCGACTCAAAGCTCACGCCGCGCAGCTCGTAGTTGGGCTGGTCGCGCGTGATGGCCATGGCGTCGCGCACGAGCGTTCCGGCAAACTCCACGGCCCCGCGCAGGTTGCGCCCGCAGAAGATCGCCGCCGTGAGCCCGCTCGCGAACAGGTCACCCGTGCCGTGCAGCATGAACGGCAGCAGCTCGCTTGCGACCTCTTCCGGCGCGCCGCCCTCGCCCGCCACGGCCACGTAGTTGCGGATGACCTTCTCGCCCGGCCGCACGATGCCCTTGAGCACGACCGACTTGGCGCCCATCTCCAGCAGTGCGTCGACGGTACGGCCCACGTGCGCGTCGTCCACGTTCTGGCCCGCGTAGGCCACACCGGTGAGAATTGCGGCCTCGGTGAGGTTGGGCGTCAGCACGTCGGCACCGTCTACCAGGCCTTTCATGGCCTCGCACATCTCGTCGGTGTAGGTTGGGTACTTCTCGCCCCCGTCGCCCATGACCGGGTCGACGATGCGCAGCGCGCCGGGGTACTCGCGGTAGAGCCGCCTGATGGCGCCCACCTGCTCGGCCGAGCCGAGAAATCCCGAGTAGATTCCGTCGAGCTCGACGCCCTCCTCCTGCCAGGCGTCAAGGTAGTCGCCCAGCATGGCGGTGGTGTCGTGCATATAGAACTTGGGGAACTTGGTGTGGGCCGAGAACAGCGACGTGGGTACGGGGCAGACGTCGATGCCTGCCGCGCTGAGCACGGGAATCGCGATTCCCAGCGAGCACTTTCCGTAGCCACACAGGTCGTGCACGGCGGCCACGCGGGGGATGTAGTTGCCGTGTCTGGTGTAGAGCCTGAGCTCGCTTGCCGTGGTCATGGGTTTCCTTTCGTCCGCGGACTGATGGACCAGCGTACGCGTCCTAGCTTAGCGCGCCCACGCGTGCGAGCCGCCACGTACGCGTCCGAGAGGCCCACCATTTGCGAAAACGATTGCAGGAGAGGGCGGGCGGCGGCTGCCTTGGTGCGGCGTGCGGTGTGCCGTCCTCCGCGCTCTGTGCCGCTTGCTAGCCCCCGAGACCTCGTCCACGTCGCCCGACGCCGTGGCCTTGCCGGCCCTCCATAGCTCACCCTTCACACGTTCGTCTCGTTATTAGCAGTTAACTGTCTCTATGAGAGAGGTTAACTGCTAAATTCGAGACGAACGTGACCGGCGGCGGGCGGGGAGGCGAACGGCGCTGGACGACCGGCCCTCCGCCCGGCCACCCCGCAGGCGCGCGGCTGCCCCCGCTATACTGGAGACTCGCGCGACGTTCGTTCGAGGCCTCGTCAAAGGAGAGCACACCATGGCAGAGCAGCCGCTCGTTGGCATCATCATGGGATCCAAGTCGGACATGCCCACGATGGAGGCATGCACCAAGCAGCTCGATGAGCTCGGCGTTCCCTACGAGCTTGTCATCGCAAGTGCGCACCGCACGCCCGACAAGGTCCACGAGTGGGCCGCCACGGCCGCCGACCGCGGGCTCAAGGTCATCATCGCCGCCGCCGGCAAGGCTGCGCACCTCGGCGGTGTGGTTGCCGCCTTCACGCCGCTGCCCATCGTCGGCGTGCCGATGAAGACGAGCGACCTGGGCGGCATGGACTCGCTGCTCTCGATGGTGCAGATGCCGAGCGGCGTGCCCGTGGCCTGCGTCGCCATCAACGGCGCCAAGAACGCGGCCATCTACGCCACGCAGATCCTGGGTGCCACGCTGCCGGAGTACCGCGAGAGGATCGTGGACTTCAAGCGCGCGATGGCCGAGGCCTAGGCAGGGTTCGGGGGCGAGATGGGCCCGACGTCGGGACAGGCGCCAGGACAAGTGCCGGGACAGGCCCCAGGTAGGGGCCGGCATCTCAGGGGAGACGGGCGGCCGGCTGGTGCGAGCGCCGCAGCATCCGGCAACGCCGCAGATTCCGGCCCCGCGCTCGGTAACGCCGCAGCGTCCGGTAACGCCGCAGTGTCCGGCCCTGTCGTCGCGCCCAACCCCGGCCCCGCGCCTGCCCCCACCTCCGCTGTCGGCTTCGAGCCGGCGTACGACCCAGGCGACGGCCTCGTCGCCCACCGCGGTGGCTCGTCCCAGCACGCGACGCCCCGCCGCCCCCGCCGCCGTCGCCGCATCCTCTCGACCCTCCTCATCGTCCTGGGCGTGGCGCTCATGGCGGCCGCCGGCGGCATGTGGACCTGCGCCCAGCTGCAGTACCGCGCCCAGGACGAGGCGAACGCCAGGCTCGCGACCTTCGCCACCGTCTCCGACGACCCGGCCGCGCCGGAGGGCCCGCAGGTCGACTGGGCGGCCCTCAAGGCCGTGAACCCCGACGTGGTGGGCTGGGTCCAGATACCCGGAACGGTGGTCAACTACCCCGTCTACCAGGGCAAGGACAACGAGCAGTACCTCCATACCACGGCCGAGGGCGACAACGGCATCGGCGGCCAGGTCTTCCTCGACTACGAGAACGCCAAGCCCGGCCTCCAGGACCCGCAGACCGTGATCTACGGCCACCACCTCTGGAATGGGACCATGTTCACCGAGGTAGACGCCATGACCGACCAGACGGAGTTCGACAAGCACCCCGTCGTCTGGTACGCAACCGAGGAGGCCACCTACGAGCTGGAGCCGCTCTTCACCTACAAGTCGGCCGCGACCAACGCCGAGGCGCGCCGCATCAGTTTTGCCTCGGGAGACGAGCTGCACAGCTACCTGCAGGGGCTTCTCGCGCAGGCGTGCTCCAAGAGTGCCGACGCCGACGCTGCCGTGACCTCGGTGAGCAAGGTGGTCACGCTTGCCACCTGCGACTACGAGAACGACTTTGGCAAGGGCAACGGCCGCGGGCTTCTCGTCTGCGCGCTGCGGGGCGAGGTTCACCCCGACGGCTCGACCACGGCCTCGTGATGTGACGCTGCCCTGCAGGAGCTGGCCAAACAGGGTATCCTAGCAGGGAAAACCGTGCGTTGTTGTATCGCTTGGCTAACCGCCCCGCCCGCGCCCCGCCAGCACCTCGAGTACCTCAAGCGCTACCGCCCACCCAAAGCTCGTCCGCACCCACCACGTACGCATCCGTCCGAAAGGTCACACATGCACGAGGAGAACCTCACGCTCGAACAGGCCATCGCCCCCGACGAGTCGCTGCATGACGAGTGCGGCGTCATCGGCATCTGGGCACCCGACCGCGACGTTGCCCGCATGACCTACTTTGGCCTGCACGCGCTGCAGCACCGCGGCCAGGAGAGCGCCGGCATCGCGGTGGGCGACGGCACGAGCGTCTTCGTGCGCAAGGACCTCGGCCTCGTGACCCAGGTCTTCTCCGACTCGGACCTCTCGGCGCTGCAGGGCAAGGTGGCCATCGGCCACGTGCGCTACGGAACCGCAGGTAGTAAGGGGTGGGAGAGCGCCCAGCCGCACCTCTCGGCCATCAACGACGTCATCATCGCCCTGGCCCACAACGGCACGCTGGTCAATTTCGACCAGCTGCGCGTGGAGCTCATCAACCTGGGTGTCCCCTTCCGCACGCACACCGACTCCGAGGTGGCCGCGCGCCTTATCGGCTACTTCACGCAGCAGACGCACCACCTGCGCGGCGGCATCGCGCACGCCATGGCCATGATGGAGGGCGGCTACGCGATGGCGCTCGTGCGCGAGAACGCCCTGTACGCGTTCCGCGACCCGCGCGGTATCCGCCCGCTCTGTCTCGGCAAGCTGCCCGACGAGCAGGGCTGGGTTGTGGCCAGCGAGACCTGCGCGCTCGACATCGTGGGCGCCGAGTACGTGCGAGACATCCGCCCCGGCGAGATTCTGCGCATCTCCGACGACGGCCCCATCTCCGAGCAGGCCATCGACCCCGAGCCGCGCGCCGAGTGCATCTTCGAGGACGTCTACTTTGCCCGTCCCGACTCGCGCTTCCACGGCCGCTCGGTCTACTCGATGCGTTACGCCATGGGCCGCCGCCTCGCCCACGAGGCCCCGGCCGAGGCCGACCTCGTGATCGGCGTGCCCGACTCGGGCCTGCCGCCGGCGGAGGGCTTTGCCCATGAGCTGGGGCTTCCCTTTGGCGAGGGCCTCATCAAGAACCGCTACGTGGCCCGCACCTTCATCCAGCCCACGCAGGAGCTGCGAGAGATGGGCGTGCGCCTCAAGCTCAACGCGCTCTCGGACAACGTGGCCGGCAAGCGTCTCTTGGTCATCGACGACTCCATCGTGCGCGGCACCACGTCCAAGCAGATCGTGCGCATGCTCAAGGACGCTGGCGCCACCGAGGTGCACATGCGCATCAACTCGCCCGAGGTCACGTGGCCGTGCTTCTACGGCATCGATACCGACACGCAGGACCAGCTCATCAGCGCCCGCAAGTCGGTGGAGGAGATCCGCGACTACATCGGGGCAGACTCGCTGGCGTTCCTCTCGGTGGAGGGTCTGCTTGCCTGCGTGCCCGAGCTTGCCGACGACGCCGAGACCGCCTCGCGTTGCCCGGCCGGCCACACCTGCGACGGCTACTGCAAGGCGTGCTTCACGGGCGAGTACCCGGTGGAGATTCCGGCGACCTTCTCGAGCGGCAAGTTCCTGGACGGCTACAAGCCCAAGAACCTGAGCCACGCGAGCGCCGCGAGCCACATGAGCATCGAGGACGTGGCGCAGGACGAGAGCGTGCTGGGTTCGAACGAGAAGGCCTAGGGCGAGCGGCGGGCCTGCTGCCTGCGTGCCGGCCGTTCGTTCCTCTCTCCTATAATGAGAAGAGTTGTGCGTTCCCAAGAGGCGCGTCTTCCAAAGAGACGCGCCCCATGGAGTTGCGTCTCCAAAAAGAGCGTGCGCTTCCGAGGCATCGGCCTGTCGAAAGGAATTCCTGATGAGTGAGAGCCAGCAGAACGCCCAGGTCACCTACGCGGACTCCGGCGTCGACACCGCCGAAGGCGCCCGCGCGGTCAATGCCATCAAGCAGATGGTCGCCTCCACCAACCGCCCCGAGGTCATCGGCGGCATCGGCGGCTTTGGCGGCCTCTTCTCGGCCGCGTCGCTCAAGGACATGGCCGACCCGATCCTCATTTCGGGCACCGACGGCGTGGGCACCAAGCTCGTGCTGGCGCAGATCCTCGACCGGCACGAGACCGTGGGCCAGGACCTCGTGGCCATGTGCGTGAACGACATCCTCGCGAGCGGCGCCGAGCCCCTGTTCTTCCTGGATTATGTGGCTATCGGTCATATCGAGGCTGCTCACATGGCCCAGATCGTGAAGGGTGTGGCCGACGGCTGCAAGCTGGCGGGCTGCGCGCTCGTGGGCGGCGAGATGGCCGAGCACCCCGGCGTCATGCGCCCGGACGACTACGACCTGGCCGGCTTTGCCGTGGGCGTGGTGGATCGTCCCAAGATGCTCGACCCGGCCAACGTGCGTCCTGGCGACGTCATCCTGGGCTTGGCCAGCACGGGCATCCACAGCAACGGCTACTCGCTCGTGCGTCGCGTGCTGGGCATCGACGGCGTGGTGCCGGGCACGGCCGAGGCTGCTGAGAAGCGCGAGGAGCTCGAGCGTCCGCTCGACGCGCTGGCGGGCGAGTCCATGGCCGACGCCCTGCTGCGCCCCACCCGCATCTACGTGAAGCCCGTGCTTGAGGCCCTGCGTGCTGGCGCGCCGATTCACGCGCTTGCGCACATCACGGGCGGCGGCATCACCGAGAACCTCAACCGTGCACTCGCGCCCGACGTAGACGCCGTGGTGGACCGTCGCGTGTCCGGCGACGCGAACGCCGCAGGTGTGACCTGCGAGTTTGGTTGGGAGCTGCCGCCGGTCATCCGCGAGGTGGTGCGTCGTGCGCAGCTCTCGCCCAACGAGGCGTGCAAGACCTTCAACATGGGCGTGGGCCTCTGCGTGCTGTGCGCCGTCAAGGACGAGGCCGCGGTTCGCGCCGCGCTCGAGGCTGCCGGCGAGCACCCGTTTCGCGTGGGCGAGTGCGTGAGCGGCACCGGCGCCGTCCGCTACGCTGACGAGGCCTAGCTGTCACATTTCCTTCCGGATGATTTGTC
>NZ_CAAKOQ010000009.1:0-17381 GCF_901212675.1 Olsenella uli
CCGCGGGTGTGCAGAACGAACACGTCCCCAAATGACCCAATTGATAAGGAGAAGCAGATGCATCTTGAGTTCGAGTACGGCACGGGCAAGCTCGGCGCTGAGCTGCCCGACGACACCGACGTCTTCATTACCGGCAAGACCGTGGCCGACCCGTCGTGCCTGCCGCAGGACTGGGACAGCCTCTACGAGGCCACGCTCGACTCCATCCGCCACCCCATCGGCATGGAGCCGCTCGCCGAGCTCGCGGGTCCCGGCAAGTCGGTCGTCATCGTGATCCCCGACATCATCAAGGGCGGCACGCAGCCCACGGCGCACCGCAAGGTGGCCGTCCGCGCCTGCCTCGACGAGCTCTTCGCCAACGGCGTCCGGCACGGCGACGTCCTGCTGCTGTTCTCCAACGGCCTGCACCCGCGTACCACCACCGAGGAGGCGCTCGAGATCCTCGGCCCCGACCTCTTCAACGAGTTCTACAACACCAACCAGATCACGAGCCACGACTCGGAGGACTACGACCACCTCGTCGACCTCGGGTTCACGCCCTTCGGCGACCACGTGATCATGAACAAGTACGTCTATGACGCCGACATCGCCATCCTCATCGGCCACACGCAGGGCAACCCCTACGGCGGTTACTCGGGCGGCTACAAGCACTGCGCCACCGGCATCACGCACTGGCGCTCCATCGGCGCCCACCACGTGCCGCGCGTCATGAACCGCCCCGACTTCGTGCCCGTCTCCACCACGAGCCTCATGCGCGACAAGTTCAACCAGCAGGGCATGTACATGGAAGAGCGGATGGGCAAGAGGTTCTTCTGCTGCGACGCGGTGCTCGACACCTGGAGCCGCCAGATCGAGATCAACTCCGGCTACGCGGCCGAGATGCAGCCCATCGCCTGGAAGACGGCCGACAGGCGCACCTACGTGCACTGGGCCGAGAAGAAGTACGACATCGTGGTCATGGGCATGCCCACCAAGTACCACTACGGCGACGGCATGGGCACGAACCCCATCCAGATGATGCAGGGCGTCTCGGCCCAGGTCATCCGTCACAAGCGCATCCTCTCCGACCACTGCGTCTTCGTGATCGCGAGCTACTGCGATGGCTGGTTCCACGACGAGCGCTGGCCGTACCTGCGCGAGCAGTGGGAGCTCTGGCAGTCCGACAAGATGAACACCCTGGACGACATGATCAAGTACGGCGAGTACTTCGCCACCAACGAGGAATACATCCGCAAGTACCGCTTCGCACACGCCTTCCACCCCTTCCACGGCTTCTCGATGATGACGTGCGGTAACCTTGCGGAGAAGTACCTCTCGGCAACCTACATCGTGGGTGCCCAGAAGCCCGGCATCGCCCGCACGATGGGCCTCAAGACGCGCGCCACCTTCGAGGAGGCCATCGAGGACGCCAAGCGCAAGTACGCGGGCGACAGCCCCAACATCCTGGCCCTGCCGGGCGCCTACGTGAGCGCCGTGCCGCACCTGTGCATGAAGGACCCCGCCGAGAACAGCCACTACCGCGACGACCACCCCGCGCATCCCTGCGGCTGCTGACGGTCCCGTCGTGCGTCCGCCCCGCCCATCCCGGAGGAACCGAACCATGTCCGCCTTCACGCTCACCTGCTGCTCCACGGCCGACCGCCCCAAGTCCTTCTTCGACGCGCGCGAGATCCCCAACGCGTGCTTCCACTGGAGCGAGGGCGGCGTCGACCACCTCGACGACCTCCGCGACACCGGCGCCTCGCTCGACGAGGCCCACGCCTGGGCGCTCGCGCACCGCCTGAACGTGCACCACTGGTTCTTCTCGACCGACCCACGAGCTACGTGCGCGGAGGGCGCGTCTCGCGCCCACAGCCCTCGCCCAGACGCCCGCCGTCGTCGCCCGCGCGGCCCGAAAGGTACATAATGACTAGCTGTCGAAAGGAAGTTAGCCATGTATGACAAGGGTCCTGTGCCTGGCCGCAACGAACCATGCTGGTGCGGCAGCGGCAAGAAGTACAAGAAGTGCCACGAGCAGGAGGACGAGCGCCTTCAGGAGCTCTTCAACGACGGCCACGAGGTCCTCGTGCGCAGTCTCCTCAAGACGCCGGCCGACATCGACGGCATCAAGTACAGCGCCGAGGTGAACAAGGGCGTACTCGACTACGTGGGCGAGCGCATTGGCCCGGGGGTCTCGACGGCTCAGATTGACAAGTGGGTCTACGACTACACGGTGGCCCACGACGCCATCCCGGCGCCGCTCAACTACGAGGGCTTCCCCAAGAGCGTCTGCACCTCGATCAACGACGTGGTTTGCCACGGCATCCCGTCCGACGACGAGGTGCTCAAGGACGGCGACATCGTCAACGTCGACTGCTCCACGATTCGTAACGGCTACTTCTCCGACTCGTCGCGCATGTTCATGATCGGCGACGTCTCGCCCGAGCGCAGGAAGCTCGTCGAGGTCACCAAGGAGTCCATCCAGCGCGGCCTTGCTGCCGTGAAGCCCTGGGGCTACCTCGGCGACATGGCGCACGCCGTCCAGAGCTACGTGGAGGAGAACGGCTTCTCGGTGGTGCGCGAGTTTGGCGGCCACGGCATCGGCCGGGAGTTCCACGAGGACCCGTTCGTGGGCTTCGTGGGCGAGCCGGGCACGGGCGTGGTGCTCGCGCCGGGCATGTGCTTCACGATTGAGCCGATGGTCAACGCCGGCGGGTACGAGATCGACATGAGCGACCCCAACGGCTGGACCGTGCGCACCAAGGATGGCTCGGACTCGGCCCAGTGGGAGGTCCAGCTCGTCGTGACCGACACCGGCTACGAGCTGCTCAGCTGGTAGGGAAGGGCAATCCGGCGGCGCTGCGGGCAGGCGATGGTGCCCGGGCTGCCGTCGGCGCCTCGCCGGCCGGGCGGGTGTCGTGCTGGCCGGCCCGGCGTCCCCGAGGGGGCTGCATGGTTCCAAACATGGCCCCCCCTTGGCGCGACCGAGGGCGTCCCGCACTCCGCTCAACGCGTGGTGGCGCGGGCAAATGCTTGTTTTTCTCCTGAAGATTTATACCGGTGCGGTATGCTAGCCCGGTAACAAAGCCTAGTGGGGGTGCTGTCGATGTATCCCCAGGTGGGGGTACGCCAAGTATGACACTGCTCGACCTGCTCCATCTCATGCGAAAGCATCTGAGGGTGGTCATCGCCCTCCCCATTGTGTGCGCCATCGCAATGGGTGTCTTCAGTTTCGCCGCCATGCCTAACTCCTATACGGCGGACACCACCTTCTACGTGCTCTCCCAGCAGAGCAACTCGAACAACGCGAACTCCGCGGTCTCCGACCTCAACGCTGGCCAGATGATCGCAAACGACATCGCCACGCTCGCCAACAGCGACTTCGTGCTCGAGGACACGGCGCAGAGCCTGGGCATGCAGAGCCTCAAGGGCTACAAGGTGAGCGTCACGAGCACCACCAACTCGCGCGTCATCACGCTGTCGGTCACGGGCAAGGACGCCCAGGGCTCTGCTGACGTCGCCAACGCCGTGGCCAACAGCATCTCCAAGATCGCCAAGGACTCCATGGGCGTCGACGGCTTCAACATCATCGACGCCGCCAAGACCCCTACCGCCCCCAGCGGCCCCAACCGCGTGCTCTATACGGCCGTCGCCTTCCTGGCGGGCCTGTTCGTCGCCATTGCCGGCATCGTCCTCATCGACATGCTGAACACCAAGATCCGTGACGCCGACGACGCCGAGGAGACCCTCGGCATCCCCGTCGTCGGCCGCATGCCCACGATGAAGGCCGGGAGGTAAGCCATGCCGGGCAAGAAGAACAAGGACGCCACCTTGGCGATGCAGAACGCCGCCAAGACGCTGCTTGCCAACATCCGTTTCTCCGCCATCGACCGTCCCATCCGCACGGTCACGATGACCTCCACCCAGCCCAACGAGGGCAAGACCACGGTGGCCAACAACCTCGCCATCGCCGCCGCCACGAGCGGCCGCCGCACCATCATCGTCGAGTGCGACATGCGCCGTCGCTCGGTGGCCAACATGATCGGCGTGCACGCGCCCCACGGCCTGTGCGCCGTGCTGTCCGGCCGCGTGCGCCTCGAGGACGCGGTCGCGGCCACGAGCCAGCCCAACCTATACTTCCTCGACGTGGAGCCGGGTGTGCCCAACCTGCCCGACATCATCGCCTCCAAGCGCTTCCACAAGCTCGTGAGCGACCTCGCCAAGGCCTACGACTTCGTCATCTTCGACACGCCGCCCGTGGGCGCCTTCGTCGACGCGGCCGAGCTCGCGGGCCAGACGGACGGGACGCTCTTCGTGGTGCGCGAGAATTTCACGCGCCGCGAGCTTGCGCAGAATGCCCTCGAGCAGCTCAAGAAGGCCGGCGGCAACGTGCTGGGCTGCGTCATGAACTACTGCGAGCACACCTCCAACGACTACTACTCCTACTACTACAAGGAGAAGAAGGTCGAGCAGATCCAGGGCCTCGACCGGGTCGCCCGCGACACGCACGTCAACGCAGAGCTCGTCTCCGAGCCCGAGTACGACGGGAAGCCGGAGGCCGCCGTGCGCGCCTCCGCCCCGGCGCCCGCGCCCGCCCCTGCGAAGAAGCCCAAGCGCCGTGGCCCCTCGCCCGACGAGACCGGCGCCTTCCTCGTCGCGGCCCGCGAGTCGGCCGCCAAGCGCCACCACGCGGTGGGTGACTACACCGCCGCCGAGGCCGAGGTGCGCGCGCCCTACGCGCCGCCCGCCGGCCGCGTCGAGGCCCCCGTGCCCGCCTACGGTGCAAAGCAGCAGCGTGGCGGCTACGTGCCCAGCAAGAAGAACCCCTACGTCCGCTAACTGAGACGACGAGGACAGCGCCAGATGCGAGACATCCACTGTCACATCCTGCCTGGCGTGGACGACGGCGCCCGCGACCTGGACGAGAGCCTCCGCATGTGGGAGGCCGCCAAGGCCGTGGGCGTCACGTCCATCGTGTGCACTCCGCACTGCCGGAGCCCCTACTTCGACTACGAGAAGATGTGGAACGCCTACTACCTGCTCAAGGACCAGGTGGGAGACTTCCCGCTCTACATGGGCTTCGAGGTCAATGTGGCGAAGCTGCGCGAGCTGGGCATGGGCTGGGCCGAGCGCCTGGGCTGCCAGGGATCGAGTAACTTCCTGCTCGAGCTGCAGGTGAGCGCCACCCCGCGCGACTTCGACGAGTACGAGGGCATGATCTTCCAGCTCCAGGGCATGGGCTACACCGTCATCATCGCCCACCCCGAGCGCTACCACGCCATCCAGAAGGACATCTCGCTGGCCGAGCGCTTCGTGGACATGGGCTGCAAACTCCAGGCCTCGGCCGACTTCATCGCCGGCGGCCGCCTGGGCAAGGAGAAGCGCCCCGCCCGCAAGCTCTTCGAGGACAACCTCTACAGCTACATCGCGAGCGACGCGCACCGCGTGGAGCACTACAAGTACCTTGAGAAGGCCTGCGAGAAGTACCGCGTCCGCGGCAAGCACTTCAAGTAACCCCTCCCTGTCACATTTCCTTCCGGATGATTTGTCACATTTTCGCGTCGCGCCCCTATCGCGTGACTTCTTTTCTTCCGGATGATGTGACACATTGCCACGCAGCTCCGTTGACCTGTTATGCCTTTTCGCGGGTGGTGCCCCAGGGGGCGCCCACCCGCTTTCGGTGTCCTATCCTAGCTTGCGTAGAAAACGCCTCGTGCTCCGCGCCCGCCCCTCCGCGCGGTCGTATCCCTTGGAGGAAACCTCGCATGGACTTCTCGACCTCTTGTGTCCATCCGCCCCGTCGCGTTAAGGACGCGAAGGGCGCCATCGTGCCGCCGCTCTACCTCACCTCGTCGTTTGCGCACCCCGGCGTGGGCCAGAGCACGGGCTATGACTACTCTCGCCTGCAGAACCCCACGCGCGAGGTGCTCGAGGACACGGTGCGCGAGCTCGAGGGCGGCGACGACTGCCTCGCATTCTCCTCCGGCATGGCCGCCATCTCCTGTCTCATGGAGCTCTTCTCGCCGGGCGACAGGCTCGTGGCCTCGTGGGACCTCTATGGTGGCTCGATTCGCCTGTTCGACTCGGTAAGCGCCAAAAACGGTGTGGAGGTCAACCGCGTCGACACGACGGACCTCGACGCGGTCGCGGCCGCTCTCGAGCCGGGCGCCAAGGCGCTCTTCGTGGAGAGTCCCACCAACCCGCTCATGGCGGTCTCCGACATCCGCGCCCTGGCCGAGCTGGCCCACGGCGCGGGCGCCCTGCTCGTGGTGGACAACACCTTCCTCACGCCCTACTTCATGAACCCCATCTCGCTCGGCGCCGACGTGGTGGTCCACAGCGCCACCAAGTACCTCGCCGGCCACAACGACGTCATCGCGGGCCTGCTCGTCTCGGCCGTGCCCGAGGTCTCCGAGCGGCTGCGCTACCTCATCAAGACGATCGGCTCGGGGCTTGACCCGTTCGCGGCCTGGCTCGTGAGCCGCGGCATCAAGACGCTGCCCGTGCGCATGGAGCGCCACCAGCAGAACGCCCTGGCGCTCGCGACGTGGCTCGAGGAGCGGCCGCAGGTGCGCTACGTGCTCTACCCGGGCCTTCCCGACCATCCCGGCCACGACCTCTGCCTCGAGCAGGGACGCGGCTTTGGCGGCATGGTCACCTTTGGCGTCGACTCCGAGAAGCGCGCGCTCGACCTGCTGCGTCGCGTGCGGCTCGTCATGTTCGCCGAGAGCCTCGGCGGCACCGAGACGCTCATCACCTACCCGCTCACGCAGACGCACGCCGACGTGGCGCCCGAGGAGCTGGCCGAGAAGGGCATCGACGGCACGATGCTCAGGCTCTCCGTGGGCCTCGAGTCCGCCGATGACGTGATTGCTGACCTGGCACAGGCGCTGGCGTAGGTCTGGCAGCCCGTCTACCTCGGCCTTATTCGAACCCCATGAAGGAGTCCCATGTCAGAGGATGCGCGCTACGACTTCGACGAGGTCATCGACCGTCACGGCACCGGCTCGCTCAAGTACGACTGCGCCGAGCGCCGCGGCAAGTCCGCCGACCTTTTGCCCATGTGGGTCGCCGACATGGACTTCCGCGTTCCCGCCGAGGCCATCGAGGCGCTCGAGGAGCGCAGCCGGCACGGCATCTTTGGCTACACCGAGCCCGACGACGCCTACTTCATCGCGACGTGCGACTGGATCGAACGGCACCAGGGGTGGCGGCCCGACCCCGCCGCCTGCGTCCTGACCCCGGGCGTCGTCTTCGCGCTCGCGGCCGCCGTGCGTGCCTTCACCGAGCCGGGGGAGGCCGTCGTCATCCAGCCGCCGGTCTACTACCCGTTCAAGGAGGTCATCGAGGACAACGGGCGCGTCGTCGCCCGCGCGCCGCTCTCGTACGAGGGCGGCCGCTACGCTTTTGACGTCGCAGCGTTCGAGCGGGTGGTCGAGGAGTCCGGCGCCACGCTCTTCCTGCTCTGCAACCCCCACAACCCCGTGGGTCGCGTGTGGTCGGAAGGGGAGCTCCGCGCCCTCGGCGACGTGTGCCTCGCGCATGGCGTGACGGTGGTCTCCGACGAGATCCACGCTGACTTTGCCTGGCCGGGGCACGTGCACACCTCGTTTGCCTCGCTTGGCGACGAGTATGCGAGGCGCGCCGTCATCTGCACCTCGCCGGGCAAGACGTTCAACCTCGCCGGCCTGCAGGACTCCAACATCTTCGTGCCCAACGCGAGTCTGCGCCGTCGCCTCATGCATGCGGTGGCGTCTGCGGGCTACAGCCAGATGAACACGATGGGGCTCGTGGCCGGCAGGGCCTGCTACGAGCACGGCGAGTCGTGGTACGCGCAGATGAAGGCCTACGTCTGGGAGAACATCCGCTTCTGCGACGCCTACCTGCGCGAGCATGCGCCGGCCCTGCGCGTGGTCATGCCCGAGAGCACCTACCTCGTGTGGGTTGACTGCCGCTCACTTGGGCTCGACAACGCGCAGCTCCACGAGCTGGTCGAGGACAGGGCTCGTCTCTGGGTGGACTTCGGTGACATCTTCGGGCCCGAGGGCGAGGGTTTCATCCGCCTGAACGTCGCCTGCCCACGTTCGGTCCTCGAGCGGGCCCTCTCCCAGCTCTCCTCCGCCGCCGTCACATTTCCTTCCGTATGATTTGTCACACTTCTGGGATGCCGACCTGTCGGCTGTCTTGTCTCTGGTGCTGAGCACTACCGCTCGCCGATCCGTGAGCCCGCTTGCCGGAACCTTACTTGACCGCCATCTGCCCTCGCGTATAACCATCCCACCAACCACGACGGGGGAGGCGGCATGGGGTACCGGCGAAGGCGTCAGTGCGAGTCCCAGATCTATCACGTCATGGCGAGGGGCGTGGGCAGGATGCTCCTGTTCGAGGACGACGCGGACAGGTCACGCTACCTGTCGTTTCTCGACGACGCGTTGAGCAGGCACGACCTTGACGTGCTGGCATGGTGCCTGATGGACAACCACATCCACCTGCTCGTGCGTGGCCAGCTCGAGCGCGTGGCAAAGGTCATGCAACTGGCCGGGCGCTCGTACGCGCTCTACTTCAACAGGCGCCACGACCATGTCGGCCACCTTTTCCAGGGGAGATATGCCAGCAAGCCCATCGAGGGCAACGAGCGCCTGCTCACGGTCGTTCGCTACATCCACCAGAACCCAATCGAGTCCGGCGCCTCCGAGAGCTGCCACTATTCCTGGAGCAGCTACGGTGCCTACCTGGGACTCCCTCACTGTGCGCCAAGGCGCTTCGACGAGACGGCGGTCCTTGGGCTTCTGGGGAGCGAGGCCGAGTTTCGTCGGTTCCACGAGCTGCCTGGGAGCTCGTTTGCGGCGACGGCGCGCCATCGTCCAACGTCGTCGATGAGCATGGAGGCGGCCGCAGCCGTGCTCCGCGGCGTCTTGGGCGAGGTGGGCATCGGGGAGGTGCCTCTGCATGACAAGGCCGCGCGCGACGCGATCATCGTCGAGCTTCGTGCCCGGGGGCTCTCGATACGCCAGGTCGAGCGCCTGACCGGCATCGGCCGGGGCATCGTCTCACGCGCGGACGGGCGGCTTGCAGACGAGTAGGCACCCTGTCTGACCTCGCGTGCCGCCCGTCTCGGTCTTCGGGATGTGACAAATCATACGGAAGAAAGCGTGACAGCTAGCGGCGGTTGGCGAGCCAGAGGCGGTCGAGGCCGCGCAGGGTGAGGGTGCCGTCGACGGTGACGTCGTGCCTGAGCAGCGCCGACATGGTGTCTGCGAAGTTGCCGGTCACGACGACGGGCGCCTCTTGCCCGAGCTCCGCGAAGACGAGGTCGATGAGCCCATCGATACGCGCCGCCTCGCCGAGCACCACGCCCGACTGAATGGCCGTCCGCGTGTTCTTGCCAATCGCCTGCGCGGGCGCGCGGAGTTCCACCGTGGGCAGGCGCGCGGCGGCCCGGGCGAGCGAGGCCGCGCCAAGAGCCACGCCCGGCGCGATGATGCCGCCGGCAAACGCGCCCTCCGCGTCGACGACCTCGAAGTTCGTCGTGGTTCCCAGGTCGACGGCGACGACGGGGGCGCCGTAGGTCTCGCGCGCGGCCACGACGTCGGCCACGCGGTCCGAGCCCACCTCGGCGGGGTCGTCGTAGCGCATGCGCACGCCGGTCTTGAGGCCCGGGCCCACCACGAGCGTGCGGCCGGGGCACTCCGCGACCAGTGCCCGGCACCAGGCGTCTGCCAGCGCAGGCACCACGCAGGAGATGATCGCGTCGCCGGGCACGTCGAGCGCGAGCATGCCGAGCGCCTCGCGGACGCACAGGCGCGCCTCGTCGGGCGTGATGCGCGCGGGCGTGGTGTGCTCGAAGGTCCCAAGCAGGCGGTCCTCCTCGAAGATGCCGAGATGCGTGCTCGTGTTGCCCACGTCGACGGCGAGCACGCGCTGCGGCGCGCCTCCCGCCTGTCTCGGCGCGCCGACCCTCTGCGTGCGCGCGCTGTCCTGCCCGGTTGTCGTGGCTTCCATGGATTGCCTGGCCCTTCTCGGAAAAGTGTGACAAATCATCCGGAAGATAATGTGACAAATCATCCGGAAGGGGTGTCACACCGACTATACTCGACGCGTCCGTTCCGTAACCCGACTTCCCACGAGGGGAAGCGGATATACGAAGGAGTACATATGAGCACGTCCAGCGACCGCGCCCAGGCGTGCGGGCAGCTGAGCCCCGTCGGCATTGCCATCGGGGTCGTCGGCTGCGTCGTCATCACGGCCTCCTCGGTCTACACGGCCCTCAAGATGGGCTCCCTGCCCTGGCCGACCATCTTCACCTCCATCACGGCCCTCGTGCTGTTGCGCGCCTTTGGCCACAGGAGCCTGAACGAGGCCAACATCACCCAGATCGTCATGTCCGCCGGCTCCATGGTGGCCGGAGGCCTCGCCTTCACCATCCCCGGCATCTGGATGCTGGGCCTCGCCGACCACACGAGCATGGCCGAGATGCTCTTCGTGGCGCTTGCCGGCACGCTTCTGGGCCTCGTCTGCACGGCCCTCATCCGCAGGCGCTTCGTGGCCGAGAGCGATCTCGAGTACCCCATCGGCACGGCCGCGGCCGAGACGCTCGCCGCCACCACCTCGCGCGGCGGCACGGGCAAGAAGCTCTTCCTCTCGATGGGGATTGCCGGCGTCTACAGCGTGCTGCGCGACGTTCTCGGCGTGGTGCCGCAGATGCTTCTGGCCCTGCCCATCCCGGGCGTCACGTTTGGCATCTACAACTCGCCGATGATGCTCTCGGTGGGATTCCTCGTGGGATTCGGCGCGCTCGCGTTTGCCATGGCGGGCGCCGTCTTTGCCAACTTCGGCCTGGTCGTGGGCGGCACCGCTGCGGGTCTCTGGGACGTGGCCACGGCCGGCGGCATCGTCAAGAGCCTTGGCATGGGCCTCATGATGGGCTCGGGCCTGGGCGTGGTG
Organism: Olsenella uli; assembly: GCF_901212675.1. GTDB lineage: Bacteria > Actinomycetota > Coriobacteriia > Coriobacteriales > Atopobiaceae > Parolsenella > Parolsenella uli_B. The sequence continues at coordinate 10,924 of NZ_CAAKOQ010000009.1, forward strand.
CTCAAGGACATCCTGCCCGCGCTCGTGCGCATGGCACAGGGCAGGGACGATGTCCACGCGGGCTCGGGCGAGGGCTCCGGCACCGCTTCCGAAGGCAAGGACTCCGCCGCCGCTGCGTCCGGCGAGAGGGGAGGCCTCTTCGCCGACCTCACCGGCCGCTACGACGCCGGCGTGCTCGCCCTCATGGTGGCCGCGGCCGCGTTCGTCATCTGCCTGGGGCTCGGTCTCAGCCCGCTCGTGGCCGTCGTCATCATCCTGTTGTCGTTCGTGACCACCATCATGAGCGCGCAGTCGGTGGGCCAGACCGGCATCGACCCGATGGAGATCTTCGGCCTCATCGTCCTGCTCATCGTGGCCGTCATCTCCCAGACGCCTCCCGTGAGGCTCTTCTTCGTGGCTGCCCTTCTACATGCCGCTCTCGATGTTCGTGGGTTCCGTCCTGAAGCTCGTGTTCGACCACTTTGCCCGTAAGGCCGGCGTGGACGAGCAGGCCGAGCAGGAGACCGGCATCGTGTGCGCGAGCGGCCTGCTCGGCGGCGAGTCCATCGTGGGCGTCATCATTGCGCTCGTGAGCGTGGCAACGGGCCTCGCGGGGTAGCGGTGCCGTGCCTCGGGGGTGCGTAGGGTGGCGCCGCGCCTTCGCCCATACTGGCGCCGTTGCGCCCACCCCACGCCGGTGCCGCCTCCACTCCACTACACTAGGTCCCATGAGATACGCGCGCATCGTTCCGGACATAGCCGCCCGCGCCATCGACGGGTGCTTTGACTACGCAGTGTCCCCCGAGCTGGCCGAGACCTGCCTCGTGGGGTGCTGCGTCCTTGTGAGCTTTGGCCACCGCGACGTGGTGGGTTACGTGGTGGGGCTTGCCGATGAGCCCGCGGCCGGCGTGGACCGGGCGCGCGTGCAGCCGGTGAGGTCCGTCCTCGCGGCCCCCTCCTTCGACGAGGTGGGCGCTCGCCTCGCGTCCTGGATTGCCCGCGAGTACGCAGCGCCGCTCGCCGTGTGCCTGCGCCTCATGCTGCCACCCGGCCAGACCATGCGCGTCACGCGCGAGGAGGGCGGCGACTGGACGCTCGTGGCCGAGCGCGCCAAGGCCGTCGACGACCGCTGGGTATCGCTCACCGACGAGGGCCGGGCGTTTCGGCCCCGTGCCAACGCCAAGCGCCAGCAGCGCGTCATCGAGGCGCTCAGCGCGGGCCCGCAGCGCGTGGCGGAGCTCTCGGCGCTCGTGCCGGGGGCGGGCTCCGTGGTGTCGGCCCTGCTCAAGCGTGGTGTGGCCGCCGTGGAGCACCGCCGGCGCGTGCGTGGCTCGGCAGACGCGGCGTCAACGCTCTCGAGCGCGCGGGCGCCGCGGCCGGCTCGCCTTACGGACGGCCAGGAGGCTGCGCTCGCCGCCATCGCCCGGGCGGCAGACGCGCGAGTCGGCGACGTCGTGCTCGTCGACGGCGTCACGGGCTCGGGCAAGACTGAGGTCTACCTCGACGCCATCGAGCGCGAGCTTTCGCGCGGGCGCGGTGCCATCGTGCTTGTCCCCGAGATCTCGCTCACGGCGCAGACGGTGGGGCGCTTTCGTAGCCGCTTCGGAGACGACGTGGCCATCCTGCACTCGCGCCTCTCGACTGGCGAGCGCTTCGACCAGTGGGACATGGTCCGCGAGGGCCGTGCCCACGTGGTGGTGGGCGCGCGCTCGGCGCTCTTTGCCCCGCTCGCCAACGTGGGTCTCGTCATCGTGGACGAGGAGCACGAGGGCAGCTACAAGCAGGACCAGGCCCCGCGCTATCACGCTCGCGAGGCGGCGGCCGAGCTCGCGCGCCTGCGGGGCGCCGCACTCGTGCTGGGATCGGCAACCCCGTCGCTCGAGAGCCTCGAGCGCTGCCGCAGGGGCAGCTGGCGCGGGGTCTCGTGGATGCGCGTCGAGATGCCCGAGCGACCCGGCGGCGCCGTCCTGCCGCACGTGCGCGTGGTGGACATGCGCCGCGAGTTCGCCGCCAAGAACGGCTCGATCTTCTCGCGCGCGCTCAGAGACGCCCTGCTCGGGATGGTCGAGCGCCGCGAGAAGGCGGTGCTTCTGCTCAACCGCCGCGGGTTCGCGAGCTTCCTCATGTGCCGCGAGTGCGGCTGCGTGCCCACGTGCACGCACTGCTCCACGGCGCTCACGTACCACGAGCGCACGCACAGCCTCGTGTGCCACAGCTGCGGGCGCTCATGGCCGGTGCGCGCCTACCCGGACCCGTCGACGCGCTGCCCCAGCTGCGGGAGCCGCTATCTCGCGCAGTTCGGCGTGGGCACGCAGCGCGTGGAGGACGAGCTGGGGATGCTGCTTGCCGGCAAGGGCGTCGACGTCATCCGGATGGACGCGGACACCACGGCCACCAAGGGCGCCCACACGCGCCTGCTCGAGCGCTTCGACGCGAGCGAGTGCGCGGTGCTCGTGGGCACGCAGATGATTGCCAAGGGGCTCGACTTTCCCGAGGTCACGCTCGTGGGCGTCGTGAACGCCGACACCACGCTCAAGTTGCCGGACTTTCGCGCGGCGGAGCGCACGTATCACCTGCTCGAGCAGGTGGCGGGCCGTGCCGGCAGGGGAGAGCGGCCGGGCGAGGTCGTCATCCAGACGTACTGGGCCACGCACCCGGCCATCGCGGCGGTGGCCACGCACGAGCGCGCGGCCTTCGAACGCTTCGAGCTGGCGCAGCGGCGCGAGGCCTACTACCCGCCGTTCTCGCGGGTGGCGAACGTGGTGGTGAGCGGCGTGTCCGAGACCTGCGTGCGGGGTCGCGCGCGGGCGATGGCCGAGGCCGTGCGCCGGGAGGTGGCGGGCGTGGATGGCGCTGCCCACGGAGGGCGTGTGACGGTGCGCGGCGATGAGCCATATACCTGCATGTTATTGACTGATGCGCCTGAGATGCCCGAGCTGTCCGAGCTCCCCGAAGGCTGGGAGGTGCTCGGCCCCTCGGAGTGCGTGAAGGGTCGGGTCAAGGACCGCCACCGCTGGCACCTCATCGTGAAGGCCCCGCCCGAGGTGGCGCTTGGCCCGGTGCTGTCCGCGGCCGCCGGCTCGCTTCCCGCCGACCGACGCACCACCATGGCCATCGACGTGGACGCCTACGACTTCATGTAGGGGTGTGGTTGCTCGCGGCGGTGCCTTGCCGGGTGCGAGTTCGTGGCCCCTGGTCTCGGCACCTGTCGGCCGACGGCCAGGTACGACCCTCGTTGCTCCCGGTTTGACCCGGTGGCTGCCGGCCAGTACGGTCCCCGTCGCCCCCGGTTGGCCTCGACAGCTGCCGGCCATGCGCCGCCGCCGCGCCGGGATGTGACAAATCATCCGGAAGGAAATGTGACAAATCATCCGGAAGGAAATGTGAGAGGCGGGGCCCTTGGTATCATAGAGAGCTGCTTGAACTCTAGAGAAGGAGCCCCATGAGCGCCGTTTCCGATATCGTCCTCACGCCGGATCCCCGGCTCACCGAGATGTGCCAGCCCATCGACAAGATCGACGGCAAGGTGCGCGCGCTGGCCAGGCGCATGCTCAAGGACATGTACGCCGCCGAGGGGTGCGGACTTGCCGCCCCGCAGGTGGGCGAGCTCGTGCGCCTCGTCGTCATCGACGTCGACTACGACGGCGAGAACCCCAAGACCAAGAACCCCTACGTGCTCGTCAACCCCAAGGTCATCGCCGCCGACGGCGACCCGCGCCCCTTCAACGAGGGGTGCCTGTCGTTCCCGGGCATATCGGTCGAGGTCACGCGCCCAAGCCACGTCATCGTGCAGGCGATGGACCTCGACGGGGACCTGCTGCAGTACGAGGCCGAGAACAACCTCCTGGCCGTGTGCCTGCAGCACGAGATCGACCACCTGAACGGCGTCACCATGGTCGACCACCTTTCGCCGACAAAGCGCCTCCAGGCCCTGCGCGCTTGCGAGCAGGCCATCGAGGCCGGTGCCCGTCCCGGCGAGACGTCGACCAACTAGCAGCGAGGAGGCCCGCATGCGCGTCATCTTCATGGGAACGCCCGAGTTTGCCGTGCCGTCGCTCGTCGCGCTCGACGAGGCGTATGACGTCGTTGGCGTGGTGACACGCCCGGACGCGGTGCGCGGGCGCGGCAAGCGCCTTGAGCCGAGCCCCGTCAAGGCCGAGGCCCAGGCCCGTGACCTGCGTGTCATTGAGACCAACCGCATAACGCCCGAGGTCCTGGGCGAGCTCTCCGGGTTGGGCGCCGACATCGTGTGCGTGGCGGCCTACGGCTGCATCCTGCCCGACTCGGTGCTCGCCATGGCGCCCCTGGGCTGCGTGAACGTGCACGCGTCGCTCCTGCCGCGCTGGCGCGGCGCCGCCCCCGTTCAGCGGGCCGTCCTCGCCGGCGACGAGCGCGCGGGCGTCTCGATCATGCGCGTGGTGCACGAGCTCGACGCGGGTGCCTTCTGCGCGCAGGCCTCCACGGAGGTGGCCGACAAGCCCTGCGCCCAGCTCATGGCCGAGGTGGCCGAGCTTGGTGCGCGGGCCCTCGTGAGCTCGCTTGCCGACATCGAGGCGGGCCGGGCCACGTGGACCGAGCAGGACGCGTCGCTCGTCACCTATGCCCACAAGGTCGAGAAGGCCGAGATGCGCCTCGACGTCGCGGACGGCTGGCTCGAGAACGCTCGAAGGGTGCAGGCCTCGACCGATGCCGCGCCGGCTCGCTGCGTGGTGGGCGGCAGGGGACTGCGCGTGCTGCGCGCGGCCGCGGCGGGCGAGTCCGTGGCGGCCGGCGACGTGCGCGTCGCGCGTGGGCGCGTGCTGCTGGGGTGTGCCGACGGCGCGCTCGAGCTGCTCGAGGTCAAGCCCGACGGCAAGCGCGAGATGGACGCCCGCTCCTGGGCCGCCGGCCTGCGCGGCGACAAGATTCGCTGGGAGCGTGGCTAGATGGCCGTCGCGAGCCCCGCGCGCACCACGGCGCTCCACCTGCTCGGCATTCAGCGCAGACGCTCCGGACGCGCCCGCGACCTTCTACGCGGCGCTCAGGAGATGCGCTCGCTCGGGTCGCGCGGCAAGGCCCTCGCGACCCGGCTCGTGCTGGGCGTGAACGCCGCCGTCGGCGAGCTCGACTGGCGCATCGACGGCTTTGCCGCCAAGCCTGGCCAGCTCGAGCCACGCGTTCGTGACGCCCTCAGGCTCTCGGCCTTCGAGCTGCTCTACCTCGAGACGCCGCGCCAGGTGGCCGCGAGCCAGGGCGTCGAGCTGGTCCGAAGCGTGCAGCCGCGCGCCGCGCGCATGGCAAATGCCGTGCTCAGGCGCATTGCCGACTGCCGGGGCGAGGTCGACGCGGCGCGGGTGGCGGTGGGCGCGATGGCCGAGGGTGGCCCGGTCGCCTCGACTGACGACCTCTGCCGCGCCTCTGGCTATCCCGCCTGGCTCGCGAGGCGTCTCGTCGCTGACCTGGGAGCCGAGCGCGCGGCGCTCGCGTGCCTCTGCGCGCTCGAGGCGGGTCCCGTCTACGTCGCGTGCGGGCGCATGGACGCCAATGAGCCCGAGGTGGCGGCCAGGCTCGAGGACTTGGGGCTTGCCGTCTCGCCCGACGGGCTTCCCGGCTCGTGGGAGCTTGGCGGGGCGGCCGGCCTCGCCGCGAGCGGCCTGCTCGAGCGCTCCGACGTCGTGGCCTCGGACCTCGCGGCCCAGGTGGTGTGTCGCGTGGCTGCGCCCGCGCGCGGTCGCGTGCTCGAGGTCGGGCAGGGTCGGGGCACCAAGTCGCTGCTGCTTGCGCGGGCGATGGGGGAGGGCGTGGCCGAGGACGACGCCCATCCCGAGCTGTGGGTCGTCGGCTGCGAGGTCGTGACGTCCAAGGTCGAGTCGTGCGTTGCTCGCATGGGCCGCGCCGGGCTTGCTGGCGTCGTGACCAGCGTCTCGTTCGACGCGACGCGTCTGGCTGAGCGAGACGTACCCGCCGGGCTTGTAGGCCCGTTCGAGACGGTGCTTGTCGACGCACCCTGCTCGGGCACGGGCACGATGCGCCGCCATCCCGAGATTCCCTGGCTCCTCGACCCCGAGGCGCTCGCGCCATCCGCGGAGGGGTCGCTGCCGGCCCTGCAGCTCCGGATGCTCTCGGCCGCCGCGTCGCGCGTGGCGCCGGGAGGCGAGCTCGTCTACGCGACATGCTCGGTGCTTGCCGTCGAGAACGAGGGCGTGGTGCGCGCGTTTCTCGAGAGTCCCGCAGGTGCCGGGTTCGAGCGGGCCGACGTGCTCGACGCCGCGGGCGTGCGCTCCCTTCCCGAGGCCGGCCGCGCCATCGTCGCCGTGAACCGCACGGAGACGGGCGCGTTCCAGTCGTCTCCCGCGCCGGGTAGCTACGACGGCCACTTCTGCGCCCGCCTCTGCCGCACAAGCTAGCCAGCTGGCGACCGCGCTCCTCTCGCGGGCGGCTCACGCTTCCCGCTCCTCAGCCTGGCCTTACCGCCCCCGACCCTTCCAGCTCCGCCCCCG
>NZ_CAAKOQ010000009.1:17391-93418 GCF_901212675.1 Olsenella uli
TCCCCTGCCTCCCTTAAGCAACGAACGTGCGGATAACCGAGTTTTTCGGGCTGCAACAGCCCATTTTTCTCGGTTATCCGCACGTTCGATTCGTGACGCTCGATTGTGCGTGGTCGCTCGCCCGCGACGCCCTGGGCGGCCCCGCGCTCGCGGCTTTTGCCCGTCTGCCCTACTTGGCCGCCTTGTGCTCGCAGTTCGCGCAGGGGTCGGCCGCCGAGGTGGCCGCGGTCGAGGAGCTGCCGCCGCGCTGGTCGGTGTTGTAGAAGCCCGAGCCCTTGAAGGCGATGCCGCTCGGCTCGAAGACGCGCTCGGCATCCGCGCCGCAGTCGGGGCAGGTGACGTGCGGATGCTCCGACATCGGATGCTCCACCTCGAAGACCTTGCCGCAAGCCATGCACTTGTAGTCGTAACGCGCCATCTGGGGGTACCTCCACGTACTATGTGGCCCATCCTGGGCCGGGTTCTCTTGCCGTGCGACGCGGTCGCAGTGGCCTACTTTACCCAATTCCTCGCGCCCATGCAGGTCGGCAGGCCCAGAGCCCGCATTCGTGAGGAGTTTTCCATCTCTGGGAGGTCAGGTGCGTCCCCGTAGGCCACCTTCCAAGCGTGCTTACCCAGCCGTGACATCTTCTCTCCGTCCGTCTTTGTCTCGCGAAAGTATACTTGCGCCTACGGACAACACTGCGAGGGGGACTGCATGGCAGAGATCTCAGGTGCCATCTTCGACTGCGACGGCACGCTCATCGACTCGATGACGATGTGGTACGGCGCGTTCGATCACCTGCTGGCGGCGTACGACGTCACGGCGCCGGCCGAGTTCAAGGAGCTCGTCGAGCCCATGACCATCCCGGACTCCTGCGCGCTCATCCACGCGGAGCTGGGCATCGGCGCGTCCGGCGCGGCTCTCGTCGACGAGCTCGAGGCCTACGTGGCGCACGAGTACGAGACGAGCATCAAGGTAATTCCCGGTGCCCGCGAGCTCGTGGAGGGCCTCTCCGCGGCCGACGTGCGGCTCATCGTGGCGTCCTCCACGACGTCTCGGCTTGTGCGCGGCGCGCTGGCGGTGCACGGCCTTCTCGGCTATTTCTCCGACGTGATCTGCACGGCCGAGGTGCGAGACGGGCGCGACAAGGACTGCCCTGACGTCTACCTCGAGGCGCTCGAGCGCCTGGGCACGCCGCGCGAGGAGACCTGGGTCTTCGAGGATGCGCCCTTCGGCGTCCGCACGGCCCGGCAGGCAGGCTTTCACGTGGCCGCGATCTACAACGAGGGAGACGGGCGCGACGAGGCCTTCGTGCGCTCCCGGGCCGACATCTTCTCACGCGGCTACGCGTCGCTCTCGCTCGAGGCCATCCGCGGCTTCGACGACGCGGCCCGCCGTCCCATGCCAGAGGAGTAGCGATGCGCGTCCTACTTGTCGCGGGCTCGCCCGAGCCCAGCTCGCCCGCGCTCGTCTCGGCGCTTGCCGCGGCCGCCGACTCCGTGACGGCTGTCGACCGTGGGGCTGACGCCTGCCGCGCGGCCGGCGTGGTGCCCGACTCGTTCTGCGGCGACGCCGACACGGTGAGCCCCGAGACCCTCGCCTGGCTCTGCAGGCGCGAGGGCGAGCAGGCCTCCGACGTGGCCCGGCTCGACGTGACGCCCGCAGACGACGTGCGCGACGTGCCCGAGATCCACGGGATTGCCGCGGCCGGGGGCGTGCGGCTCTTCCCGCCAGCCAAGTACGATACCGACCTGTCGCTGGCCTTCTCGTGCTGCCGACAGCTGGCGGCCGAGGCGGGCGAGGGGCTCGAGGTGAGCGTGACCTGCGCGAGCGCGGGGCGCATGGACCATGCGCTCGCGGTCTTTGGCGTGCTGGCGGCCAACGCCGACCTCGCGCCCGCGCTGGTGGAGGACTCCTTCGAGTGCCGGGTCCTCTCGCCCCGGGGCCGCGATGCCTGGGAGCTGGGCACAGATGCGGAGGGGCGGCACTTCTCCTTCGTGGCGCTCGCGGACGGCACGCTTGTGAGCGAGCGCGGCATGCGCTGGGAGCTCGAGCGCTTCCGCGTGGATGCCCTGCGCGACCGCGGCATCTCCAACGTGGTTGACGCCCCCGACGCGACCGTCAGCTGCCACGCCGGTATCCTCGCCGCCTTCCTGATGCGCTAACGTCCGGCTCCGGCTGCCCTTTGCTGCCTTCCCGATGCGCCAGCGCCCGGCTCCAGCTGCCCTTTGCCGCCTTCCCGATGCGCCAGCGCCCGGCCACCCTCCGCCACCGACCCCGCACCGCGACGCTCGCTGGTCTCCTCGACTGCCCACGATTCCCAGCCGTCCCCCTGTCGCGTCCTGTGCCGCCCAACCAACGAACGTGCGCAAAACCGAGAAAAACGGCGAGTGACAAGCCGATTTTCTCGGTTTTGCGCACGTTCGTTTTGGAAACCTACCGCTTGCCCGGTCGCCGAATCGGCGTCGACGCGCCCTTCCCGCACCTGTAGCATCGACTCCCAACACGTTCGCCGTTAGCGCGGCGAAGCGGAAAGCCGGGGAGGGGGCTACGTGTCGGAGCTCATGGACGACTACCTTGCCTGCATATTGGACGAGGCGGAAGCACGGTCGATGTGCGCGGTCGTTCGCTCCCCCGCGGAGTCGAGCGCCGTGAGTGCGCGGGTATCGGCCGGCGAACTTGTTCGGCCCCGCCACGGCCTCTTCGTCCGGTCCGACTATTGGCGCGCCCTCATGCCCGAGGGGCAGATGCTGCACGTGGCGAAGGCCCTCGGTCACCTGCACGAGCCATGGGTCTTCTCGCATGCGACCGCCGCGTTTGTCTACGGCCTCGCCGCTTCCTACCGCCACCTTGACCCAATCCACTACCTAGTCGAGGGCTCGACGGGCGGGCGCTCGGGGAGGGGAATATGCCGACACAGCTCGCAGCGTGCGCCCTCGGTGCTCGTTGGCGACCTGCGCGTGACGACCCCACTCCGTACCATCGCGGACTGCTGCCTGTCGCTGCCCTTTCGTGACGCCCTGCCAATCGCCGACTCTGCCGTGAGGATGGGGCTTGTGGGAACGGGCGGGCTCGAGCGGGTCTGCGCACTTGCCGCAGGTCGGCGGGGGATCACGACGCTTCGGCGCGTGTGCGAGTACGTGGATCCGCGTGCCGAGAGCGGAGGAGAATCCTTCGTACGTGCCGTCCTCATCGAGCTGGGCTATGAGATCTTCGACCTGCAGCTGGAGGTGCCTGATATCGAGCGTCCCGGCAAGACGCGTCGGCTCGACATCGTGCTGAGGCGCGACGACGGCCGTCTCGTCGACCTCGAGGTGGATGGCAGGGGCAAGTACGCGGACCCGGGGATGACCGGGGGCAGGGAAGTGGTCGACATCATGATGGGCGAGCGGCGACGTGAGGCTGGGATCACGGCGTTCGACATCTCCGTGGTAAGGATGAGCCCCGGCATGGCCCGAAACGAGGACCTCGTGCGCAGTCGGCTCGCCATCTATGGCGTGCACCCGCGGGCGCCGCGCTGGAAGTGGGAGCGCGTCGAGTGAGGGATGGGCTTGGACCCGGCTGCGCGGCGAACCCGTAGCCGTGCGACGAACGTGCGTAAAACCGAGAAAAACAGCGAGTTGCAAGGTGGTTTTCTCGGTTTTACGCACGTTCGCTTGGAATCTCGGTTATGCGCACGTTCGTGGCGCAGGTGGCGCAGGTGGCGCAGGTGGCGCGGTTGGCGCGGCGCGGCGGGATGGCGCGGTTGGCGCGGCGCGGCGGGAGGGCGCGGCTCGGCGGGGGGCGCAAGGTGCGGCAGGGCGCGAAGGATGCCGGCTGGCCTGCTGTCACCTAAAGAGAAAGAAGCCGCCGGGAATCCCGACGGCTCCTGGTGGTTCGATATGGTGCTCGCAGGCGAGCGGCTGCCCTGACTAGGAGCGGGCGACCTTGCCGGACTTGAGGCACGTGGAGCAGACGTTCATCTTCTGCTTGTGGCCGTTGACGACGACCGTGACGTGCTGGATGTTCGGGCGGAACTTGCGGTTGGTGACGCGGTGCGAGTGGCTGATCGAACGACCGGCGACGGCGTGCTTGCCGCAGATGGCGCAAACCTTAGACATTGTTGAGACCTCCATGTAAAGCGGCACATTCTGCGGCCGCCCTCGACGCATAGCCGAATCAGAATAGCACAGCTTTCGCTGCTCGCAAGGGAATTGTCGAGATGTTGTGTCCGTGTCGTGAATCTAACCCCATGCGATGTGGGCGCTTGGTAAGGCGCGGACGATTGGGTATATTGCCTAACATTAAAAACTAACACTGGAAGGTAACGAGGAGGTACGACCATGCCCGACAACTCTAGCGAAAGAGGAGCCCGCGTGGATGGCGGGGCGTGCGCGCGCGGCGGATCTAGCGCGGACGGCCCAGAAGCGGGGGAGGAGGGAACCCGCGCGCAGGGCGCTAAGCCCGGCCCCGCGACCCCGGAGCCAGACGAGTTCCACGCCCTCGCGCGCGAGCTCATGGCGCAGGGCTGCAGGTTCGCCCGCTTCAGGCCCCAGCACGACGTGAGCGCCTCGACCCACGGCCTGCCGGCCATCATGCAGGTGCTCCTCGAGGCCGATGGCCCCATCTCGCCCGGCGAGCTCGCCAGAAGGACGGGGGTCACGGACGCGCGCGTCGCCAACGCCCTGCGCACGCTCGAGGAGCGAGGCTTCGTTGAGCGCCGCGCCGCGCGCGAGGACCGCCGCCGCGTGGAGGTGACGCTCACGGAGGCCGGCCGCGAGGACATCGCCCGGCACAGCTCGGAGGCGGAGCGCTTAGTCGCCGACTTCCTCCGCGAGATGGGCCCCGAAGACGCCCGCGACGTCGTGCGCGTCTTCGGGCGCGTCCTCGAGGTCCTGGCCCGTCGGCGCCGCGAGGGCCGCCAGATGGTGCCCCCGCCGCCCGAGGCACCCTTCGACGCACGCAGGTGCGGCGACCGACGAGACCAGACCCGAGGGGGGGAGTGAGCTTGAGGCTCATCAAGCTGTTCAGACACCACGTGCCCGCGCTCGTGGCCATCGTGGCCTTGCTCATCGTGCAGGCCACCTCGGAGCTCGCGCTCCCAAGCTACATGAGCGAGATCGTGGACGTGGGCATCCAGCAGGGCGGCATCGCCTCGGCCGTGCCCGACGCCATGCGCGCCGACACCCTCGCCCAGCTCGAGCGGCTCATGCCCGCCGGCGACGCCACGGCCGTCGAGGCTGCCTTTGCGCCTGCCGACGAGGCCGGCGTGCGTGCCTACCAGGGCAGCGCCGCCGACGCCCGCGAGGGCTCCGCGCTCGAGGCCTCCCTGGCACGTGTCGAGGTCCAGGCCCTCGCCGCCGCGACCGGCCAGGACGCGGGCCAGCTCACCGACACCATGACCGAGCAGATGGCCGTGCAGTTCGTGCGGGCCGAGTACGAGGCGCAGGGGCGCGACCTCGCCGACGTCCAGTACGCCTACCTCGGCTCCACGGCCGCCACGATGTTCGCGCTCTGCCTCGTGGGGCTCGCCTGCGCCGTGGCCGTGGGCGCCATCGCGTCGCGCACGGCGTCGACCATCGCCCGTGACCTGCGCCGCGACACCTTCCGCAAGGTCATGTCCTTCTCGCCGGCCGAGGTCAACAGGTTTTCCCAGGCCTCGCTCATCACGCGATGCACCAACGACATCCAGCAACTCCAGATGACGGCGACGCTCTTCATGCGCATGGTCCTCTACGCGCCGATCATGGGCGTGGTGGCCGTGATGCGCGTCGTCCAGACCTCCACGGGCCTCGAGTGGACCATCGGCGTGGCGGTCATCTCCGTGTGCGCCGTGGTGGGCGTGCTCGTGGGCCTCACCATGCCGCGCTTCAAGCGCATGCAGCGGCTCATCGACCGCGTGAACCTCGTCGCTCGAGAGATGCTCGACGGCCTCATGCCCATCCGTGCCTTCGGCCGGCAGGCCCACGAGCTTGGGCGCTTCGACGACGCGAGCCGAGAGCTCATGGAGACGCAGCTGTTCACCAACCGCTCCATGAGCTTCATGATGCCGCTCATGATGCTCGTGATGAACTGCGTGACCATCCTCATCGTGTGGTTTGGCGCGCGCGGCGTCTCCGATGGCGTCATGCAGGTGGGTGACATGATGGCGTTCATGAGCTACACGATGCAGATCGTCATGGCGTTCATGATCCTCACCATGGTGGCCGTGATGCTGCCGCGCGCCGAGGTAGCCGCCGAGCGCATCGACGAGGTGGCCACGTGCGAGTCGAGCATCCGCGAGCCCGTCCGCCCCGAGCTCCCGGCCGCGGACGCCCCGCGCGGCGAGCTCTCCTTCTCGCACGTGTCCTTCCGCTACCCGGACGCCGACGGCGAGGTGGTCTCCGACGTGAGCTTCACCACGCGCGCCGGGCAGATGACGGGCATCATCGGCTCCACGGGCTCCGGCAAGTCCACGCTCGTGCAACTCATTCCGCGCCTCTACGACGTTACGGCCGGCTCGGTCGCGCTCGACGGCGTGGACGTGCGCGCCTGGCCGCTCGGCGAGCTCCGCCGCCGCATCGGCTACATCCCGCAGCAGGGACGGCTCTTCTCCGGGACCATCGAGAGCAACGTCAGGTTCGCGGGCGACTCCGTGAGCGAGGCCGACGCCCGCCGCGCCGCCGACATCGCCCAGGCCACCGGCTTCATCGAGGGCTGCGAGGGCGGCTGGGACTCGGAGGTCTCCCAGGGAGGCTCCAACGTCTCCGGTGGCCAGCGCCAGCGTCTCGCCATCGCCCGCGCGCTGGCCAAGAGGCCCGAGGTCGCGGTCTTCGACGACTCGTTCTCCGCGCTCGACTACAAGACCGACGCGGCGCTCCGCGAGGCCATCGCCCGCGAGCTCACGGACACGGCGGTCGTGGTGGTGGCCCAGCGCGTGGCCACGATCATGCACGCCCACGAGATCATCGTGCTCGACGACGGGCGCGTCGTGGGGCGGGGCACCCACGAGGAGCTCCTGCGCTCCTGCCCCGAGTATCTGGAGATTGCCGAGAGTCAGCTGTCCGCGGCCGAGCTTGGCCTTGTCGAGGAAGGGGGTGAGCGCTGATGGCGCAGGGAAACAGCCAAGCACGCCCGGCTCGTCCGCGCGGCCCCATGGGACCGCGCCCCGTCGGCGGCGTCGTCGAGAAGCCGCGGGACCTCGTGGGCACGCTGGGGCGCCTGCTCGGCTACATCGGGGAGCACAAGCTCGCCGTGGTCGCGGGCATCCTGTTCGCCATCGCCTCGGTGGCCTTCAACATCGTGGGGCCCAAGGTCTTGGGCCAGGTCACCACCAAGCTCTACGAGGGGCTCGTCGCAAAGGTGCAGGGCACGGGCGGGGTTGACTTCGCCTGGATCGGGCGCACGCTCGCCATCCTGCTCGGCATCTACGTCGCGAGCTCGGCGTGCAACCTCGTCCAGGGCTGGCTCATGACCGGTGTGACGCAGAAGGTCGTCTACCGCATGCGCCGCGAGATCTCGGAGAAGATTGCGGTCGTGCCCATGAGCTACTTCTCCGGCCACAGCAAGGGCGACGTGCTCAGCCGCATCACCAACGACGTCGACACGCTCGGCCAGTCGCTCAACCAGTCCATCACGCAGCTCGTCACGAGCGTCACGCAGATCGTGGGCATCACGGTGATGATGCTCACCATATCGCTGCCGCTCACGGGCGTGACCCTGCTCACCCTGCCCCTGTCGGTGGTGATCGTGGGCGTGATGGTGCACTTCTCGCAGCGCTACTTCCGCGAGCAGCAGGAGGTGCTCGGCCGGGTCAACGGCATCGTGGAGGAGGACTTCGCGGGCCAGGGCGTCATCCAGGTCTTCGACCGCGCCGACGCCGCCGTGGAGGAGTTCGAGCGCGAGAACGACCGCCTGTTCACGAGCGGCTGGCGCTCGCAGTTCCTCTCCGGCCTCATGATGCCGCTCATGACGCTCGTGGGTAACCTCGGCTACGTGGGCGTGGTCGTGGTGGGCGCGGGCCTTGCCCTCAACGGCGCCGCCACCCCCGGCGACATCCAGAGCTTCATCCAGTACGTGCGAAACTTCACCCAGCCCATCCAGCAGCTCGCCAACGTGAGCAACACGCTGCAGAGCATGGCCGCCGCCACCGAGCGCGTCTTCGAGTTCCTGGCCGCCCCCGAGGAGGAGGGCCCCGCCCGCCCCGAGCTGCCGGCCGCGCGCGAGGGCCGCGTCGAGTTCGACCACGTGCGCTTTGGCTACGCGTCCGACAAGCCCGTCATCCACGACTTCACCTTCACGGCCGAGCCCGGGCAGACCGTGGCCATCGTGGGCCCCACGGGCGCGGGCAAGACCACGCTCATCAAGCTCGTCCAGCGCTTCTACGACGTGGACGCGGGCGCCATCCGCGTGGACGGCGTGGACGTGCGCGACTGGGACCTCGCGGCGCTGCGCTCGGAGTTCGCGATGGTCCTGCAGGACACGTGGCTCTTCAACGGCACGATCCGCGAGAACATCCGCTACGGCCGGCCCGACGCCACCGACGAGGAGGTGGAGGCCGCGGCCCGCGCGGCGCGCTGCGAGCACTTCATCCACACGCTCGCCGGCGGCTACGACTTCGTCATCAACGAGGAGGGCACCAACCTCTCCCAGGGCCAGCGCCAGCTCGTGACCATCGCGCGCGCCGTGCTTGCCGATCGGCCGGCCCTCATCCTCGACGAGGCCACCTCCAACGTGGACACGCGCACCGAGGAGCTCATCCAGCGCGCCATGGACGAGCTCATGCGGGGACGCACGAGCTTCGTGATCGCCCACCGGCTCTCGACGATCAAGTCGGCCGACACCATCCTGGTGCTGCGCGACGGCGACATCGTGGAGCAGGGCACGCACGAGGAGCTGCTCGCCGCGGGCGGCTTCTACGCGGAGCTGTACAACAGCCAGTTCGAGGACTGACTTCGAGGGCTGACCGCTTGAGTTGCGGCGGCGTGGGGCGGGCCCGGCGGCCCGCCCCGACGTGTCCCAAATGTGGGTACATTGGTGTCCCTTGGTTTGTCAGCCAAGATCAGGGAAACGACAAAAAATTATAGGAAGGTGCACGCTTTAGTATCTTTTTGCTAATCTCCACGGCCTCTATACTTTCGCTAACACCTCGGGAGAGGCCCGGGGTCAGGTCGTAAGGAGCTTGCATGTATCTATCCAAGGGGAGGAAGGCACTCGTTGGCGCCAGCGCGTTTCTGACGGCGATGTTCGGTGTCATGCCCGCCGCGCAGGCCATGCATATCATGGAGGGCTTCCTGCCGGTGCAGTACTGCATCGCGTGGGGCGTCGTGAGCCTCCCGTTCGTCGTCGTGGGCTTCCAGTCCATCAAGAAGGTCCTCTCCGAGAACCGGCGCGCCCTCACGCTGCTCGCCCTCGCGGGCGCCTTCGTGTTCGTCATCTCCTCGCTCAAGATACCGAGCGTCACGGGATCCAGCTCGCACATGACGGGCACCGGGCTCGGCGCCATGCTCTTCGGGCCCACGGCCACGAGCGTCCTCGGCCTCATCGTCCTCATCTTCCAGGCCATCCTGCTCGCGCACGGCGGCCTCACGACGCTCGGCGCCAACTGCTTCTCCATGGCAATCGCCGGCCCGATCGTGTCCTACGCCCTCTACAAGGGCCTGGGCAAGACTGGCCTCAACCGCAAGGTCGTCATCTTCGTCGCGGCGTTCCTGGGCGACCTGTTCACCTACTGCGTGACGGCCTTCCAGCTCGCGCTCGCCCACAACTCCGCCGTGGGCTTCGGCACCGCCCTCATCGAGAACCTGAGCGTCTTCGCCGTGACCCAGATCCCCCTGGCCGTCGTCGAGGGCCTGCTCACGGTCATCATCATGATCGGCCTCGAGACCTACGCCAAGCCCGAGCTCAAGGCTATCGGCTACCTCAAGGACGGTGAGTAGGAATGACAACCAACCAGGATTCCAAGAAGAGCAACAAGGGACTCGTGGGGGCCCTGCTCGTCGTAGCGCTGCTCATCGCCTTCGTCCCCCTGTTCGTGCTGGCGCCCCAGGGCATGGAGTTCGGCGGCTCCGACGACAAGGGCGGCGAGCTCGTCGAGACCACCGACCCCGGCTATGAGGTCTGGGCTACGCCCATCCTCGAGCAGATCCTCGGCCAGGAGCTTCCCGGCGAGACCGAGAGCTTCCTGTTCTGCGTCCAGACCGGCATCGGCGTCGGCGTCGTCGCCTTCATCATGGGGCGTCTCGTCGAGCGCAAGAAGTGGGAGGACGGCAAGGGCAAGGGCGACGAGCTGTAGGGGGCTGTGGCTCCCCGAGCTTCGCGCTGCGACGGACGGCCGGCGGATCCCCGTCGGCCGTCTCTGACAAGGAGGCATACCGTGAGCTTCGCCCAAGGGACCCAACGGCCCCGCGAGTCATGCTGCGGGGCGGGCGCCGCTGAAGGCGGCCATGCGTCACACCACCACGGCCACTCGCATGGCCACGCCATCGATGACCTCGCCTACCGCTCCCACCTGCGCTACGTGAACGCGGCGGAGAAGTTCGCCCTCGCGACCGTCACTCTCGCCGTGTTGCTCGTGAGCCGCTCCATCGCGGCGGCCCTCGTCGTGACGGTCGCCATGACGGCCCTCACCGTCGGCGTTGGCAAAATCTCCTGGCGTCGCTACCGCGGCCTGATGCTCATCCCGTCTCTGTTCCTCGTCGTGTACGTGCTCGTGATCGGCACGGCCATTCGCCAGACGCCGCTCGAGCTGTTCGCAGTCCGCTTCGGCTCCTGGTACCTCACGGCGAGCTGGGGCACGGTCCACTACGCGGCGCAGCTGTTCTTCACCGCGCTCGGGTGCGTGTCGTGCCTGTACTTCCTGTCGTGCAACACGCCCATGACCGATATCCTAGAGGTCATGCGGCGCCTGCACGTCCCGCCGCTCTTCATCGAGCTCACCATGCTCATCTACCGCTACATCTTCGTGCTGCTCGAGCGTGCCGAGGCCATCAAGACCTCACAGGACTCCAGGCTCGGCAACGTCACCTACGCGCGCTCGCTCCAGACGTTCGGGGACCTCTGCTCGTGCCTGTTCGTCCAGGCCATCAAGCGCTCGGAGCGGCTCTTCGACGCCATGGAGGCCCGCGGCTACGACGGCAGGATCCGCGTGCTCTCCGAGGAGCGGCCGCCCAAGCCAGGCGAGGTCGCCTTCGTCGTCGGGTTCGAGGTCGCGCTCGTCATCGTCATCTTGATTGTGAGGTTCTAGCATGGACAGCGACATCATCCTCAAGGCGGAGGACCTCCACTTCTCCTATGACGACGGCAACACGCAGTCGCTCGACGGCCTCTCGCTCGAGATTCGCCGGGGCACCCGCCTCGCCTGCATGGGCACGAACGGCTCCGGTAAGTCGACCTTCTTCCTGTGCCTGAATGGCATCCTGCGGCCCTCTTCCGGCACGGTCTACCTCGAGGGCAAACCCATCGACTACTCGCGCAAGGGACTGCTCGACCTGAGGCGCCGCGTGGGCATCGTCTTCCAGGACCCTGACGACCAGCTCTTCAGCGCGAGCGTCCACCAGGAGATCTCCTTCGGCCTCATGAACCTTGGCGTTCCCGAGGATGAGGTCCGCCGGCGCGTCGACGCCATCATCGACGAGATGGAGATCCGCCCCTATGCCGCCAAGCCCACTCATGCGCTCTCCGGCGGCCAGAAGAAGCAGGTTTCCATCGCCGACGTGCTCGTCATGAAACCCGAGGTCGTCATATTGGATGAGCCTGCCGCCTCGCTCGACCCGCGTCACACGGCGCTCGTGAACCGCGCCGTGGAGCGCATGACGAGCGAGGGCATCACCGTCATCATGGCCACCCATGACGTCAACTATGCCTTCGAGTGGGCGGACGAGGTGGCAGTCTTCCATGCCGGCAAGGTCATGGCGCAGGGAGACCCCGAGCGAATCTTCGCCGACGAGGAGCTGCTCGCGAGCAACAACCTCGAGAGGCCCGCCGCCTACGAGCTGTTCGACAGCCTGTGCGAGAAGGGCGTGCTCAGCCGCGAGCTCCCCGTGCCGCATAACCTCAAGGTGCTCGAGGGATACATCTCGGGAGTCGGGACGAGGTAGGGCGTCCCTGGGACGGCATATCCGGGCCTGCCCGGCCGGCCTTGCTGCAGGCAAGCGGAACGGTTTTCCCGAGGCATTCGGCTTCCATCGTTCTGTCATGCGTCACTAACCCCCTGGATTATAGTAAAACCGAACATATTGTTCGGGATTTGCCGGGAGTCGGGGGGATTTCTCATGAGGGCAAAAGAGGCGCTCGCCGGATGGCTGGAGATCGAGCCGTCCGCTACCATCCCGTGCGTCGTGGTGTCGGCGGTGGCGCTTGTCGTCAGCCTGGGCGGATGGGGGCGGGGCGCCCTTCCCTTCGACGTCGCGCTCGTCGCCGCCGTGCTGTGCGGGGGACCGATCGTGGTGGGGGCCGTCAGGGGCCTCGTCACGGAGCACGACGTGACCGCCGACGTGCTCGTGTCGCTCGCCCTCGTCGCGTCGCTCTACGCGCACGAGTGGTTCGCCGCCGGCGAGGTCGCGCTCATCATGCAGGTGGGCTCGATGCTCGAGGACCACACCGCCGAGCGTGCGCGCCGCGGCATCGAGGCCCTTGTGCGCTTGACCCCGCAGCGGGCCCGCGTGCGCCGGGGCGGGGGTTTCGTCGAGGTCGATGCCGGGCAGGTCCAGGCGGGCGACGAGGTGCGCGTGCTCGCCGGAGAGACCGTCCCGGTCGACGGCGTGGTCACGGAGGGCACGACCGCCGTCGACCAGTCCGTCATGACGGGGGAGAGCATGCCCGTCGACAAGGCCTCCGGCGACGAGGTCGCGAGCGGTGTCGTCAACCAGCTCGGGACCTTCACCATGAGGGCCCTGAGGCCATGCGTCGACAGCTCGCTCGCGCGCATGGTCCGCCTCGCTGAGGAGGCGGACGCCTCGAAGGCGCCCGTCGTGGGCCTGGCCGACAGGTGGGCGGCGGCGCTCGTGGGCGTCGCGCTCGTCTGCGCGCTCCTGGCCTGGGGGGCCTCCGGCCAGTTCGTCCGCGCCGTCACCGTGCTCGTCGTCTTCTGCCCGTGCGCGTTCGTGCTTGCGACGCCCACGGCCGTCTCCGCCGGCATCGCCAACGCGACCCGGCGGGGCGCGCTCGTCCGCTCGGGCGCCGCGCTCGAGCGCCTCGCCCAGGTCGACCACGTGGCGACTGACAAGACCGGCACCCTCACGCTCGGCCGTCCGCGCGTGGTGGCCACCGAGCCCCTCGCGCCCGGATTCTCCGCCGACGGCGTCCTGGCGCTCGCCGCAAGGCTCGAGGAGCGTTCCGAGCACCCGCTCGGCAGGGCCGTGGCCGCGTCATGGCAGGCACGCGTCCGCAGGGCCGGGGCCTTCGGCGAGGGTGACGAGGGTCCCTCGGCCGCGCCCTCGGACGGGGCGCCTTCGGGCGAGCCCACCGACTTCGAGGTGCTTCCCGGCCGTGGCGTCGCCGCCAGGGTGGGAGGCAGGGAGGTCATAGTCGGCACGCCCTCGCTGCTGGAGGCGCGCTCGGTTGACCCGGCCGTCTCCGGGCCGTTCGTGCGGGAGTGGTCCTCCAGGGGCGCGGCGACGATGCTGGTCGCGGTCGGGGGGACGTGCGTCGGGGCCCTCGCGCTCTCGGATGAGCTGAGGCCGGAGGCGGCCGCGAGCGTGGCAGGCCTCGCCTCCCTCGGCGTGGGCGTGACCCTGCTCACCGGCGACTCCGAAGCCGCCGCGTCAGACATCGCCTCCCGGGCGCACATCACCGACGTGCGCGCCGGCCTCCTGCCGGAGGAGAAGCTCGCCGGCATCCGCGCGCTCGGGCGGCACGTCTGCATGGTCGGTGACGGGGTCAACGACGCCCTCGCCCTCAAGAGCGCCTTCGTGGGCGTGGCCATGGGCGGCATCGGCAGCGACGTCGCCGTCGAGGCGGCGGATGTCGTCCTCGTGAGGGACGACCTGTCACGCGTCCCCTACCTGATCTGGCTCTCTCGCGCCGTCATGCGCAAGGTGCGCCAGAACATCGTGTTCGGGCTCGGCATCAACCTCGTCGCCGTCGCCCTCTCCGTCACGGGCGTGCTCACCCCCGTGACGGCGGCGCTCTTCCACAACTGCGGGTCGGTCTTCGTGGTGCTGAACGCGGCGGCGCTGCTTCGCAGGCGGGCAGACTAGGCCCACCCTGAGCCCCTCGGGCGGCTCCTGCGCTGCAGACGGGCTCAGGGTGGCCGACACGCGCTATACTTCTATAGATGTATGAGAGCTCTGCGCGGCATCTCCGGCTGTCGCGTTCGGTCCCGCGCACTGCGTGGGCCAGGCGCGGGCCAACGCCCGCAGACGAGAGGAGTACGCATGGCCGAACCCATCCCCGGAACCCTCCGGGTCTCAAACGACGTCATCGCCGACCTGGCTGGCTACGCCGCGCTCGAGTGCTACGGCGTCGTGGGCATGGCCTACACCGACGCGCAGGACAACATCGTGAGGCTCCTGTCGCTCGGGTCGCTGCGCAAGGGCATCGACGTCACCTGCGAGGGCGGTCGCGTCAAGGTCGACCTGCACACGGTGCTCGAGCAGGGCGTCAACATGGCAAGCGTCTCCCGCAACCTCGAGAGCGCCGTCCGCTTCACGCTCAAGGAGCTCGCCGAGATCGAGGGCGTCGACGTTACGGTCCACGTCGAGGACCTGAGGCGCCACTAGGATCGAAACCCACGCGGCCCGGTCGCCCAACCGGGCCGCCCGCATGCAGAGCCCGACCGGCCGCCTTGGGTGCGGCCCCCGCGACAGGCCCGATGATTTGGAGAGACTTCCCACCATGATTGCCACCGTTATCCGTTCGTGCTTCCCCGTCGCGGCAAAGGCCGTGGCCGACAAGGCCGAGGAGATCAACAAGCTCAACGTCTTCCCCGTGCCCGACGGCGACACCGGCACCAACATGTCGCTCACGCTGGGGACCGTCGTGAAGGAGGTCCAGGCGTTGCCCGCCGACGCCTCGATGGCCGATGTGGCCAAGGCCATCACGCACGGCTCGCTCATGGGCGCGCGCGGCAACTCCGGCGTCATTACGAGCCAGATTCTGCGCGGCCTGGCCGAGGGCCTCGTCGCCGCGCATGACCCCGTGACCACGGCCGACGTGGCCGCGGCCCTGCGCAACAGCGTGAAGGTGGCCTTCAAGGCCGTGCGCAAGCCGGTCGAGGGCACCATCCTCACCGTCATCCGCGACGTGTCGGCCCGCGCAGACCGCACCGAGAAGGAGAAGATGCCCGTCTCCGAGGCCCTCGAGGCGCTCGTCGTGGAGGCCTACGAGTCCGTGGCCCGCACGCCCGACCTCCTGCCCGTCCTCAAGGAGAACGGCGTGGTCGACTCCGGTGCCTATGGCTTTGCCACCTTCCTCGAGGCCTTCGTGAACGCCGCGCTTGGCAACGGCGGCAAGCAGCTCACCGACTTCGACACCACCGCCACGCCCGCCGAGGCCCACGACGTGGCCGACGCCCGCGTCCAGATCGAGCTCAACGACGACTGGGAGGGCTCGGAGTTCCGCTACTGCAACGAGTTCCTCTTCAAGGCCGAGAGGCCCTTCGACCCCAACGAGGCCCTGAGCTACCTCGCCACGCTCGGCGACTGCGAGCTCGTCGTGGGCTCCTACCCCGACTACAAGGTGCACGTGCACTCCAACGAGCCCAACCGCGTGCTCGAGTACATGCTGCGCTACGGCCAGATCTACAACGTCTTCATCCACAACATGGACATCGAGGCCCACGACCGCACGGCCAAGATCGCGGCCGACCAGGCTGCCGCCTCCGCCAAGGCCGAGACCGCGCCCGAGCCCAAGAGGCCGCTCGGCTTCGTGGCCGTGGCCGCCGGCGACGGCGAGGCCGACATCCTGAAGTCGCTCGGCGTCGACGTGGTGGTCTCGGGCGGTCAGACGATGAATCCGAGCACGGCCGACATCCTCGACGCCGTGGCGCGTGCCAACGCCGAGAGCGTCATCGTCCTGCCCGACAACGGCAACATCCGCATGGCCGCCGAGGCCGCCGCCGCCGCGAGTGAGGACGTCAAGGTCGTCGTGGTGCCCACCAAGACGGTGCCGCAGGCCTTCGCCGCCATGTTCGCGGTCGATACCGAGGCAAGCGCGGAGGAGAACGCCGAGGCCATGACCGAGGCCATCGGCGAGATCCGAGACGGCGAGGTCACGCACGCCGTGCGCGACTCGCAGGCCGCCGACGGCAGCCCCATCCACGCCGGCGACGTCATGGGCATCGAGGGCGGCGCCATCACCGTGGTGGGCTCGAGCGTCGAGCAGGTCACGCTCGACCTCATCGCCCGCATGCAGGAGGCCGAGGAGGGCGACACCCTCACCATCCTCGCTGGCTCCGAGATGGACGACGCGGCCTTCAAGGCGCTCTGCGACAGGATCGAGGAGGCCCAGCCCGACCTAGAGCTTGACGCGCATCGCGGCGGCCAGCCCCTCTACCCTGTCATCTTCTCGATCGAGTAGTCCGGCTCGCGTGTCCGGCCGAGGGGGCACCCTTCCGACCATAGGCGAGGCGGCATCACGCCTCGCCTGCACGCGGGCGTGGGATGGCGACGTCTCGCGCCTGCGCTATGCGTCTGCGACCCGCTCGCAGGCGCTTTCTCGTATGGGCGTCGATACCGTGCGCGACGCCCTGCTCCACGTGCCGCACCGCTACCTCGACTTCTCGCGCGTGACCCCCATCGGGCGCGCCGACGTGGGCAGCGAGGTCACACTCGTGGGCGTGGTGGACAAGGTCACGCTCAAGCGCCCCAAGCCGCGCATGCAGCTCGTGGAGGTGGCGCTCGTGGACGCCACGGGCGTCATCATGTGCGCCTTCTTCAAGCAGCCGTGGCTGGCCGAGCAGCTCCACGTGGGCGACGAGCTCGCCGTCTCGGGCAAGGTGACGTTCGCCTACGGGTTCAGGCAGATGAGGCCGCAGTTCCACGAGGTGGTGCGCCAGGCGTCCGAGCGCGAGGCGGGCGCGCAGGGGGCTCGGGGTGGTGGCCCGCAGGCTGCCGGGCAGGCGTCGGCCTACGCCCGCATCCTGCCAGTCCACGGCGTCACCGAGGGGCTCTCGCCGGCGTGGATGCGCCGCATCGCCTCTGCCGCGCTCGCCGACTACGGCGACGCCTGCGACTTCATGCCGGCCTCCCTCGTGGCCTCGCACCGCCTCATGACCGAGGCCCGCGCCCTTCGCGAGGCGCACTTCCCCAGCTCGCTCGTCGCCGCCGAGCACGCCCGGCGCCGTCTCGCCTTCGACGAGCTTTTGTGCCTGCAGGCGGCCCTGCTCGCCCGTCAAGCCATCTCGCTCGAGGGCACGCGGCCGCACGCGCACGTGGTCGACGGGCCGCACATGAGGGCCCTGCTCGCCGCCATGCCCTTCTCGCTCACGGGCGAGCAGGAGCGCGCCGCGCGCGAGATCCTCTCGGACATGGCGGCCGGCCGGCCCATGAACCGCCTGCTTCTGGGCGACGTGGGCACAGGCAAGACGGCCGTGGCCGCCGTGGCGCTCGCCGCCGTCGCCGACAGCGGCACCCAGGCTGCCGTCATGGCGCCCACCTCGGTGCTCGCGCGCCAGTACGCCGAGAAGCTCGGCCCCCTCTTCGACAGGGCGCATATCAGCTGGGCGCTCGTGACGGGGTCGACGCCCGCGCCCGAGCGCGCCGAGACGGCCGCCTCGCTCGCGGCGGGCGAGACCTGCGTGCTCTTCGGCACCACGGCGGTGCTTGGCGGCGACATCCGCTTCCTGGACCTCTCGCTCGTGGTCGTGGACGAGCAGCACCGCTTCGGCGTAGGCCAGCGCACGGCGCTTCGCACCAAGGGCACGGCCCCCGACCAGCTCACCATGACGGCGACGCCCATCCCGCGCACGCTTGCGCTCTCGGTCTACGGCGACCTGGCCTGCTCGCGCATCACCGAACGGCCGCACGCCGGCGCGGGCGTCACCACCAAGACCCTCACGCCCGAGAACGCCGACGTGGCGCACACCGCCATCGCCGACGCCGTGGCCGCGGGTCACCAGGCCTACGTGGTGTGCCCGCTCGTGGACGACGCCGACGACGGATCCGAGCTCGACGACGTGCCCGAGGGCGAGCAGGCCACGGCGAGGCCCCACTCGGCCCAGGCCACCTACGAGCGCCTCCGCGATCGCGTGTTCCCCGAGCTCTCCGTGGGCATCGTGACCGGCCGCATGTCGGCCGCCGAGAAGGACGAGGCCATGGCGGACTTCCGCTCGGGCGTGACGCAGGTGCTCGTCTCGACCACGGTGATCGAGGTGGGCGTGGACGTGCCCAATGCCACCGTGATGATGGTCTGGGACGCCGACCGCTTTGGCCTCGCCACCCTGCACCAGCTGCGTGGGCGCGTGGGGCGAGGGGAGTGGCCGGGGACGGTCTTCCTCGTGAGCGCGGCGCGCGGCACGAGCCCGGCCAAGCGGCGTCTCTCGGCCCTCGAGCGCACGAGCGATGGGCTGGCCCTGGCCGAGATGGACCTCGCGCTGCGCCATGAGGGCGAGGTCCTGGGATACCGGCAGAGCGGCGGAGTGACGCTGCACCTCGTCGATCTCGTGGCCGACGCCGACCTCGTGGAGGCCGCGCACGCCGACGCCCGCGACCTCGTGGACGAGGACCCGGCGCTCTCGGGCGCACGCACCCGCCCACTCGCCCGCGAGGTCCGCCGGCGCTTCGGGGCCTACTTCGAGGGGGAGCGCTCGCGGTAGGGGGTGGCTCGCTGGGGGCATGTGCCAGGGGATATCCACATCCTCCGCGGCCCCGCCCTGCGGGCGCACCGCCCCTTGTGCGACAATACGGCGTCGGAATCCGGCTCCGGCTGCACGTGCGGCCGGCCGACGCGTGCGGGGAGGCAGCATGAGGATCGTCGGGGGACAGTGGCGTGGGCACCCCATCGAGGCGCCGGACGGGCGCGACGTCACCCGTCCCACCACAGACCGCGTGCGCGAGGCCGTCTCGTCGATGCTGCTCTCGGCCCGCGGGCTCTCGCTCGACGGCGCCCGCGTGCTCGACGCCTTCGCAGGCTCGGGCGCCATGGGCCTCGAGCTCCTGAGTCGCGGCGCCGCCTGGTGCACCTTCGTCGACCTCGACCGCGGCGCCTGCGCCCGCGTGCGCAGGAACGCCTCCGCCCTCGGTGCCGACGCCTCCGCCCTCGCCGTCGTGCGCGGTGACGCCCTCAGGCTCGCGGGCATGGGCATCCAGGGCGCCCCCTTCGACGTCGTCGTGCTCGACCCGCCCTACGCCACGGACGCCGCGCTCGTCTCGGGCCTCGTGGAGGCGCTCGCCCAGGCTGGCTCGCTTTCGGCCGAAGCCCTCGTCCTCTACGAGCGCAGCGCCTCGGCGCCAACCCTCGCGCCAGCCGGATTTGTGCCGCTCAAGCAGAAGCGCTACGGTCAGACTGCAGTCGACCTCCTCGGAAGGGATTCGTGAGCATGGAGCGCACCTCCGCACCCGCAGACGTCACCCGCCTCGAGCACGTGGTGGTCCCGGGTACGTTCGACCCGATAACCTATGGCCACATCGACGTCATCCGCCGCGCGCGCCACATCGCCGGTCGCGTGACCGTGGCCGTGGCGGCAAGCCTCGGCAAGAACGGCACCGGCCCCACGTTCACGCTCGACGAGCGCGTGGCGCTCGCCCGCCAGGCCCTCGCCGACGAGGGCGTCTCCGAGGGCGTCGACGTCTGCCCGCTCACGGGGCTGCTCGTCGACTTCTGCCACGAGGTGGGCGCCGGCGCGGTCGTGAAGGGTCTGCGCGCCATGACCGACTTCGAGTACGAGCTCCAGCAGGCCGACCTCAACTTCCGCCTCGCCCCGGACGTCGAGAGTATCTTCGTCATGAGCAACCCCACCTACGGCTACGTCTCGTCGTCGATCGTGCGCGAGCTGGCGGGGTTGGGCAGCGACGTCTCGATGCTCGTTCCGCCCTGCGTGGGGGCCAAGCTTGTGTCGCATTTTGGTACGCATACCGCATAAGCTGCAGGTATGGTAGAGTAGGTTAGATAGGTCATGCGGACTCGGAGCCAGCTTGGGTCCGCTCGCTTGATTTGCCGAGGATGTCCCGCGCGCACCTTCGCGAGGGGCCTGCACGAAAGGAGCCTGCGCATGCAGCCAGGTGAGGAGATCGAGAGCCTGGTCGACGAGCTCGAGGACATCGTCGCAAATGGCAAGAAGCCGATCGTCGGCGGCGGTCAGGGAGACATGAGGATCGTCGACGCCAACGACGTGTACGAGCTGCTCGACGAGATCCGCCGGGTCTTCCCGGAGGAGTTCCAGACCTCGCGCCGCATCGTCAAGGAGCAGGACGAGATCATCGCCCGCGCGCACCAGACGGCCGACTCCATCGTCGCCGACGCGCAGCAGCAGGCCATGATCCTCGCCGGCGACCAGGAGGTCGTGCGCCTCGCCAACCAGCAGGCCGACGACATCCGCGACCAGGCCAACCAGTACGAGCGCGACCTTCGCTACCACATCAACGACTACGCCGAGGGCGTCCTCACGGGCATCGAGGACAACCTCAAGAGCGTCATCGGCCAGCTCGAGCGCAGTCGCCAGGCGCTCGACGACGGCTCCAATTCGCGCAGGTAAGCCATGCAGCCCATTCTCATTCCCATCGACGAGCGTCTCGAGGGCGCGGGCGCGGCGCTTCCGGTCTCGGGCCACATCGACGAGGCCGGCTACAGCCTGGGCGAGCACGAGTTCCGCCTGCCCAATGGCATCGACTACGACCTCGTGCTCACCAACGCCGGCGAGGGCATCCTGGCCTCGGGCATGGTGCGCGCCCATGTGGTGGGCACGTGCGACCGCTGCCTCGAGGACGCCGAGTTCGACATCGCGAGCGAGGTCGACGAGTACTTCCTGTTCGAGGAGCCGGCCGAGGAGGATCTCGCCGACGACGAGGACGAGGTCGACTTCTCGCTCGTGAGCGACGACAACACGGTGGACCTGTCCGAGCCCATCATGGCCGCCATCCTCATGGAGACGCCGTTCGTGGTGCTGTGCCGCGACGACTGCAAGGGGCTCTGCCCCACCTGTGGCGCCAACCTCAACGAGGGCGACTGCGGCTGCGCGGCCAAGCGCGCCGAGCAGGCCGCCAAGGAGAGCCCCTTCGCCAAGCTCAGGGACCTAGGGCTCTAGGGGAGCGTCCCGCAAAATCATGTGACGCTCTGGTGACGAAGGCGCAAGACGTGCTATCATACTCATTCGTCTGTGAGTACCGTGCCATCCGCACGTGGACGTGAGATTCGTAAGAGAGGTCATCATGGCAGTACCTAAGCAAAAGAAGGGCCGCGGCGCCACGCACTCCCGCCGCTCCGCAAACAGCAAGCTCGAGACCCCGGCGCGCTCCACGTGCCCGCAGTGCGGCGCCGTCAAGCTCCCGCACCGCGTGTGCCCGAGCTGCGGCTACTACAAGGGTCGTCAGGTCATCGTCACCGAGTAGCCTGGCAGTCCAAGGGTTTCTTGCAAGGGGTCGGTCCTTCGGGGCCGGCCCCTTTTGCTGTGGCGAGGCGGGTGCGCGCCTTGCCTTTTCCGGCTCGTTTGTCTGCCTTGTACCTCGCGGTATCACCAGCGCCTCAGATCAAGTAGAGGTATTGCGGTCCTTCCCGCCGGCATCCTGAATTAGGCGAAACTGCGCGAGCGAATCCACGAGCGCCTTAGCTGTCGTGCGCCATGACGTTGTTTACGCCGCCTAAGCGGCGACTGGATTACGTGCGGAGCCCCCATCACTTCAAAACTACCGAGTTTGCTGCAGTCGAATCGAGCCGCGCTGAGTAGACGGGCTTTCGGGCGTCGCAAACCCGCAGGTAGCGAAGGTGCGTGTTCGCCGTCTACTTTTGCCTTCCCCATTGAACTGTAGCAAACTCGACAGTTTCGGCACGGCGCGCCGAGTCTTCGCACGCAGGCCCCGCTGGAGGGCCCCGAGCATGCCCACGCCACTGCACGCCACGGCACGGCGGGGCCGCCGTGCAAGGACTCTGGGAGTGTGGCACTTGGCCAGGTGGCTTCCGGCCTGTCTTCTACGAACGTGCGCATAACCGAGTTTTTTCGCGTGTTGCGACACTTTTTTCTCGGTTATGCGCACGTTCGCATGTTGAGACGAAAGGGAGCGCTGGTGAGGGAAGGAGCGCTGGTGAGGGAAGGGGCGCTGGTGAGGGACGGGAGCGCTGGTGAGGGACGGGGAGCGCTGGTGAGCGCCCCCTGCCCAGGAGGGGCGTCCGGAAGGCGCGCCGCTCCAGCCGGGTTTTGGTGTCTCCCGGACGTGGTCCCTCGCTCGTTGCTACTATCGATGGGTGGCCTTTGGTCGGGCGGCGACGCGGGCTTACAGTGCGCGCTGCCTCTCTGAGCCAGGGACCCGGACATATGCTAGCCACGGGGCCAAGAGACGGCCCCACAAAGGGGGAGACGACATGACGCGAGTGGTCGTTGACGCGATGGGTGGGGACGAGCCGCCCGAGGTGGTGCTCGAGGGAATCGCCCGGGCGCTCGAGGCCGACCAGGACCTCGAGGTGCTGGTCGCAGGCGACGAGGACAAGGTCGCGCCCTTCTGCGCCAAGCACTCGCGCGCCGAGGCGCTCGTGACCACCGAGGTCATCGGCATGGCCGAGCACCCCACCGAGGCCGTGCGCAAGAAGCGTGACTCGAGCATCGTGCGCGGCTGCAGGGCCGTGCGCGAGGGCAAGGCCGACGCCTTCTTCTCGGCGGGCTCCACGGGCGCCATCCTCACGGCGGGCACGCTCGTCGTGGGCCGCGTCAAGGGCGTGGGCCGAGCCGCGCTCGCGAGCGCCCTGCCCGGCATCGGCGGGCGCATGACCACCCTCATCGACCTCGGCGCCAACGCCGACTGCCCGCCCGAGATGCTCGTGCAGTTCGCCCACATGGCCTGCGCCTACGCCCGCGTGGTGGTGGGCGTGCCCAACCCGCGCGTGGCGCTACTCAACAACGGCACCGAGGAGACCAAGGGCTCCGAGGCCACGCTTGCCGCCCACGCCGCCATCGCCGCCGCCGACGGCCTCGACTTCGCGGGCAACTGCGAGGGCCGCGACCTCCTCGCCGGCACCTACGACGTCATCGTCACCGATGGCCTCACCGGAAACGTGGCGCTCAAGACCATGGAGGGCACGGCCAAGTACATCGTCTCCGAGCTCAAGGCCGCCGCGGCGTCGAGCGGGAAGGCCGCCGTGGGGGCGCTGCTCATCAAGGGCGCGCTCAAGGACATGGCGGCCCGCCTCTCGGGCGACGCCCTCGGTGGGGCCGCGCTCCTGGGCCTCAAGGCTCCCGTGCTCGTGGGGCACGGCGCCACCAACCCCGAGGCCATCAAGAACGGTACGCTCACGGCCGCGCGCTGTGTGCGCGAGGACCTCTGCGGCAAGATTGCCGAGGCGCTCGCGCCCAAGGCTTAGGGGGAGGCGTCCGCTCGCCCGAGCTCGCCGCACGCCCTGCGCTCAACGTCCCGGACGGGTACAATTGCAGACTGCACCTGCGGCCCCGGGGCCGCGAGCGCCCGCACGCCCGGGCGCGTCACACGAGGATGGGGAGCCGAGTATGCCGCACGCCACCGAGGCCGAGCGAGTCTCGCGCATAGAAGAGATCTGCGGGCACAAGTTCCGCAACCGCAACCTCGTGGTTGCGGCCATCACGCACCCTAGCGCCGTCGAGGGCAAGCCCGTCTGGACCAGCTACGAGCGCCTCGAGTTCCTCGGCGACTCCATCCTGGGCGCCATCGTCGCCACCGACCTCTTCGAGAAGTTCCACGAGATGGACGAGGGCGAGCTCACGCGCCTCAAGATCTCGCTCGTCTCGGGCAAGACCCTCTCGGCCGTGGCCGACAAGCTCGGCATCGGCTCGTGCATCGTCTTCGGCGAGTCCGAGATGGGCACCGGCGCACGCGGCATGCACTCCGCGCTCGAGAACGTCTACGAGTCGGTCGTGGGTGCTCTCTACCTCGACGGCGGCTACGACGCCACGCACGACTTCGTGACCCGCACGCTGGGCCCGCACATGCTACCCGAGCTCGCCGAGCACCCGTTGAGCCCCAAGAGCCGCCTGCAGGAGATCACCCAGCGCGAGCTTCGCTGCGGCCCCGAGTACAAGCTCGAGGGCGAGCAGGGCCCGGCCCATAGCCCCACCTTCACCTCCGTCGTGCTCGTCCAGGGCAGGCGGCTCGGCCGCGGCGTCGGCTCCTCCAAGAAGGAGGCCGAGAGCGCCGCCGCGGCAGACGCCATCGAGCGCCTTGCCGAGGAGGGCATCCCGTGTACCTGAAGTCCCTCACGCTGAAGGGCTTCAAGTCCTTCGCGGACCGCACGCACATGGTGTTCGACCCCGGCCTCACCGTCGTGGTGGGGCCCAACGGCTCGGGCAAGTCCAACGTCTCCGACGCCATCCTCTGGGTCCTCGGCGAGCAGAGCGCCAAGATGCTGCGCGGCCAGGCCATGGAGGACGTGGTCTTCTCCGGCTCCAGCGCGCGCAAGCCCGTGGGTGTGGCCGAGGTCACGCTCGTGCTCGACAACACCGACCACACGCTGCCCGTCGACTTCTCCGAGGTGGGTATCACCCGGCGGATGTACCGCTCGGGCGAGTCCGAGTACCTCATCAACGGCTCGCCGGCGCGCCTCATGGACATCCAGGACATCCTGCACGACTCGGGCCTCGGCAAGGAGACGCACTCCATCATCTCGCAGGGCAAGCTCGACTCCATCCTCGCGAGCAGGCCCGAGGAGCGCAGGAGCCTCGTGGAGGAGGCCGCCGGCATCTCCAAGCACCGCCGGCGCAAGGAGCGCTCGCAGAGGAAGCTCGCCGACATGGACAAGAACCTCGTGCGCGCCAAGGACGTCGCGCGCGAGCTTGCCCGGCAGCTGCGTCCGCTCGAGCGCCAGGTCGACAAGGCCAAGCGCTTCGAGGAGCTCGACGCGCGTCTCTCCGAGCTCACCTGCCAACTCGCCGTCGACGACGTGCGCCGGCTCAAGCGCGAGTGGTCCGAGCTTGAGAGCCGCCAGCGTGAGGCCGCGGCCGCCGTGGAGCTCGCGCAGTTCCGCGTGGACGAGAAGACCCGCGAGCTCGAGAAGCTCCAGAGCCTGCTCGAGCAGAAGGGCCTCTTCGTGGGCGACCTCGGCGAGCAGCGCCGCCGGCTCGCCGACATCCTGGGACGGCTCGACTCCGACATGCGCCTTCTCGAGGAGAAGGGCCGAAACATGGTGGACCGCCTCTCCGAGACGCGCATGACGCTCTCGCAGGTGGACCGCCAGAGGGGCGAGGCCACGCGCGAGCGCGACGACGTGGCGGGCCGCCTCTCCGACGCGCGCGTGACCACCGAGCGCCTCCAGGCCGACGTGGCCGAGCTGGAGCCGGCCGCCAAGGCCGCCACGGCGGCCAGGCGCGAGGCGGGAAGCGCCCAGGCCAAGCTCACGGGCGAGCAGAGGGAGAGCCAGCGAAGGCTCGACCAGGCCACGCTCGCGCACGCGAAGCTTACCGACGAGATCTCGAACGCCGAGGTCGAGGACCAGATGTTCCAGAGCCGCATCGCACAGATCGAGGAGTCGGTCGAGACGGCCGAGGCGGCGCTCAAGAGCAGGCGCGAGCGCCTCGAGGAGCTCGCGGGCCAGATCGAGGGCTCCCAGGCTACGCTCGACGCCGCCAAGGCCGCCATCAGGGACCGCGCTGCCGAGGGGGAGGCCGCCCGCGCCGCCCAGCGCGAGGCATCCTCGGCGCTCGACGCGGCCCGCTCCCGGCTCGCCGGGGCCAACGCCACGCTTACGGCGCTTCGTCAGGTCGACGCGCAGCTTGCCGGCAGCAAGGACTCGCTCGAGGGGCGCGTGCTCAAGGACTCCGAGCTCGCAGGCCTCGTGCGGGGGCGCCTCGCCGACCTCGTGAGTGCGCCGGCCGAGCTCGACCAGCTCGTCGAGCGCCTGCTGGGCGAGGCGCTCGCGGCCCCCGTGGTGGAGACGGGTGCAGACGCCGCCAGGCTCGCCGGCGCGGCCGAGGCAACCAAGGGCGCCTCGGGCTCGCTCACGGTGCTCTCGCTCGCCGAGCGGGCCCGCGCCCACGCGGCTGGCGCGGGCGAGACGCTCGCGGCTAGGCTCGAGGTCTCGCCGGAGGCGGCGGGTCTTGTGGACGCCCTGCTCGGCGACGTGCGGGTCGTGGCTGACGCCCAGGCCGCCGTGGCCGCGCACGAGGCGGAGCCCACGCTCACTTTCGTGACGCCCACGGGCGTCGTGGCGCACCCGGACGGCCGGCTCGTCTGCGGCACCTCCGCCGGTGCCGCGGCCGGCACGCTCGAGCGCCGCCGCCGCATCACCGAGCTCGAGGGCGGCATGGGCGCGCTCGAGGCCGATGTGCGCGAGGCCCAGGGCCGCCTCGTCGACGCCGGCGTGGCGCTCGACGCCGCCCAGCAGGCGCTCTCGGACGCCCGCGCCGAGGAGGCGCGCCTCGCCGGCGAGCTCTCGCGGCTCACCGGCGAGCAGAAGTCGGTCTCCTCGGAGGTGGGGCGCCTCGAGGGGCAGGTGGCCCGGGCGCACGACGAGCGCGCCCAAGTGGCCCGCCGCCGCGAGGAGGCCTGCAAGCGAGCCGACGAGGCGCGGCCCCGCCTGGCCAAGCTCAAGGAGGAGGCCGACGCCGAACGCGAGCGCCTCGCCCAGATCGGGCGCGACCTCGAGGAGGCCACCGAGCGTCGCCGCGAGGCCTCGCGCGCGGAGGACGCGGCCACCAAGAAGGCCGCCGACGCCCGCCTCGAGCTCGCCACCACGCGCGAGCGCCTGCGCCACCTGGAGGAGCGCTCGGCCGAGCTCGATCGCCGCATCTCTGAGCTCGTCGAGCGCGCCCGCACTGCCGAGGAGGGCACCCGCTCGCTCGAGGTGCTGCGCCTGCGCGTCGACCCGCTCCACGAGCGCTACGACGCCGTGCGCGACGCCGCCCGCGCCTGGGCCGAGCGCCTGCGCGACCGCGCGAGCCTCGCCGAGGCCGACTCCGCCTCGCTCAAGAAGACCATCGGCGACGCCAAGCGGCAGGTGGCCGACACAACCGCCGAGCTCGACCGCGCCAAGGCCGAGCAGGGCGACCTCAAGGTCGAGGGCGGCAGGCTCGAGGTGCGCGTCGAGCAGGCCATCGCCGCCATCACGGCGGACGGCCGCCATGTGCTCGAGGAGGCCCTCCAGATGCCCGAGCCCGACGACCGCGACGCCTGCGAGCGCGAGGTCAGGCGCCTGCGCGAGCAGATCGAGGGGCTGGGCCCGGTCAACCAGGTGGCCATGGACGAGTACACGCGGCTCAAGGCGCGCTCGGACTACGTCGCCTCCCAGCTCGACGACCTCGAGAGTGCCCGCGCGGCCCTTACCAAGATCACGGCCGCCATCGACCGCAAGATGCGCCGCCAGTTCCTCGTGACCTTCGACGCGGTGAATGCCAACTTCGTCGACATCTTCTCGATGCTCTTTCCGGGCGGCAAAGCCCACCTCGAGATGACCGACCCCGACCACCCGGCCGAGACCGGCATCGAGATCGTGGCACAGCCGCGCGGCAAGCGCATCACCAAGATGACGCTCATGAGCGGCGGCGAGAAGTCGCTCACGGCGCTCGCCCTGCTCTTCGCGGTGTATCGCACGCGCACCGTACCCTTCTACGTCTTCGACGAGGTGGAGGCGGCGCTCGACGACTCCAACCTCGACAAGCTGCTCGACGCCATCGACCAGCTCAAGGGGACCACGCAGCTCATCGTGATCTCGCACCAGCGGCGCACCATGGAGCAGGCCGACGTGCTCTACGGCGTCTCCATGCAGGCCGACGGCGTGAGTCACGTCGTATCACAGCGGCTCGACCGCGCGACAGGAAAGGTGGTTGACGCCTGATGGGTTTTGTCGACAGCCTGAGGAAGGGCCTCGAGAAGTCCCGCGAGGCCCTGAACGAGATCTTCTACATGGGTGGCGAGGTCGACGAGTCCTTCTGGGAGGAGCTCGAGGACACGCTCGTCATGGGCGACATGGGAGCCGAGCTCGCCATGCACGTGACCGACGACCTGCGCGAGGAGGCCGCGCGCAAGGGCCTGCGCACGAGCCGCCAGCTCCAGGAGTCGCTCGCCCGCCGCATCGCCGAGGCGTTCCCCACGCCCACGCGAGACCCCTTCGACGACACGCCGAGCTGCGTGCTGTTCGTGGGCATCAACGGCGCAGGCAAGACCACCACGGTGGGCAAGCTTGCCTCGGCCGCCAAGGACGCGGGCAAGCGCGTGCTCATCGGCGGCGCCGACACCTTCCGTGCCGCGGCCATCGAGCAGCTCGAGGTCTGGGGCGGGCGCGGCGGCGTCGAGGTGGTCACGCGCGAGCGCGGCGCCGACCCCGCGAGCGTGTGCTACGACGTGATCGAGCGCGCCGAGGCCGAGGACTCCGACCTCGTGCTCATCGACACGGCGGGGCGCCTCCACACGAGCCCCGAGCTCATGCGCGAGCTCGCCAAGGTCGTGAACGTGACGCGCAAGCGCGCCAATATGCCGGTCTCGGTGGTGCTCGTGGTCGACGCCACGACGGGCCAGAACGGCCTCGCGCAGGCCAA
This sequence comes from Olsenella uli, assembly GCF_901212675.1. GTDB lineage: Bacteria > Actinomycetota > Coriobacteriia > Coriobacteriales > Atopobiaceae > Parolsenella > Parolsenella uli_B. The sequence goes on from NZ_CAAKOQ010000009.1 coordinate 45,915, forward strand.
GGAGTTCAACGCCGAGCTCGACATCGATGGCCTCATCGTCACCAAGCTCGACGGCACGGCCAAGGGCGGCATCGCCGTGGCCATCGCCGACCAGCTGGGGCTTCCCATCTACCGCATCGGCGTGGGCGAGGGCATCGACGACTTCCAGCCCTTCGACGCGCTCGAGTTCAGCCGCGCCCTCGTGGGCGAGATCCAGTAGCAGCATTAGGAGCGACGCATGTTCAACAACCTCTCCGACCGCCTTACCGACACCTTCGACAAGCTGCGCGGCAAGGGCAAGCTCACCGAGGACGACATCAACGTCGCCATGCGCGAGATCCGCATGGCGCTGCTCGAGGCCGACGTCAACTTCCGCGTCGTCAAGGACTTCGTGGCGCGCTGCAAGGAGCAGTGCCTCGAGGCCGACGTGCTCGACTCGCTCACCCCGGCGCAGAACGTCGTCAAGGTGGTGCTCGACGAGCTCACCGAGCTGCTCGGCTCCACCGAGAGCAAGCTCGTGCTCATGCAGAACCGCACGCCCAACGTGATCATGCTCGTGGGCCTGCAGGGCTCGGGCAAGACCACCGCCGCGGCCAAGCTCGCCTACATGCTCAAGAGGCAGGGCCGCTCGCCCGAGCTCGCCGCCTGCGACACGCACCGCCCCGCCGCCGCCGACCAGCTCGCCACGCTCGGCTCCGAGATCGGCGTGTCGGTCTATCGCGGCGACGGCAAGGACGCCGTGGCCATCGCGCGCGAGTCGGTCCGCGACGCTGTGGACAACCTGCGCGACGTGGTCATCGTCGACACGGCCGGGCGCCTCCAGATCGACGAGCTCATGATGCAGGAGGCCGTCGACATCAAGCGCGCCGTCAAGCCCGACCAGGTGCTCATGGTGGTCGACGCCATGACCGGCCAGGACATCGTGAACGTGGTGTCCGAGTTTGCCGAGCGCACCGACTTCGACGGCGTGATCATGTCCAAGCTCGACGGTGACGCTCGTGGCGGCGGCGCCCTGTCCGTGCGCGCCGTGACCGGCAAGCCCATCAAGTTTGTCTCGATGGGCGAGAAGCCCGACTCGCTCGAGGTCTTCCACCCCGACCGCATGGCCAAGCGCATCCTGGGCATGGGCGACGTCGTGGGCATCATCGAGACGGCCCAGGCCAATGCCGACGCCGCGCAGGCCGAGGCCGCCGAGCGCATGCTGCGCGAGGGCTTCACGATGGACGACATGCTCGCCCAGATGCAGCAGATCCGCAAGATGGGTGGTGTGGGCAAGCTCCTGGGCATGCTGCCGGGCGGTGACAAGATGATGCGCCAGATGGGCGGCGACCAGTCCGAGGAGCAGATGCGCAAGATCGAGGCGATGATCTACTCCATGACCAAGGAGGAGCGCGCCCGTCCCAAGCTCATCAACGGCATGCGGCGCCAGCGCATCGCGCGTGGCTCGGGGCGCTCGGTGCAGGAGGTGAACCAGCTCATCAAGCAGTGGGGCGAGATGAACAAGATGATGGGCAAGGTTCGCGGCATGATGCAGTCGGGCAACAAGAAGCAGCAGAAGCGGCAGCTCCAACAGATGATGCGCAACATGGGCATGGGCGGCGGCAAGCTGCCGTTCTAGGTTGTGCGGAAGGCCCGGCGGTCGAAGGCCCCTGATCTCCTGGCTCGGACAGTCCTGCTCGCGCGAAGGCGATGTTTAGTCGCCTTCGGCTCGTGCGGAACTCGTCGGAATCTCAGCCGTTGGGTATGCGTGCTCTGGTGTATTTGGCTTGCAGCTTGCACGCTCTGGCGTATTTTACTCACAGCTTGCACGCACAGACATATTTGCTGTCGAAATAGGCCGCAAATGCGCATGTGCGTGCAAGCTGTGGCGTTCGACTGAGAGAAGCCTCCCCCGAGCCCTTTGCCTTGGTTGGGGGGAGGCTTTTCGTCAGGCGCTTCTGGTTCAGGCGTCAGGTTAGAGCAGAGTGACGCGGAAGGTACGGGTGATGGTCTCGCCGGGGTGGGCGACGAGGAGGTTCTGCTTGTGCTCGAGGACGTCATCCTCGTCAGTGCGGGTCGCGGTGCCACACCAGGGCTCGATGGCCACGAAGGGGCACTCGGCGCCGTCTTTCGCCGGCTCCGCGCTCCAGACGCCCACGTGGTCAAAGCCGGCGAAGTCGACGCGCACGCCGTGGCCCGAGGGCCCGACCATCTCGAGCGTGTCGTCGGGCACGCCGGCGAGCACGATGGCATCCTTGGCGAAGAGCCCGTGGGCGAGCGCGAGCCTGTCCGCGTCCTCGAAGAGCGGCGTCAGGCTCTCGTAGTCGAGAAGGCCGCCGTCGGCGATGACGGGGCTCGACTCCGTCCAAGGCCGTGTGAACCTGAGCTCGTAGTCCTCGAACCTCTCGCCCGGCATCACCGGCACGTTGAAGGCCGGGTGCCCGCCCAGGAAGAAGGGCATCTCGCGCGTGCCGGTGTTGGTGACCGAGAAGGTCTGGGCCAGCGTGGCCGGGCCCTCGAGCGCGTAGGTCATCTCGAGGCGGAAGGGGTAGGGGTACTTGGCGAGCGTCTCGTCGGTGCTGTCGAGGCGATACGTCACGGTGCTGCCGGTGTTCTCGACGAGCTCGTGATCGTAGTCGCGTGCGAGGCCGTGGCGGCCCAGGTGGCAGGTGCCGGCCGCAGAGCTTGCCTCGTCGTCCCTGATGGAGCCCACGATGGGGAAGAGGATGGGCGCGTGCTTGCCCCACCAGCGCGGGTCCGCCTGCCAGAGGTACTCGCGGCCGTCGAGCGTGAGGCTCGAGAGCTGGGCGCCGTGGGCGTCGACCTTGGCCGAGAGACCGCCTGCCGAGATTGTCGTGAGGTCTGCCATGTGTGCTCCTTGTCAGCTTGCATGGCGGGACGCGCGCCGAGGCCTGCTGCCATGCGTCGCGCCCCGCCTGTCCATGTCCAGATTCTAGCCCCACCGGCGGCTCGCGTGGCCCTGCCCCTCCTCGTCCGGTCTCGCCTCGTCCGGCCTCGCCTCTGCTCGCCTGGTCCCGCTGCCCTGGTCTTGCAGTCGAACGTGCGCATAACCGACTTTGGTAACGCTAACATCGACGAATAAGTCGGTTTTCCGCACGTTCGCGGGTGGGGGATGGCGATTGGGTGGCCCCGGCGGCGCGGTGGTGCATCCCGGCGGCACGGTGGTGCGCCCCGGCGGCACGGTGGTGCGCCCCGACGGCACGGTAGGGCGGTCCTTGGGACGCGACCGGGTCCCAAGCCGGCAACTGCGGCTTACGTACCCGACGCGGTGCGGCGCAAACAGCTACTATCTAGTTCGCAAACAGGAGGCTGGGCCCTCGGGCCCAGCTAGTGGATGGCGCCGCCCGCCAGGGCTCGGCGCCCCAGGGAAGGATCTCATGGACATCAGGAACTCTCGCTCAGGTCGCGGCATCTCTCGTCGCGCCTTCATCGGCGGCTCGTTCTCCGCGCTGTTCGGCCTTGGCCTCGTGGGCTGCGGCGGCAGCCAGCCGGCCGTCTCGTCGGGCTCCGCCGCCACGACGGCCGCCACGCCCGAGGCTGTCACCGTCCGCGTGGCCTCGCTCAAGGGCCCGACCTCGATCGGCCTCGTCCGGTTCATGGACCAGGCCAAGTCCGGCAAGACCACCAACACGTACGAGTTCTCGATGTCTGCCGCGCCCGACGAGGTGATGCCCAAGGTCATCTCCGGAGACGTCGACATCGCGCTTGTGCCCTCCAACGTGGCGAGCGTCCTCTACAACAAGACGCAGGGTAAGGTCCAGGTCATCGACATCAATACGCTTGGTGTGCTCAACGTGGTCACCGGCGACGCCGCCATCAAGGAGTTCGACGACCTCGCGGGCAAGACCGTCTACCTCACCGGCAAGGGCGCCACGCCGGAGTACTCCATGAACTACCTGCTCACGCAGGCCGGCATCGCCGACAAGGTGACGCTCGAGTTCAAGAGCGAGCCCACTGAGATCGTCTCGGTGCTCTCCCAGGACGCCACGGCCGTGGGCGTGCTGCCCGAGCCGTTCAAGACGGCGGCGCTCACCAAGAACACCTCGCTCACCTCGCCGATTGACCTCACCGACGTCTGGGACCAGTTCGCCGGCGAGTCGGGCTCCAAGCTCATCACGGGCGTCACCGTGGTTCGCAAGGAGTTCGCCGAGCAGAACCCGTCGGCCGTCTGGGAGTTCCTCTCCGGCCACGCCGCCAGCGTCGACGCCGTGAACGCCGACCCCGCCACCTGGTCGCAGGCCGTCGTGGACGCGGGCATCGTCGACAACGCCAAGGTGGCCGAGAAGGCCATCCCGGGCTGCCACATCGTGTGCACCACCGGTGACGACATGAAGAAGGCCCTCGCAGGCTACCTGCAGGTCCTCTCCGACGCCGACGCGAGCTCGGTGGGTGGCAAGCTCCCGGGCGATGACTTCTACTACGTCCAGCAGGGCGCCTAGGCTTGCCGGGCGCTCGCAAGACAGCCTTGCCGTGGGGGAGGGCGACGGCCGTCCGTGTGGCGGCGGTCGCCCTCTGGCTTGTGGCGTGGCAGGTGGGCAGCGTGGCCCTTGCGCAGCCGCTCATCCTGCCGGGCCCGCTCGAGGTGCTCTCGGCCCTCGCGGGGCTCGTGCGCGCTCCGGGCTTCTGGTCCAAGGTGGGCTTCTCGCTCGCGCGCATCGTGGGCGGCTGTGCACTTGCCTACGCCGTAGCGGGACTGCTCGCGTGGGCGTCGGCCGCGTCGCGGGCGGTGCGCGTGGCGCTTCGGCCGCCGCTCGTGGCCATCAAGTCGACGCCGGTGGCCTGCGTGGTGGTGCTCCTGCTCATCTGGCTGGGAGCCGAGAACGTGAGCCTGGCGTCCGTCTTCCTCATGGCGCTGCCGGGCGTCTACTTCGCGCTCGTCGAGGGGCTCGACCACGTGGACGGCCGGCTCGCCGAGCTCCTGCGCGTGAGCGGCGTGCGCGGCCTTCGACACCGGCTCGCGCTCACGTGGCCGGGCGTCCTGCCGTTCCTCGTGGCGGCGAGCGAGGTCGTCGTGGGCATGAGCTGGAAGGCGGGTGTTGCCGCCGAGCTCATCGGCACGCCCATGGGCAGCATCGGCGAGCGTATCTATCAGGCAAAGCTCTTGCTTGACACAGCTGGGCTCTTTGCGTGGACCATCGTGGTCATCGCGCTTGCCACCGTGTGCGAGCACGGCTTCCTGACGCTTCTTCGCGCGAGCGGCCGGGCCTCGGTTCGCCTTGCGGTGAGGCTGCGGCCAAGGGAAGGGAAGCGGCGCGCAGAGGGCTCCGGCGTGCGTGCACGTGGCATCGTCCTGGCGCATGGCGCCGCGGGCGGGCAGCCACTTTTCCTCGACGTACCCGCAGGTGGGAGGCTCTGCGTGATGGGGCCCTCGGGCGAGGGCAAGACCACGCTCCTGCGCACGCTCTGTGGGCTCGACGTCCCCGTGGCGGGTCAGGTCGAGCTCCCTGGTGCCGATGGTCATCCGGTACGCCTTGCGGTCGACTTCCAGGACTCGCGCCTCGTCGAGACGGCCTCCGCGTTCGAGAACGTCGCGCTCACGGCGGACGCGTCCTGTCCGGACGATTCGATTCGCGCCCTGCTCGCCGACGCCATCCCTGGCCTTGATGCCGACGTGCCCGTCTCTGAGCTCTCGGGCGGGCAGTGCCGGCGGGTGGAGCTCGTCCGTGCGCTCGCGGCTCCCGGCTCGGCAGTGCTGCTCGACGAGCCCTTCTCGGGCCTGGACGCCCGCTCGCACGAGCACGCCTGCGCCCTCGTGCGACGCGAGCTGCACGGCCGCACGCTCGTGGTGGCCACGCACGACGAGCACGACGCAGGCCTGCTCGACGCCGAGGTCCTGCGTATCTAGGACCGCATTCTATCTGCGCTTATATGCCCGTAAGCAAACCCTCTCGCCTCAGAAGGAGCCCCCCGATGGCCCACTCGCCCAACACGACGTCCCAGATGACCCGCCGCGCGTTCCTGTCCGCGTCGCTGGGTGTCGCGGCCCTGTCGCTTGCCGGCTGCGGCGGCTCGGGCGCCACGTCCGGCTCGGCCTCTGGTTCGACTGCAACCGCGTCCACGTTCGCCGCCGCGACGGACGGCCCCATCACGGAGGCCACGGGCGACTACGCCTCCGGCTTCCATGGCGCCACCATCGAGGTCGAGCGTTACGGCACCATAAAGCTCCAGCTCAACGGCACCGTCGCTCCGGTCACGGTCACCAATTTCGCCAACCTGGCCGCCTCGGGCTTCTACGACGGGCTCACCTTCCACCGCATCATCAAGGGCTTCATGATCCAGGGTGGGGACCCCAAGGGCGATGGCACCGGTGGCTCCGACCGCGCCATCGTGGGCGAGTTTGCCGACAATGGGCATCCCAACCCCATCTCGCACGTGCGCGGCACCATCTCGATGGCCCGCTCGTCCGCGCCCAACTCTGCGAGCTCGCAGTTCTTCATCATGCAGGAGGACACGCCGAGCCTGGACGGCCAGTACGCCGCGTTTGGCCATGTCACCGAGGGCATGGACGTCGTGGACGCCATCGCGGACGCCGCCAAGCCCACCGACTCCAACGGCACCATCGCACCGGGCGAGCAGCCCAAGATCGTCTCCATTCGCATGGACGACTAGTCCGGCTGGCGGTCGCGTCTCTTACGTCTGCGCGACCGACTCCGTTGCCCCCTGGCCTGCCATCCTCCCGGCCTGGACCCTTCACGCCCGCGTCGCCGGACCCTGTCATCCTCTCGCCCCGGCCCCTCCCAACCTACCGCCCAGACCCCGGGAACAGCCGTTTGCCGTCCCGTTCGGGCGTCAGCGCCCCCGCGCCCGAACCCTCCTCTAACGTGTCCCGTAACGAAATGCACGGCGACTGAGGAGGAATCATGGGCACTGGCATCACTGAGAGGCTTCTCACCCGCGAGCAGACGTCGCCTCGGGCGGCGAAGGTCCTGAACGACCTTCCGCCGGCGAGGCTCGTCGAGATCGCACTGGCCAACGGCGAGGGCGTGCTTGCCTCGAACGGTTCGCTCGTGGTCGACACGGGGGAGCGCACGGGCCGCTCGCCCAACGACCGCTACGTCGTCGACGACCCCAAGATCCACGACACGGTGTGCTGGGGCAAGGTCAACGTGCCCATTGCGCGCGAGAGCTACGAGCGCATCTGCCAGGGCGTCGCCGGCTACCTCTTTGGCCGCGAGCTCTACGTGGTGCACGGCCTCGCCGGGGCTGACCGCAATCACGCACGCAAGGTCTGCGTGGTCTGCGAGCGCGCGAGCCAGGCGCTGTTCATCCGCCAGATGCTCGTGCGTCCCACGGACGAGGAGCTCGCCGACTTTGGCGAGCCCGACATCTACGTGCTCGCGGCGCCGGGCTTCCGCACCGACCCCGAGACCGAGGGCGTGCACTCCGGCGCGTCGGTCATCCTCGACCTTGCGGGCGGCGGCGTGATCGTGGCTGGCACGGGCTACTCCGGCGAGATCAAGAAGGCAATCTTCTCCTTCATGAACTACCTGCTCCCCGCCGAGGACGACGTGCTCTCCATGCACTGCTCGGCCAACATCGACCCGCAGACGGGCGAGACGGCGGTGCTCTTTGGCCTCTCTGGTACGGGCAAGACCACGCTCTCGGCCGACCCCAACCGCCTGCTCATCGGCGACGACGAGCACGGCTGGTCCGCGCACGGCGTCTTCAACATCGAGGGTGGCTGCTACGCCAAGGCCATCGACCTCAGCCCCATCGCCGAGCCCGACATCTACGCGGCCATCCGCTTCGGCGCCGTCTGTGAGAACGTGATCCTCGACGAGGACACCCGCGAGCCCGACTACTCGGACGCCTCCCGCACGCAGAACACGCGCGTGGCATACCCGGTCGAGCACATCAACAGCGTGCGCCTCGACGGTCGCGGTGGCATTCCGAGCGTGGTGCTGTTCCTCACCTGCGATGCCTTCGGCGTGCTGCCGCCCATCTCGCGCCTGTCACGCGAGAGCGCCATGTACCATTTCATGGCGGGCTTCACCTCCAAGGTCGCCGGCACGGAGGAGGGCGTGAAGGAGCCGCAGCCCACGTTCTCGGCGCTCTTCGGCGAGCCGTTCATGCCGCTTGCGCCCAGCGTCTACGCCGAGATGCTCGGCGAGCGCATCGACTCCACGCGGGCGCGCGTCTACCTCGTGAACACGGGCTGGCAGGGTGGCTCGTACGGCACGGGCTATCGCATCTCGCTCGCGGTGACGCGCTCGCTCGTGACGGCGGCGCTCTCCGGCGCGATCGACGAGAGTGGCTACGAGCATGACGAACGTCTCAACCTCGACATTCCACTCGACTGCCCGGGCGTGGGCCCCACGTTGCTGAGCCCGCGCAACATGTGGTCCAACCCTGCCGAGTACGACGCGGCCGCCGAGCGCCTCGCCGCCATGTTCGAGGACCACGCCAAGGAGCGCTACCCCGACCTCGACCCGACCGTCCTCGCCGCCGGCCCGCATCCCTCGAAGTAGTGCTCGGGTACTAGTACCAGAGTAGTAGCACTTTTGTGCCATCGCCTGACCGGGCGGCTGTGCGGCCGATGCCGTGCAGCCGCCCGTTTTCAGGTGCATGCCGGGAAATCCCGGTCAATCATACTAGCTACCTCGGCTTTGACGGCCGTGCCTCCACCCCATGACAACAATGTAGGGCTGACAGACTTAGCACTTTCTTATTGACAGCAAATTATTACCCGCTTATTACTAGATAAAAAAAACCATGTGCGGGGCATGGGGGCGGCACCATGCCCCGACGTTCGCGGAGGGATGCTCGCATGGCCGGTATGAAAGCCGGGGGGATCACGGACTACCTTGACATCAAGAACCTCCAGAGGGTCATGGACACCTGCTCCAAGGCCTTCGGGGTGGCGCTCATCGCCGTGGACTACCATGGCACGCCGATTACGCGGAGGAGCGGCTTCACTGAACACTGCCGCATGGGGCGCGAGAACCCCGAGTTCTGCGGCCTGTGCGAGCGCTGCGACGCCTTCGGCGGCATCCGGTCGGCCATGTCCTCGGAGCCCTGCATCTACCGCTGCCACGCGGGGCTCGTCGACTTCGCGGTGCCCATCGTGGCCGGCGATACCTATCTGGGAGCCGTGCTCGCTGGACAGGTCAAGGTCATCGACGAGCCGGAGGACGGCATTCAGAACGTCATAAGCGGGGAGCACGACATCTACAGCTCGGTCGAGCTCCTCGCCGCCAGGGACCAGATCCAGCCCATCGAGTACGACCGGCTCGTGGCCCTCGCCGAGGCCGTCCGCACGATCGTCTCCTCCGTCGTCTCCGGGGACCTCGCCAAGACCACGGCCGAGCTTGACGAGATCGTCCGCGACAAGGACCAGGAGCTCATGACCCTCCATGCCCAGCTCGGCGACGCGCAGCGCCGCCTCAGGGGCCGGATGGAGTCAACGAGACGGCTCGAGGAGGTCTTCCGCTGCTTCTTCCCGGTCCTGAGCGAGCTCCACGTCCTCGCGTGCGAGGAGCAGGCCAAGTCGACCGACTCGCTTCTGCTCGACTTCGTCGACGTCTCGCGCTATGTCCTGGAGACGGAGTGCTCCCTTGTGACGCTCGGCGAGGAGACGGGGCACGCCAAGATGCTGCTCCACCTGGTGTCGACGAGGCTGCCCGTCCCCATCGACTACGCGGTCCGCTGTCCCGAGCGGTTCGCGCTCGTCCCCTGCCCCTTCATGGTCCTGAGGCCCATAATCCTCGTCGCCTTGAGCGACCCCTGGGACGCCACGGCCGAAGAGCCCTGCCGGGTCCTCGTCGACGCGAGCGAGGGCGACAGGTGCGTGGAGGTCCGGGTGGCGCAGAACCGGCTGGGGGTCAACGCCATGTGCCAGGCCATCAGCGGCGGCTTCGAGGGCCCTGACCTCAACTTCACGCTCGTCGACGCCGACAGGCACCTGCGCGACCTCGGCTCGGGGACGGGCGGCCTTGAGGTCACCCCCAGCGCGAGCGACGGCGGGCGCGGGTGCATCGTGAGCTTCAAGCTCCCGCTCTCGAGCGGGGAGTGAGGTGTCTGTCATGAGCTGTGTCCTTCTGTTTGCCGAGAACCCCCGCGAGCTGAGCCTCATGCAGTCGACCCTGGCGCCCTCGCTTGAGGACAAGGCCCTCGTGTGCGTCGACTCGCTCGAGCGCGCCTACGCCAAGCTCAAGCTCGTGGGCGCCGACCTGCTCGTGGCCGACGTTCCCTGCTTCACCTACGCCTACTGCACGTTCCTGTCGAAGTGCCTCAAGCTCTGCCCGAGCATGGCCGTGCTTGTGACGTCGTCCGCGAGTAACAAGGAGGTGTCGAGCAACGTCTGGCGCCTCGGCGCCACGGACTACCTCCTGAAGCCCTATCGTCCCGACTGGCTCGTCGCGGCGGTGCACGTGATCCTCGCGAAGCCGGGAGGCGACGCCCAGGAGTCGCGCATGGACTGGCGACGCGAGCGAAGCGTCCGCTGGATAGGCGAAAATTTACGAGCGTACAAGTACAAAAAGTGTATCCAGGCCACAAGAGAGTACGTTGATTCGCTCTATGACAGCCTGGACAATGCACAGGAGATAGCGGACGGCATGCTGGCCTTTGCGGCCGGCGTCGTCGGGCTCACGGGGGACTACGGCCCAACGTGCGCCTTTGATGCCAAGACCTACCTCGGCCGTGCTTCCTTCCGCTTCGAACAGGTGCAGCTGGGATATCGCTACGATGCGTACGCGGTGTTCGAGAGGCTCGTCGGCAGGCTGTTCGACCTCGTCGAGAAGGAGGGGCTGTCGGGCGTGAGCCCGATGCAACGCATCGTCACGAAGCTCGACCGGAGCGTTCACGTCGACTTCACGCTTGTCGAGGCTGCCGAGTACGCGAGCATGTCTCCGAGCTACTTCAGCAAGTACTTCAAGCGCGAGACAGGCATGAGCTTCGTCAACTACATGACCGAGAACAAGCTCGAGTACGCGAAGCTCATGCTGACGGAGAGCGGCGTCTCCATCGCGGTCATCGCGCGCGAGCTCTCCTACAACGGGGCCAACTACTTCAGCAAGGTGTTCAAGAAGAACGTGGGCATCACGCCGAGCGAGTACCGAGAGCAGAACGGTTCGCACAGGAGATTGTCCTTGGATTAGACAGGGGCCGCCACGCGGCCAGGCTCGAGAGGGGACAGAATGCAGGACTGCAGCGTCAAGACGAGCGTCTACTTCGGCACGGGAGCGCTTGACAGGCTCGCTGACATCAGCGGGAAGCGCGTGCTCATCGTGACGGACGGGTTCATGGCCAGCTCCGGCACGGCCGACAAGGTGGCATCCCGCCTCACGGACTGCACCACCAAGGTGTACGACAAGGTCGTGCCCGAGCCGCCAATCGACGTCGTCGCGCAGGGCGTCAAGGCCCTCGAGGAGCTCGACGCCGAGGTCATCGTCGCCTTGGGTGGCGGGTCCTCGCTTGACGCCGCGAAGGCCATCCGTGCCATCTACCGCGACGCCTCGGGGGCATCCGAGCAGCTCCCGCTCATCGCTATCCCGACGACGAGCGGCACGGGCTCCGAGGTGACCGACTACGCCGTCATCACCAATCCAGCCCGGGGTGTGAAGTACCCCCTTGCAAACTCCGACCTCGCGGCCACCGAGGCCATCCTCGACCCGGAGCTCACTGAGTCCGTCCCCCCCGTGATCACCGCGGACACCGGCCTCGACGCGCTCACGCACGCCATCGAGGCCTATGTCTCGACGGACGCGAGCGACTTCACCGACGCGTGGGCCGAGAAGGCCGCGCAGCTCGTCTTCGAGTACCTTCCGCGCTGTCACAAGGACGGACATGACCTCGAGGCGCGCGAGAAGATGAGCAACGCCGCCTGCCTTGCGGGCCTCGCCTTCAACCGTGCTGGCCTCGGTGTCAACCACGGCGCCGCGCATGCCATCGGTGCCCGCTTCCATCTGCCTCATGGTCGCTGCTGTCAACTGCTTCTGCCCCATGTCATTGCGTTCAACGCCAATCTTGAGAGCGCGCGCAATGGGCAGTACAGCCGTGCGGCCTTAAAATATGCCCACCTCGCTAAGGTCCTTGGGTTCAGCGCCGCGACCGTCCGCCTGGGCGCGAGCAGCCTTGCCCGTGAGGTGGACAGGCTGTGTCGTTCCGTTGGCGAGCCTGCGACCCTGAAGCAGTGCGGAGTCGACGTTGCCGAGGCAAAGGCACAGCTTCCCGAGCTGGCGAAGCTTGCTGTGGCTGACCCCACCACGGCTACTAATCCCCGTCCCGTAAACGAGACTCAGGCTTCTGCCTTGCTCGAGAAGCTGTTGGTCCGATAGTCTCTCTCCTGCTATCGAACCTGGCGACCATAAGGTCCCCGTGTGTCCCCATGACGTCCGGGGACCGTGCACGGCCGTGCGTTCGTCCGCACGGTCGTGCGTTTTTATACCAGAAAACCGGCCTGCCATGCCCTCGCATGGGCGGACTCGGTCCTTTTCCGAGACGGCCGCCCTCTGTCGTCGAGATGGCGGCCCCCAGTTGCGCCCATGCCTCGCGTCTGGACAGGCTGGCTCTGGGCGCCTTCGAGGACTTTCCTGCCTCGGGTGCGGGCCTCGGTGCGCCATGGGGACGTTACGGGTACTTTCGTGGCGTAAAAAGAAACTCTCTTGCGCCAGAAGTTGCCCTGTGGCGACAAATTTTCCAAGTGGTTACAGATGCAAACTTATTCATGAGGGGACCTGTGCCTTGGGGCGCGAGAGCGACATAGGGCGCGGGTAGGTATTGGTACATGTCACAAGGAGGTTCTACATGCAGAGCGAAGCACTCGGAATGGTCGAGACCAAGGGTCTCGTCGGCGCCATCGAGGCCGCCGACTCCATGGTCAAGTCCGCCAACGTCTCGCTGGTCGGCTACGAGAAGATCGGTAGCGGCCTCGTGACCGTCATGGTCCGCGGCGACGTGGGCGCGGTCAAGGCTGCCGTTGACGCCGGCTCCGCCTCCGCCGAGAAGGTCGGCGAGGTCGTCTCCACGCACGTCATCCCGCGCCCGCACACGGACGTCGAGAAGATTCTGCCGCACTCCGAGGCCAAGGCTCAGGCCTAGTGTCCTAGTTTTTCTCTCAAGAAGGGATATCCATGAACGAAGAACTGGTCAACAAGGTCATGGCTGAGGTCGCCAAGCAGCTCGGCACCGCCGCCCCCAACACCGCCAGCAGCTCCACCGTGGCCAAGGACGCCCCCAAGCCGGCCGGCGCCTGCAACCTCACCGAGTTCGTCGGCACCGCGATCGGCCACACCGTCGGCCTCGTGATCGCCAACGTCGACCGCCAGGTCCACGAGAAGTTCGGCCTCGACCCGAAGTACCGCTCGATCGGCATCGTCGGCGACCGCACCGGCGCCGGCCCGCAGATCTTCGCCGCCGACGAGGCCGTCAAGGCCACCAACGTCGAGGTGCTCAAGATCGAGCTTCCCCGCGACACCGAGGGCGGCGCCGGCCACGGCTCGCTCATCGTCTTCGGCGCCGAGGACGTCCCCGACGCCCGCCGCGCCGTCGAGGTGACGCTGGCCGACCTCGAGCGCACCTTCGGCGACGTCTACGGCAACCCCGCCGGCCACCTCGAGTTCCAGTACACCGCCCGCGCCTCCCACGCCCTGGCCAAGGCCTTCGGCGCCCCGGAGGGCAAGGCCTTCGGCATCACGGTGGGCGCCCCGGCGGCCATCGGCGTGCTGCTCGGCGACACCGCCGTCAAGGCCGCCACGGTCGACGTGATCTCCGTGTCCAGCCCGGCCCACGGCACGAGCTTCTCCAACGAGGTCATCACGGCCTTCTCCGGCGACTCGGGCGCCGTCAAGCAGGCCATCGTCGCGGCCCGCGAGGTCGGCAGGCAGGTGCTCGGCGCCATGGAGCCCTCCGAGCCGCTCGAGAGCGCCACGACTCCGTACATCATCTAGCGTAGGGGGCGCCGTCGGACCGAATAGGCCCGACGGCGCCCGTTTGAGAGCAGCCACGGCCGGCCGTCGCATTGCGTCCAATGCGGGGTCGGCTGTGGCTGCTTTTGCGTTAATCCGTCAAAATGAGACGTGTGCGGGTAATAATATGTCGCCCTCTCCGGGGAATGTCGTGCTCTGGTACCCGGTAGAATATAGTTTTCGAAGATCGTGAACGTAGAAGCCCGAGGTGGCGGCGCGTCTGGTGCCGCGCCTCGGTCTTGTCTTGACTCTAGGCCGTCTGGCAGGGCCAAAGGCCCGAGAAAGCGAGGTAGTGCGGTGGTTGTGGCGGTTGGCATCGACTGGGAGTCGGCCTCCATGGAGGTGCGCGAGCTGTTCGCCATCCCCAAGTCGGCCGAGACTTCCTTCATGGAGGCGGCCATCGCCCGTCTCGGCGCGCGCGGATGCGTGCTGCTCAAGACGTGCAACCGCTTCGAGGCCTACTTCGACATGCCCGCAGATCAGGACTACACCGACAAAGCGCTCCTCGTCAGGGCCACTTCTGCCGTGCGCGACCTGGCCCTCTCGCTCCACGGCGAGACGCAGCGGCCGATGGTGCCCATACTGTTCGCCCTCGCAGGCGCCGAGGCCTGCAGGCGGCTCATGACCATCGCCTGCGGCCTGCGCTCCCAGGTGCTGGGGGAGGACCAGATCATCTCTCAGGTGCGACGCGCCCAGACGGCGGCGCGCGAGGCCGGCTGCATAACGCCCGAGCTCGAGACCCTCTTCCGCCTTGCCGTGACCTGCGGCAAGGCCGTCCGCACGCGGGTGCAGTTCCACCAGGAGGGCACCTCGTGCGCCCGCACCGCCATCGACCTCGCCGAGCGCGAGCTAGAGGGCCTGCGCGGCCTGCGCGCGCTCGTGATCGGCAACGGCGAGATGGGACGGCTTGCCGCCGAGCTGCTCGTGGCGCGCGGCGCCGACACCGCGATTACCCTGCGCACCTACCGCCACGGCATCACCCTGGTTCCCCGCGGCTGCAAGACCATCTCCTACGACGACCGCATGTCGTTCATGGAGGGCTGCGACCTTGTCGTGAGCGCCACCAGGAGCCAGCACATCACCGTGTCGCGCGCGGCGCTCGAGGCGCTCGCGACGCGCCCCCGCGCCCTCGTTGACCTCGCCATGCCCAGGGACATCGAGCTTGCCTGCGGCGAGGTGGAGGGCGTGCGCCTGTTCGACCTCGACGACATGCGCGACGGCTCCGAGGCCGACCTCAACGCCTCCGCGCGCAAGGCCGCCCATGACCTCATCGAGGAGCACCTGACAGACTTCGAGATCTGGTGCAGCGAGCGTGCCCGCCGCCTCGGGCAGGCCCAGGCCATCTCAGCCTGAGGCGCCAGTCATCCCGCCCACCCGGGGCCCGCGACATCCCAGGACCCCCTCGGTTGAAAGAAGGATTTTGTGATAGAGCCCATTCGCCCGCGCCGCCTACGCCGTACCCCCGCCCTTCGCGCCCTGACGCGCGAGACGCGCCTGTCGAGCGCGAGCCTCATCTACCCGCTCTTCGTCGTGGAGGACGCCAACGTCAAGAGCGAGATCTCCACGCTCCCGGGCCAGTACCACTACTCGCCCGACCGCGTGTGCGAGGCCGTCGAGGAGCACCTGGCGGCCGGCGTCGACAAGTTCATCCTCTTTGGCCTGCCGGCCCACAAGGATCCCCTCGGCCACGGCGCCTACGACGAGAACGGCGTCGTGCAGCAGGGCCTGCGCGCCATCCGCGAGCGCTATCCCGAGGTCATGCTCATCGGCGACGTGTGCCTGTGCGAGTACACGAGCCACGGCCACTGCGGCGTGCTCGTGGGGGATGCCCCCGACAACGACCAGACCCTTCCGCTGCTCGCCCAGACCGCCGTCTCCCAGGTGGAGGCCGGCGCCGACATGGTGGCGCCCTCGGCCATGATGGACGACCAGGTGGCGGCCATTCGCTCCGCCCTTGACGAGGCGGGCTACGACCAGACCCCGATCATGAGCTACTCGGCCAAGTACGCCTCGGCCTTCTACGGTCCCTTCCGAGGTGCCGCAGACTCCGCGCCGGCGCACGGTGACCGCAAGGGCTACCAGATGGACCCGCACAACGTGCGCGAGGCCGTCAAGGAGAGCCTCATCGACGCCGAGCAGGGAGCCGACATCCTCATGGTCAAGCCCGCGCTTGCCTACCTCGACGTCATCAGCCGCGTCAAGGAGGCCACCGACCTGCCGCTGGCCGCCTACTCGGTGAGCGGCGAGTACGCGATGGTGAAGGCGGCCACGGCGGCCGGCCTCGTGGACGAGGACAACATCGTCTCCGAGAGCGCCGTGTCGATCTTCCGCGCCGGCGCCGACATCCTCATCACCTACTACGCCAAGCGCATCGCCAACGCCATCGCTGAGGGAAGGATCGGATAATGAGCCTCACCCACGAGACATCGCATCGCCTGTTCGCCGAGGCGCGCCAGGTGCTTCCCGGGGGCGTCGACAGCCCGGTGCGCGCCTACCAGAGCGTGGGCCTCGAGCCGCCGTTCATCGCTCGCGGCGAGGGGTCGCACATCATTGACGTCGACGGCAACGACTACGTGGACTACGTCGACTCGTGGGGCCCGCTCATCCTGGGGCACAACCATCCAGCGATCCGCGAGGCCGTGATCTCTGCCGCGTCGCGCGGGCTGTCCTTTGGCGCCCCCGTTGCCGGCGAGGCCGACCACGCCAAGCTCATGTGCCGCATGGTGCCGGGCCTGGAGATGGTGCGCTTCGTGAACTCCGGCACCGAGGCCGTCATGAGCGCCCTGCGCCTCGCGCGTGCGGCTACGCGCAGGGACAAGGTCATCAAGTTCGAGGGCTGCTACCACGGCCACGTCGACAGCATGCTCGTCAAGGCCGGCTCGGGCGCCCTCACCGGCGGCGTGCCCAACTCGCCGGGCGTGCCCGCGGCCGTCACGGCGGACACGCTGCTCGCCACCTACAACGACCTCGCGAGCGTCGAGCGTCTGCTCGGTGAGAACGAGGGACAGGTCGCGGCCATCATCGTGGAGCCGGTGGCCGCCAACATGGGCGTGGTGCCGCCGGAGGAGGGCTTCCTCGCGGGCCTGCGCGCGCTGTGCGACAAGGTGGGCTCGCTGCTCATCTTCGACGAGGTCATCACGGGGTTCCGCCTGGCTGCGGGGGGTGCCCAGGAGCGCTTTGGCGTGCGGGCCGACCTGGTGACCTATGGCAAGGTCATCGGCGCCGGCATGCCCGTGGGCGCCTACGGCGGCTCGCGCAAGCTCATGGAGCTCGTGGCTCCGGCCGGCCCGGTCTACCAGGCCGGTACCCTGTCGGGCAACCCCGTGGCCATGGCCGCGGGCGCCGCGCAGCTCGAGATCCTCTCCTCCGACGCCGGCTTCTACGACCGGCTCGACGAGCGCGCCGCGCGGCTGACGCAGGGGCTTGCCCGGGCGTGCGCGGGCACCGCCGTCGTGCAGGGCGTGGGCTCGCTGGCCTGCGTGTACTTCAGCGCGGGCGCGCCCGTGCGCTGCTACGCCGACGCCCTCGCCTGCGACACGGACGCCTTCTCCGCCTACTTCGCGGGCATGCTCGACCGTGGCGTCTATCTTGCCCCCTCGCAGTTCGAGGCCCTGTTCGTCAGCGCCTCCCACTCCGACGCCGACATCGACGCGACGATCAACGCGGCGCGCGAGGTGTTTGGAGGACTGCGTGAGCGCGCCTAGGACCCATACGCCGCGCCTGGGCGCCAGGCCGGCCGAGGGGGTGCGCCAGAGGTGACGACCCTGCGTATCGGAACCCGTGCGAGTGCCCTCGCGCTCGCCCAGGCGCAGCTGTTCGCGCGCTCGGTCGTCACGGCAGACCCGAGCATCACGTGTCGGCTCGTGCCCATCACCACGACGGGCGACCGCATCCTTGACCGGCCCCTCCCCGAGGTGGGCGGCAAGGGGCTCTTCGTCCGCGAGCTCGACCGTGCCCTGGCCGCAGGCGAGGTCGACGTGACGGTCCACAGCTGCAAGGACCTCCCCATGGACACGCCCGCCGTGCTGCCGCTCGTTGCGTTCTCCGCGCGTGAGGACCCACGCGACGCCGTGGTGCTCCCGGCTGGCGTCGACGCCACGGCTCCCGGCTTCGACCTCGAGGCGTACCTGCGCGAGAGCGAGGCTCCCGTGGGCTGCTCGAGCCAGCGGCGCCAGCTGCAGCTCGCCGGCGTGTTTGGTGGCGTGCGGGTGGAGAGCGTGCGCGGCAACGTCAACACGCGCCTCGCCAAGCTCGACGCCGGCGAGTACAGCGCCCTGCTGCTCGCCGCCGCGGGCCTCAAGCGCCTCGGCCTAGCCGAGCGCATCGCCCGGCGCCTCTCCGTGAGCGAGATGTTGCCTGCGGCAGGGCAGGGCATCATCGTCGCGCAGGCTCGCCTGGGGTCTGACGCCTCATGGGCGCAGTCCTTCGACTGCCCCTCGTCGCGCGCCTGCGCCCTGGCCGAGCGCGCCTTCGTGCGGGCCCTTGACGGCGGCTGCACCAAGCCCTGCGCCGCCTACGCCACCTACGACGCCTCCACGGGCGGCGTCGCCCTCACGGGGATGTATGCGAGCGACGACGCGACCTCCGTCGCCTACGGCGCACGCGAGCTGGGTGCCGACGACATCGAGAGCGGCGCCGCGGCGCTCGCTGTGGAGGTGAGAAGCGATGCCAACAGAGGCTAGGCCTACGCAGGGGACGTCGGGATCGGTCGCGCTCGTGGGCGCGGGCCCCGGCGACCTCGGACTGCTCACGCGCCGTGCGGCCGAGTTGCTCGGTCGCTGCGACGTGGTGGTCTACGATCGCCTCATCAACGACGAGCTGCTGGGCCTGTGCCCGCAGGCGAGGCGCGTCTACGTCGGCAAGCGGGTCGCCTGCCACCCCGTTCCCCAGCACGAGATCAACCAGATCCTCGTGCGCGAGGGGCTGGCGGGCAGGCGCGTCGTGCGCCTCAAGGGCGGAGACCCCTACATCTTCGGTCGCGGGGGCGAGGAGGCGCGCGAGCTCGCTGCCGCCGGCGTGCCCTTCGAGGTCGTCCCAGGCGTCACAAGTGCCGTCGCCGCGCTGTCATACGCGGGCATCCCTGCAACCGACCGAACCTGCGCCGCCTCGGTCCACTTCGTGACGGGGCACCGGCGTGAGAACGGCGAGCTCGGCATGGACTTCGACGCGCTCGCGCGCGTGGGCGGCACGCTCGTGTTCATGATGGCCGTCTCAACCACGCCCGAGATCACCCGTGGCCTGCTCGCCGCGGGCATGGACCCCTCGACGCCGGCGGCCATGGTCGAGCGCGGCACGACGGCGCGCCAGCGCCGCGTCGACGCCACCCTTGCCACCGTTGCCGACGCCTCCCGCGACGCTGGCGTTGCGAGTCCGGCCATCCTCGTGGTGGGCGAGGTCTGCGCGCTCGCCGAGACCCTCGACTGGTATGACAAGCTTCCGCTGCGCGGCCTTACCGTGGCCGTGACGAGGCCGGCCGATCGCATGGGAACGCTCACGAGGCACCTGCGCGAGCTGGGTGCCGACGTCATCGAGGCTCCCTGCATCGAGACGCGCCCCGTGCCGAGCGAGACGCTCGTGGGCACCATCGAGGGCCTGCGCGAGCATGCCTGGGTGGTCCTCACGAGCACGGTGGGCGTGCGGTGCCTCTTCGACGCGCTGCACTGCGCCGGCCGGGACGCTCGCTGGCTCGCCGGCGTGGGCGTTGCCGCCATCGGATCCGCCACGGCCGACGAGCTCAGGCGCCACCAGATCGAGCCCGACCTCGTGCCCGACGTCTTCGACGGGGCGCACCTCGCCGCCGACATCGCGGCGCGCAGCAGGGCTGGCGAGCGCGTCTTGCTGTTCCGCTCCGCCATCGGCTCTCCCGAGCTGTCCGAGGGGCTCGTCCAGGCAGGCCTTGTCGTCGACGACGTTGCCTGCTATGAGACGGTGCTCGTCGGCGACGCCGTTGACGAGCACGAGCGCGCTCGCATCGAGGCCGGCGACGCCTTGCTTGTGACCTTCACAAGCGCGAGCACCGCCGACGGCTTCGCCAAGGCGTTCCCCGAGCTCGATGCGGCGAACCTTCCTGCCGTCTGCATAGGTCCCATGTGCGCCGCCGCGGCGCGAGCCCATGGGTTCTCGTGCGAGGTGTCGGCGCGTGCCACGATTGACAGCCTCGTCGAGGCCGTGGTTGCGCGCTGGCGCGAGCTGCGTGGGTCCATGGTCCCCGAGCGGCCCTAGGAAGCCCCATGGGCGCGCACGGGTGGCTAGATGAGCCGGACGAACAGGCCCCCTCTGGGCTTGGGCTCGAACCAGGTGGACTTGGGCGGCATGACGAGGCCCGCGTCGGACACGGCGAGCACGTCATCGATGCCGGGGGGCCGCAGCGCAAAGGCAGCGTCGTGCGCGCCGCAGGCCCGCTCGAGGCCCGTGAGGCCGCTGATGCCTCCCACGAACGCCATGCGCGCGTCGCGGCGTGGGTCGTCCACGCCGAGGATGGGCCCAAGGACGCGGTCTTGGAGCAGCGTGGCGTCCAGCGCGGCGAGCGCGCCTCCTGCCGGCGCGGGCCCAAGGCACACGTCAAACCACGTGCCCTCGCGCAGGACACTCGTATGGCCCCTGCGCTGCGTGGCAGGCCGGCCGGGGAGCGCCGTGACGCCAAGCCCCGCCGCGCGGAGCTTGCCCACGAGGCCGTCGGCTGCGCCGCGCACGATGCGGTTGCAGGAGAGCAGCGCGAAGTCCTGTGCGTCGAACAGCGCCGCGAGGAACGTCCCCGCGCCGCCGACCTCGCCTCGCGCGCGGCGCGCGCGAGCGACGGAGGCGCTTGCCGCCATGCGGTGGTGGCCGTCGGCGATGTAGGCGCGGGTGACGTGCGCAAACGCCTGCAGCACCGGCGCCTGTTCGTCCGGCTCCTCGAGACGCCAGACGCGGTTGCGCGCGCCGAGGGCATCGGTGAGGTCGAGGCCTGGCGCGCTCTGGGCAATCACGCGGCCCACCGCGGCGCCCACTTGGGCGCTGGGGCGGTGGGCGAGCAGCACCGGGCCGGTCTGCGCGCCCAGGGCCTCGAGGTGCGCCGCGCGCGTCTGCTCCACCGCGGCGCGCGTCTGCTCGTGGCGGCGGATGACTCCGCTCAGGTAGTCGTCGACGTCACAGCACCCGACGACCCCGGTGAGGGCGCCTCCCTCGGCCGTGTCGATGCGGTAGACGTACAGGCACGGGCGCTCGTCGGCCACGAGCTCGCCGCACGCGATGCGGCGCGCGAGCTCGCGGCGCTCGCCGGCGCCCGAGCCATGCGGCCAGTCGATGCCCGCCTCATGTCGCTCGTGCTCTGCGGCCGGCGCGAGCGCGAGGTCCTCGTAGGGCAGCGTCATGAGCGCCGGCGCGGAGGCGGCGGTTGGTCGCAGGCATGTAAAGGGGAAGAGTTTCATGCCGCCCAGTATACAGACAGCCGCCGAGTGGGGAAACATCACAGCATGACCGAGCGCCCGCCTGCTGCGGGCGAGGAAGCGAGGAACGCATGATCCACTTCGTTGGCGCCGGCTCCGGCGCCCCCGACCTCATCACCGTGCGCGGACAGCGCCTGCTCTCCGAGGCCGACGTCGTGATCTGGGCCGGAAGCCTCGTGAACCCCCAGCTGCTCGAGGCCTGCAAGCCCTCCTGCGCCATCCATGACAGCGCGCGGATGACGCTCGAGCAGGTCATCGAGGTCATGGCGGCGGCTGATGCCGAGGGCAAGGAGGTGGTGCGCCTGCACACGGGCGATCCCTCGATCTACGGCGCGCACCGCGAGCAGATGGACGAGCTCGACCGCCTCGGCATCTCCTATGACGTCTGCCCGGGCGTCTCGAGCTTCTGCGGGGCGGCCGCGGCGCTGCGCGCCGAGTTCACGCTCCCGGGCGTGAGCCAGAGCGTGATCCTCACGCGCCTCGAGGGCCGCACGCCCAAGCCCGCCGGCGAGGCCACGCGCGACCTTGCGGCCCACGGCGCCACGACGGTCGTCTTCCTCTCGGCGAGCATGCTCGACAAGCTCCAGGCCGAGCTTTTGGCGGGCGGGGCCTACACGCCCGACACGCCGGCGGCCATCGTCTACAAGGCCACCTGGCCCGACGAGCGGGTGCTACGCTGCACCGTGGGCACGCTCGCCCAGACCGGCGCCGACAACGGCATCTGCCTTACGGCGCTCGTGGTGGTGGGCGGCGTGCTTGCGGGGCCCCACGACCGCAGCAAGCTGTACGATCCCACCTTCACCACCCTGTTCCGCAAGGCGAGCCACGCTGCCCCGGCACGGGGCGAGGCCCCCGGGGACGCATGCGTGGCGGACGACGCGGACAACGACAACTAGGAGGAGACCATGCGCGGCATCCTGTTTGCGAGCTTTGGCACGAGCCACGCCGACGCCCAGGCGAGCTGCCTGGACGCGGTGGCCAACACGCTCTTAGAGGCCGAGCCCGACGCCCTGCTCGCCCAGGCCTACACGAGCTCGATCATCCGTCGCGTGCTGCGCGGGCGCGGCCAGGACGTCCCCGACGTGCGGCAGGCGCTCGTGCGCATGGCCGCCGCCGGCGTGAACGACGTGACCGTGCAGCCGGGCCACCTCATGCCTGGCGAGGAGTTCGACAAGCTGCGCAGCCAGGTCGTCGACTGCGCGGCCCTGTTCGACCGTGTCTGCGTGGGCGAGCCCCTGCTGTCGGGCACCGCCGACGCCGAGCGCGTGATGCGCGTGATGGCCGGGCACTACCAGGCCGAACAGGGTCGTGCCGTCGTGCTCATGGGGCATGGCACCGACCGGTTCTCCAACGTGGTGTACGCGGCCATGAACTTCCACGCCATGCTGCTGGGTCGCACCGACCTCTACGTGGGCACCGTCGAGGCGCAGCCCGACCTCGACTGCGTCATGGGCCTTCTGAGCGAGCGTGACTACTCGCGCGTGACGCTCGCGCCCCTGATGCTCGTCGCCGGCGACCACTCGAAGAACGACATGGCCGGAGACGGCGAGGACTCGTGGGCGAGCCGTCTGCGCGCCGCGGGCTACGAGGTGACCTGCAACCTCGAGGGCCTGGGCCAGCTCCCCGACATCCGCGCCATGTACGCCGAGCATGCCCGCGACGCCGAGCGGCTCACGGTCGCCGCGCCGCGCGAGCTCAGGCGAGGGGCGCGCCATGCGGCTTAGTGACGAGCCGGGGTCGGTGGCCGGGGCGCCGAGGCCCCTGGGCCCCGCGCCGTCTGCCGCCGACGACGCGCTCGCCGAGACGCACGCGGCCGGGACCTCGCAGGCAGACGCCGCCGGCAGCCACTACATCTTCAACGGCACGAAGCGCCTGCGCTGCGGCTACACGACGGGCAGCTGCGCGGCCATGGCCGCGCAGGCGGCAACGCGGGGCCTGCTGAGCGGCACCGTTCCTGCGCGCGTGGGCCTCGTGACCCCGAGCGGGCTACGCGTCGACGCCGACGTGCTCGACGCGGCCGTTGCCGAGGACGGTTCGACCGCCCGGGCGGCCATCCGCAAGGACGGGGGAGATGACGCCGACTCCACCGACGGGATGCTCGTCTACGCGCGCGTCCGACGCGGCGCGCGCGCGGAGGGCGAGCCTCGGGTGCGCGTCGAGGGCGGGCAGGGGATAGGCATCGTGCGCAAGCCGGGCCTCGACCAGCCTGTGGGCGCGGCGGCCATCAACTCCACGCCGCGGCGCATGATTGCCGAGGAGGTGACGCGCGCCTGCGACGAGCTCGGCTGCGACGGGGGCATCGACGTCGTCATCTACGCCCCCACGGGCGCCGAGGTGGGGGCAAAGACCTTCAACCCGCACATGGGCGTCGAGGGCGGCATCTCGATCCTAGGCACCTCGGGCATCGTGCGGCCCATGAGCGAGCGGGCGCTCGTCGCCAGCATCGAGCTCGAGATCCGCCAGAAGGCCGCCGAGGGCGCACGCGACCTCGTGCTCGTTCCCGGCAACTACGGGGCCGACCATGTGCGCGAGCTCGCCGAGCTCGACGGCCTCGCAGAAGTCTCGTTCTCCAACTTCCTCGGCGAGGCGCTCGACGCCGCGGCCAACCACGGCTTTCAACGCGTGCTCGTGGTGGGGCACTCCGGCAAGCTCGCCAAGGTTGCCGGCGGCGTCATGAACACGCACTCGCGCGTGGCCGACTGCCGCTGCGAGATCGTCTGCGCGCACGCGGCGATCGCCGGCGCCTCGACGGCCTGCTGCCGCGCGATCATGTCGGCGGCCACCACCGATGCCTGCATGGGGATTCTGGCCGACAAGGGCCTGCTCGAGGCCGTATGCCGCTCGCTCATGGACGCCATCGGCGAGCACATCGACCGCAGGGCCGCAGGAGCCTTCGAGACGGGCGCGATCATGTTCTCGAAACGCTACGGGGAGTTCGGCCGCACGCGCGGCTGCAACGAGCTCATAGCCGCCATGCGCGCCTCGGCCGGCCTGCCGCCCGTTGCCCCCACGCACCCCGCGTTACCTGCCGCGGCCGCACGGTAGGCCACCGGCAGCCCACTCCACACATTCGCGAAAGGATACGCTATGGATACGGTTGAGACCCCGCTCGCGGGCCGCGCGGACGCTGCTGCGGCCGCCGATTCACGGGGTGGCGCCAAGGGGACGTTTTGGGGCGTGGGCGTGGGCCCTGGCGACCCGGAGTTGCTCACCCTCAAGGCCGTGCGCGTGCTGCGCGAGGCAGACGTGCTGGTGGCGCCGCAGACCTCGGGCGGGGGCACCTGCGCCCTCGACATCGCACGGCGCGCCGTGGACCTCAGCGACAAGCGCGTGCTCGAGCTGCGCTTCGAGATGAGCCGCGATGCGGCCGTGCTGCACGCGAGCCACGAGCGCGCGGCCGCCGCCATTGCCTTCGAGCTTGACGCCGGTCACAACGTTGCCATGCCCAACCTCGGCGACGTCTCCATCTACTCCACCTTCAGCTACATGAAGGAGCTGCTGGAGCCTGCTGGCTACGCGGTGGGCATGGTGAGCGGCGTGCCGAGCTTCTGCGCCGTCGCGGCGCGTCTCGACACCACGCTCACGCCCTCGATGACGAGCCCGCTCACCATCGTCCCCTCGGGCTATGGCGAGCTCGCCGAGGCGCTGGCGCTGCCGGGCACCAAGGTGATCATGAAGGCCGGCAAAAGCCTGCCGCGCCTGCGCGATGAGCTCCGCAGCGCCGGGGTCTACGAGCGGACGAGTCTCGTGCAGGACTGCGGCATGCCGAGCGAGGTCGTTGCCGAGAGCCTCGATGACGCCCCGGAGCGCGGTGGGTACTTCACCACGCTCGTGGTGCGGCCGTGAGCGCGCGAGCGAAGCGCATCGCCTGCATCGCGTTCACGCAGGCCGGCGAGCGCCTCGTCAACGACGTCATGGCGACGCTCATGAGCGGCGCGCTCGCGGCAGACCTCGACGAGCCCTGGTGCCACAGCGTCACGGGGTGCTACGGCGAGGGGCACGAGTCGCTCTCCGCCTGGACTGCCTCGCACTTCTCCTCCGACGACGCCCTGCTGTTCGTCGGCTCGACGGGAATCGCCGTGCGCGCCATCGCCGCCCACGTGCATGCCAAGACCTCCGACCCGGCGGTGCTCGTGATGGACGAGGGCGGCCACTGGGTGGTCTCCTTGCTCTCGGGCCACATCGGCGGGGCCAACCGCCTGGCTACCGTCGTTGCGGCCGCCGCCGGTGCCACGCCCGTGATCACCACCGCCACCGACAACCGCGGCCTGTGGGCCGTCGACACCTGGGCCACACGGGCCGGCCTCGCCATCCCCGACCCCCGCGCCATCAAGGCCGTGAGTGGCAAGCTCCTGGCGGGCGGCACCGTGCGCGTGTGGGCAGACGAGGGCGTGCGGCTTGACGGTGCGCCGCCCACGGGCGTCGAGCTCACGCACGACGCCCGCGAGGCTGACGTCGTGGTGTCGCCCTGGGCGGTGCCCGAGGCACCCCAGGGGGCGCTGCGCCTCGTGCCGCGATGCGTGTCGGTGGGCGTCGGCTGCCGGAGGAACATCCCCGAGGCCGCGCTCGAGCGCGGCTGGGTCGGTGCGGCGCAGCTTGACGGGCGCACGCTCGACGAGCGCGCCGTCGTGTCCGTGGGCTCCATCGACCTCAAGGCGCACGAGCCGGGGTTGCTGGAGTTCTGCGCACGGCGTGGCTGGACGCTTGAGACCTGGCCTGCCGAGCGGCTGTGCCAGGTGCCGGGATCGTTTACCGCGAGCGCCTTCGTGTCGAGCGTCACGGGCGTCGACAACGTATGCGAGCGTGCGGCGCTTGTGGGCGGCGGCAGGCTCGTGGTGCCCAAGCGCGCCGGCGGGGGCACCACCTTCGCGCTCGCGCAGCGCCCCGTGTGCTATTCCTTCGACTAGCGCTCCCGGGGTCGCCTCCCCTCGGTTCCTCGGGCGGGAGGGGGCCGCGGGGCATATGCACCCGCTAACTTGACTGACGAGATTGACTGACGAGAGGACGGACACAATGAAGCTGGTACGCGTGGTGGGCATCGGGGCCGGCGGTGCCGAGGGCATGACGTTCGAGGCTCGCGAGGCGCTCGATGCCTGCGATCTCATCGTGGGCTACACCGAGTACATCCGCCTCGTGGAGCCGCTGTTTCCCGGCAAGCCCACGCTGGCTACGCCCATGATGCGCGAGGTCGAGCGCTGCCGCATGGCGCTCGACCGGGCCCAGGAGGGCCAGAGCGTGTGCATGGTGTGCTCAGGTGACGCGGGCGTCTACGGCATGGCGAGCCCCATGCTCGAGCTCGCTGAGGAGTATCCCGAGGTCGACATCGAGGTCGTTGCCGGCGTGACCGCCGCGCAGAGCGGCAGCGCCGTACTCGGCGCCGCCCTCTCGCACGACTTCGCATGCGTCTCGCTCTCAGACCTGCTCACCCCCTGGGAGCTCATCGAGCGCCGGCTCGTTGCCGTGGCACAGGCAGACTTCTGCCTCGCGCTGTACAATCCGCGCAGCAAGAAGCGCGCAGGCCACCTTGCCCGCGCGGCGCAGATCCTCATCGACGCCGGCAAGCCTGCCTCATGCGTGTGCGGCTGGGTTCGCAACATCGGCCGCGAGGGGCAAGAGAGCAGTCTCACGACCCTGGAGGGCCTCAAGACGCTCGACGCCGACATGTTCACGACCGTCTACGTTGGCAACGACCGCACACGCGTGGTCCGCGGCAAGATGGTGACGCCGCGCGGCTACCGTCAGATCGTCGAGTAGGAGGAAGCCATGGAGCAGGCCGAGACGATTGCGCCCGAGCGCTGTGTGTGCATCGCAGGAATGGGCCCGGGCACCTCTTCGCTCATGACGGCCGAGGCCGCCCGCGTGGTGGCCGAGGCCGACATCGTGGTAGGTGCTCCGAGGCTCATCGAGGGGCTTGAGGTGGCCGAGCATGCCCGGCGCGTGCCGGCCGTGCTCTCGGCCGACATCGTGGCGGCGCTGTCCGAGGGCAGCTGGCGGCGCGCCGTCGTGGCTATGAGCGGCGACGTGGGCATGTTCTCGGGCGCCCGTGGGCTGGCTGCGCGCCTGCGCGACGCGCTTGGCGACGTCGAGGTGCGCACGGTCCCGGGCATCAGCTCAATGCAGTGCCTCGCTGCGGCGCTCGAGCGTCCGTGGCAGGGATGGCGCTTCCGCTCCGCACACGGCGTGGAGCTCGACGTGGCTGCGGAGGCCCGAGAGGGCGGCGAGCTCTTCCTCGTGACGGGCGGCGCGCGCACGTCCGTCGGCGAGCTGTGCGCGCGGCTCGTGGACGCCGGCCTGGGCGACGCGCGCGTGAGCGTGGGGGAGCGGCTGGGCTATCCAGAGCAGCGCGTGGTGTGCTCCACGGCGGCCGAGCTCGCGGGAGAGCCTTTCGACACCCTCTCGGTCATGCTCGTGGAGGCTGCGAGCCCCGGTACCTGCGCCGTGGAGGCCGGGTGGCCCTGGGCCACGCCGGGTATCCCCGACGAGCTGTTCGTGCGCGCCAAGGTGCCCATGACCAAGCAGGAGGTGCGTGCGGCCGCCGTCGCGAAGCTGCGCGTGGCGCGCGGCGACACCGTGTGGGACGTGGGTGCCGGCACCGGCTCGGTCTCCGTTGAGTGCGCGCTGCTCTCGCGCACCGGCGACATCTGGGCCGTCGAGCGCAAGGCCGAGGCCACAGAGCTCGTGCGCGAGAACACCCGCCGCTTTGGCCTGTCGAACCTGCACGTGGTTGCTGGCAAGGCGCCCCAGGCGCTCGAGGGCCTGCCCGCGCCCGACGCCGTCTTCGTGGGCGGCTCGGCCGGCACGCTCGCCGAGGTGCTCGCGGCCGCCCGTGCGGCCAACCCGCGCGTGCGCGTGTGCGTCTCTGCCATCACGCTCGAGACGCTGGCCCACGCCACCGAGCTGCTCGCGGGTGCGGGGTGGGAGGGCTTCGACGCCGCGCAGGTCCAGGCCTCGCGCGCCGACAAGATCGGTCCCTACCACCTCATGCGCGCGCAGAACCCGGTGTTTCTCGTGAGCGCCCAGGGCGTCGCGGACGCGCCTGAGGCTGGCGGGGAAGCGCGGGGTGCCGCCTCGGCTGTTCCTGCCGAGGGCCAAGGGTCCCCAGAGGGGGTGTGCGCATGAGCACGAGCTGTGCGAGGCTCATGCTCGCCGCCGCCGCATCGGGCTCGGGCAAGACGACGCTCACGTGCGGGCTCGTGCGGCTGATTGCGCGTCGCGGCCTCTCGGTGGCCGCGCTCAAGTGCGGGCCAGACTACCTCGACCCGACGTTCCACCGGCGCATGGCCGGCGCCCAGACGGGCAACCTCGACCTGTTCTTCTGCGACGAGTCGCGCGTGCGCTCCCTGATCGCGCGCGACGCAGTGGGTTGCGACATAGCGGTGCTCGAGGGCGTCATGGGCTACTACGACGGCATCCTGGGCGAGGGGGTGCGTGCGAGCAGCTACGACGTGGCGCGCGCCACCTCCACGCCGTGCGTCCTGGTGCTCGACGCCCGTGGCGCCTCGGTCTCGCTCGCGGCTCAGGTGAAGGGGTTTGCGACGTTTCGCACCCCCTCACAGGTGGCGGGCGTCATCCTGAACCGCTGCACGAAGGCGGTCTACGACGTGCTCGCCCCCATGATCGAGGCCGAGTGCGGCGTGGCCTGCGTGGGCTACGTGCCCTCAGACGAGCGCTTTGCCCTCGAGAGCCGCCATCTGGGGCTCGTTGACGCCGATGAGGTGGCAGACCTCGCCGCGCGCGTGGACGCCCTGGCCGACACGCTTGCCGAGACGCTCGACGTGGAGCGCCTGCTCGCGCTCGCGACCGAGGCTCCGGCCATGGCCGAGCCCCCGTTTGTGGCGGAGCCCGTGACGGACCGCTCGCCCGTGGTGGCCGTCGCGCGCGACGCCGCATTCTCGTTCTACTACACCGAGAACCTCCGACTGCTCGAGGACCTCGGCGCGCGCGTCGTGGCGTTCAGCCCACTTGCCGACGAGGCGCTCCCGGAGGGCACGTGCGCGCTCTACCTGGGCGGCGGCTACCCCGAGCTCCATGCCGCGCGCCTAAGCGCCAACGCGGCGATGCGCACGGCCCTGCGCGAGGCCATCGCCTCGGGGCTCCCGACCGTTGCCGAGTGCGGCGGCTTCATGTACCTGCAGGAGTCGCTCGAGGATGCCGAGGGCGCGGCCTGGGACATGGTGGGTGCCCTGCCGGGGACCTGCGCCAACGAGGGCAAGCTGCGCCACTTTGGCTACATCGACCTCGATCCTCGTGGCGACGGCCTCATCGCGCGGGCGGGAGAGCGCCTGCGCGCCCACGAGTTCCACTACTGGCACTCGACGCACGAGGGCGACTCCTTCGTGGCCTCGAAGCCCGGGCGCGCCCGGCGCTGGGACGCGGCCGTGAGCACGGCCACGCTCTATGCGGGCTATCCGCATCTCTTCTGGCCGGCAGATGCGGCGCCGGCCGAGCGCCTCGTGCGGGCGGCAGCGCTCTGGCAGGAGCGCCGGGGCGGTGGGGCGGCATGACGACGATACTCGCCCTCGTCATCGGCTTTGTGCTCGACGCCGTGTTCGGCGACCCGCGCTGGCTGCCGCACCCGGTGGTGCTCATGGGGCGTGCGATCAGCGCCCTCGAGCCGAGGCTGCGCGCAGCCTTCCCGTCCACGCAGCGCGGCCTGCGCGCGGCTGGCAAGGTGCTGGTCGCCATTCTCGTAATCTCGACGTTCGTGCTCACGAGCGCCGTGCTGTGGCTCTGCGGGCTCGTGAGCCCCTGGCTGCGGCTTGCCGTGGAGAGTTGGCTGTCGTACCAGGCGCTTGCCGCGTGCGAGCTCAGGCGCCAGACCATGGCCGTGCGTGCCGAGCTGCTGCGCGGCGACCTGCCAGCCGCCCGCAAGGCGGTCTCGATGGTGGTCGGGCGCGAGACCGCCCGCCTTGACGAGTCGGGCGTGGCCCGCGCGGCCGTCGAGACGGTCGCGGAGAATGCGAGCGACGGCGTCATTGCGCCCCTCGTATTCCTCGCCGTGGGCGGGGCGCCGTTGGGCCTCGCCTACAAGGCCGTGAACACCATGGACTCCATGATCGGCTACAAGAACGAGCGCTACCTTGACTTTGGCCGCGCAGCCGCCCTCACCGACGACGTCGTGAACTGGCTGCCCGCGCGCTTTGCCGGCGTCTGCATCGTTGCCGCCGCGCCCCTCGCGGGCCTCGACGGCGCGGGCGCCCGCAGGGTGTGGCGCTCCGACCGCCACAAGTCGGAGAGCCCCAACGCCGCCCAGACCGAGTCGGCCATGGCAGGTGCCCTGGGCATCCATCTCAACGGCGACGCCACCTACTTTGGCAGGGTTGTCCACAAGCCGCAGTTGGGCGTGGACACGCGGCCCATCGAGGCAGACGACATCAGGCGCGCCGGCCGGCTCATGTACGTGGCCTGCGTACTCGCGCTCGTCGTCTGCGCCTGCGCGCGCATGGCCGTGCTCCTTGCCCTCGGACGCATGTGAGGTGTGACGTGACAACAGGATCAGTCATAGGCTCGCCCGATGCGCGCGTGCTCGAGGCGCTTCGCGCCTCCGGCGCGCTCGGCAGCGCCGAGGTGGTCCCCGGGGAGCTCGGGCACGTGCGTGCGGGCGAGTCGTGCGCGGCGAGCGGGTTCGGTGCTCCGGACACCGGGCAAGGTGGGGGCGAGCTCGTTACTTCGGCTGCCGGACAGGCCTCGGCCGAGCTTGTTGCCTCGGCTGCCGGGCGTCCTTCGATGCCGCTCACGGCGCACGGCGGCGCCGTGGCGGAGTACGAGGAGCGCTTTGGCACCGCACCGCTTGACTTCTCTGCCAACGTGAACCCCTTTGGCATGGCCCCTGCGGCCCTGCGCGTCGCCCGCGAGGCGCTTGCGCAGGCGACGGCCTACCCCGACCCGGAGAGCCGTGAGCTCAGGCGCGCCCTCGGCGCTCACCTTGCGCTCGAGGCGTCCTGGGTGCTGCCCGGCAACGGTGCGGCCGACCTCATCTGGCGCCTCGCGGCCGCCCTGAGGCCCCGGCGCGCGCTCGTGTTGGCACCCACCTTCTCGGAGTACGAGCTCGCGTTGCGTGGCTCGGGCTGTGGAGACATTCGCCACTATGCGCTCTCGCGTGAGGCGTGCTTCGTGCCCGACGAGGGCCTGCTCGAGGCGGTTGCGGGATGTGACATGGCCTTTGTGTGCAACCCGAACAACCCCACGGGCGTGACGGCTTCCACGGGCCTGCTCGAGCGCCTTGCGCGACGCTGCCATGACATAGGGTGCGTGCTCGTCGTGGACGAGTGCTTCAACGGCTTTCTGGACGACCCAGACGCCCACACGCTGCGGCCCCTCCTCGGCGAGCTCGACAACCTTGCCGTGCTCTCGGCGTTCACGAAGCTCTACGGCATGCCCGGCCTCCGCCTCGGCTACCTGCTGAGCTCAAACGAGCGCCTGCTTGCGCGCGTGCGTGCCGCCGGCCAGGCCTGGCCGGTCTCCAACGTGGCGCAGGCAGCCGGCGTGGCGGCGCTTGGGGAGCGCACGTGGGTCGGGCGCACGCGCGCGGCCGTCTCCCGGGAGCGCGCGCGCCTGCGGGCGGAGCTTGCTGGTCTTGGCCTTGCGGTGCTACCGGGTGAGGCCAACTACCTCTGTTTTTCCGGGCCTGCCGGCCTGTACGAGGCCATGGCCCAGCGCGGCGTCATCATCCGGGACTGCCGTGCCTACGAGGGCCTCGACGAGGGCGACTACCGCGTCGCGGTTCGTCTGCCCGACGCCAACGACCGACTCGTGCGCACCCTGCGCGACTCGCTCGGGGCGCTGTACGCCAAGCAAGACCCGTGCGACCGGGAATCGTCGCGCAATACAGACCCGCCACGCAACCAAGACCCGTCACCTGAGGAGGGATCGCCACATGCCTAGGGCAAGGTCGATCATGGTCCAGGGGACCATGTCCAACGCCGGCAAGAGCGTGCTCGTGGCCGGCCTGTGCCGCATCTTCAAGCAGGACGGCTATTCCGTCGCCCCGTTCAAGAGCCAGAACATGGCCCTCAACTCTGGCGTCACCGCAGACGGCCTCGAGATGGGGCGCGCCCAGGTCATGCAGGCCCAGGCATGTGGCATCGAGCCCGAGGTGGGCATGAACCCGGTGCTGCTCAAGCCCGAGAGCGACCGCGGCAGCCAGATAATCGTCGAGGGCAAGCCTGTTGCCACGATGCAGGCCACCGATTACTACCGCTACAAGGGCCGCCTCAAGGCCGGCATCCAGCACGCCTACGACGACCTTGCGGAGAGGTTCGACATCGTCTGCATCGAGGGCGCCGGCAGTCCGTCGGAGATCAACCTGCGCCAGGACGACTTCGTCAACATGGGGCTCGCCCACATGGTGAAATCTCCCGTGCTGCTTGCCGGCAACATCGACCCGGGCGGCGTGTTCGCCCAGCTCTATGGGACCTACGAGTTGCTTGACGAGGCCGACCGCTCGCTCGTGAAGGGGTTCGTGGTCAACAAGTTCCGCGGCGACGTGGGCATCCTCAAGCCGGGTCTCGTCGATCTCGAGCGCCTGTGCGGTGTTCCCGTGCTGGGCGTCGTGCCCGTGATGCCGCTCGACCTCGATGACGAGGACAGCCTCTCGCAGCGCCTCGAGGCCTCGCGGGGCGGCTCTGGCCTGCTCGACGTCGCGGTGCTGCGCCTGCCTCGGCTCTCTAACTTCACGGACTTCAACCAGCTCCAGCGCCATCCCCTCATCAACCTGCGCTACGTTCAGGAGGCCAGAGAGCTTGGGCGTCCTGACCTCGTGATCCTGCCGGGCACCAAGAGCACCATGGCCGATCTCGCAAGCCTGCGCGAGCGAGACCTCGACGCCTGCGTTCGCGCGCTTGCCGAGACGGGCACACTGATTATCGGCGTTTGCGGGGGCTATCAGATGCTCGGCCAGCGCCTACTCGACCCGCAGGGCGTGGAGGGCGGCGGCGAGGCCGAGGGCCTGGGCCTGCTTCCCTGCGAGACCACGTTTGCCGGCGACAAGTCGCTCACGCGCGACGTCGGCCACCTCGACCTCGCTCCCTCGAGTGCGTTTGCCCCGCTTGGCGCCCTTGCCCTCACGGGTTACGAGATCCACATGGGCCGCACGAACCTCGCGCCGGGCGCCGTAACGGACGGTTGCGTGCGCGCGGGTGACCAGCGCTGCGTGGGATACGTCGCGCAGAACGTGCTCGGCACCTACCTGCACGGCTTCTTTGACGCCGACGGCGTGGCCGACGCGCTCGTCAACCTCATGCTCGCCCGCCGCGGCCTGCCGGGCGTCGCGGCCATGAGTGAGCCCTCTGAGGCCTATCGCGAGCGGCAGTTCGACCTTCTGGCCGACGGCCTGCGCAACGCGCTTGACATGGAGGCGGTCTATCGCATCCTGGAGGAGGGCGTATGATCCACGTCTACTGCGGCGACGGCAAGGGTAAGACCACCTCGGCCATGGGGCTGGCCCTGAGGGCCCTCGGGCGGGGCTGGCCCGTCGCGATTTGCCAGTTCCTCAAGGACGGCACGAGCGGCGAGATGGGGATGCTCGAGCGTGAGGGCGCGTGCGTGTTCCACGTGACGCCACCCGCCAAGTTCACGAGTCGCATGAGCGCGGCCGAGCGCGAGGCCACGCACCGGGAGCACGATGCCAATCTGCGCGAGGTCATCGACCTCATGCAGGACGGCCATGCGCGGCTGGTCGTGCTTGACGAGCTTTGCGCCGCGCTGCGAGCCGACCTTGCGAGCCCCGAGCTTGTGCGCGAGGCCCTCGCCCTGGCCGCGAGTGCCGAGGAGGGACCCGAGCTGGTCGTCACCGGTCGCAACCCGCCCGAGTTCGTGCTCGACGTGGCCGACTACATCACTGAGATGCGCTGTGTCCGCCATCCGTTTGAGCATGGCGTCGTGGCGCGAGAGGGAGTTGAGTACTAATGGCAAAGGAGAACCTTGCAAGCGACGTCGCCGGGCGCCCTTCCGACATCGAGTCGCGCAGCTTCGAGACCATCACGCGAGAGCTCGCCGAGATGGGCAAGAGCGTAGACCCCGCCGTCGCGCACGTGGTGAAGCGCGTCATCCACACGACGGCCGACTTCAGCTTCGCCGATACGCTCGAGTTCAGGCCGGGTGTCGAGGTGGTGGCAAAGACGACGGAGGCGCTAGCCGCAGGCGGCGTCACGATCGTCACGGACACGAACATGGCACTCGCCGGCATCTCGAAGCCCGCGCTCAAGAAGCTGGGCGATACCGCCCTGTGCTACATGGCAGACCCCGACGTGGCCGCGGCCGCGAAGGCCAACGGGACCACACGTGCCGTGGCGAGCATGGACAAGGCCTGCGAGCTCGAGGGACCTGTCATCTTCGCCATCGGCAACGCCCCCACGGCGCTGCTGCGCATCCGCGAGCTGGTGGAGGCCGGCCACCTCGACCCGCTGCTGGTGGTTGGCGTTCCCGTGGGCTTCGTCAACGTGGTCGAGGCCAAGGACGAGATCGCTGCGAGCGGCATGCCCTCGATCCTTGCCCGTGGCCGCAAGGGCGGGTCGACGATCGCAGCGGCCATCATGAACGCCATTCTCTACAAGGTCACGCGGGCATGATGCGCCGAGCGGTGTTTGCGGGGACTTCGGAGGGGCATGAGCTGCTTGCCCTGCTTTCGCGTCATGGCATGCCGGCGACGGCGTTCGTGGCGACCGAGTATGGCGCCGAGCTCATCTGCGACCTGCCGGGCATCGAGGTCCGCCAGGGTCGGCTCGACGCCGACGAGATGCGCGTGGCGCTCGCCGGCTTTGACGTGGTGGTCGACGCGACGCATCCCTATGCCACGGTCGTGAGCGCCAACCTGCGCGATGCGGCCCGACTCACGGACACGCGCTACATCCGCCTGCTGCGTCCCAGCTCCCTTAACGAGGAGCTTGCAGACGCAGACGCCCCGCGCGTCATCGAGGTCGCCGACGCGCAAGAGGCGGCCGAGCGGCTCTCAGAGCTCGACGGCGGAGTGCTGCTCACGACGGGGAGCAAGGACCTCCCCATATACACGCAGGTACGCGACTATGAGGAGCGGCTGTTCGTGCGCATCCTGCCTGTCGCTTCCGGTCTGGAGCGCGCGCTTGCGCTCGGGTATCCCGCCAAGCACATCATCTGCATGCAAGGCCCCTTCTCGCGCTCCCTCAACGTGGCCATGCTGCGTCAGGTTGACGCGCGTTGGCTGCTCACCAAGGACACTGGCGCTGCGGGCGGTCTTCCCGAGAAGCTCACGGCGGCCCACGAGGCTGACTGTGGCGTTGTCGTAATCGGGCGCCCCGACGCCAACGAGCGCGGCATCAGCGTGTCGGAGGTCTTCGAGCTCCTGAGCTCGCTCACTTCGAATTGCTGCTGACAGCAGGATGGCCGATTCCGCAACAACTTCGCGTGTGAATACCGGAGTCTGCCCCTATGTAATGGAAGGGCTAACTCCAGTTTTCACACGCGGAGTTCATTTCGAGGCGTAGCCTCGAAAATACTGCTCAAGCAACGGCTATAGGCACCCTATTCAGACGCATGGCCTTGCAGCTTATCGGTCTAGGGTTCAAACCAGAAGCGCCGCCGTCCTGTGCTCGTAGGGCGGCGGCGCTTACGTCAGAAGCTCCCGTGTTGAGGGGGGGGGTGTCCGTTGTGGCTACCCTGCGGATAGCCCTAGGCGTATCTCAAAACGGCAGATGGCCTACGCGCCCATCTGCTGCGCCTGGGCGCAGGTGATGGCCACGACGCCCACGATGTCGTCGGCGCTGCAGCCGCGCGATAGGTCGTTCACCGGGCGCGCGATGCCCTGGAGCAGGGGGCCATAGGCGTCGGCACCAGCGAACCGCTGGACAAGCTTGTAGCCGATGTTGCCGGCGGCGAGGTCCGGGAACATGAGGACGTTGGCGTGGCCGGCAACCTCGGAGCCCGGCGCCTTGGACGCGGCGACGGTGTCCACGATTGCGGCGTCGAGCTGCAGCTCGCCGTCGACGGCCAGCTCGGGGGCCTTCTGCTTCGTGAGCTCGGCGGCTTCCTTGGACTTGGCGGCGGAGTCACCACCGGCGGAGCCCTTCGTGGAGTAGGAGAGCATGGCGACCTTCGGCTCGGCGCCCACGAGGTTGCGGAACGAGTCGGCGGAGGACAGCGCGATCTCGCTCATCTCCTCGGCGGTCGGGTTGATGTTGAGGCCGCTGTCGGCGAAGATCAGCGTTCCGTTCGCGCCGAACCCCGGCGTCTTGGTGCACATCACGAAGAAGGCCGAGACGAGCTTGGTGCCCGGGGCGGTCTTGAGGATCTGCAGCGCCGGGCGCAGCGTGTTGGCCGTGGAGTGGCAGGCGCCGGAGACCAGGCCGTCGGCGTCGCCCATCTTGACCATCATGGTGCCAAAGTAGGTGTTGTCGTTCATCTGCTCGCGGGCCTGCTCGATGGTGACGCCCTTCTTGGCGCGGAGCTCGGCGAACTTGGCCGCGTAGGCCTCGCGCTTATCGGAGGTCTTGGGGTCGACGACCTCGACGCCGTCAACCTGGACCTCGTCGGGGTTGCCCAGGATGATGAGCTTGGCCAGGCCCTCGGCCACGATTTGCTTGGCTGCCTCGATGGTGCGCGGGTCCTCGCCCTCGGGAAGGACGATGGTCTTGACGTCGCGCTTGGCGGCATCCTTCATGCGCTGCAGGAAATCGCTCATTTCGCTCCTTTTTTGTGTTCTTTGGCGTCGTGTGGCGCCGTGTCACATTATAGGTTTGGCTGAGATAGAATTTCTGATGATATTTGGAGGACGCACGTCCCCGTCAGGGCGGAGGCGTGCGTCTTCTTGTGGTACCTGCAGGCGACCGAGAGGATTCAAATTGAGTATCACATGCGGACTTCCCGCTGGCTTCAACGCCGATTCGTACGACATGCTCGTTGTCGGCGCGGGATATGCGGGGTCGGTCTGCGCTCGGCGCCTCGCCGAGGCCTGCGGCTGGCGCGTCGCCGTGTTCGAGCGCCGCGACCACATCGCCGGCAACGCCTTCGACTACGTCGATGACGCGGGCATCCTCGTGCACAAGTTCGGCCCGCACATCTACCACACCCAGAGCGACCGCGTGCACCAGTTCCTCTCGCGCTTCACCGAGTGGACCGACTACCAGCACAAGGTGCTCGCCAACATCCACGGCCAGCTCATGCCGGTGCCCTTCAACCACCAGAGCCTCAAGCTCGCCTTTGGCGAGCAGCGCGGCGAGGCCCTCTACCAGAAGCTCGTCGACACCTTCGGCGAGAACAAGAAGGTGCCCATCCTCGAGCTGCGCGAGAAGAACGATCCCGACCTCAAGGAGGTTGCGGACTACGTCTACGAGAACGTCTTCCTCCACTACACGATGAAGCAGTGGGGCACCTCGCCCGACCAGGTCGACCCGTCCGTCACGGGCCGCGTGCCGGTGTTCGTGGGCGACGACGACCGCTACTTCCCGCGCGTGGCACACCAGGGCATGCCGGCCGAGGGCTACACCAAGATGTTCGAGCGCCTGCTCGACCACGACCTCATCGACGTGTTCCTGAACGTCGACGTGCGCGACATCATGACCGTAGACGAGGACTACGCCAAGGTCATGGGCAAGCCCTACGGCGGCGAGATCGTCTACACGGGCCCGCTTGACGAGCTCTTCGGTCTCGACCTCGGCGCGCTTCCGTACCGCACGCTCGACATGGTGTTCGAGACCCTGCCGGTCGACCAGTTCCAGCCGGTGGGCACGGTCAACTACACCACGAGCGAGGACTTCACGCGCATCACGGAGTTCAAGAACATGACGGGCCAGGTGGTGCCGGGCAGGACCACCATCATGAAGGAGTACTCCAAGGCCTACACGCCGGAGAGCGGCGAGACCCCCTACTACGCGATCCTCGACCCGGAGAACAAGGAGCTCTACGGCAAGTACCTCGCCCGCGTGAGCCGCCTCACCAACTTCCACCCGGTCGGCCGCCTCGCGGAGTACCGCTACTACGACATGGACGGCGTCACGGCGAGCGCCCTCAAGCTGTCCGACGAGCTCGTCTCGGCGCACAACTAGAAGCTTCCGGCTCACCCAAGGAGACTCAGAGCATGAGCGACATGGGCAAGACCATAACCTTTGGCATTCCCTGCTATAACTCGGCTGCCTACATGGACCACTGCATCTCGTCGATCATCGAGGGCAGTGGCCATGCCGACGACGTGCAGGTGATCATCGTCGACGACGGCTCGACTAAGGACGACACACTGGCCAAGGCGCTTGCCTGGCAAACGCGCTACCCCAACATCGTGAAGGCCGTGCACCAGGAGAACGGCGGCCACGGCATGGCGGTGCTCAAGGCGCTCGAGAACGCGGAGGGCACCTACTTCAAGGTTGTCGACTCCGACGACTGGCTCGACGGCGAGTCGCTGCGCAAGCTCCTCGACACGCTGCGTGGGTTCATCTACAAGGACCTGCGCGTTGACCTCGTGATCTCCAACTACGTGTACGAGCACGTGGAGGACGGCACGCACAAGGTCATCGACTACCGCTACGTTCTACGTCGCAACAAGGTGCTGACCTGGGACAAGATCGGCCACTTCAGCATGTCGCAGAACCTGCTCATGCACTCTTTGTGCTACCGCGTGGACGTCCTGAGAGACGGCGGCGTGCCGATGCCGGCTCACACGTTCTACGTGGACAACATCTACGCCTACGTGCCGCTTCCGCGCTGCAAGACGCTCTACTACCTCGACGTCGACCTCTACCGCTACTTCATCGGCCGAGATGACCAGAGCGTGAACGAGAAGGTGATGGTGAGCCGCATCGACCAGCAGCTGCGCGTGACCCGCATCATGATGGACGCGTACCACCTCTACGACGACATCGAGAGTCCAAAGCTTCGCAGCTACATGGTGGGGTACTTCACGCTTATGATGGCCGTGTGCTCCATCTTCTCGCGCATGTCAGACAAGCCTGACGCGATTGACAACTGCGAGGAGCTGTGGCGCCACCTCAAGGCGTACGACAAGCGGATGTATCGCCGCGCGCGTATGGGCGTGGTGGGCATCGCCACTAACCTGCCGACCAAGGTGGGGGAGAAGTTCACGCTGGGCATCTATCGCGTGGCTAGTAAGCTGGTCAAATTCAATTAGGGGTTTCTGGAGGGCGCCCGGCTGGCGGCATGTCCGCGTCGGGGCTCAGGCAGCTGGTAGGGGGTGTTGTGCGTGCGCACAAAACCCCCTACCAGAACACGCCCGGTGCGGTCATGCTACCGCGGGGCGTCTCACATGGGTAACGCGGGCTTCTGTGGCGCGTGGTGTGGATACGTTTGGTTGGGCGGATTCCTTGCTCAGGGAGGCCTCTTTTCTAGGGCAGCACGAGTGTCCCCTTCGATGGCCTTGCTCGCAGGTTCTGCCACTTTGGCCAGCTTCTTGCTGCGCCAATTTCCAGGTTGCTGGTCACGGGGGCTGATTTACCGTTGCTTCTTGCCCGAAGGGCCTTCCTCTAGTCTGATTCTCTGGCCTTTCGAATGCGGAAAAGGGCACTGTTTGGGCTCGCGGCCACCCATAATTTAAATTAAGCCAGTGCTTGGGCGCTCGCTGGAAGTAATCTGGCCGCCATCAAGCAGGGTCAATCGACCCTCGTGACCACCAACGAGCTCACGTAGTGAGCAAGCAGGAGCAATCTCATTGAATAATCTCGCTCCAGCCCTCAAAAGAAGCAAAGTAAGCTGCTGAGGGGAGCGTGCGGGGCCGGGTCACGTCTTCCTGAGCGAGCATTTTCCTCAGCGCGAAGCGCAAGGATGCGAGCGAAGAAAGACGTTACCCGGCCCCGCACCCGCAAGCCTAGTTGTGGACGACCACCACGTCGCCCACCTTGCACAGCCCGTACAGCTCCTTGGCCTTCTCGGGCGGGAGGTTGATGCAGCCGTGGCTACCATTGGTCTCGTAGACGGTGCCGCCAAATTTGCTGCGCCAGCTCGCGTCGTGGAAGGCCCAGGCGTTGTCGATGAAGGGCATCCAGTAGTCGACGTAACTGATGTAGGAGGGCTGGCCCGTCTTGGAGTCGATGCCGCCCGTGAGCTTGACGTGGTCGCTGTCGCGGTTGGAGTTGAGCACGAAGACGCCGCTCGGCGTGTCGTAGTTCTTGGAGTGGTCGCCGCTCACGAAGTCGGTCTCCCAGATGATGTTGCCCGAGTCGTCGTAGAAGCGGGCATGCTGCTCGGAGAGGTCGACGTCGATGTAGCGGTTGCCCCAGTCGCGCTTGCCCGCATCGGGTACGGCGCTCGCGGTCTGCTTGGTGGGGATGTCCACGGCCGTGGTGGAGCCGGCCTCGATGGCGGAGGTGAGCTGCGTCACGAGCGCGGCCTCGTCGGTGGTCCAGCCGTAGTAGTTGCCGTAGTGCGAGTCGCTCGCCGGCACGGAGACCTGCTTGCCGTCGGGGCGCGTGTAGGTACGCGCCTGGGCGACCGTGTCGTACTTGGCGGCGACGTTGTCCTTCACCCACGCGGCGAGTTTCGTCTGGTCAAGTGTGGCGTTGTTGTTCTCGTCGAGGGTGATCCAGTCGGCAATCTGCGCCCTAGTGACCTCGCCGGCGGCGGCCCCGCCCAGTGTGAGGGGGATGTCTGCCGTCAGGAACTTGTTGGCGTTCTTCGCAGCCGTCTGGAGGGTCTCGTCGGTCGAGGCCACCTTGGGCTGGACGAGGGCGCTGTCGTCCACGGTGATGCGCGAGGGCAGGCTCTTGATGTCGTCGGAGACCTGGCTCACGAGCGCGTCGAGGTCGACGGCGGTGCCGGCCTTCTCGGGAACGACCTGGTACTGGTTCGTGGCGGAGTCGAACGCGATGGTGGCGTCCGTGGGCTGGGTGGCCTTCTCGTTGTATGCGTTGACGACCTCCTCGAAGACGCTGCGCAGCTTGTCCTCGTCGAAGGTGGCGCCGGACTGGGCGGAGATGTCGTGCGTCCGCACGATCTCGAGCGGCCAGGCCCAGGCGTTGATCTGCCCGAGCGTGCCCTTCTCGTAGGCGGCCTCGTCGAACGAGAGGCCGATGTCCGCGCCCTTGACCGTGTAGTCGAGCCCGTCGCCCGAGACGTTCACCTGGTAGGTGGCCACCTTGGAAGAGTAGGCCGAGCTCACCGACGAGGCAAACTTGAGCGAGACGTCCTGGCCATCGAGCGTGGTGCGCGGCAGGAAGATGAACGAGAACGCGGCGACGCCCGCGAGGTACACGACGGCGACGACCGCGGCGATGACGCCGACTGCGATGGCGGCGGTGCGGCCGCCCGAGCTCTCCCGATGCGGGGCGGCGTGACGCCCGCGAGCCCTGTTGTTCTGTGCCATGGTTCCCCCTCGGCCCGAAGGCCCATGAAAGCGCGCGTGGCGCGCGCCGAGTTCTTTGCAGTATCGTACCCTATGCCGAACAAATGGATGGGTCGCAGTGGCATCTGTCTGCGTTTTTTGGGGAGTGGTGGCATGGGCGTCATCTACGTGGACTCTGCGGACGACGAGCGGCTTGACGCCTACGTCCGCCTGACCGACCGACAGCTGCGAAGCCGCCTCGAGGCGAACTCCGGCGTGCTGGTCGCGGAGTCCGAGAAGGTCGTTCGCGTGGCGATACGGGCGGGGCTCAGGCCGCTGTCGCTGCTTCTCGAGAAGCGACAGGTCGAGTCGATGGCGGCGCTCGTCGGTGAGGTCGAGGCCGCGGGGTCCGGCGGCGTCGTGCGGGAGCGGGCGGGGCACCTCACCATCGAGGAGGTGCCCGAGGTCCCGGTCTACGTGCTGCCCCACGAGGAGATCTCGCGGCTCGTGGGCTTCAACGTGACGCGCGGCGTGCTCTGTGCGATGCGGCGGCCCGCCGAGCGGGCTGCGGCCGACGTGCTCGCGGGCCTTCCGGAGGCGCGGCGCGTGGCAGTCTTCGAGGGCGTGACCGACGCCACGAACGTGGGTGCGGCCTTTCGCAGCGCCGCGGCGCTCGGGGTTGACGCGGTGCTGCTCACGCCCACGTGCTGCGACCCGCTCGTGCGGCGCGCAGTGCGCGTGAGCATGGGCACGGTCTTCCAGGTGCCCTGGGGCCGCTTCGGCGCGTGGCCGGCGCGCGGGGGCGAGGCGGATGGCCTGGGGCTTCTCGGCGTGCGCGGGTTCGCCACGGCGGCGCTCGCGCTTCGCGACGACTCGCTCTCGCTGGGAGACGCGCGCCTCCGGGACATCGAGCGGCTGGCGATGGTGTTCGGGACCGAGGGCGACGGGCTTGCGGGCTCCACGATCGAGGCGTGCGACCTCACGGTTCGCATCCCGATGATGCATGGGGTGGATTCCTTGAATGTGGCGGCGGCGAGTGCCGTAACCTTCTGGGAGCTCTGTCGATGACGCGGGGCGCGCGGAGGCCCAGCCGCGAGCGCGCGATCATACTCGCCCGAAGGGCGGGCTCGAATATGTTCGCCCTGCTCGCGGCAAGGCCTCCGCGCGCCTTCGTCGGCAGGGGCGGGTCCCGACCTTCTTTATCTTCTCGCCCGATGCAATTAGATACCTTTTAGTGTTAGCTTTCTTGTGCTCCTTGTGATGCCTGACGATGCCTGACATAAGAAGGCTGCGTTGGGTATGCTCGAAGACATGACGTCGCCGGGAGGAAGCGACGAAACCGACTAGAGGAACGGGAATGGACGACAAGAAGAAGCGACAATCGATGATCTTGTACGTGATCATCGCGATCGCGGCCATCGTGGCGCTCAACTCGGTGGTGTATCCAAACATGCAGCGCGCCACCGTGAAGGACGTCTCGTACGACCAGATGCTCGACCAGGTCGACGAGGACCAGGTGGAGAAGCTGGTCTTCAACACCGGCAGCAACCAGATCACGTACACGCTCAAGGACGAGGCCAACGTCACCTACCGCACGACATACTTCCCCAACGACAATACGCTGGTGGACCGCCTCAAGCAGCATAACGTCAACTTCTCCGCGAAGCAGGAGGACCAAAGCTCGGGACTCTGGCTCTACTTCCTGCTGTCGTACGGGTTGCCCATCATCATCTTCGTGGGCATCGGCTGGTGGCTCAACCGACGTATGAAGAAGGCCATGGGCGACGACGGCCCCTCCATGAGCTTCGGCTCTGGCTTTGGCATGGGCGGTGGCCTCGGCAAGTCCAGCGCCAAGGAGGTCAAGGGCGAGGAGACCGGCGTCACGTTCAAGGACGTCGCCGGTCAGGACGAGGCCAAGGAGTCGCTCGAGGAGATCGTGAGCTTCCTCAAGAAGCCCGAGAAGTACAACGAGATCGGCGCCCGCTGCCCGCGCGGCGCGCTGCTCGTGGGCCCTCCCGGCACCGGTAAGACCCTCATGGCCAAGGCCGTCGCCGGTGAGGCGGGCGTGCCGTTCTTCCAGATCTCGGGCTCGGAGTTCGTGGAGATGTTCGTGGGTCGTGGCGCCGCCAAGGTGCGCGACCTCTTCAAGCAGGCCAACGAGAAGGCCCCCTGCATCGTCTTCATCGACGAGATCGACGCCGTGGGCAAGAAGCGCGACATGTCGATCAACTCCAACGACGAGCGCGAGCAGACGCTGAACCAGCTCCTCTCCGAGATGGACGGCTTCGACAACCACAAGGGCATCGTGGTGCTCGCCGCCACCAACCGCCCCGAGACGCTCGACCCGGCCCTGCTTCGCCCCGGCCGCTTCGATCGCCGCATCCCCGTGGAGCTTCCCGACCTCACGGGTCGCGAGGCCATCCTCAAGATCCATGCGAACGACGTGAAGATGGAGTCGGGCATCGACCTGGGCATCGTAGCGCGCTCCACGCCGGGCGCCTCGGGCGCCGACCTCGCCAACATCATCAACGAGGCCGCGCTTCGTGCCGTGCGCAACGGCCGCAAGCGCGTGACGCAGGAGGACCTGCTCGAGAGCGTCGACGTAGTCATCGCCGGCGAGAAGAAGAAGTCCACCGTCCTCTCGCCGCACGAGAAGGAGGTCGTGGCCTACCACGAGACCGGCCACGCCATCGTGGCGGCCACGCAGAAGGGCACGGCACCCGTCACCAAGATCACGATCGTGCCGCGCACCTCGGGCGCGCTCGGCTTCACCATGCAGGTCGAGGAGGACGAGCACTTCCTCACGACGCGCAACGAGGCCAAGCAGAAGATCGCGACGCTGTGCGGCGGTCGCGCGGCCGAGGAGCTCATCTTCGGCGAGATGACGACCGGCGCCAGCAACGACATCGAGAAGGCCACGCAGATCGCGCGCGCCATGGTGACCCAGTACGGTATGTCCGACAAGTTCGGAATGGTGGCGCTCGGCCAGCAGCGTAGCCGCTACCTGGGCGGCGGCCAGGAGCTCACCTGCTCCGACGGCACCGCGCAGGAGGTCGACGCCGAGGTGGAGCGCCTCGTGGAGGAGGGGCACCAGGCGGCGCTCAAGATTCTGCGCGACCACCGCTTCAAGCTGCACGAGATCGCGCACTACCTGCAGAAGAAGGAGACGATCACGGGCGACGAGTTCATGAAGATGTTCACCCGCGACGACGGCTTCGCGCCTAACCTGCCGAAGGTCGAGGGGTAGCGCTTACTGCAAGTTCGAAC
This sequence comes from Olsenella uli, assembly GCF_901212675.1. Classification (GTDB taxonomy): domain Bacteria; phylum Actinomycetota; class Coriobacteriia; order Coriobacteriales; family Atopobiaceae; genus Parolsenella; species Parolsenella uli_B. Next base: position 90,731 of record NZ_CAAKOQ010000009.1, read on the forward strand.
GGAGGCCCCGGCCGCAAGCACGCAGACATACTCGCCCAAAGGACGGGCTCGAATATGTCTGCTTAGCTTGCGGCCGGGGTCTCCTGCCTGTTGCGGGGGCTTGCCGCGGCGTCAGCGGCGGGTTGGCGCGAATCGTCGCTGGTCCGCGGGGGGGGCTTCTGTGGGGGGTTGGGAGTCCCCCATTAATGAGCGTGCCCGGTTGGCTGTTTTGGGCCTTTTGGAGGCGGGAAGGCGGATTTCCGGGCACGCTCAAGTTATGGTGATGGCCCTGGGGTCTGTCTGATGCTACGCCCCGGCCTAGCCGCGCTCGGGGAGCTCGCCGGTGCGGTAGGCGTCGAGCAGGGCCGTGAGGTCGTCGATCTGGCCGCGGATGTGGGCGCCGGTGTCGGTGTCGGCCACCATGAGCGGACGCTCGTTCACCTCGAGCTGGTCGTCATCGGAGTAGATGTCGCCGCGGTCGGCCACCACGTCAACGATCGAGTCGAACGGGCGGTGGGCCTTGATGCGCATCCCGCGCGCGTCGACGATGAGCGTGTAGCCGGCGATGCCGGTCTTGTGGTGGTAGGCGCGGCAGAACCCGCCGTCGATGACGAGGCGCTTGCCGCCGCCTCGGATGGGGCTCTCGCCATGGCTGCTCGCCACGGGGGTGTGGCCGTTGATGATGTGGCGGAGCGGGCCGTAGAGCCCAAACTCGGCGAGCACGTGGTCGCAGACGTCGGGGCGGTTCGTGAGCTCGAAGTAGGGGTCCTGCTCCTCGACCCAGGTGCTCTTGTCGACCACGAAGGCGCGCTCGAACGTCTTGATGTTGCGGCCCGACAGCGGCGACCCCAGACCGCACCACAGGTACCACATCCAGTCAAGCAGCTCCTCGGAGCGCTCGTGCCAGGCTCGACGGGCCAGGCGCTCGCAGGCGTCAAGGTAGGCGCGCCCCGCGAGGTGGCGGTTTTCGCCCATGCGGATGGGGCGGAAGCTGCCGTCCTCGCGCATGGGCACGCAGCCGTGGAACAGCAGGTTTCCGTTGTAGGCCAGATACATCGTGCCCTGCTCGTAGAGGAAGGCCACGTGGCGCTGAAGCCGGCGGCTGTGGGTGAAGCTCTCCACGAGGCTCGACATGACGTGGCGCTCGGCGGGCGTGAGCTCGTAGGGGTCGTTGGTGTCGAGCGTGGGGAAGTCGCGGGTGGTGAGGTCGTAGTTCTTGCCCGAGATGCAGACCTTGCCGTGCGGGCCGTGGGAGAGGTCGAGCTTGTCGAGCAGCAGGCGGTCGGCCATGTCGAACTCGGGGTGGCGCTGGATGAGCTGGCCCTGAAGCTTGAACATGATGACCGAGATGGCCTTCTCGACGGGGGAGAGCACGTCCTCCTTGGCGTAGGTCTCCTCGGCGAAGAGCGCCAGCTCGCGTAGCGCGATGCCGTAGGAACCCTCGAGGATGTTGAGGGTGTCGTAGTGGATGGCGTTCCTCACCACCGTGGCGATGCAGGCCTCGGAGCCGGCCGCCGCGCCCATCCAGCAGACGTCGTGGTTGCCCCACTGGATGTCGAGCGAGTGGTAGGCCATGAGGCGGTCCATGATGACGTCGCCGTGGGGGCCGCGGTCGTAGATGTCGCCTACGACGTGCAGATGGTCGACGGCAAGGCGCTTGATGAGTGCCGAGAGCGAGCGGATGAAGTCGCAGACGCTGCCCGTCTCGAGGATGGACTCGATGATGCGCTCGTGGTAGACGTGGCGGTCGGTCTGCTCGCCGCCGCTCGCGTGGAGGAGCTCGTCGATGATGTAGGCGTAGGCCACGGGCATGGCCTTCCTCACCTTGGAGCGCGTGTAGGCGTCAGAGAGGTAGCGGGCGAGCTCGATGAGCTGCATGAGGGCCGTGCGGTACCACGTGGGCGTGTCCAGGCGCTGCTCCTTGACGCGCTTGAGCTTCTCGTCGGGGTAGTAGATGAGGGTGCAGAGCTCGGCCTGCTCGCCGGCGGTGAGCTTGTGGCGGAAGACCGTCTTGACGCGCTCGCGGATGACGCCCGAGCAGTTGTTGATGATGTGGTCGAACTGCTGCGAGTCGCCGTGGACGTCGGAGATGAAGTGCTCGGTGGCCTTGGGCAGGTTGAGGATGGCCTCGAGGTTGATGACCTCGGTGTAGACGGTCTGACAGGTGGGGAACTGCTCGGAGAGTAGGCTCAGGTACTTCTCCTGTTGCCCGGCCATCGAATCTGAGCGCATGGTGACTCCCGTCTGCCTGGTCGCCGTGGCGGCCGGGCGCTCGTCTATGTGCGGCAGGTCCGTGTGGGGACGGCCACGTCTTGTGCGTGCTCCGGTCTTGTGGGTGTGATATTAGCCGTTAGCGTCGCTTTTCCGCCGCACGGAAAGCCCGTTCGCCGATGGGCATCAATTGACCACAGATGAGAGGTCAAGTTTGCTCTTCTACGTGACTGGAGGATGGGACTGCACGGCGTGCTTCTGGTGAGCGCGCGGCTCATGGTCCGAGGCTGCGCGTCGCCTGTGTTCTATTTGGGTGCCTTGGGCCCGAGACGGAGCTTTTCGCGGGCGGTTCGTCGGGGGAGGCTTGCTCGTCGGGCGGCGCTCGGGGGAAGTGTTGGTCTCCGGCCCGCAGCCGATGTGCATCTTTGACGTATTTGAATGCCTTGGTAGTCGGGCCCGGCTGTTGCGGTGCGGTTTGCGCGGATTTGAATATTCAAA
>NZ_CAAKOQ010000010.1:0-13196 GCF_901212675.1 Olsenella uli
GCCTCGCGCGTGCCCTCCGGGGGAGCGCCGCGCAAGGTCGTGCTCGGCCTCGTCGCCGTCGGCGTGCTCGCCGTGGTGGCGCTCGTCGTCGTGGCGGTACTCTCGCGGATGCCGGTCTTCGTCATCACGGGCATCGACGCTTCGGCCTCCGAGCACGTCTCGGCCGACACCATCGCCAAGCTCGCCGCCATCGAGGACGGCACGACGCTTCTCTCCGTCGACACCTCGGCCGTCGAGCGCAACGTGCAGCAGAATCCCTGGGTCAGGGGCGTGAGCGTGCGCCGCGAGTTCCCCGACACCCTCGGCATCACCGTCGAGGAGCGCAAGGTCGGGGCGCTCGTCGTCCTGGGCTCGGGCTCGAGCGTGTGGGCGCTCGGCGACGACGGCGTCTGGATCGAGCCCGTGCAGGTGGACTCGTCGGGCTCTGACGACGTCACGGCGTCGGCGCTCGCCAAGGCCCAGGAGCTGGGGTGCATCCTCATCACCAACGTGCCCTCGAGCGTGGACCCGGCGCAGGGCGCACAGGCGACCGACGACACCGTCCGGGCCGTGCTTGCCTACCAGGACCAGCTGCCGCCCGACATCTCGTCCAAGGCTCAGGTCTACTATGCTGCGAGCACGGGCAGCACCTCGGTGGTGCTGAGCGACGGGCTCGAGATCTCGCTGGGGCAGCCCACCGACATCAACGCCAAGGCCCAGGCGCTCACCGAGATCCTCAACACGTACGCGGGGCAGCTCACCTACGTGAACGTGCGCGTGCCGAGCAAGCCGTCGTACCGCAAGGTCTCGGGCGACGCCGTGCTGGCGGGCGACGCGGCGAGCGTGGTGGAGCAGAAGGCCGCCGCGGCCGAGACGGCAGCGACGGCCGCCGCGACCACGGGGCCCGCCGCCTCGGCCACGACCGCCGACGCGAAGTCCTCGAGCGGCTGATTGGCCCCTGTCGGCACGTTCCCTTCCGTCTGATTTGTCACATTGTGTGCAATGTGACAAATCATACGGAAGGGAACGTGGAAGGTGGCGGGGCCTTCTCGCGTGTGAACTCTGAGTAACCGCCAAGTTCTCTGTTGACGCGCGGGTCTGGAATATGACAGCATATGCTGCTTTATCTCATACATTGAGCTAAACCTGAGCTTGAGAGTTTGAGGACATTGGCACAGCAGACGAGCACCACCATCGGCACCACGACGAAGCGCGCCACGACCCCGCGCCATGCGGCCGCGGCCACGCGGACCACCACCGCACCCAAGACGAGCACCACCGACAAAAGGGGCAATACCCGCACGCAAGGAGGACCCATGAGCGCTAACGACACCCTCAGCAACTACCTGGCCGTCATCAAGGTCGTCGGCGTGGGCGGCGGCGGCACCAACGCCGTGAACCGCATGATCGAGGAGGGCATCCGGGGCGTCGAGTTCGTCGCCGTCAACACCGATGCCCAGGCGCTGGCCCTCTCCGACGCCGACATCAAGGTCCACATCGGCACCGACATCACCAAGGGCCTCGGCGCCGGCGCCGTGCCCGAGGTCGGCGCCGAGTGCGCCGAGGAGAGCCGCGACGAGATCAAGGCGGCCCTGGCCGGCGCCGACATGGTCTTCATCACCGCGGGCGAGGGCGGCGGCACCGGCACGGGCGCGGCGCCCGTCGTGGCCGACATCGCCAAGAACGACGTGGGCGCACTCACCATCGCCGTCGTCACCAAGCCGTTCACCTTCGAGGGCCGCAAGCGCTCCGCCAACGCCACCACCGGCGTCGAAAACCTCGCCGAGAACGTCGACACGCTCATCGTGATTCCCAACGACCGCCTGCTCGACCTCGCCGAGAAGAAGACCACCATGCTCGAGGCCTTCCGTATGGCCGACGACGTGCTGTGCCAGGGCACGCAGGGCATCACCGACCTCATCACGGTGCCCGGCCTCATCAACCTCGACTTCGCCGACGTCTGCACCATCATGCGCGGCTCTGGCACGGCCATGATGGGCATCGGCATCGCCTCGGGCGACTCGCGCGCCACCGACGCCGCCCAGGACGCCATCTCGAGCCCGCTGCTCGAGACCTCGATCGACGGTGCAACGCGCGTGCTGCTCTCCATCGCCGGCAACAAGGACCTCGGCATCACCGAGATCTCCGACGCTGCCGACCTCGTGGCCTCCAACGTCGACCCCGACGCCAACATCATCTTCGGCACCACCGTGGACGAGAGCCTCGGCGACCAGGTGCGCATCACCGTCATCGCCACGGGCTTCCAGACCGCCTCGGCCCAGCCGTCGCTTCTGGGCGACACGTTCCACGCGCCCGCTGCCGCGCCCGCGCCCTCGCCTGCCCCCGCCGCCACGCCCAAGGCGCAGGCCGCCAACACCGGCAGCAAGGAGTTCGACATCCCCGACTTCCTGAAGCGCGGCCGGATGTAGATGAAGAGGCCCTCGCTCACCAGATACGAGGCCAACGGCGTGACCCTGCTTGGCGACCTTGGTCGCCCGGGCGGGGTCACGCTCGCGTTTACCGAGCGTACGGGTGGCGTCTCGAAGGCCCCCTACGCAAGCCTCAACCTCGGCTCGCACTGCGGCGACGACCCGGCGTCCGTGGCCGAGAACCGCGTTCGCGCCCTTGCCGCCGTGGGCGCCGCGCCCATCGCCGGGAGGCTCGTCGAGCCCAGACAGGTGCACGGCGACCACGTCGTGGTGGTGCGCTCGGCGGACGAAGCCGAGCTCGCGCGCGTGCGCGCCGAGGCCCAGGCCGGCGCCGACGCCGTGGTGTGCACGGCCCCGGGCGTGCCGGTCCTGCTCTGCTTCGCCGACTGCGTGCCCGTGGTGCTCGTGGCGCCCGGCGCCTTCGCGGTGGTGCACTCCGGCTGGCGCGGCACCTTTGCGCGCATCTCGGCCAAGGCGCTGGTCGTGCTTTGCGACGAGGCCGGCTGCGCCTCGGCCGACGTCTCGGCCTACATCGGCCCCCACATCATGGGGCCCGACTACGAGGTATCCCCTGAACTCCTGCAGAGGTTCGTGGAAGAGTTTGGTACGATGGTGAATGTAAGGGGAGTGTTAAGAAACCTCTCCCTTGAAGCAGCCATCACATCCACACTCGAATCCGCAGGGGTGAAGCCTTGCCAGATCTTGGACGCATGCGTCTCGACCGCCTCGCACACCGACCGCTTCTTCTCCTATCGAGCCGAGGGCGGCACCACCGGACGCCACGCCGCAATCGCCTACCTCTAGGAACCCTCGCCGGGACGCTCGCGCTTGCGTGCGTCCTGGTCCTTGTGGGGTGCGGGGGAGGGGCGTCCGCCTCGCACGCCCTCACCGTCGCCGGATCCACCACGGTGCTGCCCATCGCCGAGATGGCCGCCGAGGGCTTCGAGGCCAAGACCGGCACCCACGTGCTCGTGAGCGGCCTGGGGTCAAGCGCCGGCATCGAGGCCGTCACCAACGGCACGGCCGACATCGCCACGAGCAGCCGCGAGCTCACGGCCGAGGAGGCCTCCCACGAGCTCGTCTCCACCGTCATCGCGCACGACGGCATTGCCGCTATCGTGAGCCCGGAGAACACGGTCTCGGGTCTCACCACCGAGCAACTGCGCGGCATCTACGCCGGCCAGATTACCAACTGGAGCGAGGTGGGCGGCCCCGACCTCGCCATCCAGGTGGTCAACCGCGACGAGGCCTCCGGCACGCGCGAGGCGTTTCGCTCCATCGTCATGGACGGCACCCCCTTCGACCGCTCGGCGGCCGTGCTCCCCGGCACGGGCCAGGTGCGCGACGTCGTGAGCCGCACGCCGGGTGCCATCGGCTACATCTCAATCGGCTTCGTGGAGAGCGCCTACGCCTCCACCCACGTGCGCGCCCTTCCCATCGACGGCGTTGAGGCCAGCGAGGAGACGGTCGAGAGCGGCGCGTACCCCATCAGCCGCGAGCTCTACCTCTTCACCAACGGCGACCCCAAGGGCGAGGCCTACGACTACATCTCCTACTTGCTCTCGCCTGACATGGAGCAGACCATCCGTGACGCCGGCTACATCCCCGCTCTGGACTCGATACCCGGCCGAGGAGAGGGGGGCGACGCCCAGTGACGACGCGCGATTCCGAGGCCACGGCTATCTCCCAGGCCGGCGGCGGCCCTGCGAGCCTCAAGCAGGTGAGCCGCGCCACGCGCATGAAGGAGGCTGCGCTCAGGAACCTCTTCCTCGCGTGCGCCTGCGTGGCGGTGCTCGCGGTGGTGCTCATCTTCGTCTTCACCTTCTGGAAGGCCGCGCCCGTGCTCTCCCAGATAGGCCTGGGCGAGTTCCTCTCGCTTGACTGGGCGCCCACGAGCGGCCACTACGGCATCCTGGCCCTGCTCGCGGGCTCGGCCATCGTGACGGTTGGCTCGCTGGCCATCGGCGTGCCCCTGGCCGTGGGCTGCGCGGTGTTCCTCACCGAGATTGCCGGTCGCAAGGTGGCCGGCGTGGTGGGCACGGCGGTCGACCTGCTTGCCGGCGTGCCCAGCGTGGTCTTCGGCTTCTTCGGCCTCGTGGTGCTGCGCCCGCTCGTTGCCGGCGCCACCGGCGGCCTGGGCTTCGGCGCGCTCACCGTGTGGCTCGTGCTGGCCGTCATGATCGTGCCCACCATCACCACCCTCACCATGGACGCGCTGCGCTCCATCCCCATGGGCATCCGCGAGGCGAGCTTCGCCATGGGCGCCACCCGCTGGCAGACCATCTACAAGGTGGTGCTCCCGGCGGCCAGGATGGGCATCGTGAACGCTGTGGTGCTTGGCATGGGCCGCGCCATCGGCGAGACGATGGCCGTGCTCATGGTGGTGGGCAACGCTCCCGTCATCCCGGCAGGCATCGCGAGTCCGCTCTCGACGCTCACGAGCCAGATCGCGCTCGACATGGGCTACTCGAGCGGCCTGCACAGGAGCGCCCTCTTTGGCATGGGCGTGGTGCTCTTCCTCATCTCGGCCGCGCTCGTGGGCATCGTGCGCATGGTCTCGGCCGAGCGCGAGGGCGCGCCGCGGCGCGGGCGCAGGCGCGTGGGCGGCGCCACGGCTGGTGCCGAGACCCAGGCTGCTCCGCAGGGCAAGGCTGCCACGGCGCAGGTCTCTGTCGCCAAGCCGGGCGCGCCTGTCAACGCTGCCGCCGCGGGCCCCGCGTTCGCCGTGGCCCCCACTGCCGCCGCCGAGGGCAGCCGCGCCCGCATCCAGCGACTGCTCGCCTCGGGCGCGGGCAAGGGCGCCAACAAGGGCCGCGTGAACGACGTCATGCTCGGCGTGTTCCGGGCGGCCGGCATCCTCACCTCGTGCGTGCTCGCCCTCATCATCGCCTTCGTGGCCGTGAACGGCCTGCCCGTCATGAGCCTCGACTTCGTCTTTGGCTGGCCGCACGGCGTGAACGCCGAGGGCGGCATCTTCCCCACGATCGTCTCGACCCTCTACGTCACGGCCCTGGCGATGCTCATCTGCACGCCGGTGGCGGTGCTCGCGGCCGTCTACCTGGCTGAATATGCCAAGCAGGGACGCCTTGTCACCTTCATCCGCTATGCGGCCGACACCCTCTCGAGCGTGCCCTCCATCGTCATGGGCCTCTTCGGCTACGCGATGTTCGTCGAGGCGATGGGCCTCGGGCTCTCCATGCTCTCGGCCGCCCTCGCCCTCGCCCTCATGATGCTGCCCATCGTCATGCGCACCACCGAGGAGGCCATCCGTGCGGTGCCGCGCTACATCCGCTGGGGCGCCTATGGCCTGGGCGCTACCAAGTGGCAGGTGGTCTCCAAGATCGTGCTGCCGAGCGCCTTCCCGCGCATCGCAACGGGCATCGTGCTCGCCATCGGCCGCGCCATCGGCGAGACGGCGGTGGTGCTCTACACCATGGGCCAGGCCATCAACCTGCCCGTCACGCCGCTCGACTCGGGCCGTCCCATGACGATCCACCTCTACCAGCTTGCCAACGAGGGCATTAACATGCAGGCCGCCTACGGCACGGCGCTTCTGCTCATGGTGATGATCCTCGCATTCAACCTGTTCGCGCGCCACCTGTCGCGCCGCTCCGCAAACAAGGCGAAGGGAAACTAGCCGATGACCGTCTACCGCCATGCGCCCCAGAACAACGGCCAGGGCATCCATGTCGAGGGGTTCGACTTCTGGTACGGGTCGTTTCATGCGCTCACGGGCGTGTCCATGGACGTGGCGCCCAACAAGATCACGGCGTTCATCGGGCCGTCGGGCTGCGGAAAGTCGACCTTCCTGCGCTGCATGAACCGCATGAACGACCTCATCGAGGGCACCCGCACGGCGGGCCTCATGTCGCTCGACGGGGCCGACATCTACGCCGAGGGCGTCGACCCGGTCGACCTGCGCCGCCGCGTGGGCATGATCTTCCAGCAGCCCAACCCCTTCCCCAAGTCCATCTACGAGAACGTGGCCTTTGGGCCGCGCCTGCTCGGCGTCACGAGCAAGGCCGACCTCGACGGCATCGTGGAGGAGTCGCTCAAGCGCTCCAACCTGTGGAAGGAGGTCGCCGACCAGCTCGACAAGAACGGCCTGGCGCTCTCCGGTGGTCAGCAGCAGCGCCTCTGCATCGCGCGCACCCTGGCCGTGCAGCCCGACGTGCTGCTCATGGACGAGCCCTGCAGCGCCATCGACCCCACGAGCGTCCAGAAGGTCGAGGACCTCATGGCCGAGCTCGCGCCCGAGATGACCATCATCATCGTCACGCACAACATGCAGCAGGCGGCGCGTGTCTCGGACTACATGGCCTTCTTCCTGCAGGAGCACGCCGGCGAGCCGGCCGGGCTCGTGGAGTATGGTGACACGAGCGAGATCTTCAACTCGCCGCGCGACCAGCGCACCGAGGACTACATCACCGGCCGCTTCGGCTGACGCCCGCCGCTGCGCGCCGATGCGGCCGCTGCCCCGAGGTGACGGGCGCCTGGGGTAGCCGTCGTCCTCGCCGGCCCGCCCGCCGCCCCACGACCCGAGGGAGGAACCATGAGAGAGACATTCAACCGCCAGCTCACCGAGCTCCGCCAGGAGCTCGTGTCCGTCTACGCCACCATCGACCTCGCGCTCCACGACGCCGTGGACGCGCTCGTGGAGGGCGACAAGGCCAAGGCCAAGAACGTGAAGGCCCTCACGCGCACGCTCGACGAGCGCTGCGCCGAGCTCGAGGACAAGGCGTTTCTGCTCATCGCCACCCAGCAGCCGGTGGCGGGTGACCTGCGCCTCATCAAGTTCGTCATCTTCGCCAACTTCAACCTGGCGCGCATGTCCAACCATGTGCGCAACATCGCCAAGACCGCCAAGCGCTGCTCCGGCAAGGACGTGCCCGGCCAGCTCCTCGACCTGCTCGCGAGCGAGGGCCACCTCGTCTACCGCGTGCTCTCCGGCTGCGTCATGGCCATCGTGGAGGAGGACCTGCGCCAGGCGGTGTCGCTTCCCACCCTCGACGAGCCGGTCGACGACCTCTACAGGCAGTTCTTCCGCACGCTTGCCACGCTGGGCCCCGATGACGACATGGACGCCGCGAGCCGTGTGGTCATGGCCTCGCGCATGCTCGAGCGCATCTCCGACAACGCGGTGGAGGTGGGCGAGCGCCTCGTGACGCTGCTCACCGGCAAGCGCCGCTCCCTGGACGACCTCGCCGACCTCGACGACGAGGACCTCGAGGGCCTGCTTGCCACGCGCGGCGCGGGCCAGCTCGCGGGCAGGTTCGTCGACGAGAGTCTTGCGCGCCAGATTCCCGAGGTTGCCATCGAGAAAACGGATGGGGCGTCGGAAGGGGGCGACGATGGGAACGGAGCCGAGTGAGGCAGAGCCTCGGGGCCGTGAGGCCGAAGCGATCGAGGCGGACCCCGCCTACGAGGCGTTTCTTCGCGAGCGCAGGGAGCAGATCCTCGAGCGGCTCTCCGCGGCGTGCGTCCGCGCCGGCCGCGACGCCTCCGAGGTGATGGTGGAGGCGGTCTCCAAGACCGTCGACACGCCTGCCGTGGTCGCTGCCATGCGCGTGGGCTACGCGGCCTTCGGTGAGAACCGCCCGCAGGAGCTCGTTCGTAAGCTCGACGCGCTCGCGGCCGCGCAGGTGGTGCCCCCTCGCTTTGACATGATTGGCAACCTGCAGGTCAACAAGGTCAACCACGTGCTTGCCCGCGTGCGGCTCGTCCACTCCGTGTCGAGCACGCACCTGGCCGAGGCCATCTCCAAGCGTGCCGAGCGCGCCGGCATGCGCGTGCCCGTCCTGCTCGAGTGCAACGTCTCGGGCGAGGCCTCCAAGAGCGGCTTTGCCCCGGACGAGGCGCGTGCCGCGGCCGAGGAGCTCTGCGCGCTCGGCGGCATCGACGTGGAGGGTCTCATGACGATGGCGCCCGCCCACGACCCGGGCGCCGCCCGTCGCACCTTCTCGGGCCTGCGTGGGCTCGCGGACGACCTCAGGGCGCGCACGGGCCGTGCGCTGCCCACGCTTTCCTGCGGAATGAGTGATGATTTTGCAATCGCGGTCGAGGAGGGCTCTACCCTCGTTAGGCTGGGAAGGATAGTGTTCTCAGAGGACTACACGCTCGACTAGCTTGGCCGACGGCGCCCTTGGGCGGCGTCTCGCGAGACATGGGGACATCATGGGCTTCTTCGACAATCTCAAGGGTGCCGTCCAGGACCGCCTGCACCCCGACGCGCAGCGCGACGACTACTACGACGACGGCTATGACGACCAGTACGACGACGGCTACTACGACGACTCGGCCGCCGATCCGCGCGGTCGCTCCTCGCGCGACGACCAGCCGCGTACGGGGCTGCTCGGCAACCCGTCGCGCCCCGAGGCCGACAGCGTCTCGGTCTACACGCGCTCGGGTCGCCACCTCTCCGACGATGACCTGGCCCCCAACGTCGACCACTACCGCGACGAGGGCGGCTATCGCGACGACGGCGCCTACCGCACCGCCGACGACTCCTGGCGCGCCAACGCCGACCGCGTGGTCGACCCCGAGCCCGTCATGCACGAGGCTCCGGCCGCGTCCTACGTGCCGCCCATGACGCAGCCCGGCGTCTTCGGCGCCACGGGCAACACGCCCGGCGACGTGGGCCTCACCGCTGTGCCGCGCGTCACGAGCGGCAAGCTGCCGCCCTATGTGCTCAAGCCCACGAGCTACGACGACGTGCAGATGGTCGTGCGCCGCGTGCGCACCAACCAGCCGGTGGTGCTCTCGTTCAAGAACCTCAAGATCGAGATCGCCAAGCGCATCCTCGACTTCAGCTTCGGTCTCGCCTGCGGCGTGGACGGCTCCGTCGACGAGCTGGGCGACCGCGTCTTCGTGGTGCTGCCCAACGGCATCGAGCTCTCCGACGCCGACAAGCAGAAGCTCAAGAGTGACGGCCTGCTCAAGTAGGGTTCGCGCCGGCCGTGCGGCTGGTCTTGGCCTCGTGGGCCGTTTTGCCTGCGGGGTCGCGTGTCCGGGCCAGCCGATGCCTGGTCGTGCGGCCGGTGCCGGGCGCTCGGGCTTGGTGTACGATACGTCATCATCGTTCTAACTGCCGCGGCGGCCCTGGGCCGTCGCCTTCTTTAGGGGGAGACATGGCAGAGGTTTCCGAGGTGCTGGCTAGCGCCCGCATCGGTGTCATCGGCGGCGGCTCGATGGGCGGCTCGATCGCCCGCGGACTCGCCCAAGCGGGCGTCATGGCACCCGAGCGCGTCTTCGTGTGCGACCACAACCCCGGCAAGCTCCAGGCGCTCGCCGACGCCGCTGGCATCCAGACACGCGCCAACGCCGACGAGCTACTCGCGGCCGATCCCACGGTCGTCGTGCTCGCGGTGAAGCCGCAGGTGTTGGGTGCCCTGCTCGAGCAGGTGGCTGACCGGCTCGCTGGAAGGCTCGTCGTCTCCATCGCGGCGGGCGTGGCCCTCTCGACGCTCGAGGGCATCCTTCCCGGCTCGCGCGTGGTGCGTGTCATGCCCAACCTGCCGGTCTCGGTGCGCTCCGGCGCCTCGGCCGTGGCGGGCGGCTCGTCTGCCACCGCGGATGACGTGGAGCTCACGCGCACGCTCTTCTCGGCGCTTGGCGCGGCCAAGGTCATGCGCGAGGACCAGCTTGACGCCGAGGGCGCCGTGGTGGGCTGCGCGCCGGCCTTCTTCGCCCTCATGCTCGACACCCTCACGCGCGCCGGCATCCGCGCGGGGCTTCCCGCAGCGGCTGCGCGCGAGATGGTGAACGTCACGATGCTCGGCGTGGCCGAGATGCTCAAGGAGTCCGGCGAGCACCCGCGTGCCTACATGGAGCGTGTCACCTCCCCGGGCGGCACCACGGCCGCGGCCCTCTACGAGCTCGAGCCGCTCCTGGCCAAGGGCTCCTACGACGCCGTCGACGCGGCGCTCGAGCGCACCGCCGAGCTTGCGAGGAGCTAGCCTGAGATGCTCATCTACCAGATAGGCCAGGTCATCCGGGCGTTGTTCAACTTTTACGAGATGCTCATCGTGGTGTGGTGCATCCTGTCGTGGTTCCCCGTGCGCGAGGGCAGCCTCGTGGGCGACGTCGCGGTGGTGGTGAACCGGCTGGTGGCGCCCTACATGAACCTGTTCCGGCGCTTCGTGCCGCCGCTCGGCGGCATCGACTTCTCGCCGATCGTCGCCATCTTCGCGCTCTCCATCATCGAGAATGTGGTGCTGCCGCTCCTGGGCGCGCTGGGCGCGCTGCTGTAGGGCCCTGGTCCCGGCGGGCCGGCCCTGCACCCGTGCGCATGTGTTCCCTTTTTGCCGCCTGCGCACGGGTCCGGAACTGCGGCTATACTGTCGGACATGCATAGAGCGTCCTCGCGACCTCGCCATAGGAACGAAAGGGATTCAGAATGGCAATCACACCCGCAGAAATCGACCAGCTCACCTTCTCTCCCTCCAAGCACGGTTACGACACCGACGAGGTCGACAACTTCCTCGAGCGCCTCTCGGGCGAGGTTGACGCCATGCTTCAGAAGATCGCCGACCTCAAGGGTCGCCTGACTGCCTCCGAGCAGCAGCTCGCCGCATCGCAGGCCCAGGTCCAGCAGCTCCAGCAGCAGCTTGCCCAGGCCGGCTCCGCGCCTGCCGCTGCGCCCGCGCCGGCTCCGGTGGCACCGGTTGCTTCCGTCGCCTCCGAGGACCAGATCTCGCGCGTCCTCATCATCGCCCAGCAGAGTGCCGACAAGATGGTCGCCGACGCCCGCGAGAACGCCGAGAAGATTCGCAACGAGGCCGACCAGAAGGCCCGCGAGGTCATCCGTCAGGCGCTCGCCGAGAAGCAGAGCGAGCTCGACGAGATGGATCGCCTCAAGCAGTCCCGCGAGGAGTTCCGCGACCAGTACAAGGCGCTGCTCCAGCACTTCATGGACGACGCGGACAACGCGTTCTCCCAGCAGCTCTCCACGAGCCTGCCCACCGGCTCCGCCGCTGCGAAGGCCCCCGTCGCCGCTCCCGTTGCCCCCGCTGCCCCGGCTGTCACGCCTGCCGCGCCCGATGCGGACGCCACGCAGCTCTCGACCCCGCAGCAGCTGCCGATGTCCGGCGTTGACGTGGACGACCTGGACTAGCAGGTTGCGCCCTGCCCGCTGATGGCGGGTGTCGCTTGCGTGATTTGGCCCAGTCTGGGGCGTTGGATTGAACCTCAGGGGGAGGGTCGCCCACGGCGACCCTCCCCCTTTGCCGTGACATCCGGCAATTCCACCATCCTTTATTTGCCTCTATCCTGGACTCATCAGCAAAGGCGAGCCTGCTCTCTTAACTCCAGAGCTCACAGCTTTGGCAAGGCCTACCATCTCACCCCCAGAGCTCACCAGTATTGGCTGGCCCTTCTATCTCAGTCCCAGGACTTTCGTGCTCTGGCTTGATTCGCTCTCCCAATCCCTGGACTTACCAGCTCTGGCTTGATCCGCCCTCCCAATCCCAAGGTTTGCCGTCCCTGGCGGGGCTCGCATTTTGACGTGTATTGGTCTGTCTTAGATTCAGATAGCAGACTTGCATAAATCCTATTTGAAACTGCATAACTTGGTTACTATGGTCAACTCCACCTTTGGGTCGCAAGCCATCTCCCAAAAGTCGAGCGACATTTTTCGGGAACGTCTCCGGTAGATGGCTTGCGCGGCTTGCGACCCGACCCAAAGGCCCCTCCATGAGCGGGACGAGGACTCAGATTCAACGCCGGACTCCGCCCTGAATCTCCGGAAAGGCCAATCCTCCGGCGCGACGGCTGGTTGGTTCCAACCACGAGGGCAGCCAGGAGACCCTCCGAGCGAACCTGCCTTAAGCCAGGACGCGCCGCATCTCCTCGGCCACCGCTTCGAGGGTCTCGTCACAGTCTACCTGCGAGATTCGGTAGCCAACGAAGTAGGGCGAGGCCACCCATCGCGGCACGACCTTGACCGTGATGCGACCGGGTGCGTCATCGCCTCCCATGGTTGAAGAACCCACGACCTGCGCCGCGGCAATGCCCGAGTCCCGCGTCTCAACCACGTCCTGCGTGCGGTAGAAGAAGAGGTTGTACGAGTTGCAGCCGTGGCCGTGGTAGCTCTCGAGCAGGAAGCGCACGAGCTTGCGGATGACCTCGGAGAGCCAGACGACGTCCGCGGGCGCCACGAGCGCATCGTCGGACGTCTCGGGCACCGAAGCGTTCGTCTCCATGAATCCCATGAGCGGGTGCGTCGAGAGGCTGAGCTCGCGGCCGCCGTCGCGCAGCACCTCCACGCCGCCAAAGGCGTTCGCGGGCACGCGCTCGTAGCCGTCCTTCTTCGTGAGCCCCACGATCTGCAGGTGCGGATGGCGAATCGATCCGCCCGAGAGCGGCCCGTAATTCTTGTACATGAGAACGCTCCGATAGCGCCGGTCGCGCAGCATCTGGCCCCAGCACTCGAGTGAGAACCGCAGGACGGCCTCGCTCTCCTCGGCCGAGTAGTTGGAGAAGTCGCCCTCGTGGTCGCCCGACTCCACGACGATGGTCTGCATCGTGTCGGCAAGCGTGCGGTACTTGTTCACGAGCCAGATGCGCTCGCCGTCCTGCCGCAGGATGCTCTCGAGCGTCTCGGGGTGGCAGAAGGGGCAGTAGCCGTCTGTGTGGCGGATGTTCTCCGGCTTGTGCCTTGCCACGCGGTTGATGAACACGAGCGGCGCGTTCTCGATCTGTGCCATGGAGCCCCCTCTTGTGTGACAATCCTTCCGGATGGAAAGTGTGACAGCGAGGACTGGATGTGACAAATCATCCGGAAGGAAATGT
>NZ_CAAKOQ010000010.1:13206-36487 GCF_901212675.1 Olsenella uli
GAGAGGATGGGCGGATGGCGCTTCTGAGGGAGTTCTGCGCGGAGAATATGGAGCGGGTCCCGGCGGCGATCGAGGCGGGCGCGGCCCGCGTGGAGCTGTGCGACAACCTGGCCGTGGGCGGCACGACGCCGTCGTACGGGGTGATCAAGGCGACGGCGCGCTACGCCCGTCCGCGCGGCGTAGCCGTGATGACGATGATTCGCCCACGCGGGGGTGACTTCGCCTATTCCGCGGACGAGCTCGCCATCATGCGCGATGACATCGCGTGCGCCTGCGAGCTCGACACCACGGGCGTCGTCTTCGGCTGCTCGCGGGACGGGCACCTCGACGAGGCAGCCACGGACGAGCTGCTGGGTGCGGTGCGCGAGGCGGAGAAGGCACGCGGCGAGCGCGTGCAGGTGACGTTCCACATGGCGTTCGACGAGATTCGCGCCGACGAGCAGTTTGCCGCCATCGACTGGCTGGCCGAGCGTGGCGTGACACGCATCCTCACGCACGGCGGGGTTGCGGGAACCTCGATCGAGGACAACCTGGGACGCCTGCGCGAGCTCGTGGAGCATGCGGCGGGGCGCATCACCATCCTGCCGGGTGCCGGCATCACGTGGGAGAACGTGGAGCACGTGGCCGGCGAGCTGGGCGTGGTCGAGGCGCACGGAACCAAGATCGTGCGGCTGTAGGGGAAGGTTATGCGGCTGAAGGGGAGGGCGGCCCGCTTGGGCGGTCCTTGCCGCCTGCCACTGCGGCCCGGTCGCCGGGGTGGGTGCTCCGGTCCTCGCGGGCCTCTCGGTGTGGTTGCTCGTGAGCCTCATGGCGCTTTCGGTGGCGCTGCTGGGGAAGTTCGGCATCGTCCGCTGCTTGGGCGTTGCCGGCGGGATTGGCCCAGGACGACGACTTGCTGGCCTGCCGGCTGTGGCGAGTTGGCCTGCCGGCTGTG
The DNA here is from genome assembly GCF_901212675.1 of Olsenella uli. Taxonomy (GTDB): domain Bacteria; phylum Actinomycetota; class Coriobacteriia; order Coriobacteriales; family Atopobiaceae; genus Parolsenella; species Parolsenella uli_B. The sequence goes on from NZ_CAAKOQ010000010.1 coordinate 14,141, forward strand.
GCGAGCTGACTCGGGCAGGCCACTCAAGCCCCACGTTGACGGCCCGTCTCAAGGATTATCACGGGGCCTGGCATCGTGCCGGGCCCCGTTTCCATGTGTGCGTTGGTTCCGGAGTAACCGGCCTGCACGTGGGCGCAAGGGACGGATGCAGCCAAGAAGGGCGAGGTGGGCCGATAAGCCGGGTTCTGTCGTGGACGACCATTTATCTACTGCGGGCGTCGCCACCCGCCTCTATCGCGCAACCCGAGCGCGGTGCGGGCCACACCATGGCGCTCCTATTTGCGTTTTCTCCGGATGGGGCTTGCCAAGCCGCCGTGTTGCCACGACGCTGGTGGTCTCTTACACCACCGTTTCAGCTTTTCCCTTTGCGCGGGCCGAAAGGCCCCGGCGCCAGTTGGAGTCTTCTTTTCTGCGGCGCTTTCCGTCGGGTTTCCCCGCCCGGCCGTTAGCCGGCATCATGCCCTGTGGAGCCCGGACTTTCCTCATGACGCGCACCCAAGGCGCGCGTCCCGCGGTCGTCTGGCCCACCTCGCGGGCGGTATTGTAGCACGAGGGCGGCCGGTGCCATACGCCGAACATGTGGCACGTTGATGCGCGACGCCGCACACGTCAGATTCGCGACCGTAGCGTTATTGGACAGAGAGGTACTCGCCAACTGGGGTTTTGCAGGCTCGCATGTCCGAAACCGCTACGCTCGTGAGCTCCAATCTGTCGAGTGGAGCGTCTTTGGACAACTGGTCTCTCGCCAACTGGGGTTTTGTCGGGCCGTCTGTCCGAAAGCGCTACGGTCGCGGATTATGGACTGTCAGCTGGACTGCCAACCGGAGTACCCCCGGACCCCGGCCGCCGGACGCCATGCGCAAGGCCTCCACAAGCCAAAGACCGCATCCCAAGGTGTCCGAACAGGCAAGCGGACAGCTGTCCCGTACGCGTCGGACAACCTTCCCCCTGCGTAAAGGTTTGGGACGACAGGGCCCGTCGCGCCCTTATGTTCCTTGCAGACACGTTACGTCATGCCCACCAAGCATCAATCTGCTCCCCCAGAAGCACATTGGCACAACGCGTAGCAGGGGATTCAGCGCATTCTGTTAACGCAAACAACCTGTCTTGACTTTGCAACAAATTAAGTAATTGATATCATGAACCATTTACACCAACTGGTATTGACTTGTCAAGTACCGTTCGCCGACGGCGAACGGCATCTCTGCATACAACGCCTTCCCTACCTGCATACCAGACCACCTACCTCGTGTGATATGGAAATTGCCATCGCGCGAGAAGCATTTTGCGCCATGGGAATAAACTCCGTTCGCTCCCGGAAAACCGACCGTTCGCGGGTCGGGAAGCCCCCTGCCTTTGACCCTGACCCGGGGGCAGTTTCGAGAATCGAATACAGTGAGTTGGGATTTCGGTCGGACGCTCACTCGTCCCCATGCCCGGAGTCCCTCAGGCCAGCTGCAGCGGCCCCTGCCAACAGGTACGGACATCAAGAAGGGAAGGGAATGCATGGGAGCATCGGCAGTCCCGGTTGACGCGAGCCTTGCGCTCCAGAAGAAGAGGGCGCTTGAGAGCAGCTTCTTCAAGAAGGGCGTGGGCCTCGGTCTTTTCTCGGGCATTACCTACGGTCTCTACACCGCGTTCATCACGGTCGCGCAGAACAGCGGCATCTGGGCCGACTGGTTCGGCACCATCGACCCCACGAGTCTCCTGCTCATCTTCATCCTGCCCACGATCGCTGCGGCGCTCAACGACTCCTGCAGTGCCATCTGGGCCCTCATCGTCACCATCAAGCAGGGCAAGTTCAGCGACTTCGTCCAGACCATCGGCTCCAAGCCTGGCAAGTTCATGATCCTCGCCGCGCTCGCCGGCGGCCCCATCGCCAACGTGGCCTTCATCATCGGCCTCAGCCAGGCCGGCCCCATCGTCACGCCGGTCTCGGCGCTTTGCCCCGCCATCGGCGCCATCCTCGCCCGCATCCTCTACAAGCAGGAGATGGGCCCGCGCGTGGTTCTCGGCATCGTCATCTGCATGGCCGCGAGCCTCATGATCGGTGTCACGAGCCTCACCGGCGAGGTCGAGCCGGGCATGGCCGTCGGCCTCGCGCTCGCGCTCGTCGCCGCGCTCGGCTGGGGCATCGAGGGCTGCATCGCCGGCTTCGGCACGTCGATGATCGACTCGCAGGTCGGCATTACCATCCGCCAGTGCACCTGCGGCCTCTCCAACCTCATCATCATGGTCCCCATCCTCACCCTCATCTCGGGCGGCTCGCTGGGCGACACGTTCGCCTACGTGGGCAACGCCATCATCGACGCGCCCTCCATCGTGTTCTTCGTGGTCTCCGGCTTCTTTGCCTACATCTCCTTCTCCACCTGGTACAAGGGCAACTCCATGTGCGGCGCGGCCCTCGGTATGGCGCTCAACGGCACCTACACCTTCTTCGGCCCGTTCTTCACCTGGATCGTCCTCGGTCTCGTCATGGGCCTCGAGGGCTACGCACTGGCTCCCATCGCCTGGGTCGCCGCCATCGTCATGATGATCGGCATCTTCGTCATCGCCATGAACCCGTTCGACCTGTTCAAGAAGGGGGATGAGGCCGCATGAGCCGCCCTCTGAACTACGAGATGCTCAAGTACTTCACCAAGGTCGACGAGGCATCCGTCGACGAGGTCATGGACGCGCTCAAGGCCAACTACTCCCACCACCGCGCCTTCAACAAGAAGGCGATGGTCGAGGCCCTCATGACGGCCGAGAAGAACGGTCTCATCGCCGAGTCGCGCTTCGACCTCGACCCCAAGGGTGAGGTCCGCGTCTACTACAGCGCAGACGACGACCAGAAGCGGCAGATCAACTCCTACATCAAGTAGGGAAGGAGGATGCACATGCGCTACAAGGGCGAGCAGGCCATAGGCCTCATCGAGACCATCGGCATGGTCCCGGCGCTCCTCGCGGCGGACGCCATGTATCCGCCCCTTTGCCGATCGCCCCTTCTTCGGCACGCCCATGCTCTTTGGACCAGCCCATTTGTCCGAAACCGCTACGTTCACGAGCCCCAATCTGCCGAGTGGAGCACTGTCGGACAAGAGGATTCTCGCGACCTGCGGTTTTACGAGACCTCCTGTCCGAAACTGCTACGTTCGAGAATTTTCAACCGGCGACTGTAGCGTTATCGGACAACGGGCTTTCAGCCAACTGGGGTTTTGTCGGGCTGCCTGTCCGTAAACGCTACGCTCGCGGATTATGGGCTGGCGAGTGGAGCATTTTCGGACACGTTTGGATGCGCTCGCCCATGCTTGCTCGTGTCGCCCATGCCCGCTCGTGCTGCCCATGCTTGTGCAGTCTGCCCATGCTTGCACAGTCTGCCCATGCCTGCTCGTGCCGCCCTTGCTTGCACAGTCTGCCCATGCCCACTTGTGCCGCCCGCCTGTTGGCTGTCCCGCTCGCCAAATCGGCTCGTGATACCTCCCGCGGAACCTGTCACAACGCTTACGTGCAAGTTCGCTCGCATCCTGTCACCATGGAGACGTTTTGCCAACTGTGCAACCCATGCAATGAAGAGAGAGCTCCATGTCAGACAGAGACACCAGCGACCGCGCGGCCGACGCCGTCGCATCCTCACCCGACCAGTCCACGGCAAACCAGGCCGCCACGCCCGACGCGCCGTTCTCGACCACCTACCACAAGGGCCCCGTGATCCTCCGCGGCGACATGATCCCCAAGGAGACCACCACCGAGCACCTGCTCTCGCCCGAGTCCACCACCGACTGGCTCCACATGGACCCGTGGCGCGTGATGCGCATCCAGGCCGAGTTCGTCGACGGCTTTGGCGCCCTGGCCGAGCTGGGCCCTGCCGTGGCCTGCTACGGCTCGGCGCGCACGGGGCGCATGGACCCCATGTACAGCGCGGCGCTCCACGTGGGCAAGAAGCTCGCGCAGCGTGGCGTGGCCGTGATCACGGGCGGCGGCCCGGGCATCATGGAGGCCGTGAACAGGGGAGCTGCCGGTGTGGGCGGCACGTCGGTGGGCCTCGGCATCGAGCTGCCGCACGAGGAGGGCATCAACCGCTGGGTCAACCTCGGCATGACGTTTCGCTACTTCTTCGTGCGCAAGACCATGTTCGTGAAGTACTCGAGCGGCGCGGTTGTGTTCCCGGGAGGCTTCGGCACACTTGACGAGGCGTTCGAGGTGCTCACGCTCGTGCAGACGCACAAGGTCGCCATGACGCCGATCGTGATGTTCGGGCGCGACTACTGGCAGGGGCTCTTCGACTGGCTGGGCGGCACGGTGCTCGACTCCGGCAACATCTCGAGCCTGGACCCGAGCCTCGTGACCATCACCGACGACGAGGACGAGGCCGTCGAGGTGGCCACGAGCGCCCTCAAGCTGTAGCGGACGCGCCCGGGCACGGTGCGCTGCCGCGGCCGGGGGCCGGCGCGGCGACGCGTTCGACCGAGATGCCCCACCGCCCCCGAGCGGTCTTTGGCAGCGCCCTGTTGGTGTGCCATGATGGAGCCAACACGTCCGAGGCGGCGTCACGGCCATGGCCACGAGCGTCGCCCACACGCACAATCGGGAGGACCGATGGACCGCATAGCCAGCTTCACCGTCAATCACCTGCTGCTCAAGCCGGGTGTGTACGTCTCGCGCGTCGACCAGGACCCGGCGACGGGCGCCGTGGTGACCACCTTTGACCTGCGCCTCATCTCGCCCAACGACGAGCCGGTCATGAACACGGCCGAGTGCCACACCATCGAGCACCTGGGCGCCACCTTCCTGAGGAACCACCCCGTGTGGGCGCCGCGTGTGGTCTACTTTGGTCCCATGGGCTGCCGCACTGGCTTCTACCTCGTGGTATTTGGCGAGGTGACGTCGGAGGGGATTCTGCCGCTCGTGCGCGAGCTCTTCGGGTTCGTCCGTGACTTCGAGGGCGAGGTTCCCGGGGCCAGGCCGGAGGAGTGCGGTAACTACCTGGACCAGAACCTCGGCATGGCCAAGTGGTTTGCGCGGCGCTACCTCGAGCGCGACCTCGGCGAGGACGTGCGGCTTTCCTATCCCGGCCTGCTTGGCGACGAGGCGGGCCGGTAGGGTGGCTCGTGAGGAGGGGCCCGCGACGGGTGGTGGCACGGCCAGGGAGACGGGCATGGCTGGCGGCGAGGTCTTGGACGATGCCCACGCCCATGCCGCCCACGACCCGCATCCCTTGCCCGACTACACCGTGGGCGAGGAGATTGCCAACTCCGTGACGCATGGCCTGGGCGCGATGCTCTCCGTGGCCGGCCTCGTGCTGCTCATCGTGCGCGCGGTCGACGCCGGCGGCGCCCCCAACGAGCTCGCGAGCGCCATCATCTTTGGCCTCTCGCTCATCCTCGAGTACTCGATGAGCACGCTCTACCACGCCATCACCTACGTGCCGGCCAAGCGCGTGCTGCGCACGCTCGACCACAGCTGCATCTACCTGCTCATCGCCGGAAGCTACACGCCGTTCACGCTGGGGCCGCTTCTGCATGAGGGCGGTGTGGTGCTGCTCGTGGTGGTGTGGGCGTTTGCGCTCGTGGGCATCGGCGTGGAGGTCTTCCTGCGCGAGCGCCAGCCTCGCTGGGTGACCATCACGATCTACCTCGTGATGGGGTGGCTCGTCGTGTTTCGCCTGCCGCAGCTGCTGGCCTCCCTTGCGCCGGGCTGCCTGGCCCTGCTCGTTGCCGGAGGGCTCTGCTATACCGTGGGAACCGGCTTCTACCTGGCCAAACGCGTGCGCTACATGCACAGCGTGTGGCACCTGTGGGTGCTCGCGGGAAGCGTCTGCCAGTTCCTGGCGGTGATCCTGTATCTGCTGTGAGTGTGGTGCGGCCGGCGCCATGCCAGGGGCTCAGAGGCCGCCCGTAAGGGAAGCGAAGAGGGGGGGGACATGGCTGACTACCAGCATCTTTCCCATGGGTTTGGTCCCGTGTTCGACGAACGCTCACGGGTGCTCGTGCTGGGCTCGTTCCCGAGCGTGCTCTCCCGGGCCAACGCGTTCTACTACGGAAACCCCCAGAACCGCTTCTGGCGGGTGATCGCCGCGTGCGCGGCAGTGCCGGTTCCGCCCAACGAGGGCGAGCGGGTGGCCGGGGTACCGGGCGGCCCCGTGAGCCTCGAGGAATCCATAGCCGCCAAGAAGTCGCTGCTACAGGCACATGGCATCGCGCTGTGGGACGTCATCGAGAGCTGCGACATCAAGGGCTCGAGTGACGCGAGCATACGAAACGTCGAACCCGTGGACATCGTGCGGGTGCTGGGTGTCGCGCGCATCGAGGCCGTCTTCTGCAACGGGGGAACGGCGGGGCGCCTCTACCGGCGCTATCTGCGGCAGATCGTGGGCATGGACGCCGTCGTGCTGCCGTCGACGAGCCCCGCTAACGCCAGTTGGTCGCTCGAACGGCTCGTTGGACGCTGGACTCACGAGTTGGGTACATATCTTAGCTAGATATATGCGTCACCATGAGTTCTTATTCATTTTGTCTATGAGCGGTCCCCGCCCGCGTCGCGCTCGCGTGCCTGGTTGCCCTGGCCGTCCAGAGCAGGGGAGGGCGCGTCGCCGCCTGGCACGTTCCCCGTGCCATCGTGATGTGCTGCGCCGCGAGTATCCATGGCATCGCGGCCATGCTCTACGTGTCCGGCGCTCCGGCGACCACGTACGCGCTGGGCTGGTGCGCCGTCGCGGCGTTCGTGGCATCCGGCATCGTGATGGCGCCGCCGGCGCGGACCGTCTTGGAGACTCCGCGAGCACCTGACACAAGCGCCTGTCCGTCGTGACGACCGTGCTCGTCGTCGCCTATGCCGTGGCCGGGCGTCTCTGGTCATCCCTAGCTGCGGTAACGCCGCTCCCGCGCCCTAGCCTGCCTACTCCGAGACGTCCACCTGGCAGCTGTGCATCGTGGCGATGGCGGCCTCGTGCGACTCGGGCGTGACGCCCGCACAGAGCCCGGGGTTCACGCGGACGGGGACCTCCGGCAGCGAGGCCTTGACTAGCAGCGCATTGCTCACCACGCAGATATCCGTGCAGAGCCCGCAGAGCTCCACCGAGTCGATGGGCTCGCGCTCGTTTTCGGCCGCGAGCCAGCGCGCCAGCTCGACCGAGCCAAAGGTCGGCTTCTCGAAGATGCGGGACCCGCGCTCGCGCCGCACGGCCTCGAGCTCGTCGACGAGCTCCCAGCCGTGCGTGCCGCGAATGCAGTGCTCCACGGGGAGGTTACGCCCCTCCTGCGTGCTGGCGTAGTTCTCGTGGTGCGTGTCGAGCGTGAAGACGACGGTGCCCGCGAAGTCACGGGCGTGCTCGGCCACCGCGGGCACGATGGCGCGTGCCTCGGCCGTGCCGAGCGCCCCGTCCACGAAGTCGTGCTGCATGTCGACGACGACCAGGTATGCGTTGGCCATGGGACCTCCCTGCGTCGGCGGGCCCCGCGACCCGCGACCAACCTAGATGAACAGGCTCATGTCGCTCGTCTCGCCCGAGCCGAGGAAGGTGGCGACGCCGCCCAGCTCGACCCCGCCGAGGAGCTCCTCCTTCGATATACCCATGATATCCATCGACATCTGGCACGCCACGATGCGCACGCCGTGCTCCTGCGCCTGGGCGATGAGCTCCTCAAGCGAGGCGATGCCCTTCTTGCGCATCATGAACCGGATCATATTGGGACCGATGCCGAGCGTGTTCACGCGCGAGAGGTCCAGCCAAAAGGTGCCCCTCGGCATCATGGCGCGGAACATGCGCTCGAGAGCGCCCTTTGCCACCTGCACCTTTGTGGGTTTGCACAGGATGTTGAGGCCCCAGAACGTCGTGAAGAACATCGTGACCTTGCGTCCCATCGCGGCCGCGCCGTTGGCGATGATGAACGCGGCGATGGTCTTGTCGAGGTCGCCGGAGAAGATGACAAAGGTCTTGTCGTGGCCGACCTGCACGTTTGCGGGCAGTGTCTGGGCCGCGGCACCCTGCATGGGCACGGTACCCGCGACGGGGAGCCCCGAGCCGTCGCCTGCGAGAGGCGTCGTGTCGGTGGGGTCGCTCATGGGGGTCACCTGCTTGTGTTGGTTTCGACGTTGATTGAATTGTGGGCGGCCCACGATTTCCGGCCCGTTTCGGGTGCCACAGCGTTAACACGACAGAAAGCAAGGGGTGATGAGCGCGTTATGGCCGAGGAGGGAGTGGCGGCAGCGCATCTACCGGACGCGTCGCGAATCGGGTCTTCGCACTTTCGAGTTGTGAACGATTTTTGAAGGCATTTTTGGGGTTGCTCGAGTAGCTTTCCCGGGGTTTGTAGGCGAAGTGCCCTCGCGGGGTCATAATAATCGTTCACAACTCGAAAGTGCGAAGATGCAAGATCGGGTTTGCCCGGTAGATTGCGTGCGGCGTGGGGCTTCTGGACCGATGCTGGCCGCTGCGAGTGGCTGTGGCCTGGCTACGATAGGGTTGCGGCCTGGCTACGGCAGGGTTGCAGCCTGGCTACGGCGGGGCCGTGGGCTGACCGCTGTGACCAGGGGCGGTGTTTTGGAGCGCGGGGGTGGGCTGCGACCAGCCGGCGGGCCGCCGGGGGCGCCCCACGGCTCGGGGCTGCCGCTCTCGTGCCAGGGACAGAGGCGCTATCCGACGTTTTCCCGCGGGACTCCGGATGCCCTAAGATGGGTGCGTTCGGGAGTGTCAGGATTCGGCGCCGGCGCCGGCGCACCGCGGAGCCTCGGGGGTGGCATATGGCTGACAGTGACTGCATGACGGGAGATACCGGACGCGTGCCGCTTGCGCTGCACGCCTGCTGCGGCCCCTGCTCGCTCGAGCCGGTTCACCACCTGCGCGAGGAGGGCTTCGAGCCCACCATCCTGTGGTGCAACCCCAACATCCAACCCGCCGCCGAACACGACCTGCGCCTGGCCACCCTCATGAGCTGGGCGCGCGAGGCATGCGTGCGCGTCATCCGCTGCGAGCGCGGCTCGGGTTCGGGCCTTGCGACGACGCCCACCATCGGCGAGCTGCGCGACCTCTGGGAGCGCGGCGTGGCCCCTCATGGCTTTGACCGCGAGGCCCGCTGCCGCGCCTGCTACGCCGAGCGTCTCTCCGTCACCTGCCGCGCCGCCCGCGAGCTGGGCTTCACGCATGTCTCCACGACGCTTGCGGTCTCGCCCTACCAGCTGTTCGACACGTGCTCGGAGGTACTCGTGCGGCTGGCTGGCGCCTATGGCCTCGAGCCCGTGGTGCGCGACTTTCGCCCCTTCTACCCCGAGGCCACGCGCGAGAGTAGGGAGCTGGGAATGTACCGGCAGAACTACTGCGGCTGCCGCTTCTCCGCGGCCGAGGCCGCCGTCGAGCGCCACGAGCGCAGGGACGAGCGCAAGCGCCAGAAGGCCGCCGAGAAGGCCGCGCGGGCCGCTCGCGCCGCTGGGCACGAGGTGGCGGGAGGCGGCGGGGCCAAGGCGTGCCCCGCGTGCATCTAGCTCGCGTCTATTGCGGCCGGCCAGCGTCCTGCGCCGGGCCGCCAGCCTCCAGCGCACGGAGTGCCTCCCTCGCGGTGAGCACGCGTGCCGCCGAGCTCCGAGACGCCGCGCGGTCATCGGTCGCGATGACTGCGCGGCTCCTCGCCTCGGCCGCGGGACCGGGCGTTGCGGTATGGTTATGGGCTGGAAAAACGCGCTGCCACGGAACCCGTCCCGCGGCCTGATTCGCCCGCCCACGCGGGCAAGGAGCTGCCCCATGCGTACCGACGACTTCGACTACCCGCTTCCCGACGAGCTCATCGCCCAGGCCCCCGCGGAGCCGCGCGATTCGTGTCGCCTGCTCGTGCTGCACCGTGGCGGCGGTGCCGGCGTCACGGGCGGGGCCACGCCCATTGCGGGCGGCGGCTCGGTGGAGCACCGTCGCTTCTCCGACATCATCGACTACCTCGAGCCGGGCGACCTTCTCGTGGCCAACAAGACGCGCGTCATGCCGGCGCGCCTCGTGGGCCACAAGGCCAAGACGGGCGGCGTGGCCGAGACCCTGCTGCTCAAGCGCCGCGAGGACCTCGATGCCATGGGTCACGTCTGGGAGTGCCTCGTGAACCCGGGCAAGCGCCTCAAGCCCGGCGCCGTCATCGTGTACCGCGCGGGCGGCCTCCACGCCCCGGAGAGCTCGCCGGTGGTGCTCACGGGCGAGGTCGCCGACTTCGTGGAGGACTCCAAGGGCGGCCGGCTCGTGCGCTTCGAGCCCAAGGGCACGGACCCCGCCACCGGCGAGCCGCGCACGCTCGACGACGCGATCCACGCCGCCGGCCACGTGCCCCTGCCGCCCTACATCACCCGCTACGAGGGCGACCCCGAGAAGTACCAGACCGTCTACGCCATGCACGAGGAGCACTCCGCGGCCGCGCCCACGGCGGGCCTGCACTTCACGCCCGAGCTCATCGAGCGCATCAAGGGCAAAGGCGTGGGCTGGGCCACGGTGGAGCTCGAGGTGGGCATCGACACGTTCCGTCTCGTGGAGGAGGACGACCCCACCCGGCACGTGATGCACACCGAGCGCTACCACGTGCCGGCCGAGGTGGTCGAGGCCGTGCACGCCACCAAGGCCGCGGGACACCGCGTGGTGGCCGTGGGCACGACGGCCGTGCGCTCGCTCGAGAGCGCCTTTGACCCGGAGGCACCGGCCGCCGAGCCGCCTATGGTGGCGCGCGGCTTCGCAGGCCGGCCCGATTCGGCCGACACGCTCGGCCGTGGTGACGTCGTGGTGCGCGAGAATGCCACGACGCAGCTCTACCTCATGCCGGGCTCCACATACCACGTGGTGGACGCCCTCATCACGAACTTCCACGTGCCGCGCTCGACGCTCATGATGCTCGTGAGCGCCCTGGCGAGCCGCGAGCAAATCATGGCCGCCTACCAGGCCGCCATCGACGAGCGCTACCGGTTCCTGTCCTTTGGCGACGCGATGCTCACCGAGTAGGGCGTCGCGGGTACGCGGGCATTGCGAGTGCGCGGGCATTGCGGGTGCGCGGGCATTGCGAGTGCGCGGGCATTGCGAGTGCGCGGGCGCCGCGGCCGTGTGGGCCGGGCGCCCGCGCCTGCCTTCTAGCGGCCGAGCGTCACCCAGAGGATGACGGCGACGACCACGACCACCGCAACCACGATCGAGTAGAAGGTGCGCCGCGCCCGCATCGTGCGCTCGCGCACGTCGCGCTCCTCGTCGGCGAGGACGTCGGCCTGCTGGCGGGCGTCCTCTGCGGCGGTGCGGGTCTCGGCGAGGGTCTGCTCGAGCTCCTCGGTCGCCTCGGGGTGGGCGTGGATGTCCTCCGCCTCGTCGATGAGGGCCTGCGCCGCGTCGATGCGTCCCTGTGCCAGGTCCTTGGCAGAGCGCTCCTCCTTGATCTGGCGCTCGAGGTCGGAGCCCTTGTCGGCAAGCTCGCGCTCGGCGTCGTCGGCCTCCTGGCGTAGACGCGCGTGCTCCTCGCGCTTCTCGCGCTCGTCGTCGCGGGCGGTCTCGAGGTCGGCCTCGGCCTCCTCGAGTGACTTCTTCTGGGTATAGAGGTGCGTCTGCGCGATCTCGACGGCCTTGGTGGTCTCCTGGGTGACGCGCGCCACGTCCTCTCGGGCGTTCTGCAGCTGGGCGAGGGCGCCCGCGACCCCGCTGCTCATCTCGGAGATCTCCTTGGCGCCGGCAGAAGGGTCGCGCTTGAGCTTGGTGAGCTGGTCCTGGAGGCGGGCCAGGCGGTTGGCGGCGTTGTCCGCCGCGCGGTTGGCCGAGGAGAGCCGGGTGTCGCGGGCGTTGGTGGCGTCGTCCGCCTGGGCCTGGGCGAGCTTGAGGGCGCGGGCAGCCTCGGCACGGGCGTGCTCGGCGTCCTCGAGGGTGCCCTTGGCGGAGTCCCTGAGCTCGCGGTAGGGGGCGATGCGGCGGTCGTTCTCGGCCTTGAGGCGCTTGAGCTCGGCCTTGTTGGCGTCTCGCTGATCGGCGAGGTCCTTGAGGCGCTCACCCGCGCTTGCGAGCAGGGCCGAGGCGTCCGCGAGCTCGTCGGTCTGCACGCGGACGATCTCGTCGTAGCTCCCCTCCACCTCGCGGCGGTGGGAGAGCTCGTCGTCCTGGTCCTTCGCGGTGCGCTCGAGCTCGGCGAGGCGGGCGCGGGCCTTCGCGAGCGCGCGGCGGGCGCGGGCGAGCTCGCGCATGGCCGAGATGCCCTCGCCGACCGTGCGGCTGCCGGCGGCGCCGAGCGTGCGGGCGTGGTCGAGGATGGTGGTGGCGCCGGGGTCGTCCGTCTCGGCGGCCGCTTCGGCGTCTCCGGTCTGCTCGTCCGTCTCGGCCTCGCTGGGCTCCGGCTCGTCCGTCTCGGCCTCGCTGGGCTCCGGCTTGTCCTCCTCCTCGTCGGTGGCCTCGAGCTCCGCGCTCGTCTCGACGTCGTCCTCCTCGGAGGCATCCCCCTGCTCGGGGTCCTCCTCCGCGTCCTCCTCCGGATACTCCTCGTCCCCCTTGGCATCGCTCGGCGATGCGCCTTCGCCCTCGTTCGCCTGGGCGTCAGCCTCGCCGTCTACCTCGTCGTTATTCGTCGATGCCGTGGTATCCTCGGCATCGGTGTCGACCTGGGAGTCCGCGCCGGTCGAGGCCTCGGCCGGGGCGCCTTCGCCGTCCTCGCTCGCGCCCGTTGCCTGGGCCTCGTCGGACATGGCCTCTCGCTCGTCGTCCATCTCGCCCTCGCAATCCTTGGAATCTGGGAATACCATTGTGGCCTAACGCCCAGGGCCGGGCGACGTCATATCCGAAGTTGCCAAACAGCCTTACCACGACCGCATCGGAGCCTTCATGAGCGAGAGCAATCCCCAGTCAGAAACGTCTGTCACGCAGGGCGTTTGTCCCGCCCCCGCATGCGGGCACGGGTCGGAGCCGACATGTGACGAATCATCCGGAAGGGGATGTGGCGGCGGGGCGAGGCTCTTCTCCTACGACATCCTCGCGCGCGACCCCGGCACGCACGCCCGCACGGGCGTCTTCCACACCGCCCACGGCGACATCCCCACGCCCATCTTCATGCCGGTGGGCACCAAGGCCACGGTCAAGGGACTCATGCCCGAGCAGGTCGAGCGCCTCGGCGCCAAGATCATCCTCAACAACACCTACCACCTCGCGATGAGGCCCGGCGCCGACACGGTGGCCGAGTTTGGCGGCGTGCACGAGTTCATGCGCTGGGACGGGCCCATCCTCACCGACTCGGGCGGATTTCAGGTCTTCTCCCACGGCGAGTTCATGAAGCTCACGAACGAGGGCGTGGCCTTCCGCGCGGTGGAGTACGACGGCCGGCGCGTGTTCTGGTCGCCCGAGGACAACATGGCCATCGCCGAGAAGCTGGGCGCCGACATCTGCATGCAGCTCGACCAGTGCCCGGGATACCCCGCCACGCGGCAGTTCGTGGAGCGCGCGGTGGAGCTCTCGAGCATGTGGGGCGAGCGCTGCTGGTGCGCCCACACCCGCCCCGACCAAGCACTCTTTGGCATCGTGCAGGGCGGCATGCACATGGACCTGCGCCTGAGGTCGCTGCGCCACCTGGAGGAGTGCGGCGACTTCCCGGGCTATGGCATCGGCGGCTACTCGGTGGGCGAGGACCACGAGACCATGTTCGAGACGCTCGCGCCGCTCGTCTCCGAGCACATGCCCGAGGGCAAGCCGCGCTACCTCATGGGCGTGGGCAACCCCACGACGCTCGTGCGCGCGGTGGCAGCCGGCGTGGACATGTTCGACTGCGTGCTGCCCACGCGCACGGCCCGCATGGGCACGGCCTTCTCGAACGAGGGCAGGCTCAACCTCAAGAACGCGCGCTTTGCGCACGACCACGGCGTGCTCGACGAGGGCTGCGACTGCCCGGCCTGTGCGGGCGGCTTCACGCGCGGCTACATCCACCACCTCGTGAAGCAGAGGGAGATGCTGGGTGGACTTCTGCTCTCGCAGCACAATATCCGCTACCTGCTGCGCCTCATGGAGCGGGCGCGCGCCGCGATCTCGGCGGGCACCTACGCGCAGTTCGTGAGCGACTGGATGGCCTCGCCCGCGGCCAACGACTTCTAGGGGTTCTCGGCGGGGGTCTCCGCGGGGCCGGCATCCGCGGCCGTGGCTCGGACTCCGGGCTTGCGACCCGAACGCCAAGGTGGCCTCCGACGTTTTGGCCAACTGGTACACTAGCAAGGTTAAAACGTCGAGTCTCCGGGGGCGCTGCCGCCGGGGCAAGAGGGGGTCCACATGGGTCGCGAGGCCAGGAAGAGCCACGGCGACGAGGCGCGCAGGGGTCGCGAGGACGTCGCCCGGAGGGGCGGGGACGCGAAGGCGCGGGCGGGTGCCGACAAGGGTGCCGACGTCGCATCCGACAAAGGTGCCGCGCGCGCTGCCAGCCGCACGTCTGCCGAGATAAACCGCCACGCAGGTGCCTTCGTCGTGGCCGTGCTGCTCGTCATCGCGAGCGTCGTGGCGCTGCTCGCGCCCGGCTGGGGCATCCCGCTCGGCACGCTTCTCGGCGGCGGGAACCGCGTGACGCTCACCGCGAGCGCCACGGACGGCTCGACGGCCTCTGCAGACGACGTCGCCACGGCCGCAAGCTCGCTCAACGCCCGCGCGGCGGCCCTCTACGAGAAGGGCGTGAGCGCCACCAAGGTCGCCGACGACTCGGTCGCCCTCGACGTGCCGGCCGCCTACGACGCGAGCCAGCTCGCCCGCGAGCTCTCGGGCACGGGCAAGGTCGAGCTCGCCCGTCTGGACGAGGTCTCCGACGCCGACGCCCTCGCCAAGATTCGCGCGGGCGCCTCGAACGTCACGCTCGCGAGCGGCTCGTACACGCCCTTCGTCACGAGCGACAACGTGACCTCGGCCAAGGTCGTCACGGCGCGGAACCCCCGCACGGGCGGCACCGCCTACGGCGTGACCATGGACCTCGACTCCGACGGCGCGCGCGCGCTCACCCAGGCCACCGACGACGCCTCCTCGACCACCTCGGTCTCCATCTTCGTGGCCGTGGACGGCACGGTCGTGGCCACGCCCTCCACCACCTCCAAGATCGAGGGCGGCCAGATCACGGTCTCCGGCGGCTTCACGCGCGACGAGGCCTACGCCCTCGCGGCGAAGCTCCAGAGCAAGCCGCTCCCCGTGAAGCTCGAGGTGGCGGGCACGGCCGAGACCCTCCACGCCGCGCTTGGCGGACGTGCGCTGGCAGTCGCCGTCGCGGCGGGCGTCGTGGTTGCGCTCGTGGCCGGCCTCGTGGCCTCCCGCGCGTTCGGTCGCGCCGGCTGGTCTGCCCTCGCGCTCTCGCTTGCCTCGCTCGTGTACGCGCTGGGGCTGCTCACGGTGGTGGCCCGCTTCGACCGCGTCATCCTCGGCATGCCCGAGCTCGTGGGGCTTGCCCTCACCGACCTCTGCGCCATCGCGTGCGCCTGCCTCGTGGCCCAGGGCTACCGGTCCTCGCGCGGCAGCGGCTCGTCGGTGCGCAAGGCCCAGGTGGACGCCCATGACCGCGTCTCCAACGGCCAGCACCTCATGGGTGCGCTCTGCGTGCTCGCGGCGCTGCTCGTGGGCGCGTTCCTCCTTGGCTCGCCCGCAAACGAGCTCGCGTGGGCCCTCGCCTGCGGCCTCGTGGGCGGTGAGGTTGCGCTCTTCTCGCTGGCGCTGCCGCTCGTCGACGTGCTGACGGCGGCCGACGCCGACGCGGCCCGCGCCAAGGCTGCGTCCGCGCACGACGCCGCGGACGAGACCGACGGCTCGCGTGCCGTCTCCTCCGAGAAGGCGGGGGAGTAGCGCCGTGGCCGGCCTCAGGGAGAGCGGCCGCTGGCGGGTGCTTGCCGGCGACGTGGCCGCCGAGCATGCGGCCCGCGCCGCCACCGGCATCACGTCTTTGGCCGCGCGGGTGCTCGTGGCCCGCGGCGTGCGCGACGCCGACGCCGCCCGCGCCTTCCTCACGCCCTCGCTCGATCGCGACTGGCTCGACCCACTCGAGCTGCCGGGCCTGGCCGCCGCGGCCGACCGCGTGGAGCGTGCCATCAGCGACCACGAGGTCATCGCCGTGTTCGGTGACTTCGACGTGGACGGCATGAGCTCGACCTGCCTGCTCACCCTGGCGCTGCGCGAGCTGGGCGCCGAGGTGCACCCCTACATCCCCAGGCGCTTTGGCGAGGGCTACGGCCTCTCGGCCGAGGCGCTCCAGCGCGTCGTGGACGGCTGCGACCCAGACCTCATCGTCACGGTGGACAACGGCATCGCCGCCGCGGCCGAGGTGGAGATGGTGCGCGCGAAGGGCATCGACGTCGTGGTCACCGACCACCACGAGCCGGCCGACCTCGTGCCCGAGGGCGTGCCCGTGTGCGACCCCAAGCTCGACCACGCCTGCCCGAGCTGCGACCTCGCCGGCGCCGGCGTGGCGCTCAAGCTCGCCCACGAGCTGGGCCGCCGCCTCGGCAAGCCCGAGCTCTGGCGCTCCTACACCGACGTGGCGACCCTCGGCACCATCTCGGACATGATGAGCCTCACGCGCGAGAACCGCGCGCTCGTGGCCGAGGGCATCGCGCGCATGCGCCACACCGACCGCCCGGGCATCGTGGCGCTCGCCGCCGTGGCGGGGACGGACCTCTCGCGCATCGAGGCCGATGCGCTGCCCTTCTCGCTCGTGCCCAGGCTCAACGCCGCCGGCCGCATGGGCGACGTCGACGTGGCCTTCGACCTGCTCATCTCCAACGACGCGGACGAGGCGGCGCGCCTGGCCGCCGAGCTCGAGACCATCAACCAGAACCGCCGCGACATCGAGCGCGAGCTCGCCGAGCAGGCCTTCGCCATGATCGAGGAGACCTACGACGGCGGCCGCGCCATCGTCGTGGGCGGCGAGGGCTGGCACGAGGGCGTGAAGGGCATCGTGGCGAGCCGCGTGGTGAACCGCTACCACGTGCCCGCGATCCTCTTCTCCATCTCCGACGGCGTGGCGCACGGCTCGGGCCGCTCGGTGGGCTCGGTCAACCTGTTCGACGCCGTGGAGCGCTGCGCCGATCTGCTCGTGCGCTTCGGCGGGCATGCGGGCGCCGTGGGCGTCACCATCGACGCCGACCGCATCGACGAGTTCCGCACCCGCCTCGAGTCGGTGCTCGCGGAGCTGCCGGCCGAGCAGTTCGTCGACACGGGCGAGGTGGCCGCCGAGGTGGGCCTCTCCGAGCTCGACGTGCCCACGATCGAGTCGCTCCAGGTGCTCGCCCCCTTTGGGCAGGGCAACAAGGTGCCGCTCCTCGCCGCCACCGGCGTGCTCATGAGGAACCGCGGGCGCGTGGGTCGCTCCGGCGAGCACCTGCGCTTCCTCGCCACCGACGGCGTGAGCTCGGTGCCGGCCATCATGTTCCGCACGCCCGACGTGGAGCGCGCCTGCGACTACGAGGGCGCGGTCGACCTCGTCTTCGAGGCTGTGGCCGAGACCTGGCAAGGCCGCACGAAGGCCAAGCTCATGGTGCGCGACATCATCTACCGCACGGCCGACGCGGACGCCCCCGCCCCCGAGGTGGCCGACGAGATCTTCTCGCGCGTGCCCAAGATTCTGGCCGCGGACTCACGCGAGGCCTCCCTCGCCGCAGACGCCTCCGCCCGCAGCCCCCTGAGCTCGCTCGACGAGGGTGCGCTCACCCGCGAGCTCGTGCGGCGCTTCATCGGCGACAACGACCTTCTGCCCGCGCAGCGAGCTGCCCTCGACGCCCTTGCGGCGGGCAAGAACGCCCTGTGCGTCATGGCGACGGGCCGCGGCAAGTCGCTCGTCTTCCACGTGCACGCCGCGCGCGAGGCCCTGCTTGCCCATAAGGCCAGCGTCCTCGTGTTTCCGCTCCGCGCCCTCGTGGCCGACCAGAGCTTCCACATCGCCGGCGAGTTGGCCTCCCTCGGCCTCTCGGCCCGCGTGCTCACGGGCGAGACGTCCGCCGAGGGCCGCGCCGAGACGTTCTCGGGGCTTGGCGCGGGCACGGTCGACGTCATCCTCACCACGCCGGAGTTCCTCGCCATCCACTCGGGCGAGTTCGCCGCGTCGGGCCGCGTGGGCTTCGTCGTGATCGACGAGGCGCACCACGCCGGCACCTCGGTGGGGGGCACCCGCTCGGCCTACCAGGACCTGCCGCGCGTCCTCTCCGAGCTGGGGCACCCGCGCTGCCTGGCCGTCACGGCCACGGCCGCCGCGCCCGCGGCCACCGAGATCTGCCGCCTCGTCGGCATCGACGGGGGCGACGTGATCGTCGACGACACCTGCCGCGCCAACCTCGAGCTCGACGACGAGCGCGAGATGCGCGACCGCGACGCCGCCCTCGTGGCGCTTGCCAGCACGGGCGAGAAGTGCGTCTGCTATGTGAACTCGCGCGAGCAGTCCGTGGTGCTTGCCCGCACACTCCGCCGCGAGAATCCCGAGCTCGGCCAGCGCATCGCGTTCTACAACGCGGGCCTCACGCGCTCCGAGCGCCTCCGCGTGGAGGCGGCCTTCCGCTCGGGGCAGCTCACCTGCGTCATCTCCACGAGCGCCTTCGGCGAGGGCGTCAACATCCCCGACATCCGCCACGTGGTGCTCTATCACATGCCCTTCGGCGCCATCGAGTTCAACCAGATGAGCGGACGCGCCGGCAGGGACGGCAGGCCCGCGACCATCCACCTCATGTTCGGCTCGCGCGACGCCCGCGTGAACGAGCGCATCCTTGCCTCCTACGCGCCCGACCGTGCCTCGCTCGTGTGCCTGTGGCGGGCCCTGCGCGGCCTCACGCAGCGCGCCGAGGCGACGGGCGAGCCGGGCGTGGCACGCACCAACGCCGAGCTCGTCGAGGCGTGCCTGCAGGTCTCTCCCACGGTGCCGCTCGACGAGCGCTCGGTCTCGGCGGGCATCGCGATCTTCCGCGAGCTGGGGCTCGTGGGCGTGGACGGCTTTGGCTCCAAACGTCGCATCTCGATGGCCAAGGCCCCCGAGCGTATGGAACTCGACAACTCCATACGCTACCTTGAGGGAATGAAATCGAGCGAGGAGTTCCACGAGTTTTCGGGCTGGGTGCTCTCGGCCACGCCCGCAGAGCTGCTCGACCGCATCAACAGGCCCATCACGCCGGGCTTCGGGACGCTCGTCGACGGAGGTCGCGGGCGCTCGGGGGCAGGCGCGCGCGTGGGCGAGAGGGAAGGTGGCTCGAATGAGTGACGCCAGGCACGCGGCCGCCACGCTGGCCCCCGAGGGACATCACACGGCGGCGCCCCCGGAGGGCGCGCCCAGGGTGGGGGCCGACGACTACCCGCTGCTTCGCAAGACCTGCTCGCGCTACCTCGCCCCCGACGAGATGGCCAAGGTCGACGAGGCCTACCGCTTCGCCGCCGAGTTCCACAAGAACCAGAAGCGCCGAAGCGGCGAGGCCTACATCAACCACCCCGTCGAGGTGGCGCTCATCCTCGCCCACGACCTGCACATGGACGAGGACGTCATCTGCGCGGCCCTCCTCCACGACACGGTGGAGGACACGCCGGCCACGCTCGCGGACCTCAAGGACCTCTTCGGCGAGACGGTGGCCGAGCTCGTGGACGGCGTCACGAAGCTCACCTCCATCGAGGTGGACTCGATGGACGCCAAGCAGGCGCTCAACCTCCGCAAGATGTTCCTTGCCATGAGCCGCGACATCCGCGTCGTGATCATCAAGCTGGCCGACCGCCTGCACAACATGCGCACCCTCGCGGCCCTGCCGCCCGACCGCCGCGTCTTCAAGGCGCACGAGACAATGGACGTCTATGCGCCGCTCGCAGACCGCCTCGGCATCTCGAGCATCAAGTGGGAGCTCGAGGACCTCGCCTTCTTCTACCTCGAGCCCGAGGAGTACCAGCGTATCGCCCGCATGGTGCAGGACTCGCGCGACCAGCGCGAGCGCGACACCGAGGAGGCCATCAAGACCCTCACCGACGAGCTGCGCCGCGTGGGCCTCTCCGACTTCCAGATCACGGGCCGCCCCAAGCACCTGTGGAGCATCTACCTCAAGATGAAGCGCAAGGGCAAGGAGTTCGCCGACATCTACGACCTCATCGCCCTGCGCGTCATCACCGACACGGTGGGCGACTGCTACTCGGCGCTCGGTGCGGTGCACTCGCTGTGGCACCCGCTGCCCGGCCGCTTCAAGGACTACATCGCCACGCCTAAGCCCAACGGCTACCAGAGCCTCCACACCACCGTGGTGGGTCCCGAGGCACGCCCCATCGAGATCCAGATCCGCACGCGCGAGATGCACGAGCAGGCCGAGTTCGGTATCGCGGCCCACTGGCTCTACAAGCGCGCGGGCAACTCCAAGGGCGACATGAGCGCCGACGACAAGAGCGTCGACAAGCAGATCTCGTGGATTCGCCGCAGCCTTGACTGGACGGTCGAGGGCGACATCGACGACCCGCACGAGTTCCTCGAGGACCTGCGCGTCGACCTCTTCGACGACGAGATCTTCGTGTTCACACCCAAGGGCGAGGTCATGAGCCTGCGCGCGGGGTCCACGCCGCTCGACTTCGCCTACGCCGTGCACACCGAGGTGGGAAACCACTGCGTGGGCGCCAAGGTGAACGGCTCGGTGGTGTCGCTCACGCGCCCGCTCGCCACCGGCGACCGCATCGAGATCCTCACCAACAAGAACGCCAAGCCCTCGCGCGACTGGGTGAACATCGTGCGCACGCCGAGCGCGCGCGCCAAGATTCGCAAGTACTTCACGGCCTCCACCAAGTCCGACGACGCCGACGCCGGCCGCTCCGAGCTGGCGCGCGAGCTGCGCAAGCGCGGCTACGGCATCTCCACGCCGCGTTCGGTGAAGGCGCTCGGGCGCGTGGCCGAGCAGCAGAGCTTCAAGACCGTGGACGACATGCTCGCCGCCATCGCAAACGGCAAGCTCACGGCCAAGTCGGTCGCCAACAAGGTGCAGGCCATCCTCGAGGAGGGCTCGCCGGCAGAGATCCTGGCCGCCCAGCAGAAGGCCCAGGCCGAGGAGAAGGCAGCGCGCGAGCAGTTCTTCACCTCCGACACGGCCGCGCCCATGACGGCGCCGCGCCACACCGGCTCGCGCGCCGCGCAGAAGCGGCACAACAGCTGCGGCGTGGTGGTCAAGGGCGACCCGGACCTGCTCGTGCATCTCGCGCGCTGCTGCAACCCCGTGGCCGGCGACGACATCGTGGGCTTCGTGACGCGCGGGCGCGGCGTCTCGGTGCACCGCGCCAACTGCCCCAACGTCAAGTCGCTCATGGAGCACCCCGAGCGCCTGATCGGCGTGGAGTGGGACACCTCGGGCGCCACGCAGTTCCAGGTCGAGATCATGGTCGAGGCCACCGACCGCATGGGGCTCCTCAAGGACGTCACCCAGGCGGTGGGCGACGCGGGCGGCAACATCCTGTCGGCCGCCACGAGCACGAGCGCCCAGGGCGTGGCGCGGCTGCGCTTCCTCGTGGCGATCAGCGACGCGAGCCTGCTCGACACGCTGCTCGCGAGCGTGGGGCGCGTGCCCTCCGTCTACGATGCGCGCCGCATCATGCCCGGCGAGGGCGCGAACACGATGTCGCGCCGGGGGTAGGGCGTCCGGGCGCGGTGGGTATCTTGTCTTTTGGGAAGCGTCCCAGGGTGAAAGGAGCGCCATATGGCGTTTTGGGATAGGGGGGCCGTGCCCCTCGACGACGTGGCGGCCGTCGCGGCCGGCAGGCTCGAGGTCCGCCAGTTCGTGGTGGGGCCCATCCAGACCAACTGCTTTGCCGTGGTGAGTGGCGGCAAGGCCATGGTGGTCGACCCGGGCGCGGAGGGCGCGCGCATCGCCGACGCCCTCTCGGATGCGAAGGTCGAGCTCGTCGTTGCCACGCACGGGCATGCCGACCACGTGTCGGGGGTGAGCGCGCTCGTGGCTGCCACGGGTGCCCCCTTCGCCATGGCTGAGGCCGACGTCGAGCTCGCGATGTGCGCCCGCAGGAACCACGCGTTTGGCATCACCTACGACGACGACGCGCCCCGCCCCGACCGCCTGCTCGCGCCGGGTGACGTCGTGGAGGCCGGTGCGGCGAGGTTTCGCGTGCTGGCGGCGCCGGGCCACACGCCAGGCGGCATCGTGTTCCTCGGCGAGGGCGACGCCCAGGGCATTGCCTTCGTGGGCGACACGCTCTTTGCCGGAAGCGCCGGTAGGACCGACCTTCCCGGCGGCAGCACGGCCGACCTCATGCGCACGCTCGCGCGCCTGCGCGACGAGATTCCGCCCAAGACGCATATCCTGTGCGGCCACGGCGAGGACACCACGATGAGCTGGGAGGTCGCGCACAACCCGTACCTGCGCTAGGGTCTTGGGCTGGATTTGCGCCTTGTTCGAAAAGGGCCGCCCGACCTGGCGTGCGCCAGGTCGGGC
>NZ_CAAKOQ010000011.1 GCF_901212675.1 Olsenella uli
CACCGTCGCCTCCGCTGTCTCTGGTACGCCCGCCGTGGCCGTCGCCGCTGGTAGCGCGCCCGCAACCGACAGCACCTCCGCCACCGAGCCGCTCGTCCGCGTCGAGGGCCTGCGCAAGTCGTTCGGCAGCCACGAGGTGCTGCGCAACATCGACCTCGAGGTCATGCCCGGCGAGGTCGTGACCATCATCGGCGCGTCGGGATCGGGCAAGTCAACCCTCCTGCGCTGCATCAACCTGCTCGAGACACCCGACGCCGGCCATGTGTGGTTCCACGGGCAGGACCTCGCCGGCGCTCGCACCAACGTGAACGCCCTGCGCGAGCACATCGGCATGGTGTTCCAGGGCTTCAACCTGTTCAACAACATGAACGTGCTGGACAACTGCACGCTGGCACCCGTGACGCTCAAGAAGATGACCAAGGCGGAAGCCGAGGGGGTCGCCCTGCGCCACCTTTCCGAGGTGGGCATGGATGCGTTTGCCGAGGCCGACGTGAGCACGCTTTCGGGTGGCCAGAAGCAGCGCGTCGCCATCGCGCGGGCGCTCTGCATGAGCCCCGAGATCATGCTGTTTGACGAGCCGACGAGCGCGCTCGACCCCGAGATCGTGGGCGAGGTGCTCGAGGCGATGCGCCAGCTGGCGGCCGACGGCATGACGATGGTGGTGGTGACGCATGAGATGGCGTTCGCCAGGGGCGTGAGCGACCGCGTGGTTTTCATGGATCAGGGCGTGGTGCTGGAGCAGGGATCGCCCGCCGAGATCTTCGGCGCGCCCAAGCACGCCCGCACGCGCGAGTTCCTGAGCCGCTACCTCGACGACCGCGCCGGAGCCGGGGAGTAGCGAGGCAGCCTGGCACCGGGTCCCTTGAGCAGCTTGCACGCCAGGGAGCAGCGAGGCAGCCTGGCGCCGGGTCGTTCTCGACAGCATCGCCGCGGCCTAGTCATGCCCCGCTCGCTTCTCATCGTGCCAGGCCGCACCCCGCTTGGTCCTCATTTCGCGACCGGTCCGCGCCCCGCTTGATCCTCATTTCGCGACCAGTCCGCACTCCGCTTGATCCTCATTTCGCGACCGGTCCGCACTCGGTCTCTCCTCTTATTTCACAGCCACCACATTTTGGCGTCTTTGCTCCGAGCAAATGCGTCAAAACGTGGTGGCTGTCGTTGGTCTGGGCACAGCCCACACTGATTTACTTTTTTGCTTCGAGCAAATGCGCCAATCCGTGTGGGCTGTTTTCTCCTCGCCCGCTCGAGCCCTCTGCGAGCCCTCTCGACTTTCTGCTGTCCTCCGCCAGCTACCTGGGTCGCTCGAACCGCAGCCAGCCGTCGCGGATTACCGCGCCGTTTGGTGCCGGTATCCCGCCGTTCATCGCCGACATCTCGGACACCATGACCCGACCCGCATCACTGGCAGCAAGCGGCACGCCAAACGCATCGAGCCGGCGTGCCATCTCTGACTCGCTCACCACGTTCGCGAACGAGACACGAAGCACCCTCGCACCCATGGCGCTCACCAGCGACTCGCGCTGACGCTCGTCCCAGACGAGCCGTTCGACGCTTCGACCGCGCGTCATGCGCTCGTTCTCGCGCTTCTCCTGGCCGTCCACCTCGAGGATGACAACGGTCCCATCCGGCAGAATCCACATACCGTCGACCCGGAAGGGACTCTGCGGGTCAAGGACGTTCCGGACCCAAACCTGCAGCTTGGGCAGCACGTATCTCAGCTTGATGATCATCGCGCGAGCCATTGACTCGCCGCCACTCTCGGCCAGGGGATTGGCGTGCGCGGCAACCTTGAGCGTCCTGTCGATGCCGGTCAGGCCCCGACCCTCGTCGCGCAGGGACTCGATGAGACCAGCGGCATCCATGCCCAGCCGGCCGGCAAGCGCGTCCGCGATGACAAGACCCTCGCGCGCGTCGAGCGTCCTCATGACGTCGAGCGCCGTGGTGACCAACGGCGTCATGCGCACGCCGTCGAGGGTCTCGGTCTCGACTCCGCGCGCGTAATGGCGCCTGACGCCGGGAGCGCTGTTGCCGCGCGAGCCGGGCATATCGGCAACATGCAGCTCGTCGAGGTGACGGTGCGACACACGGAGGCCATGGAGGTGCGCGGCGCTCGCATGGCACATGACCCAACCCGGATGCCGCCTCGCCGCCCCGCGGATGACCATGGCGTGGCGCTCGCCCGGTGCGTGCTCGAGCGAATCCCAGAGCTCACGGTCGACGAACAGGCCGGGATGGGGCGAGACCACCGAGCCGCTGGCGACACGCCTCCGAAGGGCATCCTTAAGCTGACGATTGGTCGAAAACGCCGCCCGGCGGTCACGAGCCGCCTCGTCGAGAAGCTCGCGGATGGCAAGCTCGGTGTTTCTGCTGGGTCCCCTGACCATGTTGCCTCCCCCGCCGTGCCGTCGCCCCGTCGTGCGGGTAACTGGTTTCTCTCGCCCCTCCCTAAAAAAGAGAGGATTTCTAGTTTGGCAGGCATGCGCGCGGGCCTTTGCCACTCGCCGGCGAAACGGAAAACGCCGAGCAAGCTATTCGGCGAACGGTCGCTTGCACAGGACGAGCGATGCATCGCGGCCGGTCCACCGACGCATCGCGCATCGACCAAGGCCATCAGATGACAGCTGAACCCTATGTAAATACAGCCCACACGATTCGACGTATTTGCGGCAAGCAAATGCGTGTAAACGTGTGGGCTATTACAGGCCACGGCACAACCACCACAAATTGACGTATCTTCTCGACGCAAATACGCATATCTGTGGTGGCTGTCACGCACGTGGAAGCAGAAGCAAAACACGCTCGACAGACTCCACGGATTTACGTGTTTGCTCGGAGCAAATTTGTAAATCCGTGGTGGCCGCGTTGGGTCACGAAGCATAAAACGCAGAGAAGCCGGCGCCCGGCAAGCAGCACTATCGCTCGCTGTGGCGGCGCCAGATGAAAAGTGCGGCGAGAAGCACGAGGTAGACGGCGACGAATTCCCAGCGGCCGGGGGACATGAGCGCCGAGCCGCCCACGAACAGGGAGCCCACCGTGGCAAGCACGGGGGCAACCACGCCACGAAAGACGTCAACGCCCGCGGCGCCGTCCACCGAGCCCGCGGCCGCATCGGAACCGGAGCCAGCCGCAGCCGCGGCGACGCCCGTCTCGCCCGCGACCCGGCCGCGGCGCAGCGCCGGCTCGCGCACGAACAGCGCGCAGAGCAGCACCATGTTGAACGCCACGCTCACCTCGGAGATGTCGCCGTTGGGAATGAGGCCGCCCGTCGTCGCCACCACGTGCACGGCCATCCACGCGAGCGTCATCGCCGCGCCGGCCACGGCGCTCCACACCGGAAAGCCCACGCGCGGGCTCACGCGCGCCACACGCTCGGCAAACGGAAAGTCGCCACGCTGCGCCAGCGCGTAGGGCATGCGCAACATCGACAGCACCACGCCGTTGACACTGCCCATCACCGACACGAGCGCGATCACGTTGGGCAACATCGCCGCGCCGGGGCCAAAGAGGCTCGAGAAGAATAGCCCGAGCGACCCGTCGCCCGCCGACATCACCGTCTGCGGGCCCAGCACCGTCGAGAGGCCCACGAAATACGCGAGGTAGAGCGCGAGAACCACGAGCGGCGCCACCACGAGCGCGCGCGGGAGGTTGCGCCGGGAGTCGCGCAGCTCGGGCGCGATGCCCGTGGACATCGACCAGCCGTCGAACGAGAACGCAATGGGCGCCGCGGCGGCGAGCCAGGCAAGGCCGCCAACGCCCGAGGCAGACGCAGGGCCGGCCACAGCCTCGCCCGCGACCGTACCCGCCTCGCCCATCGCGCCGTACGCGATGCCCGCGACGCCCACCGCCACGAGCGGCAGCATCTTTACGAGGGTCGTCGCGTTCTGGAAGTAGCCGGAGAGCTTGGGCGCAAAGACGTTCCACAGCGAGCAGAGCAGGAAGAACACGAGGCCGAACACCATCTGCACGGCAAACGCGTTGCCCTCGCCGAACGCGCCGTCGAGGCCGAACACCATGCAGAAGTAGACGCCCACCACCCAGCTGAGCACCGCGCTGATCACCGGCAGGTACAGGATGGCAAAGTTCCAGTTGAACGCACGTGCGAGCGGCTTGGGCAGATACGTATCGGCGTAGGAGAGCAGCCCGCCCGCGGCCTCGCTGCGCGCCGCGTAGACGGAGAGCGTGAGGCCGCCGAACACGATGACGACGCTCGCGATGCAGAACATCGCGACGCCGAGCGCCACGCTACCGCCCGTCGCGATGAGCACGTTGTCGGCTTTGAAGTAGATGCCCGACCCGATGCAGATGCCGATGATCATGCAGAGCGCCGTCACGAGCGAGTAGCGCTTCTCGTGCATGGCGTCGGTTTGGTTTTCAACCACGTGGAGTCCCCTCGGTTGGTCAGCAGCTCATGACCTTACCACGCGGAGGAATGGGGCGAGTCGGGCGGCCACGAGGCGCCCCCTACTCGTCCGTGAGGTTGGAGGCGTCGATGTCGGCGTCGGCGATGCCATCAAGCGACGCCCGGTTGTATCCGGCCACGTTGATGCGTCCCCACATGAGAGAGCCGTACACGATGAGCCAGGTCGCCACGGCCCAGAGAGCGAGCATGGCCGCCCCGGCAGGGTCCTCGAGCGGGCCGGCGTTCGTCATCGCGGCCGCCACGAGCACGAGCAGCGGCACGGCGGAGAGACCGTCCCCACCGGAGATGATGCCGGGAATCACCGAGCCGCCCGCGTCCCCGATGCCGCCGCCCAGTGCCCAGTCCGCAAACGAGCTGGTCGCCACGGCGAGCACGAAGAGCGCCGCGCCCGTCGCGATGCGGAAGGCGAAGCGGCGCGCATGCTCGTCGTAGCCGCAGACGTCAGTGGGCGGGCCGGCGGGCACCTCGGGCGCGGCCACGTCCTCCTCGCGGGCGGTGAGGTCTCCGCTCACGAGGTCGTCGAGCGAGCAGTCGAAGATCTGGCAGAGCTTGAGCAGCTTGTCCATCTCGGGGCAGGCGCGCTCGGCCTCCCACTTGGTAACGCTCTGGCGGGAGACGCCCACCAGCATGGCGAGCTGCTCCTGGGTCATGTTGCGCGAGGCGCGGAGGTGCTGCAGGTTGTCGCGGAAGCTCATGGCTGCTCCTTTGGTTAGCTGGCAGAGGGGGCGTCGCTGCACCCCGGCCGTCGGCTGCATGTCGTCTGTCGGCACCTTGGAAGCTACGGTAGCACGAGGCCCCGCACCACCAACCGGAAGCTGCAATTTGCACTTTGTTAGAAAAACCGGAAGGCGCCTACTGGTGGCAAACCGCAGGTAGACGAAGTGGCGAGCCCAAACGCACCCAGCAGACCTTAATCGCCCGCAATTTGCGCGAAGCTCGCCCGCACGCCGTAGCTTCCGCTCGGCTTAGACGTCGAAGTAGTGCATCTTGTTGGTTGGGAAGCCAAGGGTGACGGCGAAGCCCTCGCCTTCGCAAGACTCGGCACGCACGGAGAGGCCCATCTTGGCGGCCAGCCGCGCCACAAGCCAGAGGCCCAGGCCCGTCGAGCGTTTGTGGTTCCGGCCGTTCTCACCCGTGAAGCCCCGCTCGAATACCCGCGGAAGGTCGGCCTCGCTCACGCCACAGCCATTGTCGCGCACCGTGAGCTCCACGCGTTCCTCGGCCAGCCCCTCGTCCACAAGACGGGCCTCAAAGGCCACGCATGGCCCACCCTCCGCATCCGGCCGCACATAGCGGGCGCTGTTCTGGAGCAGCTGGCCCAGCATGAAGACGAGCCACTTGTCATCCGTGAAGACCTCGAGGTCCAGGCCCTCGCCCAGGCGAGGGGCCACATGGGCCCCGATGAGCGGCGTTGCATTGGCCCTCACGGCCGCCGTCACCATGTCTCGCAGCGTGTGCCGGCGCACAAGGTAGTCGCGCTCCACCGTCTCGCTTCGCGCGTAGAACAGGGCCTGCTCCACATAGCCCTCGACCCGGGCAAGCTCGTCGCCCAGCGCGCGAAGCCGAGGCGCGCCGCCCACTGCCGCCGGGTCTGCCTCGAGGTTCTCCAACACAAGACGGGCTGCCGCGAGCGGGCTTTTTGCCTCGTGCACCCAGGTCTCCACGTAGGCGCGATAGTCCTCGACCTTACGACGACTTCGGGCAACCCCCTCGTTGGCCGAGCGCACTACGGCCGCAAGGGCGGCATAGGCAACGTCGCCCTCGGCAAAGCCGGGCTCCTCGACGAGGGTGGGAAGCAGACGCGGGTTGTCGAGGGTCTCGCACAGCCCGGCAAGCTCGTTCCAGAAGCGACGAGTGCGAAGGAAACCAAGGACGAGGGCCAGCGCAGCGGCACCTGCGACCATGAGGCAGACGAGGGCCGTAAGGTCTCGGCCCGCCGCAGTCACGCGCAGCACCAGAACCAGCAGCAGCTCAAGCAATGCGAGCACCAGGAGCGCTGTTGCGCGGGAACGCAGATAGGAACCAAGGGTGAGCCTCGGCGTGGCGCCGGGTTCGTGCCGCGTCTCCACCGCTACACCGAGTAGCCCTGGCCACGGTGCGTGACGAGATAGTCGCGCACACCAATCTTGGCGAGCGTACCGCGCAGCCGGTTGACGTTGACCGTGAGGGTGTTGTCGTCCACGAAGGCGTCCGAGGTCCACAGCTCGCGCATGAGGTCCTCGCGGCTCACGATGGTGCCCGCACGGCGCACGAGCAGGGCGAGGATGCGCAGCTCGTTCTTGGTGAGCTCGACGGTTTGGCCGTTAGCACTCGCCTGTGAGCGAGCAAGATCGAGCGACACGCCCGCATGCTCCAGGCTCGGGGAGGCCCCCGCCGCCACGCCCGCGCGCCTAAGCAGCGCGGATATGCGAGCGAGCAGCACCTGCGAGCTGTACGGCTTGGCCACGAAGTCATCGGCCCCCAGCGTCATGGCCACCACCTCGTCGGCCTCGGTGGTGCGGCTCGTGAGCACGATGATGGGAGCCTGTGATGTCGCGCGAATCTCGCGGCAGACCAGCTGGCCGTCGGTGGCCGGCAGCGTGAGGTCAAGCAGCACAAGGTCGGGCACGGCAGCGAGCGCGAGGGACGCCGCGCGCGAGAAGTCATCGCAGCAGGCAACCTCGTACCCATTGCGAGCCAGCAGCTCCCCCAGCTCCCGACGAATCGCCTCGTCGTCCTCAATCACATAGATGCGCGGCATTACATTCCTCGACCCCCTTCTTCGCCTTATTGAATCCGAACTAGAGCGGCTCATCACCGCTGCGGAGAATCTCCAGGTATGGTTCGTATGAGAACGTCCTGTAGCGCTTTCGATTTCCCTCCCGCTGCACCAATAGCCCAAGCTCAACGAGCATGGTAACCAGCGAATTGGCTCCGGACTTGCTTGCCCCAAGCTTTTGCGCGACAAAGGCCACGTCCACGATGGGGTTGCCCTCCAGCACATCGAGGAGCTTGAGCGCGTTTGTCGTAGCCCTTCCCGCCTCACCTCGGATTACCTTCTCGCTCTGCAAGTGTAGGCTGGCAAGACGCTCGAGCGAGTCCTTGGCATCGCGGGCACTCTCGTATAGGCAGCTCGCAAAGAACGACACCCATCCCTCAAAAAAGCCATTGACGCTCCATCCTAAGTACTTTTTAGAGCCTCAAATCGTTCTTAGAATTCTAGTTGCCTCTCTAAGACCACGTTAGCGTTCTTAGCCGCATCGCAAAATACCTAAGAACTTATTAGGCTCATAATTCGTTCTTTAAATTTCTCGTACACGTCGACCAAGGACATGGGCCAACCACAAAGAAAGGACCCAGCGCGAGAGCCAGGCCCATAGGTCGCAAAATGTATGCCCATCATTCCCGAAAGCCGAGCGCTGTGTACAAAGGTGCGCAAGCGAAGGCTTGAGGGGCAAGATGCCCGCTCCAGCAAAGCCCGCCGGGTTTCCCTGGCGCCAAGGACTGAGCGGCAGCGTGCAGTATCGGGAAAGGACCCGGGTTCTTGAGGCGGAGCAGGTTGCCCCGAAGGTCGAGCGCCGCGTACGTAAGGTACGCAAGCGAAGGCCTGAGGGGCAAGATGCCCGCCTCAGGAAGCCGGCTAGTGGCGGAAGTGGCGGGAGCCGGTAAACACCATCGCAATGCCATGCTCGTCGCAGGCCTCGATGGACTCATCATCGCGCTTGGAGCCACCGGGCTGGATGATGCAGGTCACGCCGTGCTCTGCCAGCACGTCCACGTTGTCGCGGAACGGGAAGAACGCGTCACTCGCGCAGGCGAAGCTGCCCCTCTCCACGCCCTCGCGCTCGCAGTAGTCCTCGGCGCGCTCGCAGGCGAGGAGTGCCGAGTCCACGCGGTTGGGCTGACCGGGACCCATGCCAATGCCGGCCCTGCCACGGCTAATCAGAATGGCGTTGGACTTCACGCCCTTGCAGACCTTCCAGGCAAAGAGCAGCTCGGCCATCTCGTCGTCCGTGGGCTTGCGCTTGGTGGGCACAGCAAAGGTTGCGGGATCCTCCTCGACGCGGTCCACGTGCTGCACGAGCACGCCGCCGTCGATGGAGCGCATCTCAAGCTCGGGCGTCTTGCCCACGCCGCCCGTGGCGAGCACGCGCAGGTTGGGGCGCTTGGCCATGCGGGCCTTGGCGTCCTCGGAAAAGCCCGGCGCGATGATGACCTCCACGAACTGCTTGTTCTCGTCGGTAAAGTGCTCGACGAGCTCGTAGGGTACCTCGCGGTTGCAGGCGATGATGCCGCCGAACGCGCTCTTGGGGTCGCAGGCGAAGGCGCGGTCGTAGGCGGAGGTGATGTCCTCGGCCACGGCGGAGCCGCAGGGGTTCTGGTGCTTGAGAATCACGCACGCCGGCTCGTCGAACTCGCGCACGAGATTCCAGGCGGCATCCGCATCCAGGTAGTTGTTGTACGAAAGCGGCTTGCCCTGAATCTGCTCGGCGCCCACGAGCGGATGCTCGGAGCTGCCAAGCTCGGCAAACTCGTCGGCGAAGCGGTAGACGGCGGCCGCCTGCTGCGGATTCTCGCCGTAGCGCAGGTCGTCGGCCTTCTCGAGCCACACGCCAAACTCGTCGGGAAGGTCGCTCTCGGCCTCGGCGTCGCCCTCCTCGGCATCGAGCTGGTCCGCAAGCCAGGTGGCGATGGCAGTGTCGTAGAGCGCGGTGGTCTCGTAGACCTTGAGCTGCAGCTCGCGACGGGTGGCGAGCGTGGTGGCGCCATTGTGGGAACGCATCTCGTCGAGGATGCCGTCGTAGTCCTCCGGGTCAACCACCACGGTCACGCTCGCGGCGTTCTTGGCGGCGGAGCGCAGCATGGAGGGACCGCCGATGTCGATGTTCTCGATGGCGTCCGCGTACGTGACGTCGGGCTTGGCAACGGTCTTCTCGAACTCATAGAGGTTGACGACCACGAGGTCGATCATGCCGATGCCGTGCTCGGCCGCCTCGGCCATGTGCTTGGGGTCGTCGCGGCGGGCGAGCAGGCCGCCGTGCACCTTGGGGTGCAGCGTCTTGACGCGGCCGTCCATCATCTCGGGAAAGCCCGTGTACTGCTCGATGGGCACCACCTTCACACCGGCCTCGGACAGCACGCGCGCCGTGCCGCCGGTCGAGATGACCTCGACGCCAAACTCGTCCTCCAGCGCCTTCACGAACTCGACGACACCGGTCTTGTCCGTGACCGAGACGAGCGCGCGCTTGATGGGACAATCTGCCATGGAACCTCCTCGAATGATGCCTGTACCTGCGGAAGCGGCCTCCGACTGGAGCGACGCGAGCGGATTGTTCGCCCAGGCCTGGGCCCGCCGCGCGCACGGCCGGTTTGAACTCCCGGCCATCTATTGTGGCGCATCTGCGACGGATTGTGGTCGCCGCGCCGTATTGGCGCTCCTCTGGCGAAAGACGGGTCCGTCCGGGTGAGACGGGGCACGTCCCGAGAGTGCGTAAGCTACGCCTGGCGCAGGCTGCTCGGCCGGGAAGACGATACCCGCCTGGCGGCGGACCTCGTCGGTCACGTACAGTGCGTCGAGCGACGCCCGCTGCCAACGGTCCAGCTCGTCGGGCGGGGCGCCCACCTCGCAAGCCTCGGCCACAAGGCGCGCGAAGTCGGCCACCTCGTAGACCATATCGTTCTCGCAGACGTCAAACGCAAGCTCCTCGACCCGGTCGCCCACGCTCGCCGCCGCGCCGGCACCCGCGTTGCGCACCGCCGTCCCGCGCCAAGTCACGCGCCCAGACGTGGGGTTGCTCATGGGATCGAACACGATGGTCGCGGCCTCACCCTCGATCTCGCTCGCGAGGTCGTCGCGCGATATCTTGGACCACCCAAAGTCGACCATAGTCTCCCCTTTCGTCGGGCGCCCACAGGCAAGGAATTGGCTGGTCGGACCTCGGGGCAATGCCGGATCCGACGGCGATACTGCCCGCGTCATGCGAGCGCAGAGATTCACCCTGCATCATACGTTTCGGACAGGGCGAGACCGGCGGCATGTGCCGAGCGCGCCGCCAAGAGGAGCAACGGAGGCCGGCGGGCAGGCCGAGAAGACCCGGCCGGCAGGTACGGACTCCAGCTTCCAGCCGGCCACTCGTGACCAGGCGCGCGACGCTCACGGAATGCGGCCCAACGCCGCAGCTGTCCAAAGCTATGCTTAGAGACACGACACGAACAGGGAGGACCCCATGGGCACGGGCGACGACATCAGCTTCGGGCGCGTCAAAAGCGACGACTTCGACGACATCGTGGGGCTTGCGGCCGAGGCTTGGTATTCGCCCGAGGGCTGCGGCGACCTGAGCGCCGATGCGTTCTCGGACGCGGAGCTGAGCGACGACGAGCGAGCCCGCATCGCGCGACTCATGGCAACGGACGAGACGGCCACCTACCTTGCCGACATGACATGGGGCTGCAAGGCCATGCTCGGCGGACGCACGGTTGGCGTCATCGTCGCCCACGGCACGCACGACGACCCCGAGGCTCGCGAGCGTTGGCGGCACATGGGGCTCAAGGCGCGCGCCGAGGCCGCGGCAGCCGTGGCCAGGCTGCGCGAGAGCGAGGAGCACGGGAGCGAGCCCAGCGAGCCCGTCTACCTCGACGAGATTCGCGCGACGGATGAGATGCGCGCGGAGGCAGGCCTTGAGGGCCAGCCGCGCGTGCTGTTGCTGGTGATTGGGGCGGCGGCGCGCGGGCACGGGCTTGGCAAGCGCCTGCTCGACCAAGCTCGGGCGCATTTCCGCAGGCACGGAGCCACGCGCTACTGGCTCGTCACCGACACCGACTGCGACTGGCCCTTCTACGAGCACCTGGGCCTCGTGCGCCTTGTCGAGCGGCCCGGCACCGTTCCGGGGGCGCCGGAGCGCTACTTCGTGTATGGGGGCAAGGCGTAGCTGTTGTGTGCCATGACGTTGTTTACACCGTAAATCCGTGACATCGGGGGCAGGCCCCCGCAGGCGCCGTGCGGCCTGTCTCAATTGCAGTGGTCGACGAAGGCCTCGAGGGCGTCCGCCCTCGAGGCCTCGCCGTCCCAGGCCCGGGCGTACTGCCACTCGCGCGCGAGCGTCTGGCTCATCCTCTCGACCATGCGCCCGCCCCCCCTGGGCATGAGCCTTGCGTTAGGATGCTGGGACATGGGAGGGCCCCTCTCGACGCTGCAGACCTAGACAATCCACAGCTTCGCGGGACCCTCCCTGTTTGTCACGCTCCGGGCGTAAACAACCTGTTGTCACTGAACAGCTAGACCCTCGTTCCGTCCCGGCGCGAAGCGCAAATCGCCGCTCGGTCGCCCACAAAGATGCCGATGCCGGGACGCTGGCAAAACGACTGTGGCACCCCGGCAACCAGAACCACCGGGACACCACAAGACCCAGCTGAGAGAAACACCGGCTAGCTCAAGGATATCAGCAGCGTGACGTAGTCGTACGCCCCAATGGCGTCGACCGGCTCCACCGCGTCCTCCACAGCATTCACCTGTGTAGCACCCGCGGGCAGCTCCGCCGGAAGCGGCACCGAGCGCGCCGTCGGGTTCGCCAGTCGCACCACAAATGCGTCGTCGCGGGTCAGAGACGGCATGAGCGCAGAAACGAGCAGCCCGTCCGGCAGGCTCGCCACCGACGCCTCGCGCGAGAGCCTGGGCGGGTACTGCGCCGGCCAAATCTTGTTGTCGAGCCGGTTGATGAAGAGGTTGAGCCCCTGACGCTGGTACGAGACGGACGGCGAGCGGCGCGCCCGCGTCACCTCGGCGACGCGCAGCTCGTCGGCGGAGCCTCCGTCAACCGAGATCGCAAAGCTCACCTCGTGCCTGCCCAGCTCCTGCGCAAGCGGCGTCGGCATCATGACGTGTCCCTCGGTCGTGGTGTCGCCCGAGGCGCGCCCGGGCCGCCACTCGAGGTTGGCCTTGCCGAGCTGCCCCGTTGTCGCGAGCAACGTCACGAAGAGCCCCGACCCGTCGCACTCGTACTCCTTGACGCCGTCGGCATAGAACGTGAGCACATACCCGTCGCCCTCGACCGAGACGCTGCCGTCAAAGGTCTCAATGGGCGCTGGCTTCTCCTCGTAGCGCGAGGTCCAGTCGGCGGGTGCCTCGACACGCTCGCGGCGGAGGAACCCGCCCTGGATCTGTGCCACGGACGCGCCGTCGCCTGCGCCAGTCTCGACGCGCAGGCGCATGCGGTGCGAGAGCACCTTGTTGTCGATCTCGACGGAGCCCTCGACGCGACTGCCCTCGCTCAGCCTGAGCCGCACCACGTATGCCACCTCGCCCGTCTTGTCAGGCTCGTCCGCGAGGCGGCCGGCGAGGTCGTAGGGCAGCTCGGCCGAGCCACTCACCACAAGCTCCTGGACGCCCGATGCCGTCCTGACCTCGCACGTATCGAAGGGCAGCGTCCGCTCCCGCTCACCGGGGAGTGGCGAGAAGTCATACGTGTCACCGTCGTTGCCACAGTCGACGAGCTCAACCGCGCGCTCGAACACGCAGCCACCCGGTGCCTCAAGCCTCACGGCGCCATCTGCGAACGAGACCGTGTAGCCATCCCGCGAGATGGATGAACCGGCGCGCACCTCGTACTCCTCGGCCGCGGCCTCGCCCTCTCGCATCTCCACGACGGTATAACCAAGCGCCGGCAGCGATACGCGAATACGCACGTCAAGCTCGTAGTACGCTGGCTCGGTCACGACCTCGTCACCCACCGCACCGTGACGCACCGCCCCCTCGCGGGCCGGGTAGTAACGCTCGTTCTCGATCACCGCGTACGGCGAGCCGAAAAATGACACGTCCTTGCTGCGAGACACCACGTGCACAACCTTCTCGCCCTCGAAGGACACAGGCTCGGTGTTGAATACGAGAATCTCGTTGGGCCCCAGGCCAAGGGCATCGGCAATGCGCTTTCCGACGAGGTTCTCGATGCCGTCGGAAATCTCGGCAATCTCCTTGAGGCGGTGCATAATGTCCTCGGCCACGTTGTCGGAAACGCAGCCGCCCATGCTGTCGTGCGCCTGGTTCTCGAAGAGCTTCTTCCACGCTCTCAGCAGCACCCCGTTCGAGACGCGCACGCCGCAGGCACGCGCAATCACCAGCAGCGGCTCGACGCAGTCAACGAGCTGCCGCTCGAGGCGTGTGTCCTCCTGCTTCATCTGCGTGCGCGCCGAGCCGATGCTCCTGTGCACGCGTGCGTAGACCGGCTCGCGCAGCTCGCCCTGGTACTCCGGCAGTCCCTCCTTGTGACGCAGCAACTCCATGAACTCGGGATAGCTCGACACCCTGCACTCGTACTTGCTCGTCTCGTTGTACCTGTCGACGATCTTGTCGAAGTCGAGCAGCATGCTCTTCTGGTCGATACCGGCCGGCATGAGGATGTCCTCGTCGCCGTGGGGACTCGCGAGAAACTCAATCTCGGGGTCAAGGCGTCTCTCGACGAAGTCGGGAATACGGTCGAGCGCGCCCACCTGCATCATGCCCGAGAGATAGCCGTGCGGGAAGTACGCCACGTTGACGCTCCTGCCGCTGAGCCCCTTCCAGGAGAAGTAGGGCGAGGGTACCTGCGTCTCATAGTTGATGCCGCGCCATGCTATGAAGCTGTCGATACCCACCTGGCGAAGAAGCGTCGGCATCTGGGCGTTGAAGCCAAAGGTGTCGGGCGTGTAGCCGACCATCATCGGCTCGCCGTAGCCCCGACGCGTCTCGAGGATGCCCACCTCGAGGTTGCGCAGCAGCGACTCCGCGCCCGGCAGCAGGCAGTCGGACTGCGTGTACCACGGCCCCACCTGCAGCCGGCCCTCGGCCATGAGCCGCTTGATGACAGGCAGTCGGTCGGGGTTCAGGGCGACGTACTCGTCCACGACGGAGAGCTGTCCGTCGAGGCAGAACGTGACGTTGGGGTTGCGCTCCAGTTCGTCGAGCGCCTCGGTGAAGACCTGGTCGCTGAGCACCTGGGCATCTTCGGTGGTGAAGTACCACTCGCGATCCCAGTGCGTATGCTGGACGATGAAGGCTCTTGTCATGTCGCTTCCTTTGATCGATCGGGAGCCGAGGCCCCCGGTGCGCTGCGAAAGGCGCCCGCGTCCGTCACCGGGCTCGGGCGCCTTGTCACGGCGTTGCCATTCTGGGGAGGGACCTGGCCACGCGGCAGACGCGAGGCGGGGTGCCACCTTCACTCAGCCCCGGGTCATCGACTGGCTCCGTGCCAGGTCCGCCCCGCCGGCCCCGCCTCGCTCGCTAGGCCTTGGCCTCGCCGGCGTGTTCCTTCTTGTACTTGATCATCTTGAGCGCGTTGACCATGAGGGCGCCCACGAAGCCACCAGCCACGATGGCAACGATGTAGAGCAGTGGGTTCGACGCGAACGGGATGGCCATGTAGGTGGCAAGCGCGGTCTGCTGGGACACGCCGAAGGAGCCCGCGATGGCGCCGGAGACCGCAGTCCCGACCATGATGCTGGGGATGACGCGGACGGGGTCGGCAACCGCGAAGGGAATAGTGCCCTCGGTGATACCCACGGCGCCCATGATGATGGCCGTCTTGCCGGCGTCACGCTCGGCGTCAGAGTAGAGCTGCTTGCTGCGGTCGAGCAGGGTCGCGAGGAACATGATGGTCGGGGGCAGGCCGATGCCAAGCAGCATGAGCGTGGAGGGCAGGTACTGGCCGCTCGTGAACGCCGCCATGCCGAAGGCGAAGGCAACCTTGTTGACGGGGCCACCCATGTCGAACGCCATCATCGCGCCGAGAATCGCGCCGAGCAAGGCCGCGTTGGCGCCGGACATGCCGGATAGCCACGCCGTGATGGCGTTGGTGGCAACCTGGATGGGCACGCCAAGTACGTACCAGAAGCCGAGGCCCACGGCCGCCGTCGCGACAAACGGGATGAGCAGCAGCGACTTCACCGTCGTGAGGTTGACGGGCATCGGAATCTTCTTGAGCGCCTGGACCAGGTAGCCGACGCAGACGCCGCAGATCATGCCGCCGAGGAACCCGGTTCCCATCTGGTTGGCGACGATGCCGGTGATGAAGGCCGGCGCAAGGCCGGGACGGTCGGCAATGGAGTAGGACACGTACGCGGCGATCATCGGGCAGATGAACTGGAGGCCGGTCTGGCCGATCAGGCGCAGAACGCCCCAGAACGTGTCGGTCTGGTTCCAGACGTCGGCCCCGCCGGCGATGACAGCAATGGAGGTGAGGAGGCCGGCGGCGGTGACGAGCGGGATCATGTACGAGACGCCGCTCTGGAAGTGCCCGACGAGCTCCTTCCCGAACGACTTCTTCTTTGTGCTCATGGCGAGTCCCTTCGTTGGGCTTGGTGCGATGGCAGGATGGGAGAGCCGCTACTTGGCGAGCTCAAACGCCTGGTCAATCATGCTGTCGGCGTCACGGATAACGTCCTCGGTGCCAATCTCGAGGACCTTCTTGCCCTCGAAGCGGTCGCGGTCGGTCACGGACGTGTCGATGGCAAAGACCACGATGTCGGCCTCGTCGATCTCGTCCTGGGAGAGACGATCTTCGATGCCCATGGC
Source organism: Olsenella uli (assembly GCF_901212675.1). Taxonomy (GTDB): domain Bacteria; phylum Actinomycetota; class Coriobacteriia; order Coriobacteriales; family Atopobiaceae; genus Parolsenella; species Parolsenella uli_B. The sequence continues at coordinate 15,942 of NZ_CAAKOQ010000011.1, forward strand.
GCCCTGGGTCTCCACGTGTATCTCGGCTCCACGCGCCTCCGCGGCTTTCTCGAGGGCGGACTTTGCCATGTACGTGTGGGCAATGCCGGCGATGCAGGCGGATACTGCGACGATCTTCATTTCCACTCCTATCGTTGGTCGAGACGTGCTACGTAGATCCGGGACGCGGCCTTGGCCCCGGGCGATGCCGTGCTAGGCGATGCTCTGCGCGATGTATTCGCAGATCTCGTCGGGGTCGGTGCTCGCAGTGATGTGCGACTTGAACTCCTTGTCGAGTAGGTGCATCGCAAGCTTGGAGATGAGACGCAGGTGCGTACTGCCGCCGTCGGACTCGGGCACGAGTAGGGCGAACACGCAGCGGACGTCACCGCCGTCGAGCGTCTCCCACGCGATCGGGTCGACGGTGCGGACGAAGATGACGGAGGGCTCGAACACGTGCGGACTCTTCGAGTGCGGGATAGCGAAGCCGTCCTGGAGTCCCGTCGAGGTCTCGCCCTCGCGCTTGTACAGGTCGGCGAGCAGGTTCTCCGCGGTGTCGCAGATGCCCAGGGCCACCGCCTTCTCGGACACGAAGCGAAGCACGGCATCCTTGTCAGCGAGCGGAACGTCCAGGAAGACCCGGCTCCCGTCGATGAACTTGTCCATAGGTGACTCCCAGCATGGCGTTGCAGTTTCCCTGGCACGTACACCGGAATTCGGAGGCCTTCTCGCGCAGCTCGCGGCTCCTTGGGCTCCCCGCGAAGTCCTTGTTCGGCGCAGCCCGCAGCCTCTGGCCACCGCCCCGCCTCGCGTGGTCCACAGCCCCCAGCCGCCGCTCCGCCTCCCAGCAAAACGAATACTAGGCGCCCAACAATGGAAACCCCCTACGACGCCCTTCCAACAAACGTGGAAACGAGGGCGGCACCTCACCTCAGGCGTTTCCGGAAAAAGTGGAAGTGGAAGCGAGTAGCCCTCAGCTCCATTTCCGCAATTTCCGGAAATCAACTGGCGGCCCAAAGCTATGGCCCTCCGATGGGGCTGCGCTAGAATTCCGCCGCAGGGAGGTAGCATGTTCAACTTCGCTCGTCTCGATAACGAGTTCCGGGTCATCAGAAACTCGACGTTCACGCCGGCGAGCAAGCTCGCCACCCTCTATGGCGTGACCGAGCGCACCATCAGAAGCGACATCCAGTCGATCAACCGCACACTCGCGGAGCATGGCGCCGAGGTTGTCCTCAAGCGCAAGGCTGGCTACTACCTCGACGTCACGAACGCCGCCTCCTTCAACGCGTTCTGGTCCGCGCCCAACGCCGGAGACGAGGCAGGGCTCGACCTCACGACGGCCAACAACCGCATCCGCGTCGTCATAAAGGCACTGTTCGACAGCGACGACTACATCCGCCACGCCGACATCGCCCAGATCGCCCTCGTGGGCGAGAGCACGACGCAGAGCTACCTTCGCCGCATCAAGACCATCTTTGACCGCTACGACCTCGAGTGCGTAACGCACCGCTCCCGCGGCGTGCGCGCCTTTGGCACGGAGGCCAACAAGCGTGCCTGCTATTTCAGCGAGGTCATTGCCGCACACGGCGATGACCTGCTCTCGGGATTCTCGCAGGAGGACCATCGCCTGTTCTGCGGGCTTGACCTTGGCCGCCTCGAGTGCCGCGTCATTCGCGCGCTCTCCAACGAGGGCGTCATCGCCGCCGACGTCGGACTCACCAACCTCGTGCTCAGCGTGGCGCTCATGGTCAAGCGCATCCGCGAGCAGCACCCCATCGACGCCGGCTGGACGTTGCGCATCCCGGACGACTGCGCCGAGGCCGTGGTCGCCGTGGCGCAGACGCTCGAGGACGTCACGGGGACCAAGCTCAGCGAGTCCGAGCGCGAGTGGCTTTACCTACAGCTTCTCACCTTCACCGACCTGGGGAGCGGCACCATCGACACAAGCCAGCTCAACCTCATCATCGACCGGCTGCTCGCAAGCGTCCGGGACAACTACGGCTTCGACTTCCGCGATGACTACCGCCTGCGTACAGGGTTGCTCGAGCACCTCAAGTCGACGTTTAAGAGCTCCGGGCTTAGCCACGAACGGCAGAATCCGCTCACGAGCACGATCAAGCGCTCGTTCCCGCTCGCGTTCGAGATTTCTCTCGTGAGCACGAGCGAGGCGCTGAGCGGTATGCCGAGGGCCCTCAATGAGGGTGACATCAGCTACATCGCGCTGCACATCGGAGCCGCCATCGAGCGCAAGCGCTCGCGCCTGCTGAGCAAGCGCCGCATCATCGTGGTCTGCGACGCCGGACGCGCCGCCCTGGCCGTGCTGGTGGCGAGGATCAGCACCCTGTTCTCGGACCGTCTCAAGGAGCTCGCCGCCGTGTCCAAGCAGGAGTTCTCCCAGCTCTCCGACGAGCAGAAGAGCCGAGCAGACCTCATCATCGCCACGACCTCGCACATCGAGTGCGCCTCTCCGACCATCACGGTCGACTTCCGCCTGCTCGAGGAGGACGTCCAGGCCATCTCGCACTGGCTCGAGACCGCAAGCACCCTGCGCGGCCACCAACTCGATCGCTACTTTGCCGCCAACTCGTTCTTCGTCGTGGACAAGCCCACCACCAAGCGCGAGATGCTCGAGCTCATGTGCGACCAACTCGTGAAGGCAGGTCTCACCGACAAGAACCTGCTCGACCTGGTGCTTGAGCGCGAGGGGCTTTCGAACACCTCGATCAGCGAGCGCATGGCGATACCCCACCCCATGCGGCTGTGCTCGCGCGAGACGCGGGTGGCCGTGGCCATCCTGCGTCACCCCGTCAGTTGGAGGGACGGAACCTCGGAGGGCGAGGGCGCACATGCGGGAGGCGATTCGGAGAGTAGCCGCGTGCAGCTCGTCTTCCTGCTCTCAATGAAGCCGCAGTCCGCGTCCGAGATCTCGCAACTCTACGACGTGCTCGTGCAGGTCGCGGGCGACTCCGACGCGCAGTCCGAACTCATCCAGGCGCAGTCGTTCGAGGAGTTCATGGACGCGCTCGAGCGCGTCGGGGCGTGACCGACGCCTTGAGGTGGCGTTGCGGGAGTGGCTCCGAGCCAGGACTCCCGGACCGGCGCGAGACGTAAATCGCCATCTGCCCAGCCCATTGTGCCGCGCCTCAAACGCAAAAAGCGAGCCTCCGCTTTCGCGACGACCCGCTCGCTTGCCCATGCCCCAGAAGCCAGAAACCGCAGCCTCTCGGCAGACAGCTAGTCGATGGAGACCTTGGTGACGTTGGCGTTCTGATCCTGCTTGGGCACGTTCACCGTCAGAATGCCGTCGGCCAGCTTGGCGCTCAGGCCCGTGGTGGCCGCGTCCTTCAGGAAGACACCACGCGTGCAGCTGTACTCGCCGGTCTCCTTCTGCAGGTAGTTCTTGGCCTTCTCCTCATCGGAGTCCTTCTTGTCGACCGTGATCGACAGGCGACCCTCGTTGAGCTCGACGTCAATCTGGTCGCGCTTGACGCCCGGCACGTGCGCCGACACGACGTACTTATCGCCGGCGTCCTCGACGTCCATCTTGAAGTCAGCCGGCGTGCTCACCGGAGCGAGCCAATCGCCAAGAACGTCATCGAACGGGAAAACGGAACGACCGAGCCTGTTGTAACGATCATAGGGAAGAATGCTTGCCATCGTTATCAACTCCTTGAATCTTGCGGGCACCTCGTGGACCCAGCGCCCCTTTGTCACTGGTGAATGTTCCCGGGGCGGCAATCTTTAATCACTCGACGCAAGATTTCTCAGTCTTTTTTGGATAGGAAATCTATGTGGTTCGACTTAGGTTTTGAAGAGGAGGGAGCGCCTGGTGAGGGCGGAGAAAACGCCGGATGAGGCCAAAGGAGGCCCCGAGCGAAGCCGCTCGACAGCAGCGGCTACGGCAAGCATTCTTTCAACGAGGTAGTCGGGGCGTGCAGCTCAGCATCAGGGCCGCGTAAAATGGACAGGTAACCCCTCGAACGTCCGACATGCGGGGTACACTGGGCGTATATGGCTCACGGATGGGAGAGATGGCATGGCAGGCGTCACGGACAGCAGGGTCGACGCGGAACTACCCGCTGACCAGGCAGCGAATCCCGAGGAGCCCCCTCGCAACGCGGCATTCCAGCCCGATTTGTCCCGTGATGCCGCCTACCAGCCGGAGCGCCCGTACGACGTGAACCCCCGCGAGGCTCCGCGCGAGGATGCCGCCCAGCCCGCACCTGCTCCCCGTCGCGCCGCCCACGCGAGCGGCCGCCCCGCCTACGTTCACGAGCCGCGCCACCATCGCACGCAGCCGCCCGTGAACGACGTCCAGGCAGACGACACGTTCGAGCACCAATACGCGCACGACTCCTCGTACACGCTGTCAAGCCGCAGCCCCATCAGCCGCGGTGCCTACCGCCGCGCCCGCTCGAGCGAGACCAAGATCCGCCAGGAGCTCAAGTATGGCCAGTACCTCTCCGTGCCCAAGGGCAACCGCGAGATCTTCGCGTCGCACGATCGCACGCGCAGGAATCGCCTGCTTGTGGTGTGTGCCGTGGTGGTGGTCATCGCCATCGTGGCGCTTATCGTGCTCTGGCCCAAGTAGGGCGAAGCGGCCGAGAGCCACCCTGCGGATTGCCCGCACCAGGCAAACGGAGCCGGCAGACCGACCCGGCGACTAACGCCAGCTAGGCCCAGGGGTCGCGCTCGAAGAGGGGCTCGGCGGCAGGCCGGCGGTCCGAGTAGGGGTCGTAGCCGTCATCGTCCTCGTTCTCCGCACGGATGCAGGGGTCGGTTGGCCGAGCGGGGTTTGCGGGGCTTGCGGGGCGAGCAGAATCCGCCGGCACCACAGGCCTGGCCGGCCGCCTAGACGCCACAGCCCCCGCCGTCTGCGAGGAGCCCGCGGCCCGTGCGTCACGCGCCACGCCCTCGGTCTTCCCCTCCATGTCGCTCTCCTTCATCGCGCGCGCCCCTACCTGCCGCCTTGTCATCGCAATCCCCTACTCGAACGCCTGCTTGTATGCCAGGTACACGCCCAGTGACCCGCCGTAGCCCGACAGGTCCACCCCGTCGTAGAGCCCCTTGGGCGCACACGTCACCACGACGCCCCTGTCCTTGCGCGCAAGCACCGTCCAGACGTTGCCGCCGAGCTCGCCGTAGCCCATGATCATGTCCGGCGCCCCCGCCGTCTGGCGGCCCATCGCACGGGCCGTCTCGTCGCCCGTCAGCGTACCCTCCAGACCCGAGAGTCCGCAGCGTGAAGCCCACGTGTTGACCGTGGCCGAGTCGACCGCCTGCGAGTCGGACCCGCCGGCCGCCGGCTCGAAGCGCACGGCCGCGATGGGCACGCCCTGGGCCAGCACGTCCTTAGTCAGGATGCTGCCGAGAAACGACCCGTGCGACGCCGACAGCGGGTCGGGCGTGAAGGTGAGCGTGCCCACGCCCGACTTGGTCCAGCCCGTCTCGGCGTAAGACGTGCCCGCAAGCGAGCCCGCGCCGTCGGCTGTGGAGCCAAACGCGAACTTCCAGCCCCTCCAGGAGAGGTAGGACGAGACCTCGCGCGGCTGGGCAGCGAGGTAGTCGGGCAGGTAGGTCTCGTCGCGCGCGCCCGGGGCCGCCACGGTCACGGTCACCGTGGCCCCGGCGGAGGTGCGCTCGCCCGCCGCGGGCGAGGTGGAGAGCACCGTGAGCGCGCCGGCGTCGGACTCCCGCCACTCGATCCTCGACTCGAGCCCAGCCTTGGCGATGGCCGCCGTGGCCTCGTCCTGCGAGAGGCTCTTCACGTCGGGCACGGTGTAGGGCTGCGCTACCACGAGCGTCACCTCGGCGTCGACGGTCACGACGGTCCCCTCGCCGGGGTTCACGGAGAGCACGGTGCCCTCGGCCTCGTCGGAGTTCTGGTACTCGAGGCACAGGTTGGAGATGCCCGCATCACCTAGGGTCGACCGGGCATCATCAAGCGACAAGCCTTTGACCTCGGGAATCACACGTGGAATGCCCACGTGCACGATGATGGCGGAGCCCTTGTGCGCACGTGAGCCGGCGTCCGGGTCGGTGTCGAGCACCGTGCCCACGCCGTCGTCGGTTGGCGCATCGCGTTCCTCGACGGCAAAGCCCTGCGCCTCGAGGGCGAAGCGAGCCGCGTCGGGCACCTGGCCCGTGACGTCGGGGATGACGGGGCCGCCTTGAATCGCGTCCCAGTTGAGCGCGACGACGACGCAGGCCGCGACGACGACGCAGGCCGCGCCTACGATGAGCGCTAGGCGCCTGCAACCGAGCGGACTATGGGGAACAAGGCCGTTGAGCAGCGGTCTTATGGACGAAGGGGCCACGTTGGGCGTGGCATTGGGCGCAGGCGAGGCGCCCTCATCGGACGAGGACGCGGAATCCGAGGGAGGGTCGGCCTCCCGCGCACCATCCGGCTCGGCGGATTTGCGGCGCATGTCCGACGTGGGGCCCATCTCGACCTGCTCCGTGGGGTCGTCCGGGCGAGGACCGGGCTTGGGCATGGAGAGCGTGCTGGACTCGACGTGCTCCTCGCCGCCATCGGCCGGCCGTGACTCCGCCGGCTTGCCACCACCGGGCATGAGCTCGGTCTTGTCGCCGCTCTCTGGGGTCTTCTCACTCATGCTGGCTCCCATGGACACGCGGCCGCCGCCAAGGCGGGTGCCGCGCCGCCGTCAGAACAAAAAAGCGCCCGGGACCGGAAAGCCAGTCCCGGGCGCAATCATCGCACGTCAGCTCAGCGCACGCCACGTGCAGACGCTACGCTCGCGCTACCACAAGCGCCACGCGCGGAGCGCAACCCTCACGCCCACCGCGTGCCACGCGCCTCCGCAGCCCGTGCACCATCACGCGCAGGCGCAGCTCCCGCTACTCTATCGAGTCAGGCTCGAGCGGCGTATCGCCGCCGTCGCCCGCCTTGGCCGACGCGTTGCCAGCCGCAGCGCTCTTGGCCTCGTCGCGCTCCGCGAAGAAGCGGTTGGAGTCCGTGACGTCCACGCGCACCGTGTCGCCCTCGTGCAGCCTGCCCCCGATGATGAGGTTCGCCACATTGTCCACGACCTGGCGCTGGATGAGGCGCTTGAGCGGACGTGCGCCATAGACAGGGTCGAGGCCGTCGAGCGCCAGCGCCTGAACCGCGCCGGGCGTGAGCTCCAGCGAGATGCGCTCCTTGGCCAGGCGCTCGCGTACGCCCTTGAGCTGAATGTCCACAATCTCCTCGATGTCGTCGAGTCCCAGCGGATGGAACACCACGATGTCGTCGATACGGTTGAGGAACTCCGGCTTGAAGGTCTTGCGCAGAACGTCGTCGACCTGCTCCTGGACCTCCTCCGGGCTCTCGCCCTTCTGCTCGGCCTCGGCGATGACCTGCGAGCCCACGTTGGACGTCATGATGATAATCGTGTTCTTGAAGCTCACGACCCTGCCCTGGCCGTCCGTGAGGCGGCCGTCGTCGAGCACCTGGAGCAGGATGTTGAAGACATCTGGGTGAGCCTTCTCCATCTCGTCCATGAGAATGACGCTGTACGGACGACGACGCACGGCCTCGGTGAGCTGGCCGCCCTCGTCGTAGCCCACGTATCCAGGAGGTGCGCCGATGAGGCGCTGGACCGAGAACTTCTCCATGTACTCGGACATGTCGATACGCACCAGGGCGCGCTCGTCATCGAACAGGTAGTCTGCAAGCGCCTTGGCGAGCTCGGTCTTTCCCACGCCGGTGGGACCAAGGAAGAAGAAGCTGCCGATGGGGCGATTGGGGTCCGAGAGGCCGGCGCGGCTGCGGCGCACGGCGGCGGCCACGGCGTTCACGGCATCGTTCTGGCCCACGACGCGCTTGTGCAGCTCGGCCTCGAGGTTCTGGAGCTTCTCGATCTCACCCTGCATCATCTTGGAGACGGGCACGCCGGTCCAGTTGCTCACGACCTCGGCAATGTCCTCGCTGGTAACCTCCTCCTTGAGCAGGCCAGAATCCTCCTGCTTGGCGTTGAGGGCGGCTTCAGCCTGCTCGTACTGCCTCTGCAGGGTCGGAATCGTGGAGTAGCGCAGCTCGGAGGCACGGGCAAGGTCGCCGGCACGCGTGGCGCGCTCCTCCTCGCCCTTGGCGTCAGCAATCTGCTTCTTGAGATCCTGAACCTGGTCGATGGCATGCTTCTCGTTCTGCCACTTGGCCTTCATGCCATCAAGCTTCTCCTGCGTGGTGGCAATCTCCTTGCGCAGCCTCTCGAGGCGCTCCTTCGAGACGTCGTCCTCCTCCTTCTGGAGGGCCTGCTCCTCGATCTGCATCTGCGTGAGCTTGCGGTTCACGGCGTCGATGTCGGCGGGCATGCTGTCGAGCTCCATGCGCAGGCGGCTCGCGGCCTCATCCACGAGGTCGATGGCCTTGTCGGGCAGGAAGCGGTCGGCAATGTAGCGGTTGGAGAGGTCTGCGGCCGAGACCAGCGCGGCGTCGGCGATGCGCACGCCGTGGTGCTCCTCGTACTTCTCCTTGAGGCCGCGAAGGATGGAAATCGTGTCCTCGACGGAGGGCTCGGAGACCAGCACGGTCTGGAAACGACGGGCCAGCGCGGCGTCCTTCTCGATGTACTTGCGGTACTCGTCAAGCGTGGTGGCACCGATGGCGTGCAGCTCGCCACGGGCGAGGGCCGGCTTCAGGATGTTGCCGGCATCCATGGAGCCCTCGGTGGCACCCGCGCCCACGATGGTGTGCAGCTCATCGATGAACAGGATGATGCGGCCGTTGGACTTCTCGACCTCCTTGAGCACGCTCTTGAGACGGTCCTCAAACTCGCCACGGTACTTGGCACCGGCAACGAGCGAGCTCATGTCGAGCTCGACGAGCTCCTTGTCCTTGAGCGTGGAGGGCACGTCACCGGCGACGATGCGCTCGGCCAGGCCCTCGACAATAGCGGTCTTGCCCACGCCCGGCTCGCCGATGAGCACAGGGTTGTTCTTGGTGCGACGGCTCAGCACCTGAATGGTACGGCGAATCTCCTCGACACGGCCGATGACCGGATCGAGCTTGCCCTGGCGCGCGAGGTCGGTGACATTGCGGCCATAACGCTGCAGCGCCTCGAACTCGGGCTTGGAGTCCTGGCTGGTCACGTGCTCGTCGCCGCGCAGGTCCTTGTAGGCCTCCCGGATGCGCTTGGCCGTCACGCCGGCGTTCTGCAGGATGCGACCGGCGTCGGAGCGGTCGTCGGCGAGGGCGCACAGCAGGTGCTCGCTCGTGACGTAGGCGTCCTCCATCTTGCCGGCGAGCTTCTCGGCGGCGTCAACAACCTTCACGAAGTCGTTGGAGAGCCCAACCTGCTGTCCGGAGCCCGACACCTTGGGTTCGCGCGCAATCTGGGCGTTAACCTCGTTGGTTATGGTGGCGGGGTCTGCGCCCACGCGCTCAATGATGGAGCTCAGGTTGCGCTCGCCGGAGTCGAGCAGCGCCTTGAGCAGGTGCACCGGCTCCACCGAGCCCGCCTGCGCATCGGTTGCGATGCCAATGGCGGACTGCAGCGCCTCCTGGGCCGTGACGGCCATCTTGTTTAGGTTCATATAGGTCACCTCTTACGTTGCCTATCGGGGCCGGCAGTTGGTGGCGGGCCGCGTTGCCTTCTGCCGCGCTTGGTTCGTCGTTACTTGCGGCGACGCCCCGAACGCGACCCCTGGTCCCTTGGCCCGGCCTTCCGTCCGCCCCTCGGGCTTCTCGTCTCTTATCAAGGAACATTGTCCCCCTCCGGTATCGTCCCTATACACAAATCTAAGTCTTATTGCAATAGATTTTCTAAGGCGTGTGACATAGGGATAGGCATGCGGGACAGAGAACAGACTTGCCGGCTACCCAGGCTTACCAGCTACCCAAGCCTACCGACTACCCGCAGATCTCGAGGTACTCCTTGGCCGAGACCGCTCGAACGCGGCTTCTTCGGAAGGCGGCACCGTCGCGCGTCAGGATGAACGAGGCGTCGTTGAGCTCGGCGCAGGCGCGTATGAGCCCACCCTCGAAATCCGACTCGTCGGACTCGGCAGATTGACGTCGAAACACGCTACGGAAACCTTCCCCGCCGCAAACGTGGAATATGTGCCATTAACACGGTGGCCCCCTGGGGGTCAGAGAGTTGGCAAGAATGGGTCAACTTTCTGACTCCCAGGGGGCCAACGCACGGACACGCGATGGGAAGCGAGGCGCGAGCATCGGTCTCCGGGCGACGGGTGCCAGGGACACCAACCAGTCGCCGAGAGGTGGGGCTGCCCGCCGCGCCTTACGTTCCCCTTGCAGTACCAGAGATGTTTCGGTACCCTTCCAGCAGTGCCCCTCACCGAAAGGAGCAATCATGTATAACCTGATCCCAGTCGTCCTCGAAATAGGGTACCGCGTGACCGTCATCGTGCTGCTCGCCCTCATCCTCCGAAGGCTGGGCAAATAGCGGCAGTGCGCACGGCGTGGGAACCAAAGAGCGACAGGCCGAGTAACGACAGGGCGGCCGGCCACCCGCGTAGGTGACCGGCCGCCCACTCGCATCAAACGTTGTCAGGCGAGACGACAAGCACTCGTCGCACGCCCGCGCTACTCCCCCGCGGCCTCGTCGCCCACGTCGCCGCCGGCGAGCAGGCCGCGCATGACCTTCTCGGGCGTCATGCCCTCGTACTTGGCCAGCGACGTGATGCGCTCTCGGGTCTTGAACTCGCGCACCTGGTCCTCAAGCTCGCGGATGCGGCCGCGCATCTCGTCGATCTCGCGCTCCATCTCCTCTTCGTGCTCGCGCATGTCGAGAATGCGCACCACGCCGGCGAGGTTGATGCCCTCGTCGGTAAGGCGGCCGATAAGGGAGAGCCGGTCGATGTCGGTCTGCGAGTACAGGCGCGTGTTGCCGCGGCTGCGCCCCGGGTTCACGAGGCCCTTCTGCTCGTAGACGCGCAGGGTCTGCGGGTGCATCCCCGTAAGCTCGGCCGCGACGCTAATCATGTAGAGCGGCTTGTTGCGGCCCTCGGTATCCTTGTGCGCCATCGTGACTCTCCCTTACACGAAAAACAGCGATGCCGCCCCTCGCGACGGAGGGGCGGCTGCGCGCTATGCCTTGATGTAGCTCTCGACGCTGGAGCGGTAGTCGCGACCGTCGGCCTCGCGCAGGGACTCGATGGCCTCGCGCTCCTTGGCGGAAAGCCGCGTGGGCACCTTGGCCCTGACCGTGACGAGCAGGGCCCCGCGCGAACCCTTGCGCTTCACATTGGGTGCGCCCAGGTCGCGGAAGCGGAACGTCTTGCCGTCCTGCGTGCCCGCCGGCACGTGCAAGCGCACCGTGGCGCCACCCGGCGTGGGCACGTCGACCGAGGTGCCGAGGGCGAGCTCCCACACGCTCATCGGCAGGTCCATGCGCACGTCAGCGCCGTCGCGCTTGAACAGCGGATGCTCCCCGACCTGCGTGGTGATCACGAGGTCTCCGCGCTCGCCGCCGTTCTGGCCGTACTCGCCCTGGCCGCGATAGCGCAGCTTCATGCCGTCGTAGGCACCGGCCGGCACTGTGACCATGAGCTTGGCGCGCTCCTTGGTGGAGGGCACCATGAACGAAATCTCGCGGCTCGTGCCCTTGAAAGCCTCGTCGGCCGAGACCCTGATGGTGAGCGTGAGGTCTCCGCCGCGCATGGGCCTCCTGGCCTGCCTGGCCCCGGCCGCCCCGTTGAAAATCGACGAGAAGTCAAAGTCGCTGCCGAAGGCGCCGTCGCCGTTGCGCATGCTGTTGAATATGTCGGCCCAGTTGCCGCCACCCACGTTGGTGGTGTAGGTGGTGTAGCCGCGCCCGCCCGCGCCGCCGTACTCGGCGCCCGGGATGCCGCCAAACATCAGCATCTGGTCGTACTCGCGACGCTTCTTCTCGTTGGAGAGCGTCTCGTACGCCTCGCTGATCTCCTTGAACTTCTGCTCGTCCCCGCCGTTGTCGGGGTGGTACTTCACCGCGAGCTTGCGGAACGCCTTCTTGATGTCGTCCTGCGAGGCGTCTTTGCTGACGCCCAACACGTCGTAGAAGTTCTTCTGTGCCATGGCGAAGGGCACCCCCTCTCTATGTTCATATCAGGGCCCGGCTGGGAACCGCGCACGCCGGGCCGTCGCCATGCGCGGCCCGCCATGTGCCTGTCCCCAAACCGGGCCACGCGCGCGCCCGGGCCTCTCGACCCGGGCGCGCCTCCGTCACTTTTCCTTGTCCTCGACCGGGCGCTTGGCGCCGCCGTAGGCCACGGTGACCATGGCCGGGCGAACCACCTTGCCGCCGATTCGGTAGCCCTTCTGGTACACGTCGGCCACCGTCTCGTCGTAGACGTCCGGGTTCTCGACACGACCGACCGCCTGGTGGTCCTGCGGGTCAAAGGGCTGGCCCGCCGGGTCGATGACCTCGACACCCTGCTTCTCGAGCACCGAAACCACCTTGGTGTGCACCGCCGAGACGCCGTCGACCAGCTGCTTGGCAACGTCGTTGCCGTCCGAGACGGTCTTGGCGTGCTCAACCGCGCGCTCCAGGTCGTCGATGGCCGGAAGCAGATCCTTCACGAGGCCCTCGCAGGCGCGCTCGCGCTCGACCACGCGCTCGCGCTCGGTGCGGTTGCGGTAGTTGTCCCAGTCGGCCTGGAGACGGGCGAGGCGATCTGCGGAGGCAGCCGCCTCAGCCTTCGCGGCCTCGATGTCGTCCGAGACGCTCGCGAGCTTCTTGGCCAGCTCATCGCGCTCGGCGCGCAGGTCGTTGACTTCGGACTTGAAGTCCTCGTTGGCGGCGTCCTCGCCGGCCTTGATGGCGGCCTCCACGCGGGCGCGCTCCTCGGCGTCGGAATCGGCCTGGGCGTCCTTGGAGCCCTCGTCGTCGATGACCTCTGCCTTGACCTCGGCCGCCTCATCGGCGCCAGACTTGGAGGAAGCGTCCTGCTTGGGCGCGTCCTCGCCCTCAACCTCGATGTCTACCTTCACGTCGCCTCCCTCGGCCTCGTCGGCGGGAACCACGTCGGCCCTCGCGTTCCTCTCGTTCTCCTCAGAGCGAGCCATCATGACTCACCCCTTGCCTACTTGTTGTCCTTGTCGTCGTCGACGACCTCGTAGTCGGCGTCAACCACGTCGTCACCGCTGTTGGATGAGGAGCCGGCCTGCGCACCCGCGCCAGCCTGGCCAGCCGCGTCGGCGTTGCCCGCGGCGGCGTCCTGCTGGGCGCTCGAGTACACGACCTCGGCGAGCTTGTGGCCAACCTCCTGCAGCTTGTCGCCAGCAGCCTTGATGGCGTCGATGTCGGTGCCGTCGAGCGCCTTCTTGGCCTCGGCCACCGCATCCTCGGCCTGCTTCTTCATGTCGGCCGGAACCTTGTCGCCAAGCTCCTTCACGGTCTGCTCGGTGCTGTAGGCAAGCGAGTCGGTCTGGTTGCGGACCTCGATCTCGTCCTTGTGCTTCTTGTCCTCCTCGGCGTGGGACTCGGCGTCCTTCACCATGCGGTCGACCTCGTCGTCAGAAAGCGCCGTGGAGCCGGAGATGGTGATCTGCTGCTCCTTGCCGGTGCCCTTGTCCTTGGCGGTGACCTTCACGATGCCGTTGGCGTCGATGTCGAACGTGACCTCGATTTGAGGCACGCCACGGCGAGCGGCCGGGATGCCAGTGAGCTGGAACTTGCCGAGGCTCTTGTTGTCGGCGGCCATCTCACGCTCGCCCTGCAGGACGTTGATCTCGACGGACGTCTGGTTGTCGGCGGCCGTGGAGTAGATCTCGGTCTTTGAGGTCGGGATCGTGGTGTTGCGGTCGATCATCTTGGTCATGACGCCGCCCATGGTCTCGACGCCCAGGCTCAGCGGCGTGACGTCGAGCAGCAGGATGCCGGAGACATCGCCTGTGAGCACGCCGCCCTGGACGGCAGCGCCGTCAGCGACGACCTCGTCCGGGTTCACGGACATGTTGGGCTGCTTGCCGGTGATCTGCTTCACGAGCTCCTGGACGGCGGGCATACGCGTGGAGCCGCCGACGAGGATGACCTCCGAGACGTCGGAGATCTGCATGTTGGCATCGTGCAGGGCCTTGGTCACAGGCGCCTTGCAGCGGTCGAGCAGGTCACGCGTGATCTTCTCGAACTCGGCACGCGTGAGGTCGTAGTTGAGGTGCAGCGGGCCGCTCTGGTTCATCGTGATGAACGGGAGGTTGATCGTGGTCTGCTGGGCAGCGGAGAGCTCCTTCTTGGCGTTCTCGGCAGCCTCCTTGAGGCGCTGCAGGGCCATCGGGTCCTTGCGCAGGTCAACGCCGTTCTCGGCCTGGAACTTGTCGGCCATCCAGTCGATTACGCGCTGATCCCAGTCGTCGCCGCCCAGGTGGTTGTCACCGTTGGTGGCGAGAACCTCGAAGACACCGTCGGCGAGGTCGAGCAGCGACACGTCGAAGGTGCCGCCGCCGAGGTCGAACACGAGAACCTTCTGCTCGGAGCCCTTCTTGTCGAGGCCGTAGGCGAGCGCCGCGGCAGTGGGCTCGTTGACGATGCGCTTGACGTTGAGGCCAGCGATCTTGCCGGCGTCCTTGGTGGCCTGACGCTGGGAGTCGTTGAAGTAGGCAGGCACGGTGATGACCGCGTCGGTGACCTTCTCGCCGAGGTACTTCTCGGCGTCTGCCTTCATTTTGGAGAGGATCATGGCGCTGACCTGCTCGGGCGTGTAGTCCTGGCCGTCAATCTCGACGACGGCACGCCCGCCCTGGCCCTCCTTGACCGTGTACGGCACGGTCTTGAGCTCGGAGCCGACCTCGCTGTACTTGCGGCCCATGAAGCGCTTGATGGAGAACACGGTGTTCTTGGGGTTGGTCACGGCCTGGTTCTTGGCGGCCTTGCCGACGATGCGGTCGCCATCGGCACGGAAGCCGACGACGGACGGGGTGGTGCGGTCACCCTCTGCGTTGACAATGATGGTGGGCTTGCCTCCCTCGAGGACTGCCATTGCGGAGTTGGTGGTACCGAGGTCGATGCCGAGAATCTTGCTCATAAGTGGCACGTTCCTTTCTGTTCAGGCGCTCGGACGTTGCGTCCACGCGCTGCCTGGCCGGCCGGAGAGCCGCGATTGCGGTGACCGGCCTGCCCGCATCTGCGGGCTCGCTTTGTTACTGCTCACTATATATCCTCTGCGCGTCCTTCTTATACAAAATCTAAGTGGGATTGCGATAGATTTTTTGTTCTCCACAGTGTAGGGGTGGTTTTGGAGCCTCGCAGGCGCGGTGGGCGCGCTTTTTTCCACGGTATAGGGACGGATTTAGGGCTCCGCCGGCGCGCCGCGCGGGTTTTTATTTCGATGCCCCTCCGCGCGCCTCTCGGCACTCCCCGCAGGTTTTTATTTCTATGCCCCTCGGCGCCCCCCCCGCGCCCCTCTCGGCATTCCCCGCAGCCCGAGCGGAGGCGTTTCGCAAGGTAGGTAATTTCCTCCAAAGGCGAGGGATTTCGCGCCGGATTTCAGTCATTGAATATCCGTCAATGTAATTTTGCAAAGGGTGTTGCAAACCCCCCTTCGACTGCTATTCTGCAGTAAAGGGGCTGCTAGAAAGGTTACCAAGGCTTACTCAGAGGTTGCCAAGGCTTACTTCTCTGGCTGCGTTACACCAACGATGAAGGGAAGACATCATGGCCCATCCAGTTATTGATGCTGACGAGTGCATTGCCTGCGGCGTTTGCGTTGACACCTGCCCCGCGGGCGTTCTCGAGCTCGGCGACTCGCACGCTGAGGTCAAGGACGAGGACTCCTGCGTTGCCTGCGGTTCTTGCCAGGAGGCTTGCCCCGCCGGCGCCATCACCGAGATCGTCGAGGACTAGCTTCAAGGGGACGTCGGGTCGTCGCGTTGCGGCGCCCGACGCACAGGTCGGGTATCTGGGGAGGTGCCCGGCCAGCATATGCGCCACGGGGAGCCTTCGGGCTTGGCGCAGATGGGGCGGGCCTGCGGGCCCGCCTCTTTTTTTGGTTGGCCTGCGACGGGCTGGCTGGGGTTTATAGGACAGATTGTTTTCCCGCTCGAGGCCGTCGGCGCATGTCGGCAACCCCTTTTCGGGGCTTTGAATCCCCCTCCGCTTTTTAAGCACTCGGATGGAATGTGCGTCCGAGATGCCGGAGGGTCGAGGGCACGAAATCTGTGATTTGTCCTACCTGCGGGGAGCGCGCGATGGGGGCGGGGCGGCAGGCGGGGGCGGGAGGCGCCGCCCCCGCGGGGCGTCGAGGACCGCCTCCCGCGACGGAACGGCAGGTCGTGCGATCGTATAATTGGATTTCTGCCATGAAAACGCGGTTTGTGGGACACGGGTCCGTGCGGCCCGGGCTGCCGGGGGTGCGACGCCGGCGTCATCGTGCCGCCTGGGGCGCAGAGCGGGAGGTTCTTGGGGTGAGTGAGGCCCGTTTTGTCGCGTCGGGCGAATCGGGAGGCGGCGCAGGACGGGCGACGGAGCAGGACCTGTCCCACAAAACGCGATTTCGTGGCAGAAAACGGGAAATCCCATCGCAGGCCGCCGGGGCGCCCGAAGGCGGGTGCGAGTCCCGGGTCGACCTCCTCGGGGGCGTCACCGTGGCGGACGGCGGGCGGCGGTGCGTGCACGAGGGGCCGGGCGGAAGGAGCTCCGCCACGGGGATCCCCGCCCCTTCTGGCTTGGCTAGCTGGGCACACATTCTGTCCGATAAGCCGCAACTGTTGTCGGGAGTTGTCGGGAAGTCCTCCTTGCCGGAACCGCCGCGTCCGGACGCCCGCGATGCGTCGGTTTTTGGGTCGCTGGTCACGGAGGGCTATTTGCCGTGCCCTTTTCCCGCGCCGCCGCATCGATCGGCCGACGATCTCGGGCAGCGAGCGCCGAAAAGCGCACGCGGCGAACCGTTCGGGGCCCGGCAGACGGCCGCGAGGGCCCCGCGACCCCGCGACCGGGGCCCACAAGGCAGGGTAAATCGCCCCTCGTGACCACTCGGGCGAAAACCGAGCGATCGCTGAGCCTCGGGGCGTCGCGTCCGATCGCGAGGGCTGCTGGCGGCACAAAAGGGGACCGCCGACCTGCGCCGAGCGGGACACACATTCTGTCCTTTAAACCAAACGAAGCCGCGGGGAAGAGCCATGCAGCCCCTCCCCACGGCTTATTAGCGCGATTCGATTGGCGATTACGATTGGCGCTCGCACGACGCAGTCGCGAATGCGTGGCCCTACAGGTTGCGCAGCGCGTCGACGAGGGAGACCTTGCCTTCGGCGACCTCGCTGGCCTGCTTGATGACCTTGGCGGGTACGCCGGCCACAACGGCGCCGGCGGGCACGTCCTCGACGCAGACGGCACCGGCGGCGACCACGGCGCCCTTGCCCACGCGAACGCCCTCGAGCACAACGGCGTTGGCGCCGATCAGCACGTCGTCCTCGATGACCACGGGCGTGGCGCTGGCGGGCTCGACCACGCCGGCAAGCACGGTACCCGCGCCGATATGGCAGTGCTTGCCCACGGTGGCACGTCCGCCCAGCACGGCGCCCATGTCGATCATCGTGCCCTCGCCGATGACGGAGCCGATGTTGATGACCGCGCCCATCATGATGACTGCGTTGTCGCCGATCTCGACCTTGTCGCGGATGATGGCGCCCGGCTCGATGCGAGCGTGAACGCCCTTGACGTCTAGCAGGGGCACGCCGGAGTTGCGCGCGTCGACGGGCTGCACGCCCTCGACCACGTAGCCCTCGACGTCGCCGGCCTCCTTGGCCGAGTAGAGCAGGCTCTCAAGCTCGCTCCAGTCGCCAAAGACGATGCGACCGGCCGGCTCGCCGAAGACCTGAGCGTCGCCGTAGTCGAGGTCGGCGCCGGCACGCTCGCGAACGTGTACCTTGACCGGCGTCTTCTTGGGCGCCGTCGCAATGAAGTTGATGATTTCCTGTGCGTCCATCCCTATTCCCTTCTGCGCGCCACTCGGGCGCAACGTAGCTTGCGGATCGTACGGACCGCGCCACGCGGGCGCGGTGTAGTCGGTGGGTCGTGCGGGCAAGGCTTGACGCGGGCAGTGCGGGCAAGGTCTGACACGTGCGACAACACGGCGACCCGGCCGACACATGTATCCCTTATGCCCCGAACATGACCTCGTCGAACTCGTACCAGCCCGCGGGCCTCCCGGCCATGCGGCGCACGGCGGCCAGCGCCCCGTTCACGAAGATCTGCCGGCTCGTGGCGCGGTGCGTGAGCGAGACCTCCTCGTCCGGGCCAAAGAACGACACCGTGTGCACGCCGGCGATGGTGCCGCCGCGAAGCGAGTGTATGCCCACCTCGCGCGGGTCGCGGGCGCCCACCATGCCGTGGCGGCCAAAGACCGGGTGATACTCGCCGCGACCCGCCGCCTCCTCAGCGCCGGCCACGGCGTCGAGCAGCATGTTTGCCGTGCCACTGGGGGCGTCGACCTTCTGGTTGTGGTGCGTCTCGACGATCTCGACGTCGAAGCCGACCAGCTCGCGCGCGGCCAGCGCGGTGGCGTGGCGCAGCACGGCCACGCCCAGCGAGTAGTTGCCCGAGTGCAGCACGGCGGCCACATCGGCCAGCGAGCGGAGCTCGGCGGTCTGGGCGTCGTCGTAGCCCGTGGTGCCCGAGACGAGCGCCGCGCCCGTGCGCCGCACGTAGGACGCGACCGCCGGCAGCGTCGCCACGTTGGAGAAGTCCACGAGCACGTCGGCCGCGGGAGCCGAGTCTGCGGCGGAGAGGTCGAAGCCGATCTGCGCTATGACCTCGAAGACCGGCGCGCCCGCCTCGTCGCGGGCGGCCTCGGCCGTGGAGCGGATGAGCGAGCCCATGCGGCCCTCGCCCATGATTGCCATCTTGATGGGTGCAGCCGTGGCGCCCGCCGCAGCCACCCTCTCCTCGCTAGCCAAGAATCCTAGCCCCCTTCATCGCGTCGAGCAGGGCGGCCTTGGGCGCCTCGCTCATCGGGTACAGCGGCAGGCGGTAGTTGGCCTCGATGAGGCCCATCTGCGCCAGCGCCTCCTTGACCGGGATCGGGTTCACCTCTCCGAACAGCGCCTTTATAAGCGGCTGGCCAATAACCTGCAGCTCCCGGGCGCGCGCGACGTCGCCGTCCAGGTACGCGCGGCACATCTCGTGCACGAGGGCCGGCTGCACGTCGGCCCACACGCTGATCGTGCCCGAGGCGCCCAGGCTCATGAGCGGCACCGTGAGCGCGTCCTCGCCCGAGTACATGCGGAAGTCGTCGGACAGGCAATGCGCGATACTCGCAGCGTAGGCCACACTTCCGCTTGCCTCCTTGATGCCCATGATGTTGGGGTGGGCGGCCAGGCGCTCCACGTTGGCCGCGCTGATGCTGCAGCCGGTGCGCCCGGGGATGTTGTAGATGATGCAGGGGATGTCCACCGCGCCGGCCGTGTGGGCGAGGTGCTGGTAGATGCCCTCCTCGTTGGACTTGTTGTAGTACGGCGAGATGATGAGCAGGGCATCGGCGCCCAGCTTCTGGTACGTGAGGCTCTTGCGCGTCTGTGTGGTCGTGCAGTTGGAGCCCGAGCCGGCGATGACCGGCACGCGCCCGGCCACGTGCTCCACGACGAACTTGACGACCTCGTTGTCCTCCTCGTCGGTCATCGTGGCCGACTCGCCGGTGGTGCCCAGCGTGAGGATGGCGTCGGTGCCGTTCTCGATCTGGAACTCGAGCAGCCTCTCGAGCTGGGCAAAGTTGACGGAACCGTCCTCGTCGAATGGCGTGACGAGCGCGACGATGGAACCCTCGAGCTTGCGGACGTCCATGGTTTCCTACCTTTCGGATCCGTCCGGGCGCGGGGCATCCGCGCCGGCGGCAGAGTCGGTTCGAGCGATGTAGTCAGAGACGGAGCGAACGGCGAGCCGCTCGCCGACCGGGAAGCAGTCAAAGGTGGCAAAGTAGTCGCGCGGCTCCTCGGCGCGGCGGATGAGCTGGCCCGATCCGTCCGGACGCATCAGCACCTCGGCACTCTTGAGCCGGCCGTTGTAGTTGTAGCCCATCGAGAACCCGTGCGCGCCGGTGTCGTGGATGACGAGCAGGTCGCCCTCCTCCACCTGGGGCAGGCGCCGGTCGATGGCGAACTTGTCGTTGTTCTCGCACAGCGACCCCACCACGTCGTAGGTGTGGTCGGCGGCGGCGCGGGTCTTGTCGTGGCCACCCGGCTGGCCCACCACGCTCACGTGGTGGTAGGCGCCGTACATAGCCGGACGCATGAGGTTCACGGCACAGGCGTCCACGCCCACGTACTCCTTGTAGATGTGCTTGTGATGGACGGCGCGCGTGACGAGGCAGCCGTAGGGCGCCAGCATGAAGCGGCCCATCTCGGTGAAGACCGCCACGTCGCCCATACCCGCCGGGACGAGGATGCGCTCGTACTCGCGGCGCACGCCCTCGCCGATGGCGCGGATGTCGTTGGGCGTCTGGCCGGGCAGGTAGGGCACGCCCACGCCACCCGACAGGTTCACGAAGCCCACGTGCGCGCCCGTCTCGCGCTGGAGGCGCACTGCCAGCTCGAAGAGGATGCCCGCGAGCTTGGGGTAGTACTCGTTGGTCACCGTGTTGCTCGCGAGGAACGCGTGGATGCCAAAGGTGCGGACGCCGCGGGCCTTGAGCTCGCGAAACACCTCGAAGAGCTGCTCGGTGGTCATGCCGTACTTGGAGTCGCCGGGGTTGTCCATGATGCCGTTGGACAGCTGGAAGAGCCCGCCGGGGTTGAAGCGGCAGCTGATCGTCTCGGGGATGTGGCCGATGGTGCGCTCGAGGAAGTCGACGTGCGAGATGTCGTCGAGGTTGATGATGGCGCCCAGCCGGTCGGCCAGTACGAAGTCCTCGGCCGGTGTGTCGTTGCTCGAGAACATGATGTTGTGGCCTGAGATGCCGCAGGCATCGGCCAGCATGAGCTCGCAGGAGCTCGCGCAGTCGCAGCCGCATCCCTCCTCGCGGAGAATGTCGAGGATGAAGGGGTTGGGCGTGGCCTTCACGGCGAAGTACTCGCGGTAGCCCGGGTTCCACGAGAAGGCCTCGCGCACGGCGCGCGCGTTGGCGCGGATGCCGGCCTCGTCGTAGAGGTGGAAGGGCGTGGGGAACTTCTCGGCCAGCGCCTCGAGCGTGGGCTTGTCCGCGAAGGGCGTCTTGAGGTCGTAGCCGGCGTTGGGCAGATGCTCGAGGTCGGCGACGGTGTTGACAGTGGTTGGCGGGGTTGCCGGCCCGCTTGCGGTCAGGTGTTGGTGCGGTGCGCTCATGCGGCTCCCATCGATAGCGCTCCTGCAGGATACGGCGGGCGAGAGCCGAGCGGCCGGGGCCGGGCGGCGGGCGCCCGCTGCAGACAGTCCCGCGGGTATCCCCCGAGGGCCCACCCGGTTTCGCCGCGCCCGACGACCGGGTTCGGCGGGATTGCCTCCGCGTGGGGTCCAAGCCCGCCGGCTCGCCCGCGCATCCTCGCTCCCGCGCCTCTATCAGTGGGGCTACCCTAGCACAACGTGCGGCCCGCTCGGCTCTAGCCGCCCAAACCTTCTTCTTCGGTGCATTTTGTCCCCAAACGTTGTCCCGCGTGGTCTTTCGCCCCACAATCTGGGCAAAGAGACAGCGAACCTGACCGCCCCCGCCCGCCGGCACTCCGCCCAGCCGGGCAAAGCCCGCGCCCCCGTGCCGGCGGCGCGAACCATCGCAAGGAGGCCCCATGAATGACCTGGAGCGCATCACCACGTTTCGCCAGGACCTGCACCGCATCCCGGAGCTGTCGTTTGACCTGCCGGAGACCATCGCGTACGTGCGCAGCGTCCTCGAGCCGCTGAGCTGCGAGGTCACGAGCCCGTGCGAGTCGTGCGTCTGTGCGTTCTTCGACGTCGACGCCGCGTGCGGCCGGCCCAGCCTGACGACTCCCACCACCGCCATCCGCGCCGACATGGACGCCCTGCCCATCGTCGAGCAGAGCGGCGCCGAGTTCTGCTCGACCAAGCCGGGCCACATGCACGCCTGCGGCCACGACGGCCACATGGCCATGGCGCTTGCCGCCGCGTGCTGGGTGGACGAGACGCTCGCGCAGGTCCATGCGCAGGATGCCGGCGCGGACGCCGGAGCCGCGGATGCCGCCGCCGCGGATTCCGCCGCCGCGGGCTGCCCCCTGCCGCGCAACGTGCTGTTCGTGTTCCAGCCGGCCGAGGAGACCACCGGCGGCGCCAAGAACGTGTGCGAGTCGGGCGTGTTCGAGCGCTACGGCGCCGACCGCATCTTTGGCTTCCACGTGTGGCCCGACCTGCCCGCCGGCGTCGTGGCGACGCGCCCCGGCCCGCTGCTGGCGCGCGCGAGCGAGACCACGCTCGCCATCCACGGCACCTCGAGCCACATCGCCAAGAGCACCGAGGGCCACGATGCCCTGCTCGCCGGTGCGCACTTCCTCACCGAGGTTGAGGACCTCATGCAGCTCCTCGGCGAGACCGAGCCTTGCCTACTCAAGTTTGGCCACATGACGAGTGGCACGGTGCGCAACGCCATCAGCGCCGAGAGCGTCATCGAGGGCAGTCTGCGCGTGTTCTCCGACGAGATGTTCGATCGGGCACGCGAGGGCGTGAAGGCGTGCGCCCAGGAGACGTGCGCGCGGTACGGCTGTACCTATGACCTGCACTTTTCCGAGGGCTACCCGCCCGTCGTCAACGACCGCAAGCTCTACGCGCTGGCGCAGGCCGCGCTGGGCGAGATAAACGCGGGCGCCGAGGAGCGCGCGCGGGGCATCGGCGGCGCCTCGATTGGGGAGGACGTCGCCGCCGGCTACGTCAAGATGCACGGCAACGGACTCGCTACCATCCCCACGCCGCTGCTCATCGCGGAGGACTTCGCGTTCTACCAGCGCCATCTGCCCGGCGTCTTCTTTCTGCTCGGAACGGGAACGGGGATTCCGCTGCACTCGGACACCTTCCGGATGAGCGAGCAGATCCTGCTGCGCGGGCTCGCCACGTACCGGGCGCTGCTGCAGACGGCGTAGGGACGGGGCTCGCGGTCGGTGCTCCCTGCAGAGCGGAATCGCAGACAAGTGCTCCCCGCCGCCGCTTCCCGCATGACTATCATAGAGTTTGCGTAGGCTGATTCACGGCCGCGGGACTCGTGCCCCTCGGCCGCCCGATACGGAGGTTCCACATGAAGCTCCTCATCGCATCCGACATCCACGGCTCGGCCACCTGGTGCGCACGCCTCATGGACGCGCTCGACCGCGAACAGCCCGACCGCGTGCTGCTGCTCGGCGACCTGCTCTACCACGGGCCGCGCAACGACCTGCCCGAGGGCTACGCGCCCAAGGAGGTCATCGCGATGCTGAACCCGCTCGCGCCGCAGGTCATCGCCGTGCGCGGCAACTGCGAGGCCGAGGTTGACCAGATGGTCCTCGACTTTCCCTGCATGGCCGACTACACCGTGGTCTTCGACCCGGACGCCACGCTTGCGCCCGACGGCAGCGCCCCCACGCTCGCCGCGAAGGCCGCGCACGTCGCGCCCAGCCGCGAGCTGTTCCTCACGCACGGCCACGTCTACGGCGCCGGGTTCCACAACAGCGTCGACCACCTGCCCGAGCTGCCCGCCGGCTCCATCCTCATGTACGGCCACACGCACAAGAAGGTGAGCGAGCCGGCGCCCACGCATCCGGGCGTCTGGGCGTTCAACCCCGGCAGCGTCTCGATTCCCAAGGACGGAACCCACAGCTACGGCGTCTACGAGAACGGCGCCGTCCGCTTCGTGGAGCTAGCGGCGGAGTAGTAACCACTCACACCCAATTATCTACCTTTCGCCCCATGTGTATCGTTTTTCGATACACATGGGGCGATTTGAATTTACATTACTCGTGGGATCCCAACATGCCAACGCTTTGCAGCCCATAAGGAGATGGATAATCATGAACGCACTCAAACGTTTTGCAGTCGGCCTCCTCGCGGCTTCAGTTTTGGCTAATCCGGCACTCTCTTTTGCAACTCCGGCAATAGCCCATGAAACACCCTCTATCCAAGGGTCAGTGATGGGTAGAGGGGACATTCAATCAAAGATAAATGAAATATGCAGAAAGTATGACCTTTATGAACCCATGAGTCCAGAAGATGCCGAGTTCATTAAGACATACGCTAATCCTATGAATGCGAAAACGTCAAGAGGCAGCAAGGCATTTAACTGGTCAAACAGCGGAGGTGGAACAAGGGTCACTGCCAATGGAAATGTCTACCATAATGGGTCGTTCAACTATACATGGGGCATGAATATGACAGTGAGGACTGTCAACGGAGCAACCCCACAAAAAATGGTCGCATCTGTTACATGCACTTCATTCGGACCATTTGGCAGCGGCGGCTACGGAAAGATATATGAGAGGACCCTCCGAAAAGTTGTAAACAACACGAGGACGTTTACCTACTCTCCTGCCGCAAGCTATAGCGGCGTTGGGGTCGCCTATACAGTAAATGCCCAAGTAGACGTAACTGTTAACGGTAACCACTCATTTACGGTAACGGGCGACTGACCTCCTTACCTTCGTACAACAAGACCAACCTCAATGGAAGTGAGAATCATGGGCGCAAGGGTCGGCCTCAGACCAGACAAATGGGACAAAAACTGCAATGGCTCTGACGAAATGACCCCTGCGCCCGTAGTCCTAAAGCTTGCAAGCGTCTTAACAGCGCTATTTCGTTTTCTCGCCCTGGCATCGCTCGGAGCGTTTGTCATCACCCTGGTTCAGGCCGTCGATGGTAAGACGAGTCCGTTCAACTGCATTCTTTTCGTGCAATACTTCGCTGAATCGTCCGTCTGGTATTTGATGCTATCTCAGGCAAAGGCAGCAATTCGAGTAGCATTCAACGACGGAACTCCGTTCTCAGCCACGATTCCCCTCCGCATAAAACGGATGGCGATCCTTCTCATCGTCCTCGTAATTCTTGGCATGCTGTTCTCTCTCGCCGCCTCTTGGCTGGCCTACGACGCACCGCCCTCCATTGGGGGAATCTCGATGGGGTATTCTGGATTTCCGGCACCTGAGACATGGGGGGCCATTGCCGAACACGCGAGCTCTGTTCCCATCCGTCAAACCATGTCCATCCCTCTGGGCTCGCTGTTACTTCCAATCGTCTTGCTGCTCATATCAATTGCAATGGAGTATGGTTGTCACCTGCAGAAAGAACACAACGAGACAATCTAGGACTTCGCTTCGAATCAATCGGGACGCTTAGCGATGGCGATCATCCTTCATCTTGACGACATTGCCCAAAGAAGGGGCTACACAGTGCAGGAAATGGCTGATGCCGTCGGCATTTCTCGTGTAAACATGTCACACATCAAAAACGGGTCCGTCAAGGCTATTCGATTCTCAACGCTGGAGAACCTTTGCAAGTTCCTTGGCTGTCAGCCAGGCGACCTTATTGAATATGTGCCGGATAATCTGGACTCAATTCGCTGATCCAGGCTCTTGACGGCAGGCAGAGCACCCCATGGACATCACTCCCGAGCTCTGACAACCCAAAGTGTGCATCCCAAGGGTGTTGTGTGCCAACAGGTTGTTTCCATCGGGGAAGTGACAAATAGGGAGGATTCCGCGAAGCCGTGGGTTGCCTCGGTCCACAGTGACGAGAGGGGCCCTCCCATGTCCCAGCATCCTAACGCAAGGCTCACGCCCAAGGGGGCGGGAGCGCATGGTCGCCCGCATGCGCGGGGGCGAGCGGGTCGGCGACGTGGACCGCCAGATGGGTGCGGGCCGCCAGACCGCGAGCAAGCGGGCCGCCCGCGCCCGGCGCGGCGAGCCAATGACGGACCGCGCGAGCGGCCCGGCGAGCCCCCCCCCCCCCCCCC
>NZ_CAAKOQ010000012.1 GCF_901212675.1 Olsenella uli
CAAAATGTGACAAATCATCCGGAAGGATGTCACGTCCGAGGCGTTTGCACTTAGCCCTTCGCGGTATCTTTTTGGAGACAGCGCCACGAGCATGAGAATGACATCCATATTGCAAAAGACATAACCGCAGGAAAGTAACTGACTTTTATCGACTAAAAATCAAAACTAATAGATATCTGGTAATTGTTACCGGACTGTCCCAAAATGTGGCATGAGAGCAAGGAGATACAACAGCGAGACGGCGTACGCCTCCCTTGGGACACACTCTCGTCCTACGGGTTGGAGCGCCGCCGCAATGTGGGAGATCCCGCGCATTTTGCGGTTTCTGTACGCGAGTACGGGATAAAGACGTACGTAACGAGACCCATGGGGGCGTGGGAGACATGAGGATTCAGAAGGGTACGGATGCTCATCGGCTGAGCATTGCCGTGGGACAGGCATTCGCACGCGTTCGCAGAGAGAAGGGCATGACACAGTCGCAAGTCGCAGAGGACGCTGGCCTACAGCAGGCGTTCATCAGTCGTTTCGAGAATGGTCGGACGAACCCCACGCTCAAGACCATGTCTGATATAGCGGCTGTGTTTGGTTGC
This sequence comes from Olsenella uli, assembly GCF_901212675.1. GTDB lineage: Bacteria > Actinomycetota > Coriobacteriia > Coriobacteriales > Atopobiaceae > Parolsenella > Parolsenella uli_B. Next base: position 591 of record NZ_CAAKOQ010000012.1, read on the forward strand.
AAGCCCTCCATCACCCTCGAGCCGGAGAATGATACCAAGAAGGAGTAGCTGGGGTTAGTGAGGCGGTTTGCCCTTCTTGAGTAACTTATAGGGTCTGTTAGGCCAACGTGTTGGTTTATCCCAAGACAAGAGGGCCTGTTAGACCCAAACAAGAATGCTCGCCGGTTTGCGTGCCGTTGACCGCATAATGATCGTTGACCGTTTTCACTGATATGTCGAGGGCCTCTTTGTCGTCAAGCCGTATCTGCACTGTTCAATGCGGCCTTTCTTTTTTATGATACGGCCGCACTGGTCCCGATCCTGACTTATGGCAGCCGCGTATTCCGGGTAGACGGCTTTTCAAGCTCCTTGAAGCCGCTTTCGGGGTCTCTCCATTCTCTTTTGACGCTGCACCTTGCGTTTCGCATTCGATGTCGCATTCATCCCCCGACTGCTTTACGGACCGCGAATTTGTTCGCGTTCCCCTTCTCGGCATCGCCCACCGTCCGCTTCGGTAGCGGCGATGGCCACGATGACAATCACGCACGTCTGGGTCGGCAGGTCGTTTCAGGCTCTTCTTTTCAATGTCCATTGTGTCAAATCAAAAAGTGTTATAGTAGATATAGAACAAATGGAGCACTCGGAAGGAGGGGGTCTAAACATGGGGATGCTCATTGACATCGACCAGGGCGATGCCACGCCGCTCTACGAGCAGCTGCGGCGACAGATTATCGCCGCGGTCGCAAACGGCGAACTCGCGCCCGGCGACCGTCTGCCGTCGGTGCGATCGCTGGCCGTCGATCTCGGCATCAACCTGCACACCGTCAACAGGGCGTATGCAACGCTGCGCGATGACGGTTACATCATCATGCGCCGCGGCTCCGGTGCCGTCGTCGCCGAACACGGCGAGGCGGTGAACCGGACCGGACGCACGGAGGAGAGTCTTCACCGCCTCGTCCTCGCCCACAAGGCGGGCGGAGGCGACATGGCGTCGTTCCTCATCATGGCCCGGCGCCAATGCGAACTGATATACGGACGGGGACTTCAGGGCCCTGCGCAAGGGGGAAACAATGAATGACAACGCAATGGCCATCATCACGATGGCGATGTGGCTGCTACTGCCGGTTCTGGCGACCGTCTCCGTGGCGGCAGCACCATGGACGACCGACCGGCACGAGCTGTTCGGCGTCACCGTGCCGCCCGCGGCGTTTGACGATACGAGCCTTGCGGGCCTCAGGAGGTACTATTCGCTGGCCGTCGGATGCTTCGGCGGCTTGTCGGCGCTCACCGGCTTCGGCGTATGGCGCGGATTCGGCCTGACGGCGGCACTTTGGTCCGCGGCCATCTCCTTGTTTCTAATCACGGTGTTCGGATTCGTCTGGCTGCAGCGGTGCCGGCGCGAGGTGATTGCGGTCAAGGCGGAACGCGGCTGGAAAGCCGCTGGCGATCGACGCGTCGCCGTCATCGACGATTCACTGCCCAAGCCACTGCCGCTGTGGTGCGACCTAGCCTACATAGCGATCATCGCGGCAACGGTCATCGTCGGATACGCGGGTTACGCCGGCATGCCGCAGTATGTGCCGATACACATGAATATGGTCAGTGCCGTCGACGTCTGGGTCGGCAAAAGCCCGTGGCTAATCTGGCTCGCACCCGTTTTCGAACTCGTCATCGCCATCGTGATAACGGTTGTGCACGTCGCCGTCCTCCGCGCGAAGCGTCCGGTCGACCCGCTTCAACCCCAGCGTTCGGCATGGAGGCATGCCGTGACGTCGCGCGCGTGGAGCGTCTGCGCGCTTCTCGTCGGCGTCGCCGCGACGCTGGGCGTCGGCCTCACGCTGCAACTGGGCCTGCTTGGACTGGTCCCGCTGGACGCCGTGGGCGCAGCCGGCATGTTCGCCGTCGTGCTCGCATTCGCTGGATGCACCGTCATCGCCATGTTCTATGGGTGGAATGGCTTTCACCCGACCAATGCCGAAAACGGGGCGGACGACGAAACGATGCCCCGTGACGACGACCGGCACTGGTACGCAGGAGTGTTCTATTTCAATCCCGGCGACTCGGCCGTCTGGGTCCCCAAGCGTTTCGGAACCAGCTGGACGGTTAACCTCGCGAGACCGAGCGCGTGGTTCGGTATCGTCGCGTTCCTCGCGCTCCTTGCCGTTGGAGCATTCGTGCTGGCAATGCCGTGACGGTACGACTCGATACATCCGGAGTAGGTTCGGCTCGGCGGAGTCTTTGGTACCGGTCAGGCGGCATGCGTCGATCCTGCGCACTGCAATCCACTCGAATCAACGCCCGGTGCTGTACGATTCATGCGGGTCTCCCTTCGTTCGAATCCAAGGCAACTCGAAGGGTAGGGAGACCCGCCACCAAGTCCAAACCAACAATAACTTTATTCCGTCGCCAACGCGTTGGTCAAACAAACCCAACTTATATACACATATGCATATGCCAACGCGCGCCGACTCTCCCGAGAGCGGCGCGCTTTTTTGTGTGGCACCCGTGCGATTGTCTGCGCCCACCTTTAGCCCCCCAAAGCTCAATGAGCGGTTCGTGCCAAGGCCGAATCTTGCCTTGGTGGTCACGGAGGGCGATTTACCTTGGCTCGCGCAGCGGAATCAACTCTATTCCGAGGGCTTGGAAAGAAATATGAGCCTTTGAGAGGAAGCGCCGCGCCCAACATTGCCTTCAGGGGGCCATTTGGGCGCAAGGTTGGCGGGCTTGCGAACCAATAAGGCACGGTAAATAGCCCCTCGTGACCACCAACTGGATAATTGGCAAAACCAAGTCCCAGGGCTTTGATCGAACGGTCCAAGCCCTCTTTGATCGAACGGTCCAAGTCCTGGGACTTCATTTCAAGTAGATAAAAAAGGGATGACGCACCTGCGGGTTTAACAGCCGGCGCCCGTGGATTAACGTCGGTACCTGCGGGTTTAACGGCCGGTGCCCGTGGATTAACGCTGGTACCTGCGGATTTAGCGGGCGGCTAACGGCGGCGGAGGACGGCGACGGTCTCGGCGTGCTTGGTGTGGGGGAACATGTCCACCACGTCGAGCGACTCGAGGCGGTAACCGCCGGCCATGAGCACGTCGACGTCCCGGCGCTGCGTCACGGGGTTGCACGAGATGTAGACCACGCGCTCGGGAACAAGACCCAGTACCCCGTGGAGGAACTCCGGCGTGGAGCCTGCGCGCGGCGGGTCCATGAGCACCACGTCAAAGCCGAGGCAGTCGCGGCGGGCGTCGCGCATGTAGGCGGTGGCGTCGGCGCAGATGAATCGGCAGCGCTCGCCCAGGCCGTTGCGCGCGGCGTTGGCGCGGGCGTCGGCCACGGCGCCCTCCACCTGCTCTACGCCAACAACCCGCAGGCCGTCGACCCTGCTTGCCGCGCAGAGCCCGATGGTGCCGATGCCGCAGTAGGCGTCGAGCACGCGCATGCCGCCCTCGAGGCCCGCGCCCCGGATGGCAAGGTCGTAGAGCACCTCGGTCTGGGCCGGGTTGGTCTGGTAGAACGACGTGGGGCCAATCTCGAAGCTCACGTCCAGCAGCTGGTCGACCATGTGCCCGCCGCCATAGAGCGCGAGCGTCTCGCGGCCAAGGATGGCATTGGTGCGTCTCTGGTTGACGTTCTGCGCGATGGCCGTGACCTCCGGCGCATGGGCGAGGATATGCTGGACGAACTCGCGCTCGCGGGCGATGCCGCGACCGTTGGTAACCACCGTGAGAAGGCAATCATTGGTGGCGAAGCCCATGCGCACCACGGCGTGGCGTAACAAGCCGCGCCCGCGGTCCTCCTCGTAGGCGGGAATGCGGAGCTCCTCGGCCGCCCGCGCCACCGCCGAGAGCACGCGACGGGCGCCAGGGGCCTCCACGAGGCAGTCGGCGCAGGGCACGATGCGGTGCGTGCCACGCGCGTAGAAGCCCGAGCGCATGGCGCCGCGCGACCCTGGGGCAAACGGCGTGGCGGCCTTGTGGCGAAAGTGCACGGGCTCCATGCCGTCCACGTCCATGCCATGGATGGGCACCTGGCGCTCGCGCGTCTCGGAGGTGGGCAGCTCGGCCAGCACGTCGGAGAACAGCTCGACGATGGCCTCGCGCTTGCGGCGCAGCTGGATTGGGTAGGGCACCGCCAGCCACTCGCAGCCGCCGCACGACCGCGCGATGGGGCACGTGTACGTTCGAAATCCCATGCTCTCCTCCGATCCCATCCTTTGGCGGTTCTCGCCCTGCGCGGATTGGCCGGGACCGCCCCGTCCGAGCCCGCCGCCCGCGATCCCGTCCTGCGCGCGGCCGCCGCGGCCCCTCGCCCAGTCCGCCCGTGCACGCGGTCTGTGCATCAAAAAACTCGCCTCACCAGCCACGCATTGGTGCTACCGTGTTCCGCAATCGCCGGACGACCCTGGAGCCCCATGGCCGAGGGCACCACGGACGGCCTCGCCGCCCGCACCCCCCCCAGCCATCCCACAAGACCCCGGTCGGCGCCCCGCGTTCGCAATCTCACGACGAAAGGATACGTCATGGCTTTCATTCGCAAGGTTGGCGTCGTCGGCCTTGGCCACGTGGGTGCGCATGTGGCGCACAACCTGCTCATGCAGGGCCTCGTGGACGAGCTCTACCTCTCCGACATCAACGAGAAGAAGCTCACGAGCGAGTACCAGGACCTCAACGACGCGCTCTCCTACTATCCGCACAACGCCAAGATCGTGAGTGTGGGCGACGACTACGAGAAGCTGGCCGGTTGCGACATCATCGTGAACGCCGCGGGCGAGGTCACCGCGAGTGCCAAGGACCGCGACGGCGAGCTGTTCGTGACTACCGACATCGCGCGCACCTTCGTGCCCCGCATCGCCGACGCGGGTTTCTCGGGCGTGTGGGTCTCCATCTCCAACCCCTGCGACGTGGTCTGCACCGAGATTTGGCGCCTCTCCGGCTGCGACCCGCGCCGCGTGGTGGGCTCGGGCACCGGCCTGGACTCGGCGCGCCTGCGCAATGCCATCGCCGACAAGGTGGGCCTGGACCAGCACTCCATCTGCGCCTACATGCTGGGCGAGCACGGTTTCTCGCAGTTTGCGGCCTTCTCGGGCGTGAACTTTGGCGGCAAGCCCCTCTCCGAGCTTGCCGTGGAGCAGCCCGAGCGCTTTGGCTTTGACGGGCCTGAGGTCGAGGAGCTGGCGCGTCGCGGCGGCTACGTGTCCTACGCGGGCAAGCAGTGCACCGAGTACGCCGTGTCGCTGGCCGGCTGCCGCCTGGTGCAGGCTGTCCTGGGCAACGAGCACTACGTCACCGCCGCGTCCACGCTCATGACCGGCGAGTATGGTCAGAGTGGTCACTTTGCCAGCCTGCCGTGCGTGGTGGGTGCCGACGGCGTCGAGGAGGTCTTCACGCTCGACCTCAACCAGCGCGAGAAGGACTCCTTTGCCGCGTCGTGCGCCCACATCCAGGGCAACATCGACCGTCTCGGCGACTGGTGGCAGGCCGAGTCCCGGGTGAAGTAGCGCCCGTGTCCGCGACCGTCTGCCCATGTAAGGGCCCCGTCTGCCGGTTGGTTGGCAGGCGGGGCCCTTGTCGTCCCTCCCATTAGGTACCGTCATCGTTACGAGTTCCTTACTTACATGCGGGCGGTCCGTCGCCGCGCCCCCGGCGACTCCGCCCGCACCCAACGGGAGGGAGTCCCCATGAGCGAGAAGATCAGGAACGTTGCCCTCGTGGGCCAAGGCGGAGTGGGCAAGACCATGCTCGCGGAGGCCATGCTCCACCTCTCAGGCGTCACCAACCGCCTGGGTGGCCACAAGGGCACCAAGCCCACGCTTGACTACGACCCCGAGGAAGAGAAGCGCTCCTTCTCGATCAAGCTCGCCATGGCGCCGGTCCCCTGGAGGGGCGCGCGCCTGAACGTCATCGACGCCCCCTGCTACCCGGACTTCATTGGCGACGCCTACGCCGCCATGAGCGCCGTGGAGACGGCCGTGTTCGTGGTGGACGCCGCCGGCGAGCCGGGTGCGGTGACCACGCGCCTGTGGTATGCGGCCGAGGACCTGTCGCTGGCCCGCGCCGTGTTCGTGAACCGCATCGACCGTTCCGAGGCTCACTACGACGAGACCCTCGCCGCGCTCCAGGAGCGCTTTGGCGCCCGTCTCGGCGCGGTGACGCTGCCATGGGGCGTGGGCGACGACTTCAAGGGCATCATCGACCTTATCCGCATGCAGGCCCGCCACCTCGACGACAAGGGCAAGCCCGTCTCGTGCGACATTCCCGCCGAGATGGCCGACGCCGCCGAGGAGGCACGCTCGCGTCTCTGCGAGCTGGTGGTCGAGGCCGACGACGAGCTCATGCTCAAGTACCTCGACGGCGACGAGCAACTCACCCAGGACGAGCTAGAGCGTCTGCTCGCCAAGGCCATCGCCGAGCGCATCTTCGTGCCGGTGTTCGTGGGCTCGTGTACGCGCGAGGAGGGCGTGACCAGCCTGCTCGACGACATCGAGACGTACTTCCCGGCGGCCAGCGACTTTGGCGGCGTGCCGCTCGTGAACGGCGACTTCCTCGACATCGACCCGGGCGACGACCGCCCGGTGGGCTTCGTGTTCAAGGTGCTCAACGACCCGCAGAACGGGCGCCTCGCGCTGGTGAAGGTGTTGGCCGGCACCATCACGCCGGGCTTGGAGCTCACGTGCGCCCGCACGCGCAAGCCCGAGCGCCTCGCCCACATCTACCGCATGGTGGGCCGCGACATGACCGAGGTGCGGGCCGCCGAGGCCGGCGACATCGTGGTGGTGCCCAAGATCGGCGCGCGGGCCGGTGACACGCTGTCGGTGACCGGCAAGGTCGAGGCCGCGGCGTTCCGCTTCCCCAACTCGCTGTACCGCGTGGCGATCGAGCCCGACAAGCGCGGCACGGAGGACAAGCTGTTCTCGTTTCTCGAGAAGAGCTGCGAGTCCGACCCCACGATCACGGTCACGCGCGACGAGGACACGGGCCAGACCGTGATCAGCGCGATCGGCGAGGCGCAGGTGGCGGTGCTGCTCGACCGCATGGCCGCCCGCGCCGGCGTGGGCGCGCACGTGGTGCTGCTGCGCGTGCCGTACCGCGAGACGATCCGCCGCACGGCGAGCGCCCAGGGCCGCCACAAGAAGCAGACTGGCGGCGCGGGGCAGTACGGCGACTGCTGGCTGCGGCTCGAGCCCAACGCGGGCGGCGGCTACGAGTTCGTCGACGAGGTCGTGGGCGGGCGCATCCCCAAGGGTCTCATCCCGGCTGTGGACAAGGGCGTGCAGGAGACCATGCGCGAGGGCGTGGTGGCCGGCTATCCCATGATTGACGTGCGCGTGGCCTGCTTCGACGGCAGCTATCACAGCGTCGACTCCAACGAGATGGCGTTCAGGGCGGCGGCGCGCCTGGGCTTCCAGAAGGCGGCGGCCGACGCCGAGCCCGTGGTGCTCGAGCCGATGGCGACGCTCAGGGTCACGGTGCCCGAGGACTACGCCGGCTCGGTTATGGGCGACGTGAGCGCGAGCCGCGGGCGCGTCGAGGGCATGGACACGGGCGAGCGCGGGGCCACCACGATCCAGGCGCGCGTGCCATACGCCGAGGTGCTTGACTACGCGACGCGGCTGCGGTCGCTCTCGCGCGGCACGGGCGAGTTCACGCTCGAGCTCGAGGGCTACGAGCAGGTGCCGCACGACGTGCAGGCCAAGCTCGCCGAGGAGTGGGCCGCCCGCCGCGCCGCCGGCCGGTAGGGCAGCGGGGCGTCGGGCTGCGGCGTTGACCTGCGGCGGCGCCCCTCGAACGCCCCTCCTCCCTTTCCCCTCACCCACATCACCAGTCAAACTTTCCGCAATTGCTATTAAATGACTATCAATTAAAATCGACTATCATTAGACTGTTTGGTAGCCAAGGTGCGGCGCCCGTCTCGGCGCCATGTGACGCGCGGCGCGCAACCGCGCGACGAAAGGGGAACCATGCTAACTGCACGCGAGGTTAAGCCGGGGATCTGGTGGGTTGGCGGCATCGACTGGAACGAGCGCATGTTCCACGGCTACACCACCGAGATGGGCATCACCTACAACGCCTACCTCATCATGGACGAGAAGGTCACCCTCATCGACACGGTCAAGGCCAAGTTTGCCGACGAGCTTCTCCAGCGCATCTCCCAGATTGTCGATCCCTCCAAGATTGATGTCGTCATCACCAACCACGTCGAGATGGACCACTCCGGCTCGCTGCCGCGTATCCACGAGGTTGCTCCCAACGCCGAGATCTACGCCTCCGCGCCCGCTGGCGTGAAGGAGGTCGCCGCCCACTTTGGCATCGACGTCAAGGGCGTCAAGACTGGCGACTCCATCTCCATCGGCAAGCGCACGCTCACCTTCGTGCAGACGCCGATGGTGCACTGGCCCGATAACATGGTCACCTACTGCCCCGAGGACAAGATTCTGTTCTCGAACGACGCGTTCGGCCAGCACTACGCCACTTCCAAGCACCTCGACGTGGAGAACGACCTGTGTGAGATCATGCACCAGGCGCGCAAGTACTACGCCAACATCGTGCAGCCGTACCAGAAGCAAGCGTGCAAGGCGCTCGAGGCCGTCAAGACGCTTGACCTCGAGATGATCGCGCCGTCGCACGGCATCATCTGGACCAAGCACATCCCCGATATCCTCGAGGCGTACACGCAGTTCACCTCGGGCGAGGTCAAGGAGAAGGCACTGGTGGTGTACGACTCCATGTGGCAGTCGACGGCGAAGATGGCCAAGGCCATTTGCGAGGCGTTTGTCGAGGAGGACGTGCCGGCGCGCTACATCGACCTCAAGGAGATGCACCAGTCCGACATCATGACGGACTTCCTGGACGCCAAGTACGTGTGCGTGGGCTCGCCGACGCTCAACTCGCAGATGCTGCCCACGGTGGCCAGCTTCCTGTGCTACATGCGCGGGCTGTCGCCGAAGAACAAGCAGCGTGTGGGCCTTGCGTTTGGCTCGTACGGCTGGGCGCCGATTGGCCCCAAGAACGTGGGCAAGGAGCTTGAGGCCGCTGGGTTCCAGCTGCCGGTCGACACGGTTGCGTGCAACTGGATTCCCAGCCAGGAGTACCTGGACAACCTGCAGGCCACCGTGCGTGCGATGATCGAGAAGGCCGAGTAGCGCAGACGCGTTTGGCTTGGTGGCTGCCTGGCAGCGCGGGCGCGTTAAGGCGTGCGACTGCGAGAGCGGCTTGGCTGCATCGGGTCGTTTGGCTGCGTCGGGCCGTTTGGCCGCAGCGGCGGTTCGGGTAGAGCGCTTGCGAGGGAGGGCGTGGCATGTGTCGCGTCCTCCCTCTTTGTAGGCTTGCGTGGAGGGAGGGAAACCGCAAGGCGTGCGGCGATTCGCGTGCCGGGAGCGGGCGGCAGGATGTGAGCGGGCAGACGCCTGGGTCGGGCCATGCCTCCCGGTGAGTGGGGCTGGCCTGGGACCCGCCATCAGCCCGTGCTCTCGCGCTCCACGAACAAGACGGGCAGAACGACGTGGCGCTCGTCGCCGGGGATGCTCTCTCCCGTAGAGGCGCGCAGGAACAGGTTGCGAGCGGCACGCGCGAGTGCGGAGGCGTCCTGGCGCATCGTGGAGATTGTGGGCTTGCAGGCACTCGCGATGGAGGTGTCGTCGAACCCGATGACCTTGACGTCCTCGGGGACACGCAGGCCGTGAGCCTGCAGCGATGAGACCGCCTGGAAGGCGCGCCGGTCGTTCGTGGCAAAGATGCCGTCGAGCGGTATGCCGGATTCGATGAGCGCGTCTACGGCCTCGCGCGTGCGCATGCCGTCGCGTGCGGGGTCTCCGCCTACGACGATTCGTAGCCGCTCGTCATAAGGCAGCCCGTGGTCTGCGAGCGCCTGCCGGTAGCCTTTGAAGCGGCTCTGCGTGGGCGAGAGCTCCCGATGTCGCGAGACGAGCGCGATATGCGAGCACCCTCGCTCAATGAGCGCGCTTGTGGCGAGGTAACCGCCCTGGCGGTGGTCGGACTCCACGTAGTAGATGGGGGCGTCCGTCTCGGGGTGACGGTCTATGCACACGATGGGGATGGCGCGCGAGATGGCGTCCGTGGGAATCTCCGGGCGGCCCGAGATGCAGATGATGCCGTCCACGAGCTTGGCGTCGAGCAGGCGGAAGTACTCGTCCTCGCGCGCCTCGTCTTGCGAGGTGTTGCAGATAAAGACGGAGTAGCCCTTCTCGAAGAAGCTGCCCTCGAGCTCAAGCACCATGCGCGAGAACCACTCGTTGCTGATGTCCGGCACAATGACCCCGATGGTGCGCGACCGCGAGCTGCGCAGGCTGCGCGCCGCCATGTTCGTGACGTAACCGCTCTCGTCGATGAAGCGCTGCACGCGCTGGCGCGTCTCCTCCGAGAAGCGGCCGTTGTTGTTGATGACGCGCGACACGGTGGCAATGGAGACGCCGGCCCGCTGGGCGATATCTCGGATGGAGATGTTCTTCTGGGGCATGGCTGGCCTTTCGGGGCGGCGTGCGTGCGGGCGTTGGGTAAACGATACCACCCGCAATGGCGCGGCGGACTCCGTGGTCTCGTCGTGGGTAACACTGAGTAAACGATTACCCTTACGCTTACCCAGCGATTATATACCGTTCGAACGGTAGGCCTCACTCGTGAGTAAACGTTACCGCAAACCTAGGTAGTATCAGCTGCGTAAACGTTTACTCGCGCAGGTAGAGAAGCATGCGCGACAGCCAGAAGCGGCTCGTGAAAGGGATGTCATGGAAAAGCTGCTCTGCCCATCGATGATGTGCGCGGACTTCGGAAATCTCGAGGGGGAGGTGCGCGAGCTCGACGAGGCGGGCGCCGACATCTTCCATCTCGACGTCATGGACGGTGTCTTCGTACCCAATTTCGCCCTTGGCCTGGGGGATGTTGAGTACGTGGTGAGCCACACGAGCAAGCCGTGCGACGTGCATCTCATGATTGAGAATCCTGGCGCCTATGTTGACCTGTTCACAAAGCTGGGTGCTCGGATCGTCTATGTGCACCCGGAGGCTGACGCCCACGTGACCCGAACGCTCGCCAGGGTCCGAGACGCCGGCGCCCATCCCGGCATTGCCGTAAACCCGGGAACGTCGTTCGAGACCGTGCACGAGCTGCTCCCGCTCGTGGACTACGTGCTCGTCATGACGGTAAATCCCGGCTTTGCGGGCCAGAAGTACTGCGACTACGTCGAGGGCAAGCTGTGGCGCCTCGTGGCAGAGAAGGACTTCTTTGGCTATCGGGTCGTCATCGACGGCGCCTGCAGCCCGGAACGCGTAAAGACGCTGGGCGTGCAGGGGGTTGACGGCTTCGTGCTCGGCACCTCGGCGGTCTTTGGCAAGGGGCGCCCCTACGGAGAGATTTTCGCGGAGCTTCGCGCCGAGTAGCGACGCTCCTGCGTGGCCCGTTCTCGTGCCGGCGCCGTGTCTCTCGCATTCTCTGGGCTGCGCCGGCGATCGGTTTGGCGCGCCCGCATCACGCACACAACCACGCTCGTCCTTGTGGAGGGAAACAGCATGGATACAACGCTCGGAAAGCAGATTCTTGAACTTGTTGGAGGCGCAGGCAACGTCAACAACGTTGCCAGGTGTGCGACGCGACTGAGATTTAACCTTAAGGACGAAGCCAAGGCGAACACGGACGCCATCGAGGCGCTCGACGGTGTCATGAGCGTCGTGCGAAATGGCGGCCAGTACCAGGTCGTTATCGGTGGTGCCGTCGAGCGCGTCTTCGGGGAGCTCGTCGCTGGAACGGACTTCTCGAAAGACGGGCCCGAGACGGCAGGGGATCCTGGGTCCTGCGGGCCTGTCGCCCTGTTCATGGAGACGGTGTCTGCCTTGTTCACCCCGCTGCTGCCGCTGCTTGCCGGTTCCGGCCTTCTGCGCGGCCTCGTGCTGCTTAGCACGCAGGTTGGCATCCTGTCCACCACGGGCAGCACCTATGCGGTCCTGACCTGCGCCTCAACGGCCGTGTTCTACTTCTTGCCCGTTTTGCTCGCGTATACGGCGGCTAAGAAGTTTGGCTGTAGCCCGTATGTCTCGGTTGCCATCATGGGCTCACTCATCATGCCGGACTTTGTGGCGCTCATGGGCGATGCGGGCAACGGCACCGTCGTCCAGTTCATGGGGGTGCCCATCGTGCTCATGACATATTCGTCCACCGTCATTCCGGCCATTCTCTCGATTTGGGTGTTCTCCAAGCTCGAGCGGCTGCTCAAGAGGGTCATCCCGGAGACGGTGCAGCTCTGCTTCGTGCCTCTTATCTCGCTGTTTATCATGGTGCCGGTGACCGCCGGCATCGTGGGCCCGCTCGGGGTCTACCTCGGCCAGGGCATCGCCGCGGCGGTGAATGCGCTCATTGGGTTCAACGGCTGGATCGCCGGCGCCGTGGTGGGTAGCTGCTGGAACATCCTCGTGATCTTTGGCATCCACTGGGCCGTGAACCCCGTCATGATCCAGAACGTCTCGACGCTTGGCTTCGACTACATCGTTCCGTTTACGGCTGCGACGAACTTTGGCATGGCCGGCGCGACGTTTGGCGTGTTCCTGCGCACGAAGAGCCAGAAGATGAAGCAGTTCTCGATGTCTGCCCTGCTCTCCATCTTCTTTGCCGGCATCACCGAGCCCGCCATCTACGGCGTGGGCGTCAAGTACAAGAAGCCGCTGGTGGCGGCGTTTGTCGGCGGAGCAATTGGCGGCGCGTTCATGGGCGGCATGGGCGTCAAGGCCTACGCGTTCGTGTTTGGCGGGCTTACGACGATTCCGGCCTTCGCGGGTCCCACGCTCGCGTGGTACGTGATTGGTCTGGCCATCTGCTTCGTGGTATCGGCCGTGGTCATGTGCGTGCTGGGCATTGAGGAGGACGTGGCCGAGGAGCAGAGGCTCGGTGAGGGCGATGTGCTTTCCGCTGCTGCCGCCACGCCCGCGCTTGCCGGCAAGGAGCTTGTGCTGCCCGTGTCGGGCGAGGTGAAGGATCTGGCGGAGTGCTCGGACGACATGTTTGCCAAGCGCGTCATGGGTGACGGTGCGCTCGTGGTTCCGAGCGAGGGCAAGGTGTTCGCTCCGTTCGACGGCGAGGTCACGATGCTGTTCAAGACGGGGCATGCCATTGGCCTGACCTCGGGTGATGGGCTTGAGGTGCTCATCCACGTGGGACTCGACACGGTGGATCTGGGCGGCGTTCCGTTCCACGCGCATGTTGCGCAGGGCGACCGCGTGAAGGAAGGAGACCTGCTCATGGAGTTCGACATCGACAAGATCAAGGCCGCCGGAAAGAGCATCGAGACGCCCGTCGTGCTCACTAATGCCCAGGGTTGCGACGTCGAACTCGTAAAGGTCGGCCCGCTTGCCGCTCGCGCGCCGTTCTTGAGGGTCAACTAACGAATTGGGACTCGGTTCAGAAAGGGAGCCTGGCATGAAGATTGGTATCGGGAACGACCACGTTGCGGTTGAGTACAAGAGCATCGTCCGGGGGTACCTGGAGTCTAAGGGCCACGAGGTGGTGAACTTTGGCACGGACAGCCTCGAGCGCGCCAACTATCCCGAGTATGGAGAGGCGGTTGCGAACGCCGTTGTCTCCGGTGAGGTCGACCGCGGCATCGTGATTTGCGGAACGGGGGTGGGCATTGGCATCGCGGCGAACAAGGTCAACGGGATTCGCTGCTGCACCTGCTCCGAGCCGTACTCCGCGCTGCTCAGCCGTCAGCACAACAACAGCAACATGCTCTCGTTTGGCGCACGCGTGGTGGGGATCGAGCTGGCGAAGATGATCGTTGACGTCTGGCTCGACGGCGAATACGAGGGCGGCCGTCATCAGGTGCGCATCGACATGCTACACGACATCGAGGCGCGTCAGCGGCGGTAGCGACGCCTTTGGTCGCCGCGCGGCTCGTTTGACCACTGCCGGCCCCGGCGATTGGCATGAGGCATCTATTAATTACTTGCGGGTGCACCGGCTGGCTGCCGGTGCACCCGTTCTGCGTTGGGCGACTTTTGCGCCTCGTATTCGCGACGGGGTGTTAGGGAGGGCATGCATCGTCGGTATAATTCCCTGAGCGGGAGTGTCGAGGTGGCCGGCAGCAAGGGGCGTGCGTTGTTCCTCCATTGATGTCTTCCGTGTTGGGTTTTTGGCTTTTGCCATGCGGGCGGCTTTGGTGTGTAGTCCTTCGGCTGCGGTTCTGTTGGCGTCCTCCGCGTTTGGCCTCTTGGCCGCAGCTCCTCTGCTCGTCATCATCCGCCTCGTGCGATTGGGGGCCGCCGTGGTACCTCGCCCGCCCGTCGTCATCGGCTACGAATCTGCGCTCGAGTTTTGGCGCAAGACTTGGCTTGCCGGAAACGGTGATGCCGGAGATCTGCTTGGCGACCCATTTCCCGATGACCTGCTGCTTGCCGGCGCCGAAAGCCCCGAGCTCTTGGCGGGTTACCCAAAGCTGCAACCGGCGGCCAATAGGGCCGCGGGCGCTCGTCGGGTGAGCGGGCTGGTTGGGCTCTCTGAGCCGGTGGGGCTCATCGTGGAGTCTGCCGCCTGCCGGAACGAGACCGAGAAGTTCAGGTCTTGCGTGTGGTCCCCGAGCGTCTGGCAGGGCCTTACGGCGCAGGTGGAGGACAACATATATGTATGCGCTCCGGAGCTTGCCTTTCTGCAGATGGCCGGCCGGCTTGGCTTTGCCGCCCTGCTCGATTTGGCGTTTGAGCTCTGTGGCGACTACGTGCTGCTTGACTCAAAGCTGCATGTCGGAAGGCACAGGGAGGACATGCGCCGGCTCGCGACGCCCGAGCGGCTGCAGGCCGTCTGCGCCCTTCACAAGCGCGTGCCCGGAATCGTGAGGGCGCGCATTGCCTCCAAGTATGTCCTGCCAAACTCGTGGTCTCCCATGGAGTCGCGTATGGTGGCGCTGCTTGCGCTGCCCCGGTCCCAGGGAGGCTTCGGGTGCGGCAATCCCGTGCTCAACAAGCGCATCTACCTCTCAGAAGACCTTTCTGTCATGGCTGGTAGGAAGTATGTGGTGCCCGACGCGCTGTACGAGGACGCGGGGATAGCCTTTGAGTATCAGGGGAGCCTGCACGATGGGACGGGTAATCGCCGTCGCGATGACTCCAAGAGCAATGCCCTGCTCCTGATGGGCATCGAGACCATTCGTGTGTGGGACGAGCAGCTTTGCAGCCCTAATGACCTCGGGGAAATCGCGGCCTATGTGCGCAAGAGGCGCGGGATCCGGCTGAAGACGGAGAACGCCAAGATGGCGACGCGGCAGGCGGCCCTCATGGCAGACTTCAAGGCGTTGACGAAGAGAGTGGGTAAGTGAGGCTGGCCGAGATGCTTGGTGGCGGGCTCTGTGGTGGTGAACACGTTTGGCCGGCTTCCCTTTTGGGCGTTGGGTCCCGGAATTGGGGCGATTTGCCCTTGTCTGAGGTGTCCTTTGTTTTCTTTTGGGAGTCGTGAAGTCGTTTTTGGGGATGCTCCAAGAAGACACTTTCTATTACCGCAGGTAAATCGATTGGACGAGGGGCCAATCTACCTGATGGGTGCGCAAAACCATCTTCACGACTCCCAAAAAAATACAAGGGACACCCAGTGTGGGACAGCGTTTCAAATAGTGGTGCAAGAGAGTCGGCGCCCAGGTTGCTGGGGCCCTCCGGGCAAGCGCTCCGGTGCCCGCAGCCTACGCCCGCGACCTGGGCCGGTCTTGTATACCGTGCAACCCATTTGGCTTGGCGCATGGGTCGGCCTGGCTAACCGTGTAACCCGTTTGGCTTTCCGCGGGATTGCGTCAAAGCCCTTACGATGAGCGGCACGCCCGATTGTCGTATACTTCCTTAGTAACGCAACGTCAACTAAATACCAACGAAAAGGAATTAGTCAGCTAACCTGCTGTCCCTTTTTGGCGGCCTGCTGGATACATGCGGAGAATCGAGGCACGTTTGACTACTTCGAAGGTCTACTTCACCGACATGCGCACGCACGGCAAGACCAACCTGCCCAAGAAGCTCGACCACCTCGTGCGCAAGGCGGGCATCGAGCAGATCGACATGCAGAACAAGTTCGTCGCCATCAAGATGCACCTCGGCGAGCCGGGCAACCTGTCCTACCTGCGCCCCAACTACGCCCGCGTCATCGTCGACATCGTGCGCGAACTGGGCGGCAAACCCTTCATCACCGACTGCAACACGCTCTACGTGGGCGGCCGCAAGAACGCGCTCGACCACCTGGACAGCGCCTACGCCAACGGCTTCAACCCGTTTCAGACCGGCTGCCACACCATCATCGCCGACGGCCTCAAGGGCCTCGACGAGGTGGAGGTGCCCGTCGTGGGCGGCGAGTACGTCAAGAACGCCAAGATCGGTCGCGCCCTCATGGACGCCGACATCGTGATCAGCCTCACGCACTTCAAGGGTCACGAGCAGGCCGGCTTTGGCGGCTGCATGAAGAACCTGGGCATGGGCGGCGGCTCCCGCGCGGGCAAGATGGAGCAGCACGCGGCCGGCAAGCCCAGCGTTGACGTGAACAAGTGCATTGGGTGCCGCCAGTGCTCCAAGATCTGCGCGCACGACGCCTTCAGCTTCGACGAGATCCGCACGCGCACGGGCGCCAACGGCAAGACGCACGAGATCCGCGTGGCGCACATCGACCACGGCCGCTGCGTTGGCTGCGGCCGCTGCATTGCCGTGTGCAACCAGGATGCCATCACGCCCGACTACGACCAGGCCGTCGAGGTGCTCAACTACAAGATCGCGGAGTACACCAAGGCCGTGGTGGACGGCCGGCCCAGCTTCCACATCTCGCTGGCCATCGACGTGAGCCCCAACTGCGACTGCCACGACGAGAACGACACGCCCATCGTTGGTGACATCGGCATGTTCGCGAGCTTTGACCCGGTTGCCATCGACCAGGCCTGCATCGACGCCGTGCTGGCGCAGCCGGCGCTGCCCGACACCGAGCTCACCGAGATGCGCGACAAGCTCGCGCGCGAGGGCGTCGAGCTGGACGAGGAGCACGCACACGACCACTTCTTCGTGACGCACCCCGACACTGATTGGCAGAGCTGCATCAGCCACGCCGAGAAGATCGGGCTCGGCAGCCACGAGTACGAGCTCGTGCGCGTGTAGCGGGCGGGCCGCAGACAGCGCCGGGCCCTGCCCACGGCGGCCGGCCGCGGGCGGCGGGTCCGCGCGGCAACGGCGGGTCGCCCACGTGGCGCCCCGC
>NZ_CAAKOQ010000013.1 GCF_901212675.1 Olsenella uli
CCCCGACCGGAGGTTCCGGTCGGGGCGCCGCTGTGAGGGTTGGCTCCACTTGCTTCCGCGGGGTCTGCCGAGTCTTTCAGGCTCGCGGTCGCATGTGCGAGACCTTACGCCTCGTAGTCCATGTCCTTGGACTCCTTGATGAGGAACAGGGCCACGAGTGCAAGCGCGCTCATCGCACCGAGGTACCAGCCGAGGGCCATGATGCCGAAGCTCTGGACGAGGGCCGTCGCGATGGTCGGGGCGAAGGCACCGCCGAGAATCGAGGCCAGGTTGTACGCGAGACCAGCGCCGGAGTAGCGGACGTTAGCGGGGAAGAGCTCGGGCAGGTATGCGCCGCAGGGACCAAAGAGGCCGCCCATCAGCACGAAGCCGACGCACAGGAAGACCATGACGCCAGCCACGCTCGTGTTGCCGGCGGTGCCGAGCAGCGCAGGCGAGAAGAAGCTGAAGACCAGGGTGACGGCCGTGGTGAAGAGCAGGACGGACTTGCGGCCGCGCTTGTCGGCCTGCAGGCAGCCGACCACGATGAACCCGGCGAAGAAGAAGATCGAGACCATCTGCATGCCGAGGTACTCGGGCTGCGTGAAGCCGAGGGTCTTGACGCCGTAGGACAGCGACCAGGTGCCGAGCACGTAGAACAGGGTGTAGGTGACGCCCATGGCGCAGGTGCCGAGTACGACCTGCTTCCAGTACTTGGTGAGCTCCTTGAGCGGGGCCTTCACCACGCGGTCCTCCTTGACGGCCTTCTGGAAGACCGGTGTCTCGCTCATGCGCTCACGGACGACAAGGCCCACGACGACGAGGATCGCAGAGAGGAGGAACGGGATGCGCCAACCCCAGGCGACCATGGTGGCCTGGTCGAGGTGGGTCTCAAGCAGCAGGTTCACGCCGTAGGCGCAGAAGAAGCCGATGGGCGCGCCCAGGTTGGGGAAGGAGCCATAGAGGGCGCGCTTGTTGGCCGGCGCGTTCTCCGTGGCGACCAGCGCGGCGCCGGACCACTCGCCGGCAAGGCCGAGGCCCTGGCAAGCACGGCAGAGGCAGAGCAGCACGACGGACAGCGGGCCGAGGACGTCAAAGCCTGGGAGCAGGCCGACGACGAAGGTCGAGATGCCCATGGTCATGAGGGCGACGACCAGCGTCTTCTTGCGGCCCAACTTGTCGCCGAAGTGACCGAACAGCAGCGAGCCGAACGGGCGGGCCAGGAACGAGACGGCGAAGGTGACGAAGGAGAACAGCGTGGCGAGGAAGGGATTCTGCTTGGCCACGTCGGTGAAGAAGATCATTCCGAAGTAGCTCGCCGCGGCGATCGAATAGCAGTAGTTGTCGTAGAACTCGATGGCGGTGCCCACCATCGAGGCAGCGATGATCTCGGCAACTGAGTCCCTCTTCTGGGGTTGCTCTGCCATCGCCGTTGCCGTACTTGACATTGATGCTCCTCTCTTCTGAACCCTTGCTCTGACACCGGCAAGTCCTTGAGAGGCTGACATCCAGACGATCGGGGACGGGTCGCGGGGATGCGTGGTAAGAAAATAGGCCCTCGACCGCCTGGATGGCAGCCTCAGACCTTGTCGTCAGCCGCCCGTGAATAGGCACGGGCGGTCGATATGAAGACCGTCCGTGCTAGCTAATAACTCGAATAATCTCGACTAGCTTGTTGGCGGTCTGCGTCATCGCAAAAGTCCTTTGATCGCGCGAACGTTCCGTTCGCGTTCGAGCGCCCCCTGCGCTCGCTGGGACACACTATCGGTGTCAGGCGGGGACAAGTCAACCGTGAATCACAAAAATGCCTTTAAGAGGTCTTTAAGCGATAATTTGTCGGCGAACGAGCACATTCGGTCGGTAAATGGCATAACCCCAGTCAAAGCGTAGAGTCCTGGTGGGCTTCAGAGGCTGTTTTGGAGGCAGAATCGGCTGCTTGGGCAACGTTACGGTTTAGTTAACGGGGCGCGTCGGATGCCGTTGTGGTATCCGACGCGCCCCGTTGGCGTGGCGAGGGGGTGGTGTTTGGAACCGGCGTTCGGCAGGGCCGGCTGCCGCCGCGGGCCTGCCGCTCGAAGCCTATGCCAGCACGTCCTCCGGGGAGAGCCAGCCGGGCATCTCCCTGCTGACGACGCGCGCGGCGGCGTAGGCGTGCGCAAGCGTGGTGACGCGGGCGGCCTGGTAGGCGCCCGACGGCATGAGCTCGAGGACGAGGGCGCAGTCCGTGCGGGCATCGTCGACGAGGGCAAGCGGCAGGAGCAGCACCATGCGGTCGCGCGCGGCGTCGTAGGCCGGCGCCACGAGGCGATAGCTCTGGCGCGCGCGGCGCTGGGCGAGGTCGATGGCGTCGTCGATGGCGCGGCAGATGCGGCGGTAGCGCCCCGGCTCGCCCGTGATGGCGCGCGAGAGCCTGCGCAGGGCGTCCCGGCGGCCCTGCGGCGTCGTGGCGCGGGAGAGCCCGTCGAGCTCGTGCGCGGCGTCCGTGCCGTCGAGCTGGGCCGAGAGGAATCCCTGCGGCAGTCGTGCCAGTCCGTCGCCGAGAAGCGAGCGGTAGTCGGCCACGGTAAGCGCGCCGTCGCGCAAGGCCACGTCGTCCACGCTGGCGAGGTAGGTCGCGCGGGCCGGCAACTCGGAGAGCGACGCCACGAGTCGGGAGCCGAGCTCGCCCGCGCCCGCCGTGGCGAAGCCGTCGAGGTGCCAGGGGATGTCCGTTCCCGTGGGGGAGAGGACGGCATAGAGCTCCTCGTCCATGGGCGTCATGAGGCCCGTGTCAAAGGCGGCGAGACTGCCGTCCGCGCTCGTGGCGAGCCTGCCCTCCGCGCGGGCGCGCGCGAGCGTGGCCGAGAGGTACTCGCGCAGGATGCCGTAGCGGCTCGCCTTGCCCACGCCCTCGCCGGGGTAGTTCCAGCGCTCGGGCGCGGCGGCCGTGGCAAGGGTGCCCAGGGCCTGGTTCCACGTGCCGATCTCCATGAGCTGGGCGAGGTCACGGATGGGACCGGGGCGCTCCGTTCCGGCCGCGGGACGGGGCGAGAGGTCGCACCAGTAGCCGCCCTCGGCCTCGGGCAGGCCCTCGATCCCGGCCGCCTCGTGGGCCTGGCCGGTGCCGTCGTCGCCGTCGACGAGCGTGAGGTGCCAGCGGCGCGCGTCGCCGGGGCGCGCGGTGCGGCGGATGGTGACGCGGACGGGCTCGGAGCCGTCCTCCTGCAGGTAGCGCAGGGGGAAGGTCACGAGGTTGCGCGAGCCGGCGGTCGTTCCCGTGGCACGCGCCACGCGCCAGTCCTCGTCGAGCACGGCCATGAGGTCGGCGTCGAAGGGCAGGATCGAGGTGAGCAGGCCGAGCAGGGCGGGCTTGATTGAGACGTCGTCCGAGAAGGAGCGGGGTAGGTCGGCGTGGGGCGAGCTGGTGACCGCCTTGGGGGCGGCGACGGGTGCCACGGATGTCGCGGCGATTTGCTCGAGGATGCTCGGGATGCCCGACGACGCGGGTGCGGGCGAGCTCGGCTCGGGCTGGGCCTCAGGCTTGGCGGCCTGGGCAGGCTCCGACGTCTGGTCCGCCTCCCCGGCATCGCTCGGGGCGGCCGGCTGTCCTTCGGCCCGCGCTTCCTCGCCCGTCTCAGCGGCCACCGGCTCGGCCTTCTCGGTCTGCGCCTCGGCAGCGCCCCCTACCTCGAGCGCATTGACGTCGGCGGTATCCTTGGGCTGCTCGGGCCCAACCTCTGGCTCGGGCTCCTTCTTGGCCTCTACCTGCCGCGTCTTGGGCCTCGAGGGCTTGAGCGCGCCCTTCTTGCGCTTCCAGGGCTTGCCACCCTTGCCCGCACTGCCTTGACGCGGGGCTTCGGTCGCGGCCAGCGCCTGGTCCCAGTCCTCGCGGCGCGTGATGGTCACGTAGAAGCGGCCGCCCTTGAACGCCGTGAGCTGGCAGAAGTCGGAGAGCGTGGAGAAGAGCGCCTGTGCGTCGGGGTGGCCGAGGTTTTCGGGTGTGATGCCCTCCGCGGCCAGCGCCTCGAGCGCGCGCGGCAGAAACGTCTGCCGGCCGATGCCGAGCGCCTCGCCCAGCAGCTTGTACAGATACAGCCTGTTGGCGTCCGTGAGCGCCACGGGCCCGTCGTCGATGTGCCTCTTTGCCATGAGATGCTCCAAACAAGCCCGGACGAGCCGGGCGTCGATGTCCTAGCCCATCAAGGCTAGCACGTGGGAACTCCTCCAGCGGCGCCGACTCGGCGGGCGCGGCCCTACCTCGAGAGCAACTCCATGACGTCGCGTGATATGGCGGGGACGGTGAGGCCGCAGCTTGCGAGCAGCTCCTCGGGCTCGAAGCGGTCGGGGAAGCCGTGGGGCAGGCCGTAGCAGCGCACGCGCACGTCGGCCGTGCCCAGCTGCCTGGACACGCGCTCGCCAAAGCCGCCTTCCAGCACGCCGTCCTCGAGCGTCACGACGACGCGACGGCTGGCGAGCCCCTGCACGTAGGACTTGCTGAGGCCGCAGGCGCAGCGCGGGTTCACGAGCTCCACGGCCACGCCGCGGCCCGCGAGCTCGTCTGCCACCTGCTCGCCAAGTGGCAGGAAGCTGCCGAGCGCGAGGATGGTGACCTCGGGTGTCACGGTGGCGTCAGGCCCATCCGCGCCCGCCTTGCGCACGATCTCCGGCGCTCCGTCGGCAAAGCCGG
The DNA here is from genome assembly GCF_901212675.1 of Olsenella uli. Lineage (GTDB taxonomy): Bacteria > Actinomycetota > Coriobacteriia > Coriobacteriales > Atopobiaceae > Parolsenella > Parolsenella uli_B. The sequence goes on from NZ_CAAKOQ010000013.1 coordinate 4,646, forward strand.
CCTCGGGCAGCCTCACGCCGGGGCGCGACACCACGCCCGCTCCCGGCACGCGAATCGCCACGGGCCCCTCGCGCCAGTCGATGGCCCAGTCAAGCATGGCCAGGTACTCCTCGCGGCAGGTGGGCGCTAGATAGGTGAGCCCGGGCATGTCCCCCAGCATCGCGATGTCATAAAAGCCCAGGTGAGTGGCATCGGTGGTGCCAAACGCCGACGAGCCGAACACGAGGATCGTGGCCGGTTGGGCATTCAGGCACAAATCGTGCCAGAGCTGGTCGTAGGTGCGCTGGAGGAATGTCCCGTACACGCCCCAGACCGGCTTGACGCCGCCCGCCGCGAGGCCCGTCGCAAACGTGACCGCGTGCTCCTCGGCGATGCCAACGTCGACGAATTGGGTGCCGGCGGCGCGCCTGCGCTCGGGGGTGAAGCCCATCATGTAGGGCGTGGCCGACGAGATGGTCACGACCGAGCGGTCCGCGCGCATGCGGGCCATGAGGTGCTCGCCGGTGATGTCGGCGTAGGTCGCCGGCTCGGTGGCGACGATGCCGCCCGAGTGCCCGCGACCGCGCCGCTCGCCCGTCCTGGGGTCGAAGGGGCCCACGTGGTGCCAGGACTCCTCGTCGGCAAGCGCAGGGGCAAAGCCGAGGCCCTTGGTGGTGTGCAGGTGCAGCACGACAGGGTGGTCCGTGTCGCGAAGCTCGAGGAGCGCCGCCTCCACCGCGGCCTCGTCGTTGCCGTCCTCGAGGTAGCGGTAGTCGAGCCCCATCGCGCGGAAGAGGTTGTCCGGCGCGGTGCCGCGGCTCTGGCGCAGCCGCGCGAGGCCGCTGTAGATGCCGCCATGGTCTTCGGAAATGGACCACTCGTTGTCGTTCACGACGATGACGAGGCCGCTGCCCAGTTCGGCTGCGCTGTCGAGGCCCTCGAAGGCCAGGCCGCCCGAGAGCGACCCGTCGCCGATGACGGCCACGACGCGGCGCGTCTCGCCGGCGAGGTCGCGCGCCTTGGCAAGGCCCACGGCCAGGCTCACTGAGGTGGAGGTGTGGCCCATGGCAAAGTGGTCGTGCTCACTCTCGCGCGGGCTGGAGAAGCCCGAGACGGAGCCCATGAGCGCCGGGTCGAGGAAGGCCTGGGCGCGGCCGGTCAGCATCTTGTGGGCGTAGGTCTGGTGCGAGACATCGAAGATCAGCTTGTCGGTGGGGGAGTCGAAGACGCGGTGCAGGGCCACCGTGAGCTCGACGACGCCGAGGTTGGGGCCCACGTGGCCGCCCACGCGGGCGCTGCTCTCGATGATGGCGGAGCGAATCTCGGCGCAGAGGGCGGGAATGGCGCTGGCTGGGAGGGCACGTACGTCTGCCGGAGAGCCGATGTGCTCGAGATACATGTGCCCCTCCCCGTGTCCGTGCGCGTCCCCACGCGCATTCCCATGTGCAAACCAATAGCTTCTCATACTTGCGTCTGAAAATTGTGGCGGCCCTGTCACATTTTCATCCGTATGATTTGTCACATTTTGGTGGGTGGGAGGTGCCGATAAGTACAAGAACGGACGACGGAGGGAGATGAAGACACCCGGCTGGCACCGGGCTCCTCTGAGTCAACTGTACCTGCGACGCCTGCCACTTGGTTTTAGCCAACCAACGGGCTTTGCCGGCACACCATGTTTTTGCCCACATGACGGCAGGCAAGTCGACTCCAAAATGTGTTGGTTAGATTGACTGCTGGATGGAAGTGCGGAAAAGCGCCAGGGTTCCCATGACTCTCCGGTGCTTGACCATCGCATCCTGCGACTACTCAAGGAGCCCCGCGGTCATCTACCCGTACAGCAACGTGGCGGGAGTCACGAGGTTGGGCGGGGTCACGCCGTCCTTCACGGCGATGATGTTGTCAGCCACGGCCATGCCCATCCGCAGGTTGGCCTCGTAGGTTGCCGAGCCGGCATGCGGGGTCATGATGACGTTGGGCAGTTCCGAGATCTTTGCAATCTGCGGCGGCTCGCCTGCGTGGACGTCGGTCGCGTAGCCGTAGAGCCTCCCCTCCAGGAGCGCCTTCTCGAGAGCGGATTGTCGTACGATGCCCGCTCGTGCCGTGTTGACGAGAATCGCGTCGTCTTTCATCATGCGAAGCTCCTTTGCCCCGATGAGGTTGCGCGTGACATCCGTGAGGGGCGTATGGAGGCTCACGATGTCGCTGCGCTTGAGCAGGTCGTTGAAGCTCGTGAAAATGAGGCCCGTGATCGCCGCTTCGGGCCTCTCGTGAATATCGCACCCAAGGATGTCCATCCCAAAGCCCATGGCCCGTCGGGCCACCGCAATGCCGATGTCACCGACCCCGATGATGCCTATCGTCTTTCCGTACAGGCTGTGACCGGCTCGCTTTCTCCAAGTCCCGCCCTTGAGCTCGTTGTTCATCATGGTGATGTGCCGCTCGAGGTCAAGGATGAGACCAAACGCAAGGTCAGCCGTCTCCTCCGTGTTTGTTCCCGGCGCGTTCGTGATGATGATGCCGCGCTTGGTTGCTTCCGCGTAGTCGATGCCGTCAACTCCGCGACCATGCCGGGCTATGACCTTGAGGTCGGGGAGCGCGCCGATGACGCTTGCAGGCATCCTGCCGTTCCCCAGGACGACCGCATCTGCGCCATAGGCAAAGTCGACGATTTCCTTACGGGTCATGGCGCGACCGTACGGACTGATTCTCACCTCGCAGCCTGCGGACTCAAGCCGCTCGACGGGCTCCTTGGTGAAGACTCCAAATGACGCCGCACACGAGGCGACGATGAATGGCGCGGGCATGCTCTTCCTCTTACGGTCGTTTTCTCGAACGTGCTTGCTTGTCCAGAAAAGGCGGGGCGGACGCATGGTGATGTGCGTCCGCCCCTATGGTACCTGCCATTGGTTTACTTGCGCTCGGATTCTGGTCGAAGCCTCAGCGCAACGAGCGACCTGGCTCCACTAGCCTGCGAGAACGTGGTGCGGGTTATCCGTGACCATCCGGTCAAAGCCTGCATCGCCGATCTTCTCGAGGGCGTACCCGCGAAAGTCAGTAAGGATGTAGTCGAGTCCCGGCTTGCCCCCGTACGAGCGGAAATAGTCCTTCTTGCCCATATCTCCCGCCAGACAGATGTGGTCGCCATAGCCGGAGCGGATGAGCTCGGCGAGCATGTCGATGCGCTCGCGGTCATGACTGCTCAGGTCGCGCCCCACATGGTCGAAGCTGATGTGGGCGCCTGTGTCGCAGATGCGCTTGAGATAGTCGACATCAAGCGTCAGGTCAACGTGAGACAGGCAGATTCGCTCCGGACTCACCCCGATCTCTCCCAGGAGCTTGATTTGCTCGAGCCCCATCGTGCCCTTGTCACAATGTGTGATCATGGGCAGGCCAAAGTCGCGGGCGACGGTGCCGCAGAGACGGATGGAGCGATGCTCCGCCGGCGTTATCTCGTTGAGACTGGTGCCAATCTTGATGGCGCCCGGCTTGACATGCGAGTAGCCTATGCCGCCCTCGATCTCGTCGATGAGCACATGGCTCACCTCGGCATCGTCAAGCTCGTCGAACCACTTGGGGAGATGCTCCTGCTTGTGGAGACCCGTGATGCAGACGACGTTGATGTCTGCCTTTTGGGCAATGAATCGAAGCACCTCGGTGTTGCGTCCGAAGTTGAGCGGCGACATCTCGACCATCGTGCGTCCACCTGCGGCCCTGAACGACCGGGCCTCTTCGATGGACTTGCCAATGTTGTCAAGCGTGTAGGGGTAGTAGCGCGGAAGCTCGTTGGGCTTCACGTAGAGGTGCTCGTGAATGAAGGTGACGCCGAGGTCGCTTGTTGCCACCGGACCCAGCACCGTGTTTACGGTTTCCCGCATCTTCTACCACTCCGCAATCGTGCCGTCGTAGTTCTTCCAGCTCGGGTTGGTCCAGTGCAGGCCCTCGGCCGAGATTTCCTCGATCTTGTCGATGTCCATGTCCAGGCCCAGGCCCGGCTTGGTGGGCAGCTGCACGTAGCCGTCCTCGTAGGCGAAGATGTCCTTGTTCTTGATGAAGTCGAGCAGGTCGAAACCCTGGTTGTAGTGGATGCCCAGGCTCTGCTCCTGGATGAACACGTTGGGTGTGCAGGCGTCGACCTGCAGCGTCGCGGCCAGCGCGATCGGGCCGTAGGGCGCGTGCGGGGCGGCGGCCATGTCGGAGGCCTCGGCCATCGCGCAGATCTTGCGGGTCTCGAGGATGCCGCCGCACATGGCGACGTCGGGCTGGACGATGTCCACGCAGCCCTGCTGGAACAGGCGCTTGAACTCCCAGCGGGTGTAGAGGCGCTCGCCGGTGGCGATGGGGATGGCCACCTCGCGGGCGATCTGCTCGAAGGCCTCCCAGTTCTCGGGCAGTACCGGTTCCTCGATGAACATCAGGTGGTAGGGCTCGAGGGCCTTGGCGAGCACCTTGGCCATGGGCTTGTGCACGCGGCCGTGGAAGTCCACGCCGATGGCCATCTTGTCGCCACAGGTCTCGCGGATCGAGGCCACACGGTCGACGACGGCCTGGACCTTCTCGTAGGAGTCAACGTAGTGCAGCTCGTCGGTGGCGTTCATCTTGACGGCCGTGAAGCCCTTGTTGAGGCGGTCGCGCGCACCGGCGCCCACGTCGGACGGGCGGTCGCCGCCGACCCACGAGTACACCTTGATGCGGTCGCGCGCGGCGCCGCCGAGCAGCTCGTAGACGGGCACGCCGAAGGCCTTGCCCTTGATGTCCCAGAGCGCCATCTCGAGTCCGGAGATGATGGTGCCGTTGATGGGGCCGCCGCGGAAGAACGAGCGGTGCAGCTCCTGCCACAGGCGCTCGATCTCGAACGGGTTGCGGCCGATGATGCGCTGCGCGAGCTCCTTGGCGCCGGCCATGACGGTCTCGGTCTTGGTGCCGGAGATCATCTCTCCCCAGCCCTCGATGCCCTCGTCGGTCGAGACGCGCGCGAAGATCCAGCGCGGCTTGATCTCGTACATGGTGACCTTGGTGATCTTCATGTGGATGTTCCTTTCTGGGGCGGTTACACCGCCCCGCCGTGTGCCTTCCGAGGGCCCGCGCCCGGGGGTCGATGGCGCCGTGTCCCGGCGTTCGGGCCGGCGGCGAGAGGGTCCGTGCCTGCGGACCGACGGGGTGCGGGATGGCGCGCGCCGGAAGTGTCAGGTACTGCCGGTCGTGCCGGACGTGTCAGCTACTGCTGGTCGTCGCACTTGGCGGCGTAGGCCTCGATTTTGCCCATGCCGAGCTTCTTCTCGATGAACCACCAGATGGCGACGAACAGGACGACGAGGACGGGCACGAGGATGATTGCGTGCGGGCTCACAGTGGCCCAGACGACGATGAAGGTCTGGGTCAGCGACGGGCCGGCCATCGAGGCGATCTGGCCGTCGAAGGACAGGCCGGTGGACTGCGCGAGGGCGGTCATCATCGGGGCGGCCCAGGTGCCCGCGTACAGGATTGCGGCCATCACCGGGATGGAGATGAGGATCGAGCGGAAGACGTTGCCGCGGCACAGGGCGACGACGAGTGCCACGCGGAACGTCACGACGGCGAGGTCGGCGAGCGGCATCATGTGGTTGCCTGGCAGGATGAAGGCGAGCAGGATTGTGACCGGGATCATGATGAGGGCGGTCGTGATGACCTCGGGGCTGCCGACGATGACGGCGGCGTCGAGGCCGATGTGCAGCGCACGGCCGCCGAACTTCTCGGATGTGAGGGTCTGCGCGGCCTCGGAGATGGGCATGAGGCCCTCGACGAACATGGCGGTCATCTTGGGCATGAGCACCATGACGGCGGCGACGTTGACGCCGGTGAGGAAGATCTGGTCGATCGGCATGAGGGCTATGGCGCCCATCGCGCAGCCGAGGATGAGGCCGAGCATCATGGGGTTGCCGAAGACGCCGAGGTACTTCTGGACGTGCTTGATGGAGAAGTCGACCTTGTTGAGGCCCGGGATGCGGTCGATGAGCCAGTTGAGCGGCGCAGCGATGATGATCGACGACGTGTAGGACACCGTGGGCAGCGCGACGTCGGGGATGCCGAAGAAGTGCTCGACGAGCGGGGCGGTCCAGTCGGCAAACTTGAAGGTCATGACGGCCGTGATGGCGGTCGCGACGAGGGCCCACACGAAGTTACCCGTCACGAAGAAGACGAAGATGCCGGCGATCATCATGTGGTGGTAGTTCCAGATGTCAACATCCATGATGTTGGTCTTCTTGAGCAGCAGCATCAAGATGTTGATGCCGAGGATCTCGAAGACGAGGAAGGCCACGACCGGGCTCGCCCAGGTGACCGAGGAGATGGCGCCCCAGCCCACGTCGGTGACGTCGAGGTTGAGGCCGAGGTTCTCGACCATGGCCGCGGCGGCGGGCGTGACGGCGCTCTTGAGCAGGTTTACGAGCAGGTTGATGCCCACGAAGCCGCAGGTGATCGTGATGCCGCACTGGAAGGCCTTGCTGAGCTTCAGGCGGAAGATGAGCCCGAGTATTGTGATGATGATGGGCAGCATGACGTAGGCGCCGGCGTTGATCAGCGCCTTGAATGCGTCGAGGAAGGCTTGCATGCGCGTTCCTTTCGAAGGGTGGGGCGGTCGGGGCTGCCGGCCGCTGGCGCTCGGCCCGCACGAGACGGCGGGGCCAGGCGGCCGGGGCGTGCCGGCCGCAAGGGCTGGTCGCTAGGCCTGGCTCTTGAGCGTGTCGGCGATCTTATGCAGGCACTTGTCGGCACCGATGCCGGTGAGCAGCGAGATGGCCATGATGCAGGGCGTCTTCACGTCGGGGTCGCTGAACTTGCCCGAGGTGACGACGAGGTCGTAGTCGTTGCCTTTGTCGTGGATCTCGAGCATCTTGCACTGGGTGACCTGGATGTCGACGCCCTCCTTGGCGCAGATCTTCTTGACCTTGTCCGCCACGACGGTTGAGGTCGCGACGCCGTTGCCGCAGGCGATGAGAACGTGCTTGGTTGCCATGATGGTTCCTTTCGATGGGGGCAGGCGCGGTGGCGTCCGCCGGTGGGTTCGTGTCCCTGCGACCGCTGCCGCGGGAGATTCGGCAATGGGGGTGGCGCGGTGGGCGCAGGCGGTGTCGGGCGCTGGCTGTGTGGGGCGCGGGTGCTACAGGAGGTGCGGCGCCATGAGCTCGTAGGCCTCGGCCGGCGTCGCCGCGGAGACGATGCGCTTCGTGAGCTCCTGGTCCTGGATGAGGGCGATGACCTTCTGGAGCATCTCGAGGTGGGCGTGCGCCTCGTTGAGCGCGAGCATGACGACGAGGCTCACGGGACAGGTCTGCTCCGGCTCGTCCATGCGGTGCCAGTCGACCGGGTGCTTGAGCACGGCGGCGCAGATGGCGCCCCTCTCGACGTTCTCGGGGTCGCAGTGGGGGATGGCGACGTTGAGACCCTGGACGTCGAGCGCGGTGGGGAACTGTTGCTCGCGGTCGAGGATGGCCTGCTTGTAGGAATCCCTCGCATAGCCCTGGTGGCGCAGCTCGTCGGCGACAGTGGACACCACGTCTGCCGTGGTGAGGCCCTCCTTGTCGAGGATCAGCACCAAAGACTCGTCAAATAGCAGGTTAGCCACGCCTACCACCTCACGTTCTGCTCGAAGGCCTTTACCTGGGCGGCGAGGGCGTCGGAGTTCATGGCGCGAATGTCGTCCTTGTTGAAGATCCCGGACCCGATGCCGGCGTAGGAGGCGCCTGCGTCGAAGAACTCCTGGACGTTCTGGGCGTTGACGCCGCCGACGACCATGAGTGGCATCCAGTCGAGCGGTGCCTGCACGTCGGAGAGGTACTTGGCGCCAAGCCGTGCCGCGGGGAAGACCTTTACGATGTCGGCCCCCTGTTCGAACATGCTGTGAATCTCGGTGGGCGAGAAGGCGGCGGGCACCGTAACGGCTCCGGCATCACGGGCGATCTGGAAGATCTCGGGCGTGAAGCAGATGGGCGAGAGCATGAACTTGCTGCCGGCCTTGGCTGCGGCGCGGGCGCGCTCGGGTGTGGTGACGGTGCCGGCGCCAATGCGGACCTCCTCGCCGAACTCTTCAACGAGCCTGGCGATGATGTCTGCCGCCCCTGACGTGTTCATGGCGACCTCGACGGCCGAAAGCTTGGTGCCAACAAGCTGCCGCACCACGCAGCAGCACTGCTCATAGGTGTATCCGCGAAGGATCACGGTCACCTTGGGGAAATCTGACGTCTTGTCGAACATGCGGGCGGCTCCCTTCGCCTTTGTCGACGGCTTCTTATTTGTGCCGCCGGGGTGCGCGATGTGGTTTTGCATACTCTCGTGCGTATCTCTGTTCCCGAATAATGCTGAGTTCCTCGTCTGAACACGCACACATAATCTCTATATGTCTATTCTCGTGCAAGTATATTTCCGTGGACGGTTATTATATTAAAAAACTGCTGGTAAATAAGTATCTCGAACTACCGTTTACCGAATAATGTTCTTTCGAGTGATTCATATCTCATCCATACCGAGGAGTTGAGTGAAGAACAATACGAATAAAATTAGAAGGAAAATGAATATTACTATTGAATATAGAAATACTGCACACGAAATCTTCAAAATTACGACCATAGCTAGATTGGGAGATTGAGCCGTCCGTCCCGTCGATATTCGGCCCAGTGGTCACGAAAGGCGATTTACTGTGTGCCGGGAGGGGGGGGGAGCGGCTGCGCGGGTTGGCCTTGGAGCACGAACGGTGTCCTCAAGCCAAAGACGGTCACAGCGCGCAATGGCTCCGAGGCAAAACTCCTCGCCAAAACCCGTACCTATTGGTTGCGGGCCAGAGGCATCGGCGCCCCATCGGCCCGTCGACTTGCCACAATCCAAGGTAAGTCGGGTCTCGTGACCATCGTCCCCAATATCGGCGAGCACCGCGGATCCCACCGCCCAAAAGCCGCCTGCAAATAGGGCCCTCTCGCCTTCCCGTCAATATGAAATTCCGCGAACGGTTGATTAGTCTTACTCACCTTGTGCAATACTTCACACGATGTGAAGGAACTGCCGTCCGCGGGCCCTGCCGCCCGTGCCGGCACCGTCGCGCGGGAGGGGGCACGGCACCCGTGCGGCACGGTTCTGGGAGGCATATGCCACAGGCAACCATGGCCGGCACAGGCGCCGCGCCCACGCTCGTCGCCCCCGTGCGGCTCGACAGGCGCACGCTCCGCAGCCGCGAGCAGCTGCGCGACGCCCTTGCCGCCGAGGTCCAGGCCACCGGCGACCTCGCGCGCGTCACCGTCACCGGCCTCACCGAGCGCGCCGGCCTCACGCGCCGCACGTTCTACTCGCATTTCCACGACATTCCCGACCTCGTCGACGCCGTCGAGCGCGAGGCACTGGTGGACATCCGCCTGCTCGTGAAGCGCATCGCCGCCTCGCACCTCGACGAGCTCACGAGCTCGCTCGAGAGCCTTGAGCCGGCGCCGGGGTCGGTGGAGCTGCTCTGCTACTTCCGCGACAACGCCGCGCACCTCACGGCGCTTCTGGGCGAGGGCGGCGACCCGGCCTTCGTCGAAAAGATCAAGGCCGTCTGCACCGACGCCGTGTGTGACCGCGCGCTCGACGGCATCGACGCCCGCGCGCTCGGCCCCTTCTTCGACTACTACCTCTCGTTCGCCATCTCGGCCGAGTGCGGCGTGCTCACGCGCTGGCTCGCCGGCGGCGTGCGCGAGGACGTGGAGACGATGGCCCGCCTCATGACGGCGCTCATGTTCGTGCGCCCCGGCGACCTCTACGGCAAGCAGATCGACTTCAACGTGCCAGCCTACGCGCTCGCCATCATGCAGGGTCACCTGCGGGGGCACACGCCGGCAGACGGCGAGTCCCAGACTGCCCGGGGACTTGGCAGCCAGGGCTAGACGGACGACCCGGCCCGAGGGCGACCAGGCCAGGCCGGGGAGCAACGAACGCACGCGGAGGCGCCCGCACGGGCAACGGCCTTCGACACGGACTTTGAGGAGAGAGCAGAGATGAGCAACAATCCGGCGGCGTCCAACGCGGCGCAGGTTCAGGCAAACAGGGGCATCGAGCTCGTGCAGAACGGTGCCGAGCTGCGGCCGGCCCACGAGACGGACTTCTCGCGCGCGCAGCTGCGCCTGGGCATCGACGTGGGCTCCACCACGGTCAAGCTGGCCGTCATCGACGACGCCGACCGCATCGTCTACGCCAACTACCAGCGCCACCACACCGACATCCGCGCCACGGCCAAGGACCTCTTCGAGCGCGCCAAGTCCGTCATCGGCGACACGCCCATGCGCGTGTCCATCACGGGCTCGGGCGGCTTGCTGCTGGCCAAGTGGCTCGACCTGGAGTTCGTCCAGGAGGTCATCGCCTCCAAGCGCGCCGTGGAGACGCTCATCCCCCAGACCGACGTGGCCATCGAGCTGGGCGGCGAGGATGCCAAGATCATCTACTTCGACAACGGCATCGAGCAGCGCATGAACGGCACGTGCGCCGGCGGCACGGGCGCCTTCATCGACCAGATGGCGAGCCTGCTGCACACCGACGCGGGCGGCCTCAACGAGCTCGCCAAGCAGGCCACCAACATCTACCCCATCGCGAGCCGCTGCGGCGTGTTCGCCAAGTCCGACGTCCAGCCGCTGCTAAACGAGGGCGCCGCGCCCTCCGACGTGGCCGCCTCGATCTTCCAGGCCGTGGCAAACCAGACGGTCTCGGGCCTCGCCTGCGGTCACCCCATTCGTGGCTACGTCGCCTTCCTGGGCGGCCCGCTCCAGTACCTCTCCGAGCTGCGCCACCGCTTCTACGTGACGCTCGACCTCGACGAGGAGCACCGCATCGTCCCCAAGAACGCGCACCTGTTCGTGGCCACGGGCGCGGCGCTCGCCGGCGAGTCTGACAAGCGCGTCACGTTCGAGCAGGTCATCGACGCGCTCGAGAACCTGGGCGACATGCAGGGCAGCGAGGTGGCCCGCCTCGACCCACTCTTCGCCAACCAGGCCGAGCTCGACGAGTTCCACGCGCGCCACGACGCCCAGGTGGTCCCCAAGGGCGACCTCGCGAGCTACCGCGGCCGCGTGTTCATCGGCATCGACGCCGGCTCCACCACGATGAAGGCCGCCGTGGTGGGCGAGGACGGCGAGCTCCTCTACACCTGGTACGGCAACAACCGCGGCGACGTCCTGGGCACCGCGCGCAAGATCATGGACGACATCTACGACCACCTGCCGAGCGAGTGCACCATCGGCCACGTCACCACGACCGGCTACGGCGAGGCCCTGCTCATCGAGGCCCTGCGCGCCGACTCTGGCGAGATCGAGACGGTGGCGCACCTGAGGGGCGCCAAGGCGTTCGTGCCCGAGGTGCAGTTCATCCTCGACATCGGCGGCCAGGACATGAAGTGCCTGCGCGTGCGCAACGGCGTCATCGAGCACATCATGCTCAACGAGGCGTGCTCGTCGGGCTGTGGCTCGTTCATCGAGAGCTTCGCCGACTCGATGGGCCTCACGGTCCAGGAGTTCGCCAAGGCGGCCGTTGCGTCCAAGGCGCCGGTCGACCTGGGCAGCCGCTGCACGGTCTTCATGAACAGTCGCGTCAAGCAAGCGCAGAAGGAGGGCGCCACGGTGGGCGACATCGCCGCGGGCCTCTCGTACTCTGTCATCAAGAACGCCCTGTTCAAGGTCATCAAGATGCGCGACCCGGAGGAGATCGGCACCTACGCCGTGGTCCAGGGCGGCACCTTCATGAGCGATGCCACGCTGCGCGCCTTCGAGAAGCTCACCGGCAGAAACGCCATCCGACCCGACATCGCCGGCTGCATGGGCTGCTACGGCGCGGCGCTGCTCGCTCGCGACCGTGCCGGCAAGGACGGCACCTCCACGCTGCTCACGCGCGAGCAGATCGACAACCTGCAGGTGAAGCAGACCAAGGCGCACTGCGGCCGCTGCTCCAACAACTGCCTGCTCACCATCAACAACTTTGGCAACGGTCACCGCTTCATCACGGGCAACCGCTGCGAGAAGGGCGCCGGCCACAAGAAGGCGAAGGTCACCGCGCCCAACCTGTTCGCATTCAAGAACAAGCTGCTGTTCGACCGCCCGGTGCTCGACGCCGACACCGCCCCGCGCGGTACGGTGGGCATCCCGCGCGCGCTCAACATGTACGAGAACTATCCCTTCTGGCACGCCTTCTTCACCGACCTGGGCTTCTCGGTGGTGCTCTCCGACCAGTCCACCAAGAAGACCTACGAGGCCGGCATCGAGTCCATGCCGTCCGAGAGCGTGTGCTACCCGGCCAAGCTCTCCCACGGCCACATCATGAACCTGCTCAAGAAGGACCCGGACTTCATCTGGATGCCGTGCGTGCGCTGGGAGCGCCAGGAGGACGAGACGGCGGGCAACCACTACAACTGCCCGATCGTCATGAGCTACCCGCAGGCGCTGGGCCTCAACATCGACGAGCTTGCGCAGCCCAACATCGAATTCCTGGACGCCTTCGTGCCCTATGACGACAAGAAGGAGCTCAAGCGCCGTCTCTTCGAGCTTGTGAGCGAGCAGCGCGAGAGGGACGCCGCCGCGGGCAAGGGCCGCTTCCGGGGCAAGCACATCACACGCACCGAGATCGACCACGCCGTGAACGTGGCCTGGGAGGCCGACCTCGAGTTCAAGGAGACCATGCGCCGCAAGGGAGACGAGACGCTCGAGTGGATCGAGGACCACGACGCCCACGGCATCGTGCTGGCGGGTCGTCCCTACCACAACGACCCCGAGATCAACCACGCCATCCCCGAGCTGGTCAACAGCTTTGGCTTCGCCGTGCTTACCGAGGACTCGGTGGCGCACAAGATGAGGCCCGAGCGTCCGATCCGCGTCGTGGACCAGTGGATGTACCACAGCCGCCTCTACCGCGCCGCGCGCTTCGTGGCCAGCCGCAACGACCTCGACCTCATCCAGCTCAACAGTTTTGGCTGTGGCCTCGACGCCCTCACGACCGACCAGGTGCAGGAGATCCTCGAGGCCAGCGGCAAGATCTACACCGTCCTCAAGATCGACGAGGTGTCCAATCTGGGCGCCGCGCGCATCCGCATCCGCTCGCTCATGGCCGCGCTCAAGGAGCAGCGCGAGGAGCTCGAGCGCGAGGCGGCCGCCGGCGAGCTCAAGCCGGCCGGCCCCGTCGACGTGCACATGGCTGACGGCTCGCTCGAGCGCGCCCGCACGTCCGGCGTGCCGAGGCGCGTGCCGGTGTGGCGCGACGCCAAGAGCGCGGCGTTCCACAAGGTGCGCTACACCAAGGAGATGCAGCTTGAGGGCTATACCATCCTGTGCCCGCAGATGGCGCCGATCCACTTCGAGCTCGTGGAGCAGCTGCTCAAGGGCGCGGGCTACAACGTGGTGCTGCTGCCGAGCGTGGATCACGGCGCGGTGGACGCTGGCCTCAAGTACGTCAACAACGACATCTGCTACCCGTCGATCCTCGTGACCGGCCAGATCATGGAGGCCATCGAGAGCGGCAAGTACGACCTCTCCAAGACGGCCGTGCTCATCTCGCAGACTGGCGGCGGCTGCCGCGCCACCAACTACATCGCCCTCATCCGCAAGGCGCTCAAGGACTCCGGACACCCCGACGTGCCGGTCATCTCGCTCACCGCGGCGAGCGGCCTTGACGAGGACAACCCCGGCTTCAACGTCTTCAAGCCCGAGGTGCTTATCGGCGCCGTGTACGCGCTGCTCTACGGTGACCTCATCATGCAGATGCTGCACCGCGTGCGTCCCTACGAGGCCGAGAAGGGCTCGGCCGACGCCCTGTACGAGCGCTGCATGCAGAGGTGCAAGGAGCGCATCGTCGGCATCAAGAAGCACGAGTTCCTGCAGCTGTGCCAGGAGACGGTCGGCGCGTTCGAGACGCTGCCCGTGGTGGCCGACCGCTCCAAGCCGCGCGTGGGCGTGGTGGGCGAGATTCTCGTGAAGTTCCACCCTACGGCCAACAACCAGGTGGTTCGCGAGATCGAGGCCGAGGGCTGCGAGGCCGTGGTGCCGGGCCTGGTGGACTTCTTCCTCTTTGGCATGACGAGCCCCACCAACATGAAGCGCGAGCTGGGCACCAAGCTCTCCAAGCGCCTCACGCATCAGGCGGGCATCAAACTCATCGAGGCCATGCGTGGGCCCATCAACCGCATGCTGGAGGCCTCGAGCCGCTTCGAGCCCTACCCCGATATCTACGAGCTGGCCCACAAGGCCGAGCAGGTGCTGTCGCTCTGCAACACGATGGGCGAGGGCTGGCTGCTCACGGCCGAGATGTGCGACCTCATCGAGACCGGCACGCCCAACATCGTGTGCTGCTCGCCGTTCGCGTGCCTGCCCAACCACGTGGTGGGCAAGTCGGTCATCAAGCGCCTGCGCGAGATGCATCCCGAGAGCAACATCGTGGCCGTTGACTACGACCCGGGTGCGAGCGAGGTCAACCAGCTCAACCGCATCAAGCTGATGATCTCGGTGGCCAAGGAGAACTTCAAGGCCGCGCGGGCCAAGGCGGCCGAGCAAGGCGGCTCTGCCGACAACGTGCCGGGCTTCAAGCTGGAGAACCCGGTGGACCCGACGCTGCACGTAGTGGCGCCCTTCACCGAGGAGCCGCTCGTTGCCGACCAGGAGATGCATGGCGACCCGGACGGCTCGTGCTCGCTGGGAACGGCCGGCGCGGGCGAGTTCGGCAGTGGCGTGGGCGCGTTCGACGAGCCTAGCACGTTGCCGCTGTCGCGCATGCAGCTGGACAAGATCCACGCGGCGGAGGAGCGCGCCCGCGAGCGCGCGGCTGCGGCGGCTGGTGTCGCGGGTGTCAGCGATGCGACTGGCTCCGGTGACGCGTGCGGATGCGGGACCGGGTCTGCCGACGCCTGCGGCTGCGGGACGGCTGCCGGCGACGCGACGGGCTCCGAGGCCGAGGCCGACGCTTGTGGCTGCGGCTGCAAGAAGCCCGAGCTCGTCTCCGCCGACAACCCCGCGGTGACGCGCCAGTAGGCTCGCTGCCAGGCCTGCTGCCAGTCCTGCGCCAGGCTCGCTGCCAGGCC
Source organism: Olsenella uli (assembly GCF_901212675.1). GTDB lineage: Bacteria > Actinomycetota > Coriobacteriia > Coriobacteriales > Atopobiaceae > Parolsenella > Parolsenella uli_B. Next base: position 19,671 of record NZ_CAAKOQ010000013.1, read on the forward strand.
TGCTGTCTACGGTTATATCGCCCATGTCTCCGGCGCGGCCGTCCCACCCCGACGACCGCGCCTTTTTGCGTGCGTGCCCACTTGCCGCCTGGCGGCCTGCGCCTGTCGTCTGGTTGCACATCGCCGCCCCCGCTCTCCAGCTACACTCCGCAGCGCCTCCGTCTCGTGCGTCCCAGCTACACTCCGCGTCGCCTCCATCTCGTGCGTCCCAGCTACGCCCCTCCCGATCCCACATTACGTGCATTTTGGTCAGTTCACGCCTCCTTAAGGGCCCATCAACGTGTCACTTTGCACGTGGAGTGTCGCGGCCCAGCGGGGGACGACCGAGGCTCGAGACACCTTTGCCTCAAGCTCGCAGCCCAACGCCATCTTGTTGCAGCCTCGATGCCGGACTCCCTATATCCCATAGACGTCAACGGGTGCCAGCTCGCCAAAGTCTGCCTGAGGGCCTGGGGCCGGCAGCAGGAGGGGCGGAATCCTCACGAGGGGCTCGTGGTCGCGAGGAATGCCAAAGACCTCGAGCATGTGGTTGAACAGGGCCGTGTCCAGGACGTCTTGGAACGAGAATCGCAGTATGCCGGCCCGCGTGATGGAGAGCCTCGACTCCCGCTTTCTCTCCTTGATGAGCGCCGCAGCGGGCGTGAGTCCCCCGTTGATGTCGGGGTCAACGATCTTGTCGATGCCATCGAGCTCGCCGATGACCATGTCATCCTTGAAGCCGCTCTCGGCGCATGTTCCAGCGACCCTATGCCTGATGCCGTATCCCGCCACAGCGGCGGGTGCCGTGGCTCGCGCCGTCATCTGGAGGATGGGCGCATTCCCGCTGGTGCTGCGCCTTGCGGTCGCTATCTCCCATACGTAGTCGGCAAAGTACGAGCGTTCCGGCTCGATGGGGTCTGGAAACGCGACCTGCAACTCGGGCGCCATAAAGCCGAGCTGGTGTATGGTGGCTCGGGCGATCGATTCGCCGCCATTTGCGCTCCTGGAATCCAAGAACGCCGCGGTATCCCGTGCTGCGGCAATTCCCCTGAGCCCCCTCTGGCTCTCGACATAGTCTCCAAGCTGGTCCCTTGCCATTTTCCCTACGCGGAGGGCCGAGTCTCCGATGGCGGTGCCGTCCTGAAAGCCCAGGGAGCGCATGCAGTCGAGGGCCGTTCTCTCGAGGGGCGTCACGGGAATGCCGTTCACCAGTGCCGGGGCAAGGCCGGGAGGGATGCAGTGGCGCTTGATGGTCGGGCTGCTTCGAGAGTGCGGACCCGCCGGCGTGGCCACATGGACGAGACCCTGCACGCGATGGGGGACCGAAAGGCCCCAGGCGACGGCCGCCGAGACGTGGCTGAATACCCAAGAAGGATGCAACTGGTGCATGCCGCGCATGATATGGAGGGATTTGGTACTGGGCGTGAGGCCGTGCCAGTGAGATGCCCGAGCGAAGAGGCCGGGGGCAGGGGAGACGAGCATGCCCGCGCACGCTCTCGTGAGGAGCGCCTTGCGAAGGCAGCGGTCTTTCGTCGCGAGGCAAAGGCCTTGACGTTCGCTTTGGTCGAGAAGCAGGTCAATCTCACGGCTCTTGTCGACGCGGAGGTTTCTTGCGACTAGTCGATTGGGGCCGGATTCCGAGTATGACGCGTGGCGGGGATTCTTGTGATGGCCTGATGGCATGTGCCCTCCTCACGATCTGGCTGCGGTCGTAAGGCTATGGGCTTTGCCGCCCCGCAAGGGGAGCCTTGTTCTGGGCAGTATGACAGGCTCGACCGGGGTTTGCAATCGCGCATGATCAGGTCGATTCGGGCTCTCGCGGCACGTGCATTTTGGTCAGTTGCCGTGCCTCTAAACCCCCAGCAACTGACCAAAATGCACGTGGAGTGTCGGATGGCCGGGCGCACTCAGCGATGTGAGAGGGTTGGCGCTTGAGTAGCGATAGCACCCGCGCCGTCGACGCCCGTCTCAGCCGACCCCTACGGCGACACCGTGGCCCTGGCCAAGGGCACCGAGACCGGCCTCGAGCTCATCATGACGCTCGACACCGGTCCGGGCGCGGGAACGCCCGTGTCGTTTGGCGACGTCGAGCCGCCGCGCCACGCATCGTCCAGGCCGCGGGCCGGGCGAGACGTGGCATCGCGGCGCCAAAACCGCCCAGTTCATTGGACGGTCTTGTCGTTTTGACCATAACCTTCCCATAGACTGGACGAAATCTGCGGGCATCCGGGCGGACGAGGACGCTGGGCTCGCTCCTGCCCTGCCCTACAGCACGTTCATCTGCGAGACTCGCTCGGCAAGGTAGGTTCCCCTGATCCAGAGGTTCTGCCGATACATGCGGATGCCGTTGACTGTCTCGGTCTTGTCACGCGCGTCTCTGCCGGTGCCCCGCACGAAGACGATTCCATCGCGTGACTTGGGGAAGTTGGGCGCGCTGCGTTTCGTGCCGGTCTTCTTGTTGGTGCGCGGGTTGCCCTCTCTGTCGAGCTCGATGACGTCGCGCAGCTGACCGCCGCGCACCAGCTGGCGAAGCCTGCGCCATACGGGATGGACCTCCTCCTCGATGAAGGCCTCGTCAAACCACAGGCGCATGAAGCCGACGAAGCGGTTCTCGATGAAGGACGCGTCTCGCCCAGGCTCCTCGAAGACGATAAGCAGAATCTGGTTCTGCGCGAAGAAGTCCCTGACGGAGGAGTCCTCGAAGCGCTGGGCAGGGTCGGCAATCTCGTCAAAGTCGAGGCGCAGGAGCTTCATGTCCTCGGTCTTCTTGCCCTGTGTGGTGAGCACGATAGTCTTGGGCAGAAGACCGATTCGGCCGAAGAGTTCGACGTTCCTCATCTTCTTTGACGTGCCGCCAAACATGCGGACGACGATGCTCTCGGCAATGCCCTTCCCAACGCTGCCCGAGGGCAGTGTCAGGCTCTGCTCCTGCATGAGCTGTGCCACCGTCTTGCCCGCGTTGCGAATCGCGAGTTCGTGGCATTTGGCGTCGATTGCCGAGTACGTTGCGTACTCGGCGGCAAGCGTCTCTCCCCTTTTGCCAAAGTGGCCTTGGACGAGAGACGTTACGACCCTTCGCTTGAGCCGAAAGCGCGGCCGGTTTGGCCACTTGGGGGATGTGTCCGTGTACATGAGCTGTCGGTTCAGCTCCGTCGAGATGCGCGGATACTGGGCCTCGTAGTCGGGGTAGTCGCGTTGCACCTCGGCGATGAAGTCCCTTACGAGCGTCCAGTCCGCCTTGAGCACATCGATGTCGTCTCTGCCCCATTCGTGGAACTCGAAGCCCTCGATGGAGAAGTCCGCGTACGGCACGTCGCGTCCCGCATAGAAGTAGTAGATGAGCAGCATGTGCTCGAGCTTCTTCCAGAAGTGGGAGGTCTCGAACTGCTCCGTCGTGATTGTCTCGGGGGAGACGGCGGTAATCGACATGGGCTCCTTGGCCTGGAACGCGTCCGCGTCCTTGTCGGCGATGATGCCCGTGGACTTGAGCTCCGTCTCGACCCCGTTCACGACGAGGTCCGGCCGCTGCTTGGAGTCGGCGGGATACCCGAGGACCGACTGCTCGATGACGTTGCCCACGAACCCCTTGTTCCTGGCCTTGCCGTTGAGTACGCCCGCGCTGTCGATCTCGGCCAGGCTCTTGCCGATGCAGTGGGTGAGCCGAACGATGAGGTCGTGCCTAGTGAAGCTGTGAGAATCATCCGTGCTCATGGGGCTCCTTTGCCACGCGGCTCGAAACGACGTTGGTGTATTGTCCGCTATCTCTGGGAGGATTTGCCGGAGAGACAGGCGTGTCCCGGATCTTGATCTTTTTCGGGGGCTTTGCCATAATTGGACGCTGCGGAATACGGATTGATGGGTGGTTGAGATGGAAGGAACCTACAGACTGGCAGGTACGCTCAAGGTGGCCGAGCTCTTTGCGGGCGTCGGCGGATTTCGCGTCGGGCTTGACCATGCCAACGAGGACCTTGGGTCCCCTGCGTTCGAGACCATCTGGGCCAACCAGTGGGAGCCGCCTGGAACTGCGTCCAAGCAATTTGCCTGGCGCTGCTACGAGTCTCACTTTGGCGAGGGCTCCTGCATCAACGAGGATATCAACAAGGTGCTCGAGCAGGCCGAGGCGGGAGAGCGCGAGATTCCGGACTTCGACCTGCTCGTCGGCGGCTTTCCCTGCCAGGACTACTCCGTGGCCCGTCCGCTCTCCCAGGCCGAGGGCATCGAGGGTAAGAAGGGCGTGCTGTGGTGGGACATCTACCACATGCTGGAGTACAAGCGAGCCCACAACGAGGGCAAGCTGCCTCGCTACGTGCTGCTCGAGAACGTAGACCGCCTGCTCAAGAGTCCCGCATCCCAGCGCGGGAGAGACTTTGCCATCATCCTGTCCTGCCTCTACAGCCTTGGCTATTCGGCTGAGTGGCGAGTCATCAATGCCGGGGAGTTCGGCATGCCCCAGCGCCGCCGGCGCGTCTACATCTTTGCCGAGCTTGACGCGCTGGATTGGAACCTCGGGGGTGTCATCCTCTGGAACGGCATCCTTGCGAAGGCCTTCCCCATGGACTTTGGAGACCTCGACTTCCTGAGCGTTGGTCCCAGCGCCTACGAGACCTCGAGCAGCTTCGGCATCGGCCTCAAGACCTCGCCGTTTCTCACTGCGGGTGCAATGCAGCGCGGGAGCGTCGTGACGGCCAAGGGGGTGCCCTTCTACCAGGGTCCCCAGGCAACGCTCGGCGAGGTGCTCGTTCCTGATTCCGAGGTGCCCGAGAGCTTCTTCATCGAGCCCGACAAGTTGGAGGCCTGGGAGTATCTCAAGGGCGCGAAGCGAGAGGAACGTACGGCCAGGACGGGCTACACGTACTTCTATAGCGAGGGGGCCATGGCCTTCCCGGACGCGCTCGACAAGCCCTCCCGCACGATTCTCACGGGCGAGGGTGGCAAGGGAGCTTCCCGGTTCAAGCACGTCGTCAAGACCTCGGACGGCCGTTATCGGCGGCTGATCCCGGACGAGCTCGACAGGCTGCAGTGCTTCCCGCGCGGGTGGACGGCGACGGGCATGTCCGACCATCAGCGGGCGTTTTGCATGGGCAACGCGCTCGTCACGGACATTCCGCGGCGCATTGGCGTGGAGTTGGCGAAGCGCGTCTGCACGCAGGGGCGGAATGTGCCGGAGCATGGCTTTCCGGACGGCCTCCCCACACCCGAGCAGCTTGTCCGCGAGGCGAGGGACGCGCGATAGCCAGCCCTGTCATCCCGGCCGGGCCTTCGGGGCGGGATACCGCGGCAGGTCGAGGTTGGACCGGAGCTCCGCGGGGCCACGGCGGGATGAGCCGGCTGGCGCCACCGTCCAAGGCGGGTGCGGTGCGCATGCATAAGAGAACTCCCTCCGCTATGAGGTGCGGAGGGAGTGTCCCGGGCGTGCTCGTGATGGCCGCGAGGCCCCCGGGGCTTGGGGCCGGCTACCCCTCGATGTCGCCCCCGTCGCCGGGCCCCACGGGGAGGGGCTCGCCTGCCTCGGCGGGCTCGTCGCCCCCGTCCTCGCCGGTGGCGTCCTCCTCGTCGTCCCAGTCGTCCTCCGGCAGAGGGTAGCGGGCCTCGAAGTCCTCCACGGGCGTCATGCCGTTCAGGATGTCGTGCGGCAGCAGGTTCCACGCGGCCAGGATGGGCTTGAGCGTGCGCACGAGCTCGTCCTGGTTCATGGCGTCGACGCGGTCCTGGCCCACGATGGAGTCCATGAGCGTCACGGCCGAGCCCTCGCCGTCCTCCTCGCGAATCATGCGCGTGAGGCCGTCCCAGTCCACCTCGAGCTCGAGGCCGCTCTGCAGCTGCGCGTACTCCTCCTGCGCGGTGCGGAGGCGCTCGATGCGCTCCTCGCTCGAGAGGGTCGAGAAGCCCGAGGCCACGGTGTCGGCGTCGGAGAGGGGAAGCCTGCCGTAGATGGAGTTGAGGACCTCGCAGAAGTCTTCATTGTGCTCGCCGTTCTCCTGGCGCATCTCCGCGAGCTCCTCGGGCGTGGGCTCGGCCTTCTGGTAGTCGATGACGCTGCCGGCAAAGAGCCAGGTGCCGCGGATGCGCATGATGCGCGCGGTGAGCAGGCCGTGGTCGGTGGGGAAGGTGTCCGGGTAGGTGCGGTCCAACACGCGGTAGACGATGCCGTCGGCGACGTTCTCGAGCGACACCTTGTGCGTGTCCTCGTTGTAGCCGACGACCCTGAATGACGAGGTGAACTGCGAGGTTGCCGCCTGCGCGTAGAGCGACAGGACGTTGGTGCCGCAGCCCGCCGGCGGCCAGGTGACGAACTTCTCGAGCGGGGTCTTGCCGCCGTGGATGTCGTAGTCGAACAGCACCCACTCGTAGAAGAGCGACTGGAAGAAGTGACGGTCGTCGTCATCCTCGACGGTGGTCTCGTCGAGGTCGACCAGCAAGCAGAACTCGTTCCAGGCGGCATCCATGAAGGCGCGGTTGCTGAGGTAGGGGGCGAGCACGCGCGTAAAGTCCATCTCGTGACGATCGTTTCTGTGGGCCATGAGGGCCTCCTTGGGTTGTGGACACCGCAGGAGGCGATGCCGCTGGTAGCAGCATCTCACGTAAACGGGACAATAAATAGAGGATATCGCCAGACGGTAGGTTTGACTGACGTGGCAGGGGCGAGGGGCGACGCATCTCACGAGCGGCAGAGGTGAGGCGGTGGACGGGAGGCCTGTCCTAGAACCAGCCCTTCCTCTTGAACCAGATGACCTCGCCGGTCGCCATGCCCACGGCGATGGCGATCATCACGTAGTAGGCGTAGCGGTTGTGGAGCTCCGGCATGTACTCGAAGTTCATGCCGTACCAGCTCGTGAGCAGGGTCAGCGGCATGAAGATCGTGGACACGATGGTGAGCACCGTCATGACCTTGTTCTGGCGCACGTCGATCTTGCCCTGGTACATGCTGCGAATCTGCAGCGCGTAGTCGCGCAGGTTGCGCGAGTCGGCCGCGAGGCGCTCGGTGCGGCTCGAGAGCACGTGGAAGAGCTCGGCGGTCTGCTCGTCGGCGACGTGGGCCGGGCTCGTGGCCACCGAGTCGGCCACGTCGGAGAGCTGGCGGTAGAAGCTCTCGAGCACGCGCAGGTCGCTTCTCGTGCGCATCACGAAGTCGGTGAAGTCCTGCGGGATCTCGTTGACGTCCTCGCTCATGTTGTCCTCGAGGTGGTCGAGGCGGTCCTCCACGTCGATGAGGTAGGCCATGTCGTCGTGGACCACGAGGTCGCACATCTCGAAGAGCACCGTCGCCGGCGCGTGCTTCGCGAGCATCTGGTTCTCGAGGTAGTAGCCCACGAACCCGGCCGCGTCGGCGTCGTCGCTCACGAGCTCGAGGTGGCCCCGCTCCAGGTTGAAGGCGATGGCCACGTCGGAGTCGAAGGGCATGCCCGAGGCGATGAGGTTCTCGCGCGGGATGAGCAGCGTGCCGTACACGGAGTCCTCGAAGGTGCTTGCCGTGCAGTGGTGGATGGAGCGCGCGCTGTGGGCGAGGTGGCGCGCCACGGCCGAGTCGCTCTCGCGGCGCTCGTACTCGTCGAGCGACAGCAGCTCGACAGTGGGGGCCTCGCTGGGGTGGGCCGCCCGAAGCGCGCCCGACACCGCGTCGAGCACGAAGCGGTCGTTGACGCGCGAGGCCACGCGCGCCGTGGGGTGCATGACCGCGCGCTCCCTGATGCCCTCCCAGAAGTCGTCGCGCTCCTCGCGCTTGGCGGCGATGTAGTAGGTGATGGGCACGGCGATGGAGAACGCGAGGATGACGATGTCGAGCGAGCCGAGCGCTCCCGACGTGACGCGGTCGAAGATCCAGGCGATGGCCGAGAAGCCCGTGAGCAGGATGCCGAGCGTCTGGCAGCGGTCCGCGAGCGGCGCCCCGTGGCGCAGGCGCGCCCCCGACCAGCCCGCCCAAATCTGGAGGCCCGCGTTGAGGAGACCCGCGGCCACGCTGGAGCACATCGCCACCGTGAGCGTCATGACGTCGGTGGGAAGTCCCGTGCGCTGCAGGTTGGGGGCAAACGACGAGATGCCGCCGGCGAGGAGCCCTGCGGCGAGCGCTACCTCGAGCACGATGCCCACGATGCCCAGCACGACGAGCAGGAAGCTCGTGTACTTGAGCAGCTTGTTGTTGGGTCCCGTCGGCTCGGTCTGCATGCATTGCCCCCTGTGGCCTCGTGCCATGACGTTTTCCATGGTAGGACATATCGTTAGGCATTTGTTGTCCGCTTGTCGCGGTATAGTCCAACCGTCAGTGAGTACGCGACCGATTGGGGACCCATGCCTTATACGCCCAAGCCGAGCGATGCGCTCGAGCGACTGCTTCGCTACGTCCAGGTTGACACGCAGAGCGACCCGCACAACGATGCCGAGACGCCCTCGACCGCCTGCCAGTTCGACCTCGCGAACCTTCTGGCCGACGAGCTGCGCGGCCTGGGACTCGCGGACGCGTCGGTGAGCGAGCACGCCTACGTCACGGCCTCGCTGCCGGCGAGCGAGGGTGCCGAGGGTCTGCCCGCGCTTGGGCTCATCGCGCACATGGACACCGCGCCGGACGCGCCGGCGGCGGGCGTCAAGCCCCACATCGTGCACTACGAGGGCGGTGCGCTCGTGGCGGGCGTCGTGGGCGGCGAGACGGTGGAGACCACGCCCGAGCAGTGCCCGGACCTCGCGGGCCTCGTGGGCCAGGACATCGTGGTCACGGACGGCACCACGCTTCTGGGCGCGGATGACAAGGCCGGCGTGGCCGAGGTCATGGCCCTGCTCGCCCGCCTCGTGGCCAACCCGGGCCTCGCGCACCCCACGCTCAGGGTCGCCTTCGTGCCGGACGAGGAGATCGGCCACGGCGCGGCCCTGCTCGACCTCGACGCCTTTGGCGCCGAGTGGGCCTACACGGTGGACGGCGAGGCACTCGGGGAGTTCAACTACGAGTGCTTCTCGGCCAGCCAGGCCACCGTCACGGCGACGGGTGTCATGGTGCACCCGGGCAGCGCCAAGGACGTGATGGTGAACGCCATCACCGTGCTGCGCGAGTTCGACGACCTGCTGCCCGCGGCCGAGCGCCCCGAGCACACCGAGGGCTACGACGGCTTCTTCCATCCCATCGAGGTCTCGGGCACGGCCGGCAAGGCCAGCGTCACCTACATCGTGCGTGACTTCGACGCCGGGAAGTTCGCTCGCCGCGAGGAGGAGCTGCGCGAGGCGGCCGAGTTCCTGAACCGCCGCCACGGCGCGGGGACCGTCTCCGTGGAGGTGCGCGAGCAGTACCGCAACATGGCCGAGCACCTGCGCGGCCTTGACTTCCTGCGCGATAACGCCTTTGCCGCGATGGAGGCCTGCGGCATGGACGCGCGCGCGGTGCCCGTGCGCGGCGGCACCGACGGCGCCCAGCTCACGCTGCGCGGTCTTCCCTGCCCCAACCTGCCCACGGGTGGCTACTGCTTCCACGGCGTGCACGAGTTCATCCCCGTGCGCTCGCTCGAGGCCATGGTCGACGTGCTCGAGGACCTCGTGGCCCGCTTCGCCGTGCCGCAGCGCAAGGCGGCGGGGGAGGGCTCGCGGCCGGGGCCGGCGGCGACCCGCCCCGACCCGCCCCTCCCTCAGACGCGCACGTCGAATGGGTAGGATAGCCGCAGCTTGCAGTTCTTCCCACCCTAGTGAAGGGAATCGCATGATCAAGCTCATTGCCTCTGACATGGACGGCACGCTGCTCGACGAGAACTCGCGCGTGCCCGAGGAGACCTACGACCTCGTCCGCAAGCTGCGCGAGCGCGGCGTGCACTTCGCCGCGAGCTCGGGGCGTCGCTACGACACGCTCTGCGAGTTCTTCGAGCCGGTCGTCGACCAGATGGACTTCGTTGCCTCCAACGGCAGCCAGGTCTACTGCGAGGGCGAGCTCGTCGACCGCGAGGTCTACAGCCACGCCGCGGTGAAGCGCCTCGAGCACATCGGCAACATGTTCGACTGCCTGCACCTGGCCCTCTTCGACCGCACCCGCACCTTCCTCATGGACGACGAGGCCATCTACGAGCGCGAGATGGACAAGGACCTGCCCAACGCCCAGCGCCTGCACCATGCTCCCGGCCCCGAGATCAACATCATCAAGGCATCGTTCTTCTGCGACAACGCCGACTACGTGATGGACATGGCCTACGTGCTCGAGCGCGAGCTGGGCGACAAGTTCGTCTTTGCCCCGTCGGGCCGCAAGTGGATTGACGCCATGCAGGTCGGCGTGTCCAAGGCCACGGGCGTCAAGCAGGTCATGGACCACTACGACATCGACGCGTCCGAGGTCATGGCCTTTGGCGACGCCATGAACGACTACGAGATCCTGCGCTTTGTGGGCCACTCGTGCGCCATGGGCAACGGCCGCTACGCCGTGAAGCAGGTGGCCAAGCGCGTGATTGGCACCAACGTGGAGCATGCGGTGCAGGCCGAGATGCGCAAGGTGCTCGAGACGGCGTAGGCGCTCGCCGCAAGACGGGAGTAGAATCCCGTGCATGCCGAACGGGGAGTAGGAGAGGCCATGGATTCGAAGTATGGGGTCGCCGCGGGGGCGGCGACGCTCGATGTGGGGCAGTTCGTCCAGAACGAGGGCATCGACGAGGAGGAGCACGAGGTCACGGGTTCCGTCATCCGCCAGTACATCGTCGTCGACCGCTCCCTGGGCATGAGCACCGGCAAGCTTGCAGCGCAGGTGGCGCATGCCAGCGTGGCGGCGCTGCTCGCGGGCACCACGCGCTACGTCGAGGGCGAGGCCTCCTGCGCGCCCATCGGCCTGGAGTGGGGCGGCAGCCTCGCGCGCACGTCGGTCGACGCGGACGTGCTCGCGGCGTGGGTGCGCCAGGGCGAGCCCAAGATCGTGCTGGCCGTGGACGGCGAGCGCGCGCTCGCCTCGCTCGTGAGCCGCGCCGAGAGCCGCGGCCTCATGGAGGACATGGACTTCTTCTGCATCCGCGACGCCTGCAAGACCGAGCTCACGCCGGACGACTCGGGGTCGCGCTGGACCTGCGTGGGCTTTGCCCCCATGGACGTCGAGACCATCGCCCCCGTGACGGGACAGCTGCCGCTGTACCACTAGGCCTGGCCTCGCCGTTTGTCGGGAGTTTGCCAAGTTGACCTTGGGCTCGTTTAAGCCCGTGCGATTGTGGAATACGATGGCTGGCACTGTTGGGAATCCATCGTCCGCCAATCGCGAGGGACCGCATGATCGAGATCAGGGACATCCGCAAGTCGTACAAGACGGGAGACTTCGTCCAGAAGGCGCTGGACGGGGTCTCCATCACGTTTCGCGGGAGCGAGTTCGTGGCGGTGCTGGGCCCGTCGGGCTCGGGCAAGACCACCTTCCTCAACATCCTCGGCGGCTTTGACCACGCCGACTCCGGCGACATCATCGTGAACGGCGTCTCCACCAAGGACTACTCCGACAAGGACTGGGACACCTACCGAAACCACCGCATTGGCTTCGTCTTCCAGGGCTACAACCTCATCCCGCACCAGACGGTGCTCGCCAACGTGGAGCTGGCCCTCACCCTGGCGGGCGTCGGTCGCGCCGAGCGCCGCGAGCGTGCGTGCAGGGCGCTCGAGCGCGTGGGCCTGGGCGACCATGTCAACAAGAGGCCGGCGCAGCTCTCCGGCGGGCAGATGCAGCGCGTGGCCATCGCGCGCGCCCTTGTGAACGACCCCGAGATCGTGCTGGCCGACGAGCCCACCGGCGCGCTCGACACCGAGACCGGCATCCAGGTCATGAACATCCTCGCAGAGGTGGCGCGCGACCGCCTCGTCATCATGGTGACCCACAACCCGCAGCTCGCCGAGGACTACGCCACGCGCATCGTGCGCATCAAGGACGGGCGCATCGTGGACGACTCGCGCCCCATCGGCTCAGACGAGCTTGCCGACGAGGTGGCCCGTGCCAAGGCCTCGGCCGCGCCGCGCAAGCGCTCGTCCATGAGCTTCCTCACGGCGCTGTCGCTCTCGGCGAACAACCTCATGACGAAGAAGGGCCGCACCATCATGACGGCCTTCGCGGGCTCAATCGGCATCATCGGCATCGCGGCGATCCTGGCACTCTCCAACGGCGTGAACGGCTACATCGCCAAGGTGGAGGAGGACACACTCTCGAGCTACCCCCTCCAGATCGCGCGGCAGAGCTACGACATCACGGGCATGCTCACGGGTGGCGACTCGGCGGACTCGGGCGACTCGCCGATGGGGCTTGCGGACGGCTCGGCGTCCTCGGCCGCCACGGGCGGCGCCGGCCAGGCCGACGGCTCGTCGGCCATCCCGGAGGCGACCGTGCTCAAGGACATGTTCGCGAGCGTGAAGTCCAACGACCTCAGGAGCTTCAAGACGTTCCTCGATGGCGGCGGCGACGGCATCGCCGACGACGTCAACGCCATCCAGTACGACTACGGCGTCACGCCGCTCGTGTTCCGCGAGGGCACGGGTGGCGGATCGGGTGCCTCGGGCTCGCGCGACGCGAGCTTGGGCGACGCCAGCTCGGGCGACGCCTCCTCCTCCGACGCTGCCTCGTCCGCCGACCCCGTGAAGCTCAGCCCCAACTCGTTCACGACGGCCATGAGCGGCGGCGCCTCGAGCGGCGCCATGGCGGGCACGATGATGACCTCCTCCACCGCCTTCAACGAGATGCTCGACGACCAGTCCCTGCTCGACACGCAGTACGACGTGGTGGCCGGTCGCTGGGCGCAGGCCCCCGACGAGGCGGTGCTCGTGCTCTCCTCGAGCGGGAAGATCAGCGACTACACGCTCTACAGCATCGGCGTGCTGGACCCCGAGGAGCTCAACAAGCTGGTCGACAGCACCATGAGCGCGGACGGCACGGTCGAGGTTCCCGAAACGGACGTCGACTTCACCTACGAAGATGCGCTGGGCATCTCGTTCAAGGTGCTGAGCCCGTCCGACACCTACCGCAAGAACGACGAGACCGGCGGCTGGACTGATATGTCCAACGACGCGGACTTCATGCGCCAGCAGGTTGCGGGCGGCCTCGACCTCAAGATCGTGGGCGTGGTGCGGCCCAACGGCACCTCCAAGTCGAGCGCGCTCACCCAGGGCGTGGCCTACACGCATGGCCTCACGACCGAGCTCATGCGGCGCGCCGCCAACTCCGACATCGTGAAACAGCAGCTGGCGAACCCCAACGTGGACGTCTTCACGGGCAAGACCTTCGACGAGCTGCAAAGCGAGAGCAAGAAGGGCGTCGACCTCGGCAGCATGTTCTCGGTGGACGAGGCGGCCATCAAGGGCGCGTTCAAGTTCGACACGTCGAAGATCGGCGCGGGGCTCGACATCTCCGGTCTCGACGTGAACGGCCTCGACCTGAGCGGCGTGAAGATCGACCTCTCCGGCGTGGCCGACGGCATCGACATGTCCTCGATCATCCAGGGCGCGCCGAGCCCGGACTTCGCACACATCGTTGACGGCCTCAAGACCGACCCGCCCCTCACGAGTGATCAGCTCACGCAGACGGCCAAGCTGGGTGGGCAGCTCACGCAGGGCTTTCTCGCCTTTCTGGGGCAGAACGGCAAGGACCTGAAGCCCACCGACCCCGACTTTGGCGCCAAGCTCCTCCAGAGGTTCCAGGCCTACGTGGCCACGGACGACGCCAAGGCCATCCTCGACCAGGTCGAGAAGGTAGCCGGCAAGCCCGTGCGCGACCGCGTGCAGCAGGTCGTGCAGGACTACGTGACGGGCAAGCTCGCGCCCTACCTCACGCAGGTGTTCCAGAAGCTCTCCGTCCAGATCGGCCAGAAGGTGGGCGCCGCCATATCGACGCAGCTCAGGGGCCAGCTCACGAGCGCCATGACTAAGATGATGGGCCAGGTCTCCAGCCAGCTGGGCAGCAGGATCGCGGCCAACATGCGGAGCGCCTTCTCGGTCGACACCTCGGCGTTTGCCAACGCGATCAACTTCAACATGTCCGCCGAGGACCTCACCTCGCTTATGACCAGCTACGCCAACGCGAGCAAGCTCACCTATGACAACAACCTCACCACCCTGGGCTATGCCGACGAGGCCAACCCGCAGGCCATCAAGGTCTATCCCAAGGACTTTGCCGCCAAAGAGCGCGTGCTTGACCACATCGACGCCTACAACCAGCAGGTCAAGGACGCCGGTGAGGACGACAAGGCCATCTCCTACACCGACTACATGGGCGTCATCATGGGCTCGGTCACCGACATCGTGAACATGATCTCGCTCGTGCTCGTGGCGTTCGTGAGCATCAGCCTCGTGGTGAGCTCCATCATGATCGGCATCATCACCTACATCAGCGTGCTCGAGCGCAAGAAGGAGATCGGTATCCTGCGCGCGATGGGCGCCTCCAAGCTCAACGTGGCCAACGTCTTCAACGCCGAGACGTTCATCGAGGGGCTCATTGCGGGCGTGTTCGCGATCCTAGTGGTCGTGGTGGCGTCGGTGCCGGTGAACGCCTGGGTGCTCGCCACGCACAACGTGCCAAACATCATGAGCCTGCCGGTTGGCTCGGCGCTGGCGCTCATCGCGATCTCCGTCGTCCTGACGGTCGTCGCCGGCCTCATCCCAAGCGTGGGCGCCAGCCGCCGCGATCCCGTGGAGGCGCTGCGTAGCGAGTAGGCTAGGGCGCCCGGGGCAATGCCCCGG
>NZ_CAAKOQ010000014.1 GCF_901212675.1 Olsenella uli
GCGCGCGGGCGCCGGCCCCGGGCCGCCCGCCGCTCTCCCCCGCGCCGCGGGGCGCCTTCCTCAAACGAACGTGCGCAAAACCGAGATTATTGGCGAGTCACACGCCCGAAAAGTCGATTTTACGCACGTTCGGCTGTAAGAGGGGTGAAGAGAGCCGGCGACGGCGGGCGAGGGTCGGCCAGCGGGCTTGGCGGGGGGGCTCGGCCAGCGGGCTTGGCGGCGGGCTCGGCCAGCGGGGCGGGCTACCTTGCAAGAATGAAACCTTACTGTAAGTCAATTCGATGGCTGTTCTCGGGGCTGCACGGGAGGATTGTTGGCGACATTCGGCGAACCCGGGAAAGGGGACGGCATGGAAAGGCACTTTGTGGAAGAGGGAACGGCGACGGCCGCGGTCGGCGACGCGAGCCAGACGGCTGGCGCAGGCGCGGGCACGGCCAGCGCCGCAGGTTGGTCGACCGTGACGGCCGCAGGAGCCACGGGTACCGCGAACCCGCAGGGTGGGCCCATCGTCCTCTCCGTCCACCACCTCGAGAAGGTCTACGGTGGCCGTGGCATCGGAGGCCGGCGCGGCAGGGGCTCGGCCGGCGCCGTGACGCGCGCGCTCGCCGACGTCTCGTTTGACGTGCGTGCCGGAGAGTTCGTCTCGATCATGGGCGCCTCGGGCTCGGGCAAGTCGACGCTGCTCAACTGCGTCTCCACCATCGACGCTCCCACGAGCGGCCAGGTGCTCGTGGAGGGCACCGACGCCACATGCCTGCGGGGGCGCGCTCTCACGCGCTTCCGCCGCGACCGCCTGGGCTTCATCTTCCAGAACTCAAACCTGCTCGACACGCTCACGGCCCGCGAGAACATCGCCCTGCCGCTCACGATCGCCCGCGTGCCGGCCGGCGAGGTCCTTGGCCGCGTGGAGGAGACGGCGGCACGCCTGGGCATCCGCGAGGTCATCGACAAGTATCCCTACCAGATGTCCGGCGGCCAGCAGCAGCGCGTGGCCGCGGCCCGCGCCCTCGTGACCGGCCCCGCCGTGGCGATGGCAGACGAGCCCACCGGTGCCCTGGACTCCAAGAACGCGCGCCTTCTGCTCGAGCAGCTCGAGCAGCTCAACCGCGACCGCGCGGCCACCATCCTCATGGTCACGCACGACGGCTTCGCGGCCAGCTACACGCACCGCGTCCTGTTCATCCGCGACGGCAAGATCTTCACGGAGCTGCGCCGCGGGGACGGCTCGAGGCGTGAGTTCTTCGACCGCATCATGGAGGTCGTGGCAATGATGGGCGGTGAGGGCTCCGATGCTCTGTAAGCTCGCCTGGGGCAACGTCCGCCGTGCCGGGCGCGACTACCTCGTCTACCTCATCACGCTGGCGCTGGGCGTCACCGTGTTCTACGCGTTCAACACCATCTCCGAGCAGGCCGCCTCGGCAGGCCTCAGCAAGGAGATTGGCGACATCATCGGCAGCATCACCTCGGGCCTCACGGTCTTCCTCGCGGCAGTGATGGGCTTTCTCATGGTGTATGCCAACAACTTCATCATGAAGCGCCGCAAGCAGCAGTTCGGCCTGTACCAGGTGCTGGGCATGGGACGCGGACAGGTGGCGCTTGTCATGACGCTGGAAACGGCCATCGTCTCGCTCGGGGCGCTCGCCATCGGCCTCGCCTGCGGCATCGGTCTCTCGCAGCTCATGACGTTCTTCACCGCCTCGCTCTTCCGCACGCAGATCGCCAGCTTCCACTTCTTCGTGAGCGCCGGCGCGGCCCTGTTCACGGTGGAATGCCTCATCGTCATCTTCCTCGTTACCCTCGTGTTCAACCTGCGCGTGGTGGCGAAGGCCAAGGTCATCGACCTCATGGGCGCCCGCCGCTCCAACGAGACCGTGGCCGTGCGCAACCCCTGGGTCTCGGCGGCGTTGTTCGTGGTGGGCTGCGTGCTCGTGGGGGTGGCGTACGAGCGGCTCCTCCGCGACGGCATACCCGTCACGATGGACTCCCAGGAGGAGATGAGCCGCTTCGGCATCACCACCGCCCTCGTGGTCATGGGCACCATCCTGCTGTTCTTTGGCCTCTCGGGTTTTCTGCTCAAGGCGCTGCAGGCGGCGCACAGCCTGTGGTGGCGCGGACTCAACATGTTTACCCTCCGCCAGCTTGCGGCCAGGGTGAACACCGTCTCGATGTCGATGGCCGTCATCTCGATGATCTTGTTCCTGGCGCTCACGAGCGTCACCACCGGCATGTCCATGGCCAACGTCATGAGCGAGGGCGTGGAGCGCGGCACGCCGGCAGACTACACCACTCAGGTGGCCTACCACTCCCCCACGGCCATCCGCGAGCTCCAGAAGTCCGAGCAGGACGCGGGGCTGGAGGCCGGCACCTCGACCGAGGGGCTCGCGAGCACCACCCGCCCGGTGGACGTGCTGGACGCCGCAACCCGCCAGGCCCAGCGCTCCGACGGCTCGCCCGTGAACCTTGCGGCCATCGCGGGCACGTCGGTGCAGGTCGACGTCTATGACGCCGCACCTGCGGCCGGCGAGCAGCCCCTCGTCTCGACTGCGGAGTTTGCCCGGGCGGCGGGCAAGACGCTGCCCCAGGCCATCAACACCGGCGACGACCGGGACAGCGCCATGGGAATCATGAGCGAGAGCACCTACAACCACTACCTCGCGTTTCGCGGCAAGGAAGGCGTGAGCCTCGGCGCAGACGGCTACCTCGTCACGAGCGACTCGGGTCCCTCGGTCGTCGGCATCTACAACGCGGCGCTCGCAGCCGGGCACGAAGTCACGCTCGGCGGCCGCACCCTGCGCCCGGCTCGCACGACCGTGGACGAGGACGCGAGCACCTTCGTCAACATGGCCATGAGCAACAACAAGGGC
>NZ_CAAKOQ010000015.1 GCF_901212675.1 Olsenella uli
GAGCCCGGCGAGCGAGCGCGGGAAGGGCGCGTGCCGCCCGGCCGCGAACGCCGCTACGAGGAACGGGGCCACCGCGTAGCTGTCGAGGCCCGCCACCGTGGCGGCGACGAGGGCGGCCGACTCGAGCGCGAGCGTCCCCAGGGGCAGGGCCGTCCGCCAGAGCAGGGCTGCGGACGCGGCCGCCACGGCGAGCGCGAGGGCCGCCGGGCTCGCCGCCCGCTGCACGACGTCGCCGGGTATCGCCGGGGCGATCGTTGCCGTGATGACGGTCGCCTCCCCGTAGAGCAGGCACGCGAGGGGCGCCGCGAGCAGGCGGCGCGCGAGGTGCGGCGCGAGGCGCCGCCCGGCCTTGTCGACAGCTCTCATTCCCGCGCCCCCTCGGTCACTCCGTTCGCGCATCCAGTTCTTGTACCCGTCGGGGCGGGGCCGTGACCTACCACCTGCCGGTGAGGAGGTGGGAGAGGGGCGCAACCCCAGCCACCACGAGCAGCGTGCAGGCGATGACGACGAGCGTCCACCATGCGGGCGACAGCACGTAGTCCAGCCCCGTCTCCGCAGGACGCGGTCCGTCCCGCCGGCTCCCCCGTGCCCTATGAGCACAGGCCCGCCGCCGGCGAGGAGCGGACGGCCCCGCGGACCTGCGCCCAGCGCGCCGCGAGCAGGACGGCCCAGACCACGGCGCCCGCGGCCAGCGCCTCTGGCAGCGGCGCGTACGCCGTGGGCGCTCCCCAGAACATCCAGGTGAGGGTGAGCGCGGCGAGGGAGGAGCAGGCGATGGGCACGAGCGAAAGCAGCACGGCGCCCAGGGCGACGAGCGCCGACTGCCACGCGACCGCCGCGGCCACGCCCCGGGGCGTGAGGCCCAGCGTGCGCAGCAGCGCTTGGCGCCTTCCCTCGTCCCTTGCCGAGAGGGCGAGCACGGCGACCGCGGTGGCGAGCGCGAACCCCGCGGCGAGGCCGATCAGCGCGTAGGTGTCCATCATGTCGAACGAGCCCGAGAATCCCAGGCGCCGCATGACGGCCTCGAGGGTGCGGGCGGTCGTGAGCAGGATACCCCCTGCCCCGCCCACAGCGGCGGCGAGCGGCACCATGGTCGAGGCGTTGCACGAGGCGAGCTCGGCTGCCGCCCGCGCCGCGAGCCGGCCGACGGGCGAGCGCACCGCGGCGGGCAGCGCACCGGCGACACGCAGGGCGACGCGGACGCCGCGCGCCCCGAAGGCCACGACGGCGAGCAGCGAGAGGAGACCGGCGAGGGCCACGAGGTTCGCCATGGCCTGGGAGAGCTGCCCGCCCGCTGATTCTGCCGCCGGGAGGCCGGCGAGGGGCGTCGCGAGGGCGCAGGCGACGAGCGCTAACCCGAGGATGGGGTGGCCGCCCCGCCCCCGCCTTCCCGCGCGGCCCCCCCGCAGCGAATCCACGGGCCTCACCCGCGCGGCGCGCACGGCGGCCGCGACGGAGCCGAGCATGCAGGTCGCGACGCTGAGGGCGAAGGAGAGGGCCCACGCGTACGGGGAGGCGGAGAATGGCGGCGGCGTGAAGGAACCGAGGCCGCCGCTGAAGCTCTCCGCCGCCATGTCGTCGAACGCGGGGACGAGCAGGGCGGAGAGCGGCACGGACGCGAGGCTCCCCGCGAGTGAGCCGACCGCCGAGGCGATGCCCACGAGCAGCAGGGCGGCGCGCGCCGCCTGCCCCGGCGTGGCGCCCATGAGTCGCCAGAGCGCGAATGTCGGGCGGCATCGCTCCACCGTCGCGGCGCCCACCGCCGAGAGCGAGAAGAGGGCAAGCAGTGCCACCTCGGCGTACACGGTGACCGAGACCGCCTGGAATTCGAAGGCGGAGAGCCCCGCCGCGCCCGCGGCCGCGCCGAAGTCCGACGACGAAGTCCAGGCGAACTGGTTCGCGCACACGCCCACGAGGGCGGAGGTCGCGGCAATCACGAGCACGATCGGGACCCAGTTCGCGAGGTCCTCGCGGAATATCCTGAGCGCGTACCTACCCACGGCCGACCGCCTCCTCCCGCGTGCCGGCGAGCACCTGCTCGGGAGTGCAGTGGCCGGCCACGCGCGTCACCAGCCCGTCGCGGACGAACGCCACGCGGTCGGCGGTCGCCGCGGCGTCCACGTCGTGCGTGACCATTACCACGGTTGTGCCGGCGTCTGCCATCTCGCGCAGGACGCCCAGAACGAGCGCGGTGTTCCTCGTATCCAGGGCACCCGTCGGCTCGTCGGCGAAGAGCACCGCCGGTCGGGAGAGCAGGGCGCGCACCAGGGCGGCGCGCTGCTGCTCGCCGCCGGACAGCCCTCCCGCGGGCGCCTTCGCGCGGTCGGCGAGGCCGAAGCGCCCGAGCAGGTCGCGGAGCCTCCCGCGGTCGACCCTTCCCCGCGTGAGGGCGATCGGCAGGGTCGCGTTCTCCTCCACTGTGAGGTAGGGGACGAGGTTGTAGCTCTGGAACACGAACGCCGCAGCCTGCCGCAGGAAGCGGGTGCGCGCGCCCTCGCCCATGGCGTACAGGTCGCGGCCCGCGACCAGCACACGACCCTCGTCCGGGGCGTCCAACCCGCTCATGCAGTACAGGAGGCTCGTCTTGCCCGCCCCCGACAGCCCCACGATTGCCGTGAGCCCGCCCGCGGCCGCGAGCGAGCAGCCCCTGAGGACCGGGACGCGCTCCTCGCCTGTGTCGGCCCAGCGCTTGACGCCCTCGGCCCTCACTTCCGCCGCAGCCATGCGCGGCACCTCCCTCCGGGCGGGCGCCTCGCGCCCGCCGACTCGTCCGTTCGACGCCACCCACATGGAACCACCGCCCGCGCGCCCCGGGGCACCGCGCGGGCGCGTTGCCATCTCCAGATGGCAGTCCCGGTCTCGGTTCTGGTGCCACCACACCAGCGTGGGTTGGGGATACAGTTGCAAGTGGAGGTCATAAGCCGCGTCGAGGAAGGGGCCGGAAAATGAATCGCGCCGCATCTCCCTCGATTCTGAGAGCTTCTAGATTACAATGTTAAAAATTTGCATTAGATGAAGATCTTTCACATGGAGGCGTGATGATTATCCGCCAAAAGTACCTTGACCAGCTTCTCGCCTTTCGGGATCGAGACCTCGTCAAGGTCGTTACGGGAAGTCGACCCTTCTGGACATGATGCGCGAGCATCTGGCAAGGGAGGGTGTTTCCCGGGAGCGACTTCTCACGTTCAAGATGGAGTCCATGGAGTTTGATGGCTTGGATTATCGCGGGCTTTACCAGCTTGTTCGCAAACGGACAGAGGGAATCGTCCATCCCTATCTCTTTTTTGACGAGCTCCAAGAGATCGAGGGTTGGGAGCGCGCGATTAATTCCCTGCACGTTGACCTTGATTGCGATATGTATATCACGGGGTCCAACGCCTATCTGCTGTCGAGCGAGCTTGCCACGCTGCTCTCGGGGCGTTATGTGGAGGTCGAGATGTTGCCGCTCGTCTTCTCGGAGTTTCTCGATTTCCAGGGAGCGTCACTGTCCTCTCGCGCTGCGGCTGGGATGGATGTCTTCGAGTTGCCGGATGGTACGCTTACCACGGCTACCGGCCTGCTCGATCGCTATCGTCGTTACGGAGGGCTGCCATACCTGTCCCTGGGTGCGCCGGATGAGGCAGCGCATAGGGCCTACTGTAGATCCCTGTACGAGACGGTCGTCATCCGGGATATTCTCGAGCGCGATCGCAGGCGTGGCCGCAGGCAGCTCACAAGCCCTGATTTGCTGGAGCGGACATGCCGCTTCCTTGCAGACAATATCGGTAACGAGAATTCGGTCAACAGTATTGCCGGAGCGTTGCGGGCTGACGGCATCAAGGCTGCTAACAGTACTGTCGACGCCTACATGGGGGCGCTTGATGAGGCGTATCTCTTCTATCCTGTTCGGCGCTATGACATCAGGGGCAAGGATCTCCTGAAGACGGGTGGAAAGCGCTACATCGTGGACACGGGAATCCGCAACTATCTGCAGGACTATCGTGATTCCGATCAAGGGCATGTCTTTGAGAACATGGTCTACTTGCAGCTTCGCCACGAGGGCTTTGAGGTGAGCGTTGGAAAGCTGCGCTCAGGTGAGGTGGACTTTGTAGCGTCGAGGTCAGACGGGCGTGCGTACATTCAGGTAACCGAGGATATGACTGACTCGGCGACCATGGAGCGTGAGCTCAAGCCGCTGCGCGCCATACGGGATGCATATCCGAAATTCGTTATTGCTGCCCGGGGGAGTTATCCAAGGGAGATTGACGGGATTCGTATCTAAGATGTTATGGATTTCTTTTTGCAAAGAAGGCCACTACTGGCCTAGAAGGTTTTTTTCATCTATGAATTTTTTTTTCAGATAATTATAGAATCTAGCAATAATGGAATCCCAATATGGTCATTTGCTTTTCCGGCGGCAGTAGGCAGTGGATATCTAGTTAGCTATGGAGAGAATAACATCGTAGAGAATCGTTCCTCCGATTCGATATCAAAATAACAGTACAACTTCGTTCATGCTTTGATGTTATGAGCGTTTCGATGTCTATCATCACTATTGGAATCAGGCCTCGTTCCGGAATCGTCGTTAACCGATACGGTGGACAGATCTCTTGGGTGCGCTGAAATCGGAGAAGCGATTGGCTAAGTGCTTTTTGAGCGAAAGCTACTGAAGAAAACTCATGGCTCAATTTGAATGGGATAGAGATTCTGAGTTGCACACACTCAGTTTCATAATGGTTGCTCGAGATACTGACGCTTTAGATTGATTGCTTGGGTCTATTTTGAAGGTCCCATGGCAACCATGTTGCCATGGGACCTGTTTTTTCAACTGGACGCCCTAGCTCGAGAACGTCACCTCCCCGCCGCCCTGGAGCTGGTCCTCGGGCACCTGCTTGGCGTCGGGCGGCATCTGCCCGGAGTCGGGGCCGCCGCCGACGGACTGGGTGTCGGTCACCTCCCCGCCGGCCGACCCCGCAGCGCCCCGGCTGGTGATGAGCCATCCCGCGGCGACACCCCCGGCGACGAGCGCCAGGGCGAGCAGCGCCGCGACCGCGATTCTCTTTGCGTTGAACTTTCTCGTCTTCTCTTCCATTGCCTTTCCTCTCTCGTGAGTTCTTGTCCGAACTGTCCCGTCTATGTCATCCGGCCCCGCGGCCGGCTCGTCTTCCCGGGCGCGCTACCCGTGCCTGAGCGCCTCCACCGGCGAGAGCCTGGCGGCCCGCCAGGCCGGGTAGAGCCCGAAGACCACCCCGACCGCGGCCGACACCGCCACGGTGCTGCCGGCCACCGCCGCGGGCACCTGCGGCGTGATCGCCCCGGAGCCCGCCATCTGGGCCGCCATGCCGGCGAACCCCCAGGCGGCGGCGTAGCCCGCGGCCATGCCCGCCGCCCCGCCGGCGAGGCACACGAGCACCGCCTCGAGCAGGAACTGCGCCACGACGTCGACGCGCGTGGCGCCGAGCGCCCGGCGCAGGCCGATCTCGCGGGTGCGCTCCGTCACGCTCGTGAGCATCATGTTCATGATCCCTATGCCGCCCACGAGTAGCGACACCCCGGCCACGCAGGTGAGCAGCAGCTGGAACGAGCCCATGACGGCGTCGGACTGCTCCATGGCCGCCTTCATCGGCCACACCGAGGCCCTGCCCGACCCTCCCTTGCGCGCCTCGATGGCGGACGCGGCCTCGCGGGCGAGCCCGTCGACGTCCTCGCCCTCCCGCGCGAAGGCGAGGACGGAGGTGTAGAGGTCGGCGCCGTCGGGCGATCCCACGCGCTGGCGCAGGGTGCGCAGCGGCATGATCGCCGACGAGAGCCCCGAGGCCGCGCCGGCGTCGGCGAGGACGCCCACCACCTCGAAGGGCGTGCCCGCGATGGTGACGCGGCGTCCCACGGCCGCCGCCGGGTCGGCCGACTCGCCCTCCAGCTGTCTGAGCATGCCGTCGGTGAGCACCGCGACGCGCGACGCGGACTCGCCGTCCGCGGCGTCGAGGAGCCTGCCCGCAGCGAGCCTGGCCGAGGCGGCCTCGAACCAGTCGGGGGAGACGCCGAGCACACCCATGTCCTTCACGGCCTCGGTGCCCCACGTCGCAGAGGCCGTCGTGGAGACCGAGCCCGAGAGGATCTCGAAGCCCGGCACGGCCGCGCGCAGGGCGGCCACGTCGGCCTCGGTGAGCCCCAGGGCGTCGGCGCCCGCGTAGGTGATGGAGGCGGCGCGCGCCTGCGAGAGCCCGAGGCGCTCGGCCATGGCGGAGCGCACGCCCGTGACGAGCGCCGTCATGGCGATGACCGCGGCGATGCCGATCACCACGCCGAGGGCCGTGAGCGCGGTGCGGCCCCGGTTGTGGGCGAGCGCGCGCACCGACTCGCGGCAGACGTCCGCGGGCCTCATCGCGGGCCCCCTTCCGCCGCCGGCGAGGGCAGCGCCCGAAGCGCCTCCCTGCCATCCGCGCAGCTATCCGCGCCCCTGAGCCCCTCGGAGAGCAGGCCGTCGCGCAGGGTGAGGGCCCGCCCGGCCCGCGCCGCCACGCCCGCGTCGTGCGTGATGAGCACGACGGTGCGGCCGGCGGCGGAGAGCGCCTGGAACGTGCGCATGACGGCGTCTCCCGTGGCCGAGTCGAGGTTGCCCGTCGGCTCGTCGGCGAGCACGATGGCCGGGTCGGCCACGAGGGCCCGCGCGATGGCGACGCGCTGCATCTGGCCGCCCGAGAGCTCGCGGGCGAGATGGTCGGCGTAGCCCTCGGGCAGGCCCGCCGCCCCGATAGCGGCCATCGCTCGCTCCCGCCGCTCCCGCCGGGGCGCCCCGGCGTAGGCGAGCGGCAGGCAGACGTTGTCGAGGACGGTCTCCCGCGCCAGGAGGTTGAAGCTCTGGAACACGAAGCCGATGCGCCCGGCGCGCACCCGGGCGAGCTCCGCGTCCGGCATCGATGACACGTCTGTGCCCTCCAGCAGGTAGGTGCCCGCGTCGGCGCGGTCGAGCAGCCCCAGCACGTTCATGAGGGTGGACTTGCCCGAGCCCGAGGGCCCCATGATGGCCACGAACTCGCCGGGCATGACCCTGAGGTCCGCCCCGCGCAGCGCCCGGACGGGCCCGGCGGCGCTCTCGTAGGTGCGCGTCAGGCCGCGGGCCTCGATGGCGGGGACGGCCCCCGGCGCGGCAGGGGAGTCGCTCATGCGCGCCACCTCACTCGCCTCCCCTCGCTGCGGCCGAGGTGACCACCTGGTCGCCCTCCGCCAGGTCGCCCTCGACGGCCGCGCCGTCGTCGGTCTTCAGGAGGATCTTGACCTTGCGTATCTCGGTCCTGCCCTCGGCGCCATCCCTGCCGGGCACCCACACCTCGACGGTCTGGTTGCCGTCCGCGTCCGTCCTGACGGCGCCGGCGGGGACGACGAGGGCGTCCTCCAGCGTCTGGGCGGCGATGTCGGCGATCGCGCTCATGCCGGGCTTGAGGCGCGGGTCGGGGGCGTCGATGACGAGCCCTACGTCGTAGGTGACGACCGAGCCCGAGTCCTTGCCCGCCGTGGCCTGCGTCGCCACGTCTGTCACCGTGCCCTCGAGCCTGAGCCCGTCGACGGCGGGAAACGTCACCTCTGCCTTCTGCCCGACCGCGACCTTCGGCACGTCCACCTCGTTGACGGCGAGGGAGACCCTGAGCCTGGTGAGGTCGCCGATCTCGGCGAGGGCCGTGCCTGACTGCGCCTGCACGGACGTCCCGGGGGAGACGGCGAGCGACATCACGGTGCCCGCCGCCGGGGCGCGCACCGTGCGGGCGTCGGCCCTGGCCCGCGCCGCCTCGAGCGCCTGCCGGGCGGCGGTTGAGGCGGCGTCCGCCTTCTCGCTGGCGGCGCGCGCCTGGTCGAGCGCGGCGGCGGACTCGTCGGTCCCGTCCTTGGCCGCGGCCCTGGCACGCCTGAGATCGCCCGCCGCGGCGCGCTGGTCGGCTTGGGCCGAGGC
Organism: Olsenella uli; assembly: GCF_901212675.1. Taxonomy (GTDB): domain Bacteria; phylum Actinomycetota; class Coriobacteriia; order Coriobacteriales; family Atopobiaceae; genus Parolsenella; species Parolsenella uli_B. The sequence continues at coordinate 7,928 of NZ_CAAKOQ010000015.1, forward strand.
GAGCGCCGCCTGCGCGGCGTCGACGTCCTGGTCCAGCTGCGGGTTCGTGATGGCGAACAGGACGTCGCCCGCGGCGACCTGCTGGCCCGAGGCCACTCTCACCTCGGAGACCGTCCCATCCACGGGCGCGGTGACCGTGGCCGAGGACGCGGCGGCGAGCTTGCCGGTGCCCGTGACCGTGTCGGTGAGCGAGCCTCTTTTCGCCTCCGTCGTGGTGGGCGCCGTGCCCGCGTCCCCGGCCGGGAACAGCAGCGTGGCGGAGAGCCACGCCGAGGCGCCGACGACGGCCGCGGCCAGCGCGAGCGACGCCGCGACGCGGGTGGCCCGATGCCCGCGAGCCGGCGACCGTTCCTTCCATGACGTGTGCTCCATGTGCCGCGCCTTCCTTTCCTCTCGGCCTCGGTTGACGCTGGCCACTATGGGCGGGCAAGCTGAGACGGACCTTTGAGGGGGCGTCTCAGCCCCGTCTCAGCGAGCCCGTGTAGGATCGCGGGCGCATGGGTCAGGACGAGGGAAGGGGGAGGCATGAGGGTTCTCGTGGTCGAGGACGCGTGGCGGCTCGCCGAGGCGGTCGCGGAGATACTCAGGGGCGAGGGTTGGTCAGCCGACGTGGCCACGGACGGCGCCCGCGGCGCTGAGCTCGCCGCCGCTGGCGCCTACGACTGCGTGCTCCTGGACGTCATGCTGCCCGTCATGGGCGGCCTCGACGTGCTGCGCGGAATGCGGGAGGCCGGTGACGCGACCCCGGTGATCCTCGTCACCGCCCGCGACGCGGTGCCCGACCGGGTGGCCGGCCTCGACGCCGGGGCCGACGACTACCTCGTGAAGCCCTTCCACGCCGAGGAGCTGCTCGCCCGCGTCCGGGCCGTCTGCCGCCGGCCCCGGGCCATCGAGGAGGCGGGGCCGCTGCGCGCCCTCGGCCTCGAGCTCGACGAGGGCTCGCTCGAGCTGCGCGCGGCGGGGTGCGCCGCCGTCTCGCTCAGGGCGCGCGAGTGCCAGCTGCTCGCCGAGCTCATGGCGAGGCCCGGGCGCGTCGTCGCCAAACGCGAACTCATCGACCGCGTCTGGGGGCCGGCCTCGGCCGGCGGCGGCAACCGCCTCGAGGTGCTCGTGCACGACGTGCGGCTGCGCCTCGCCGAGGCGGGCGCCGCGGCCGAGGTCGCCAACGTGCGCGGCGCGGGGTACGCCCTGCGGGAGGCTCCGGCCGGGGGCGAGCGGTGAGGGCTCGGGAGGGGCGCCGGGCCCTGCC
>NZ_CAAKOQ010000016.1 GCF_901212675.1 Olsenella uli
TGCAGAACGAACACGTCCCCAACTGCACCATTATTCGGGCGGTTCCTTGCCGAAGATGGGGAGGATTGCGCGCAGGTAGTCGACGGCGACATCGTGGGGGCTGCGGGTAAAGCCGCCCCAGGCCCACCAGCGCACCATCCCCACGAAGCTTGCGGCGATGTGGTGCAAAAGAAACGAGCGGTCCATCTGGCCCGCCGGGCCCGTGGGATGGGCCGGCACCACGGCGTTGGCGCTCGCGACAATCTCGTGGCGTAGGCAGTCGGCGAAGCGCTCGGCCCCGTCGCCGGCGATGAGCGCGCGCACGCCGCTCTCGCGTTCCAGCAGGTGGCAGAGGGTGTGCTCGGTCATCGAGAGCGGATCGCCCCGGCCCACGAAGTCATGGTGGCGCTCGGGGCCGGCGGGGCTCAGCGCATGGCTGCAGATCGAGCCAATCTGCAGGGCCAGCAGGTCCTCCTTGCCGTGAAAGTGCGCGTAAAAGGTGGCGCGCCCCACGCCGGAGCGGTCGAGGATGCCCTGCACGGTCATCTCGGTGTAGCCCACCTCGCCCAGGAGCTCGACGAACGCGTGCTGGATGGCACGGCGGGATCGTTCCTTGCGCTTGTCCATGGGCGCTCCTAGCTGGCGTCGGGGGTGGGGGCGTCGCCGGTTGCGGAGGCGTTGCCGCCCGCGGCTGCGTTGACGCCCGCGCCGCCCGCCGCCGTGCCGCCGTCCGCCGCGTCTCCCGCCTGCGCCGCGCGGAACACGTCCTGGAACGACGCGCCCGTGCGCTCGCACGCGGCCACGACGCTGTCGTACTCGGGGTAGGCGCGCACGGAGCCGTCGGGCAGCACCACGCGCTTGGTGGCTACCGCGCCAAAGGGCGTCCGGGCCTCGCCGGGCGTGCGGGCCAGGGCGTCGCGGCGCATCTCGGCCGAGCGGATGCCGATGGTGGTGGTGTTCTCGAAGATGACGCGCTCGAGGGCGACCACGTCGGCGGCGTCGCAGATGACGTCGAGCTGGTAGCCCGGGCGTCCCTTCTTCATCACCACGGGCACGGCGTGTGCGTCGCGGGCGCCGGCGTCCATGAGCAGGGCGATGACGCGGCCGAGGGCCTCGCCCGTGCAGTCGTCGAGGTCGGTCTCGAGCTTGGTGACCGCGCGCCCGGTCGTGGCGGGCTCGGGGGGGCCGCGCGGGGCGGGCTGCGCGGCGGTCGAGGCGGGCGCAGTCGAGACAGGAGCGTCGGCCACACCATCTTCCACCAGCGGTTTATTCTCCGAGACGGGCTTGATGAGCGACGCGCGCAGCACGCCGGCGCAGTTCTCGTACGGCCGCTTGCCGGCGCCCAGGCCCACGGCCTCGATGCGGAAGCGGGCGGGCAGCGCGCGGGAGGTGCGCAGCGCGGCCACGATCGCGGCGCCCGTGGGCGTGACGAGCTCGCCCATCACGGGCGCGGGAACCAGCTCGATGGCGGCGGTGCGGCAGAGGTTCACCACGGCCGGCACCGGCACGGGCATGATGCCGTGGGCGCAGCGGATGGTGCCGTGGCCCTCGGAGAGCGCGGGCACGATGACGCTCGTGACGTCCAAGTCGTCGAGGCAGACGGCGACCGAGCAGATGTCGACGATGGAGTCGGTGGCGCCCACCTCGTGGAAGAGCACCGTGTCGGGCGTGGCTCCGTGCGCGATGGCCTCGGCCTCGGCAAGCTTACCAAAGACGGCGCGGGCCAGCTCCTTGGCGCGCGGCGTGAGGCCTGACGCACTGATGATGGCCGTGACGTCGGCGAGCGAGCGGTGCACGTGGTGATGGTGGTGCTCGTGGTCGTGTCCGGCGTGCTCGTGCCCGTGGCACTCCTCGTCGTGGTGGTGGTCGGGCGCGCAGACGCTATCGTGGTCGTGGCGGTGCCCATGGCCGTCGCCGTGCTCGTGATCATGCCCGCGCCCATGCGAGTGCCCATGCACGTGGTCGTGCTCCGTGGTGCCAAAGAGCCAGGCCATATCGTGGTCGTGGTTCTCGTGCGCGGCGTCGAGGCGAACGTCAAAGTCGCAGGCGGCGAGGCCGCTCTTGGTCACGCGGCTCACAGCCACCGAGAACTCGTCGGCGACGGGCAGCGTGGCCAGCGCCTCGCGCAGGTGCCGCTCGCTGGCGCCCAGGTCGAGCAGGGCCGCGACGGTCATGTCGCCGCTGATGCCCGACGTGCACTCGAGGTACAGGGTCTTTCCCATGGTCTCTCCTTCTGCGCCGCCCGCGGGCCGCGCCTATCCGCGCAGAGCACCTTCGTGGAACATGCCTGCAAACCGTGCCTACAGGTGGTTGATGAGGCTCGCCTGGTAGCCGGCTCCAAATCCGTTGTCGACGTTGACCACGCTCACGCCGCTCGCGCACGAGTTGAGCATCGAGAGCAGGGCCGCGACGCCGCCGAGGCTCGCCCCGTAGCCCACGCTCGTGGGCACCGCGATGACCGGGCAGCTCACGAGGCCCCCGATGACGCTCGCAAGCGCTCCCTCCATACCTGCGACGGCCACGATGACCTGCGCCTTTGCAAGCTGGTCCACGCATGCGAGCAACCGGTGCAGGCCCGCCACGCCAACGTCTGCGATGCGCTCGACGCGGTTGCCGAGGAACTCGGCCGTGATGGCGGCCTCCTCGGCCACGGGCAGGTCGCTCGTGCCGGCGCACGCCACCACCACGGTGCCGTTTCCGGTGGGCTCGGGCATGTCGCCCACGAGGCCCAGGCGCGAGTCAGCGCGGTAGTCGAGCGTGACGCCCGAGGTCACGAGCGTGCGCACGCGCTCGGCCTTCTCGGGCGAGAGGCGCGTCACGAGCACCCGGCCCTGGCCGGCCCCCACGAGCGCGTCGATGATGCCGGCGATCTGCTCGGCCGTCTTGCCTTCTCCGTAGACCACCTCGCCCACGCCCTGGCGTACGCCGCGCGCAAGGTCGAGACGGGCGTAGCCCACGTCGGCCACGGGGGCCACTTGGATGCGCTCGAGGGCGTCGGCGGCCGAGACGCTGCCGGCGGCAACCTGGTCGAGCAGCTCGCTGAGCTCGTGCTTGTCCATCTAGCGGCCCTCGCCTGCGCCGGCGGGGACGTTTGCGGCGGCCTCGGGAGCGGGGGTTGCTGCGGGCGCGGGGCTCACCTCGGCCGTGCCACCCGTCTCGTCCGCGCCTGCCGCCTCCGCGGCCTCGCGCGCCCGGGCCCGCTCCGCTGCCAGCCGCTCGCGCTCGAGCGCCGCCGCCTCGGCCGGGCGCGGCTCGATGTTGCCGTCGGTGCGCACGCGCTCGGCCGCGTCGGGGTGGCTCTCCATGAACTTGGCCACCGTCTTGCGCAGCGACTCGGGCGTGATGTGCTCGTTCTTCTCAAAGTAGGCGCCATAGCACGCGTAGCTGGGCTTATTTGCCGTGGGGAGGCCCAGCTTCGCGGAGTTCTCGCGCACCATGTCCTTGGTGAGGCCCGCCGCGCGCAGGGGCGACACCACGCCAAGCTCGTGGATGGCGCGAAATCCGGGCCGGCGGTCCTCGCGGTCTGAGGCGTTCGTGCCGTCGAGCAGCACGGTGCGGCCGTCACGCCTCATGTGCTCGAGGATGGTGCCAAAGACCATCGACTTGCAGTGGTAGCAGCGGTTCCACGGGTTGGCACGCAGGTCGTCGTGGCCCTCCCAGATGTTGATGGGGATGATTTCCTGCTCGGCGCCGAGCATCCTGGCCACGCTCACTGAGTCGTCGGTGTCGCGCGTGATCTGGAGGTCGTCGAGGATGGTGTAGGCCTTCACGTCGTAGCCCTCGCGCAGCAGCTCGGCGAGCAGGTAGCACGAGTCGACGCCGCCCGAGTAGGCGAGGCCGTAGCGGACGTTCTTGTCGAGGTCGAAGTGCACGGATGCTCCTTACGACGGGATGGTTGGGCGGTTCGGGCGCCACCGGGCGCGTGGCGTGTGGGCAATGCGTCCGAGATGCGGGGGCATGTCTTGCGGGTCATGCCCGAGACCCGCGGCGTGCCCGGCGGGAACCGTTCGTTTCTAGCCGCGACGAGTCTAGCACCCCAAGGGGACGCGGAGCCCGTTCTTGAACACATTGTCTCATTTGTTCGATAAGCCGATTCCATGTCCGGTAGTACGCGTATGCTTTCCCCACCTAAAAGAGGGGAGCTGCTTGCGGGCGTGGGGGCCGCAGGCGGGCGGGGGTCGCGAGCGAGCGCGGGCCCTCAGGCGAGCAGGCAAGGGGTCGCGAACGGGTGCGAGAGCCGCAGGCGGGCGAGAAGTCGCCGGTGGCCGCGCGGTGAGTCTCGCGGCCAGGCGGTGCCCGCACGCCAGCGCCCCAGGAAACCCGCAGACCACGGGAGTCAGGAGAGAGACATGACCGGAGACGGACGCACGACCATGACACGACGCGCCTTCGTGGGCGGCATGGGCGCACTGGGCGCCGCACTTGCCGCGGGCGCGCTGGCCGGCTGCGGCGACAGCGCCTCCAACGGCGGCGCCGAGGCGGCAACCACTTCCTCGGCAGATGCAAAGCGCCAGGTCACCGTGGCCATGAGCACCTCAAACGAACCGGCCTCGGGCTTTGACCCCTGCATCAACTGGGGCTGCGGCGAGCATGTCCACGAGCCGCTCATCCAGTCCACCCTCATCGTCACCGACGAGGACATGAGCTTTGTGAACGACCTCGCCACGAGCTACGAGGTATCCACCGACAAGCTCACCTGGACCTTCAAGATTCGCGATGACGCCAAGTTCACCGACGGTGAGCCCCTTCGCGCCTCCGACGTGGCCTTCACCGTCAACACCATCGTGAACTCCAAGAACTCCGAGGCGGACCTCTCGATGGTGAGCGAGGCCACGGCACTCGACGACACCACGGTCGAGCTCCGCCTCAACAAGCCCAGCAACGTCCTGCTCTACACGCTGGCCGTCATGGGCATCGTGCCCGAGCACGCCTATGGCCCGGACTACGGCTCCAAACCGGTGGGTTCGGGCCGCTACAAGCTGGTGCAGTGGGACAAGGGCCAGCAGGCGGTCTTCGAGGCCAACCCCGACTACTACGGCGACGCCCCCAACATCCAGCGCGTCGTCGTGGTCTTCATGGAGGAGGACGCGGCTCGCGCGGCCGTGATGTCCGGGCAGGTGGACATGGCCTACACCACCGCCATCTCGGCCGGGTTCGACCTGGGAGCCGCCGCGTCCGACTACACGCTCGACGCCTACGAGACGGTGGACTCGCGCGGCATCAGCCTGCCGGTGATTCCTTCGGGCTCCACCAAGGCGGACAGCTCCAACGAGTACCCCGCCGGCAACGACGTCACCTGCAACCTGGAGGTTCGCCAGGCCATCAACTACGGCATCGACCGCCAGGGCATGATCGACAACGTGCTCAACGGCTATGGCTCGCCCGCGTTCAGCGTGGGCGACGGCATGCCGTGGGCCAGTCCCGACATGCGCTGCGAGCAGGACGTCAAGAAGGCGCAGGGTCTGCTCGAGGCGGCGGGCTGGACGCGCGCCTCCGACGGTGACACCTATGCCAAGGATGGCAAGGAGTGCGCCTTTGACCTGTGGTATCCCTCCAACGACTCGGTGCGTCAGGCCATGGCCAACGAGTTTGCCAACCAGATGGCTGGCGTGGGCATCCGCGTGACGCCGCGCGGTGGCTCCTGGGACGAGCTCTACCCGCACGAGTTCTCCGACCCCATCATGTGGGGCTGGGGCTCCAACTCGCCGAGCGACGTGTACGAGATGAACCACTCCAAGGGCACGATGAACTACGCCTGCTTCGCCGACGAGACCACCGACGAGTACCTTGACCAGGCACTTGCCGCCGACACGGTGGAGGACAGCTACCCGCTGTGGCAGCGCTCCGAGTGGGACGGCACCGAGGGCGTGGCGCCGCAGGGCCAGGCCACGTGGGCGTGGTTTGCCAACGTGAAGCACCTCTTCTGGCGCCGGAACGGCCTCACCGTGGCGGCCCAGAAGCTGCAGCCGCACGGGCACGGCTGGAGCGTCCTCAACAACGTCGACCGTTGGACCTGGTCGTGACCTGTCACATTTCCTTCCGTATGATTTGTCACATTTTTGGGCCTGGCGGGGCTGGTGCTGCCGCGACCGACGATGTCAGCGGTGCTGGCGTTGCCGAGGTGGCCGCCGGGGTCGCCGGTGCTGGCGTGACCGCTGACGCCGTCGTGGCCGACGCCGCGGGGGCCTGCGCGGCGCCCGAGGGTCCCGGAACCGGTGGCCCGCGTCGCCCCCGCGCCCGCCGTCTCCCGCGCTGGGCGGGCGAGCTGGTCCGTCTTGTCCTGCTCCTCGTGGCCACGAGCATGGTGACCTTCGCCCTCGTGGGACTCTCGCCCATCGACCCGGTGCAGATGAACCTGGGCCAGGCCTCCTATGCCCGCATGGGTGCCGCCCAGCGCGCCCAACTCGCGTCCTATTGGGGCACCGACCTGCCCATCTGGCAGCGCTACCTTAACTGGGCGGGCTCGGCGCTCGCTGGCGACCTTGGCCAGAGCCTTCGCTACAACGCGCCCGTGGCCCAGGTGGTGGGCGAGCGCGCCGCCAACTCGCTCGTGCTCATGCTCGTGGCATGGCTGCTCTCCGGGGCGCTCGGCCTGGGCCTGGGCGTGCTTGCCGGCGCCCGGCGCGGACGCCTGGCCGACCGCCTCGTGCGCGGCTGGTGCTACCTGCTCTCGTCCACCCCCACGTTCTGGCTGGGCCTCGTGGCGCTCATGGCGTTCGCCGTGTGGCTGCGCTGGTTCCCGTTGGGCTTCTCGGTGCCTATCGGCGTCGACGCGGCGCAGGTGGGCTGGGCCGACAAGGCCTACCACCTCGTGCTTCCCGCCCTCGTGCTCTCCGTCACGGGCGTGGCCAACATAGCCCTGCACACGCGCGAGAAGGTCATCGACGTACTCGAGAGCGACTACGTGCGCTTTGCCCTCGCGCGCGGCGAGTCCACGGGCGAGATCCTTCGCCGCCATGGCCTGCGCAACCTCGTGATCCCGGCCATCACGCTCGAGTGCGCGCAGGTGAGCGAGGTCTTTGGCGGCTCGGTGCTGGTCGAGCAGGTCTTCTCGTACCCGGGCCTTGGCCAGGCGGCGGTAACGGCCGGCCTCGGCGGGGACGCGTCGCTGCTCGTGGCCATCGCGCTCGTGAGCGCCCTCATCGTGTTTGGCGGCAATGCCGTGGCCAACGTGCTCTACGGCGTCATCGACCCGCGCATGCGCGAGGGGGAGGTGCGCCATGTCGCGTGACGCTGCGAACGGGCCGACGTGGCTCCAGCCTGCGGATGTGTTGGACCACCAGTCTTCGGCGGGCCACGCCGCGGCCGAGCCACCCCTGCACGAGCCGCCGGTGCGCCACGGCAACAATCGTCGCCGGGCGCTCGCGGGCATCGCAGCCGCGCTCGTCGTGCTTGCGGCGGTCGTGGCGGCGGGCCACGCGGTGGCCCCTGCCGCCACGGCAACGGACTTCTCGGCCAAGAGCCTGGCCCCCAGCCTGGGCCTCGGCGGAGCCCCCGCGCACCCCTTCGGCACCGACTGGATGGGCCGAGACATGCTTGCCCGCACGCTCGCGGGCCTCTCCACCTCGGTGTTCGTGGGCCTGCTCGCCGCCGTGTGCTCGAGCGTCATCGCGCTCGTGCTGGGCGCCGTGGCCGCGCTTGGCGGTCGTGCGGCCGACGCGGTGGTCTCCTGGTTCATCGACCTCGTCATGGGCATCCCGCACATCGTGCTGCTCATCCTCGTGAGCTATGCGCTGGGGCGAGGCTTCTGGGGCGTCACCGTGGCCGTGGCGCTCACGCACTGGCCCAGTCTCGCGCGCGTGCTCCGGGCCGAGATCCTCCAGCTGCGCCGGCGCCCCTACCTCGAGCTCTCGCGCGCGCTCGGCGTGAGCCGGGTTCGCGTGGCGTTCGACCACATGCTGCCGGCGGTGCTGCCGCAGCTGCTCGTGGGCCTCGTGCTCATGTTTCCGCATGCGATCCTCCACGAGGCGTCGATCACCTTCCTGGGCTTTGGCCTCTCGCCTGACGAGCCGGCCATCGGCGTGATCCTCTCCGAGGCGATGCGCTACCTGTCCGCGGGCTCGTGGTGGCTCGCGGTGTTCCCGGGGCTGGCACTGCTGCTCGTGGTTCTCGCGTTCGACCGGCTGGGCGCGCTGCTGCGTCGTCTCGTCGACGCCCGTTCGGTGCAGGAGTAGGGGGGTGGACATGGACTATTCAATCGCAGGCACACGCCATTCGTCCGCAGACGCGAGCTGGCTGCTTGCGCGCGCGGGCGAGACGCCAGTCTCCCAACAAGGCCCGCGCGGCGCCGCCTCCGCCCCCCATGGCAACGAGTCCCATCACCACCACACGCACGCGGCGCTCTCGCACCATCCCGGCGGCCACCACCTGCTCACGGTGGAGGACCTCACCGTGGCCTTCGACATGTACGACCCCGCCGCGCCGTTCTTCCGCGCCGGCCGCGCCCGCAGCGAGGTGCTCCACGGCCTCACCCTCTCCGTCCACGCGGGCGAGATCTTGGCCGTGGTGGGCGCGAGCGGTTCGGGCAAGACTGTGCTGGCCGATGCCCTGCTCGGCCTGTTCGAGCCAAACTCCGAGGTAAGAGGCCGCATCTGGTTCGACGGCAAGTCCCAGACGGCCGAGTCGCTCAAGGCCCTGCGCGGCCACGGCATCTCGCTCGTGCCCCAGAGCGTGAACCATCTCGACCCGGTCATGCGCGTGGGCGAGCAGGTTCGCGGCATCGCCCGCAGCGCCACGCGAGCCGAGCGCGAGGCGGATGCCCGTCGCCGTGCCGCCCGCCAGCGTGAGCTCTTTTCCGCCTACGGCCTCGCGCCGGAGGTCGAGCGCCTCTACCCGCACCAGCTCTCGGGCGGCATGGCCCGCCGCGTGCTGCTCATGTGCGCCCTCATGGACGACCCACGCCTCATCATTGCCGATGAGCCCACACCTGGCCTCGACCTCGACCTGGCCGTCCACGCCCTTGACGACCTGCGCGCGTTTGCCAATGCGGGCGGGGGCGTCCTGCTCATCACGCATGACATCGAGCTTGCCCTGCGCGCGTGCGACCGCGTGGCAGTCTTCCGCGACGGAACGGTGGTGGAGGAGACCGCACGCGAGAACTTCTCCTCGCCTGAGCTGCTGCGCCATCCCTTCTCGCGCGAGCTTTGGCACGCGCTGCCGGGCCACGACTTTGCCGCGGGCGAGAAGAGCGCCGAGGCCCCCGTCATCCCCGCGCCCCCGGATGACGGGGAGGCAAGCGGCGCCCTCGGGGGAGGGGCGAGCGACACCCCCGTCACGGGCGCTGCCCATGGGGCCGGCGGTGCCTGTGGCGTGGACGCGGCACGCGGGGAGGGCGGCGCACCTGCCACGGGCGCTGCCCTCGAGGCGCGCGGGCTCTCGTTTGCCTTTCCCTGCGGCCGGTCGCTCTTCCGGGGCCTCGACCTCACGATTCGCCCGGGAGAGCGCATCGCCCTCGAGGCACCGTCCGGCACCGGCAAGACGACGCTCTGCCGCCTGCTCTCCGGCTACCTCGAGCCCACGGCGGGCTCCGTGCGCGTCGACGGCGCTCCGCTCGCGCCCGTCTCTCGCCTGCATGGGCAGGCGAGCCCCGTCCAGCTGCTCTGGCAGCATCCCGAGCAGGCCTTTGACCCGCGCATGCGCATGGGTGAGAGCCTCACGGAGGTGCTCGCCGGCCATGGCGAGCTCGAGAGCCTTCGGTGCGCCTTTGGCGTGCGAGACGAGTGGCTCTCGCGCCTGCCCCACGAGCTCTCGGGCGGCGAGCTCATGCGCTTCGCCATGGTGCGCGCGCTTGCGACGCGTCCGAGCTACCTCGTCGCCGACGAGGCCACGGCCATGCTCGACGCCGTGACCCAGGCCGAGCTCTGGCACGTCCTGCTCGACCTGCAAGAGCGCGACTGCTGGGGTCTCGTGCTTGTCTCCCACTCGCCCGACCTCGTCCGCCGCGTGGCCACCCGCCGCATTCGGCTCTGTTAGATGCCGCCCACCCATGTCGTCACCTGGTATCTGCGAGTTGGTAGGGGTTGCTCCCATACGGTGGTTCCTTGCCCCGCGCGTTGGTAGAGCGCTTGGTTTGAATCGGTGACCCTGATGACTCTCGCCATCTGGTGATTGGTCTCCTTGAGACAGGGAGCGTTTGTATGCCTGTCTTCCCGTTCCGCCAATGGCTGCGATTACTCTGTGAGCGGTTGTAGGAAGGATGCTGGGCCGACTGTCACACTGTCTGTGTTACCGTGTTGCCCGCAAGGTGTTACTCCTTCGAGGCATTACTTGCTTATGTCGGTTGATGGCTGCGCCCGTCATCATTCCGTTCGAAGGGGGAGCCTTGAGGGTTACAAAGAGTGTGAACAACAACGCGGTGCTCGCATGTGATGAAGCGGGCAATGAGGTTGTCATCTTTGGCCGTGGTGTCGGGTTCCGTAAGCCCCCTTATGACCTACCAAGCCAGCTCAATGACGGGTTTCGCGTCTTCCGCGGGGTCGATTCGAGCGTGCTTGCTGCGCTTCGTTCCATACCCGATGCGCTTGTCGATGTCTCCATGGACATCGCTGACATGGCCTCGAATGAGCTTGGAACGCGACTCAACCCCAATCTAGCGTTTACACTTGCGGACCATTTTCAATTTGCCTCCGAACGCATTGCCACGGGTATGAGCCTCGCCAATCCACTCGTAGACCAAGTTGCCTTCATCTATCCTCGCGAGACCCAAGTCGGCCATGCGGCGCTTCGCATATTGCGCGAGAGGATCGGGCTCTCATTGCCGCAGGAGGAGGCCTCTTCGGTTGCCTTGCATCTCGTCAATGCCGAGACCATGGAGAGCGCTGCCCAGGGCATGTCGTTCGTTATGAGCTCTGCTCAGCTTATCTCCGATGCCGTCGATGCCGTCGAATCTTGTCTTGACGTCTCGGTCGATCGCATGTCCTACGCCTATGTTCGGTTCGTGACCCATTTGCGCTATCTTGTCGCTCGCGTCGAACGAGACGAGCTTGGTGACGCCATGCTTGACGAGCGGCCAATTATTGAGGTGGTGCGCGGTGGCTATCCACGGGACTGGGCCTGCGCTCAGACCGTGAGCGTGCTATTGACGAAGAAATACGGGCGCGAAGTGTCTGAAGGCGAGCTTGCCTATCTCGCGCTGCACATTAATAGGCTCAGGAAGAGCAGCTAATTCTGACGGTGCGCAGTCAGCGGCTTTATCGACGTCTTCCGGGCGTCGTAAGCATATTTCGTGGCAGGGTAACGCGCATGGGGCGGCCTTATGCGAGCCACAGGGGCTCAAGCTTATGGTTGGAGGTCGAATATGGAAAAACAGAACTGCGCTGCGATTGCCAGAGAGGTACTGGCGGCCGCAGGTGGGGTCGAGAATGTCGAAAGCGTTCGCGCCTGCCTGTCACGTCTGCGCCTTGTCGCGAGGCGTGCATCGCTTGTGGACACCGATGCCGCAAACCGCATTGAGGGCGTTCGCAAGGTAATCGTCGCTGATGGACAGTTCCAGTTTGTCGTGGGCAAAGATGCTGCGGCGCTAACCGAAGAGCTCGGTGCGCTGGGGTGTACGGTGCTCGGTATGGATACTGCTCCTGTCGTGGCAGCTGCCCTCGGTGCTGCAGATGGGGTCGCGAGTGTTGCCAATGGGGGAGATGCCCCTGAGTCCAAGTCCGATGGGGATGGCGGGGAGAACTCCGTTACAAAGAGTGTTGCTAAGAAAGGCTCTGCCCGCACCCGAGCTCTGAGCTTTCTTCAGGAGCTGGGCAAGACCTTCATGTTCCCGGTCTCGACACTCTCTGCCATGGGCTTGCTCGTGGGCATTGGCAGCGCAATTACCTCCCCGTATATCATCGAGAGCTTCCCGGCACTCGGGAACGAGGTTGTCCAGGCAGTTTTTAGTTTCATGAACACGGTTGGTGGCTTTGGCTTCACATACCTGCCCGTTATGTTCGCAATGGCCATTCCGTTCGGACTCTCAAAGCGCAACAAGGGCGTGGGCGCCATCGCGGCCTTCGCGGGCTACGTCTCGATGAACCTTGCCATCAACTTTGTTCTCGGCTACCAAGGAGCGCTGGCTGAGACTACCGCCATGAAAGCGGCGGGCCAAAGCATGGTTCTTGGCATTCAGAGCATTGAGATGGGAGTTCTCGGCGGCATTGTGGTCGGACTCGTCACCAATGCCCTGCTCAATCGCTTCCAGGACATCGTCCTCCCCGATGCCTTCTCGTTCTTTGGGGGCATCCGCTTCGTGCCCATTGCCTCAATCGTGACCAACGCGCTTATCGGTATTGTCATTCCAATGGTGTGGCCTGTGGTGAATATGGGCATCTCGGGCATCGGCTATGCCATTATGGGTGCCGGTGTCTTCGGGCCATTCCTTTACGGCCTGTTCAATGCCATCCTTAAGCCGTTTGGCATGCACCACATCTTGCTCGCGCTTGTGCGCTTCACCGAAGCCGGCGGTACGGCGGTAGTTGACGGCCAGACCATCTCCGGTGCTCTCAACATCTTTTATGCGGAGCTCAATGCTGGCGCTCCCATCTCTCGTTCTGCTACGGCATTTCTCTCGCAGGGCTTCATGCCAACGTTCATTTTCGCGCTGCCTGCCGTCTGCCTCGCCATCTACACCTGCGCGCGCAAGGACCGTCGCGAGTCAATTAAGGGCCTATTGATCTCTGCGGCTGCCGTCTCCATTGTCACGGGTATCTCCGAGCCTACGGAGTTCCTCTTTTTGTTCATTGCTCTGCCGCTTTACGTGTTCCATGCGGTGATGTCCGGCCTGTCGCTCATGGTCATGAACCTTGTGGGCGTGTCTATCGGGAACACAGACGGTGGCATCATTGACTGGGTCATCTTTGGCATTATGCAAGGTCCCAGCACTAAGTGGTGGCTTGTTATTCCCGTCGGCATTGTATGGTTTGCCATCTACTTCTTCGTATTCCGTTGGTATATCCAGCACTTCGATATTCCTATGCCCGGTCGCGAGTCCGTTGATGACAAGGGTGACGTTCAGCAGGCATTTACGAAGGGTCATGGCATCTACGATCCTGCCATCATTCTTGGTGCGCTGGGCGGTTCCGGCAATATCACTAGCCTCGATAACTGTGTGACGCGCCTGCGTCTTGAGGTGAAGGACGCGTCCGCGATTGACGAGCCTACGCTCAAGAAGGCAGGAGCCCTCGCGGTCGTTAAGCTTGACGACCACAATGTCCAAGTGGTCATTGGTGCCCAGGTCCAGACTGTCAAAACGGGTGTCGAGAACCTCATGAACGGCAGGTAGTGGTATGTCTGGGTTCAACTACTCCGGTGGCTCCGTGGCTGATTCCGGTCATGAGTCATTCGACTTCGATAACATCGCGAATCGCGCTCTTGACCACTGCCGCAAGTGGGACGCCGGCATCGTCCGAGGCAAGTATCCGGATACTCCCGACGGCTTCATTCCCATGTGGATTGCCGATATGGACTTTGCAGCGGCCCCTTGCATCCGGGCGGCACTGCGCGAACTCTCGGAGAACGGTGCTTATGGTTACACCTATCCGTACCGTGAGCTCGCCGACTCGATCGTAGGCTGGCAGGCACGGCGTCACGGCGCGGAAGTCAGGCCGGAATGGGTCAAGAATACCTATGGTACGGTTCCGACAATTCACTATCTTTATCAGGCGTTTTGTCAGCCGAACGACAAGGTGATTCTCAATACGCCGGTCTATGATCCGTTTGGCTATGCCGCCCGTAACAACGGGATTCGGGTCGTGTGCAACCCGCTTGCCTACGACGGTGGCGAGTATTCCATTGACTTCGACCTGCTCGAGCGGCAGCTCGATACGGAGCACCCCAGAGTGATGCTCTTCTGCTCGCCCCATAACCCTGGCGGCCGTACATGGACACTGACAGAGATTGAGCAAGTGGCTGAGTTGTGCGAGCGTTACGGCGTTCTCTTTGTGGTGGACGAGGTACATGGAGATATCATGCTCTCCGGCGTTCATGTATCGGCGCTGTCCCTTCCCGGGCGGCTGCTCGACAACCTCATTGTGCTCAGCTCACCCAATAAGGGTTTTAATTTGGGCGGACTAAAAACGTCATATGTCATCGTCCCCAGCAGGCGTATTCGAGACATCCTGTTGCACAGGTTGGAGATGAACTCGATTACATCGCCTAACGTTTTTGGCGCCGTAGCGGTTACTGCTGCCTATGAACGAGGCGAGGCGTGGCTTGACGCTCTGACGGAGTATTTGCGCGAGGGGTATCGGATGTGCGAGGAGGCCGTAGCCAGGATGACTGGCTGGCGTCTCATGCCCATGAGTGCCTCGTATTTGCCATGGGTCGACGTCTCGGCGACGGGCCATACGGCAACGGAGGTTTGTGAGCACATGGCGCATGAGGCTGGCGTAGTGCTTGGCGATGGCACGTTCTACGTTGAAGGGGGCTTATCGTTCGTCCGTCTTAACCTAGGTACGTCGCATGAGATTCTCGCTCGATCCTTCGAGCGACTGTCGCGTCACCAGCTGGTGGAGTAGACGGTGTTATCTCGGTATGAATCGCAATAATAAAAGGAAGGTGCATATGAGCGCTGTGGACACTGTAAAGAGTTGGAGGGGAACTATTGCCTCGCCAGTACGAGGTAATGCTATTCCTCTGAGCGAGGTTCCCGACCCTGTGTTCTCGGGAGGCGCTCTTGGTTCCGGATGCGGGGTTCGTCCTACGAGCGAATGCGTGGTGTCGCCTTTCTCAGGTACTGTGACGATGACCACGCCGACCGACCATGCCATTGGACTCACGAGCGATGATGGAGTTGAGCTGCTCGTCCACGTGGGCATTGATACGGTCGAGATGGGTGGGGAGGGGTTTGCTCGTCTCGTCGAGCAGGGTGAGCACGTTGCTGCGGGTGATCCGATCCTGTCCTTCACGAGGTCGGTGATGCGCGATGCAGGTCATGACGACGTTGTCATTATTGTCGTTCCCGGGCGTGCCGACGTTAAGCTTGCTGCCGATGGTCCGGTGGAGATAGGTTCCCGTCTTCTCCGAGTGGGTTAGCTTCCGAGTGTGTTTTCGGGCTCGCTGTAAGGCCCGGCCCCGGGCGCCTCTTGCTTTTTGCAAGGGGCGCTCTTTTGTGTGACGCGCACGAGCTCGGCCTAGAGTTGCGAACCGACAAGGTGACATTCTCCAAAGCTACCGAGAGGCGCTACATGATGATTCACGGTCCGGGGATGCAAGCTGAAGGTATGGCTTTCATTTGGTAGCCGTGCGGCGAAAAGTGGTGCGCCCCCCGGACCGTCGATCGCGGTCCAGTCTACGCGACCTTCCTGAGGTCGTCTGAGAACGCCCCCTCGACGACCGTGAGGAAGCGTTTCGCCCTATCGCCCGTCGCGCCCCGAAGCTCCGGCGACTCGTAGCCCTCGCGCAGCCTGCGCGGGTCGATGAGACGCGCAGGGTCCTGCCAGGCGTCGTCCTGGTCGAGGCGGACCGCGCCGACGAGCCTGACGGGCGATTCCGCGGACGGGAGCGCCGTCGCGACCCTCGCCCTGCGCCTGACCTCGGGGTTCACCCGCCCCCTGGACGTCGTTGGTCCGCATCCATCTGCCGTGCCCGCGCGGGAAGTCGGGGTGGGTGGGCGCGAACGGCGCGGCGGCCTCGAGCTCGTCGGCCGCGGCGGCCGCCGCCCCGCCGACGCGCCTGCGGCGGCACCGGTC
>NZ_CAAKOQ010000017.1 GCF_901212675.1 Olsenella uli
GCGCCCGCAGGCTGAGCCTGCGGGCGCCCCTGTCGTGAGCCGTCGCGTAACCGCAGCCGCTACTCGAGCTCGAACGCGCCCGTGTAGAGCTGGTAGTAGTAGCCCTTCTTGGCGATGAGCTCGTCGTGCGTGCCGCGCTCGATGACGCGGCCGTGGTCGAGCACGATGATGACGTCGGAGTTGCGCACGGTCGAGAGCCGGTGCGCGATCACGAACGTGGTGCGCCCCTGCATGAGTGCGTCCATGCCGCGCTGCACGATGGCCTCGGTGCGCGTGTCGATCGAGCTCGTGGCCTCGTCGAGGATCATCGCGGGTGGGTCGGCCACCGCGGCCCGCGCGATCGAGATCAGCTGGCGCTGGCCCTGCGAGAGCTGCGAGCCGTTGTCGGTGAGCATGGTCTCGTAGCCCTGCGGCAGGCGCTCGATGAAGTCGTCGGCGCCGGCGAGCCTCGCGGCCTCCATGCACTCGGCATCGGTCGCGTCGAGCTTGCCGTAGCGGATGTTGTCCATCACGGTGCCCGTGAAAAGGTTCACGTCCTGCAGCACCACGCCAAGCGAGCGGCGCAGGTCGTCCTTGCGGATCTTGTTCACGTTGATGCCGTCGTAGCGGATCTTGCCGTCGGCGATGTCATAGAAGCGGTTGATGAGGTTGGTGATCGTGGTCTTGCCCGCGCCCGTGGCGCCCACGAAGGCCACCTTCTGGCCGGGCTTGGCGTACACGCTCACGTCGTGCAGCACCTCGTGGCCGGGCACGTACGAGAAATCCACGTGCTCCATGCGCACGTCGCCGCGAAGCGGCACGTAGTCCACGGTGCCCGAGTCCTTGTGTGGGTGCTTCCAGGCCCAGAGCCCCGTGTGCCTCTCGCTCTCCACCAGCTCGCCGTGCTCGACGGCCATGTTCACGAGCGTCACGTAGCCCGAGTCCTGCTCGACCGGCTCGTCGAGCAGTTCGAAGATGCGCTCGGCGCCGGCAAGGCCCATGACCACGAAGTTGATCTGCATCGACACCTGGCCGATCTGCGTGGCGAACTGCTTGGTCATGTTGAGGAACGGCACGGCCACGGCGATGGTGAGCGGCAGGCCCGAGAAGCTCAGGTTGGGCGCGTGCGCCGAGATGAGCGCGCCGGCCGCGATGGCCACGATCACGTAGAGCAGGTTGCCGAGGTTCATGAGGATGGGCATGAGGGTGTTGGAGTAGCTGTTGGCCTTGCGGGCGGCGTCCTCCCACTCCTCGTTGATCTTGGCGAAGTCGGCCGCGGCCTCGTCCTCGTGGCAGAAGACCTTGATGACGCGCTCGCCGGCCATGAACTCCTCGACCGAGCCCTCGAGCTTGGCCACGGCGCGCTGCTGGCGCATGAAGTTCTTGGCCGAGCGCCCGCCGAGGAAGCGCGTGGCGGCGGCCATGAGCAGTGCGCCCGCGATGACCACGAGCGCCATCGGCGCGCTGTAGTAGAACATGATGATCGTGACAGAGATCATGATGAGGCTCGTGAGCAGGAGCTGCGGCAGCGACTGCGAGATCATCATGCGCATGGCGTCGATGTCGTTGGTGTAGTAGCTCATGACGTCGCCGTGCTGGTGCGTGTCGAAGTAGCGGATCGGCAGGGCCTGCATGTGGTTGAACATGGCACAGCGGAACTTCTTGAGCGAGCCCTGCGTGATGTAGGCCATGGCCTGCGTCCAGAACACGCTCACGGCGATGCCAATCAGGTAGAACACCACGAGCATGGCGACGTTTTCGAGCACGCTGGCGGCGACGGAGTCCCAGTCGCCGGTCGTCCAGGAGTCCTGGACGATGGTGAGCACGCGCTCCATGAAGACGTTGGGGATGGTCTGCACGATGCCGTTCGCGATGATGCACACGATCACCGCGGGCAGAAGCACCGGGTAGAAGCCCAAGAGCATCTTGAGCACGCGCAGGGCGGTCCTGCCCATGTGGCGCTTGGCCGGCATCTGGCCCTGGCCCTTGCTCTGGCTAGGCATCCTTGACCTCCTCCATCTCGATGGCCTTCTCGTCGTGGCTCTGCTTGTTCTGGGACATGTACACCTCGCGGTAGATCTCGCTCGTGCGCAGTAGCTCTTCGTGCGTGCCGATGGCCGAGATGCGGCCGTCGTCCATCACGATGATGCGGTCGGCGTCCTCGACCGAGCCCGTTCGCTGGGCGATGAAGATCTTGGTCGTGCCGGGCAGGTACGCCTCGAGGCCCTCGCGGATGAGCTTGTCGGTCTTGGTGTCCACGGCGCTCGTGGAGTCGTCGAGGATGAGGACCTTGGGGTGCTTGAGCAGCGCGCGGGCGATGCAGAGGCGCTGCTTCTGGCCGCCGGACACGTTGCTGCCGCCCTGCTCGATCCTGTGGTCGTAGCCGTCGGCAAAGCCGCTCACGAACTCGTCGGCCTGGGCGAGGCGGGCCGCCTCGCGCACCTCCTCGTCGGTGGCATCTGGGTTGCCCCAGCGCAGGTTCTCGGCGATGGTGCCGCTGAACAGCACGTTCTTCTGGAGCACCATGGCCACCTGGTTGCGCAGGGCCTCGACGTCGTAGTCGCGCACGTCGCGGCCGCCCACGCGCACCACGCCCTCGGTGGCGTCGTAGAGGCGTGGGATGAGCTGCACGAGGCTCGACTTGGAGCTGCCCGTCGAGCCGATGATGCCGATCGTCTCGCCGCTTTTGATGTGCAGGTCGACGTCGACGAGGGCCTCGCGCCTGCGGTTGCCGCCGTAGGAGAAGCCCACGTGGTCGAAGTCAATCGATCCGTCGGCCACCTCGGTGACGGCGTCCTCGGGGCTCACGATCTGGGGCTTGGCGACGAGCACCTCGCAGATGCGCTCGGCGCCCTCCTCGGCGATGGTGATCATGGCGAAGACCATCGACACCATCATGAGGCTCATGAGGATCATGAAGCCGTAGGTGATGAGCGAGGAGAACTGGCCCACGTCGATGAGCTGGCCCCTCGTGGAGATGATGGCGTAGGCGCCGAGACCGATGACCGAGGCCATGACCACGTAGATGGCGAAGTTCATGACGGGCATGTTGAGCGCCAGGATGCGCTCGGCGCGCGTGAAGTCGCGGCGCACATCCTCGGCGGCGGTGCCGAACTTGTTCTTCTCGTAGCCCTCGCGCACGAAGCTCTTGACCACGCGGATGCCGGAGAGGTTCTCCTCGGCGCTCTCGTTCAGGGCGTCGTACTTCTTGAAGATGCGGCGGAAGATCGGGTGGACCACCTTGACGATGGCGATGAGCGCCACCGCGAGGAGGGGCACCACGGCCAGGAAGATGAACGCGAGCCAGCCGCCCATCATGTAGGCCATGAAGAGCGCGAAGACGAGCATGAGCGGGCAGCGGATGGCCGTGCGGATGATCTGCATGTAGGCCATCTGCACGTTCATGACGTCGGTGGTGAGGCGCGTCACGAGGCTGGAGTTGCTGAAGCGGTCGATGGTGGCGAAGTCGAAGGTCTGGATGTTGGCGAACATGTCGCGGCGCAGGTTCTTCGAGAAGCCCACCGAGGCCTTCGAGCAGGTGATGCCGGCCGCGGCGCCAAAGGCGAGCGACACGAGGGCCATGAGGGCAAGGATGGCGCCCTCGCCGAGCAGGGAGCCCATCTCGGCGCCTGCCTTGACCTGGTCGATGAGCACGGCCGTGCGGTACGGGATCATGACCTCGAACAGCACCTCGCCGGTGACGAGCAGGGGGGTGGCGATGGCCGCGCCCTTGTACTCGCCGATGCTCTTTGCGAGGGTCTTAATCATCCAGTGACCTCCAATGCTGCTTGATGCGTACGAGCACGCCCTCGAGCTGGGCGCGCTCTTCCTGTGTGAGGCACGAGAAGGCTTCGGCACGGAACCGCTCGCGGTCGAGCTGGTCCTCGTCAGCCTGCGTGTGGCCCTCCTCGGTGAGGCGAACGACGAGCTGCCGGCGGTCGTTGGGGTCGCGGGTGCGCTCGATGAGGCCTGCCTCCTCGGCCTTGGCGAGCACCTCCGAGAGCGAGCCCGCCTTGAGCTCGAAGCGGCTCGCGAGCTCGCGTTGGGCCATCTGGCCGCCGTGCTTGCGCAGCGTGCACAGGATGGGCGCGCGCCCGGAGCGACCGCCGCCGTGGACGTGCAGGTAGTGGCCGCAGAAGCCGAGGCTGTCCAGGATGTGGGCGCACTGGCGCTCGAGAGGGTCGGCGATGTCCATCCAGCGGGGCCGGGCCGTGTCGGCGGGCTTGGGCTGGGCGTCCGCGTCGCCGGCGACGTCGTCTGCCGCGCCGTTACTTCTGTCGTCTTCCATGCTCCTCCCTTCCTTTGAGTCGTGTCGTGGGCAAGCGCCCACCTCTCTTTGTCGGAGGCATGCTACGCCCCTCTTGCTCATTAGTCAAGGTACCTAACAATATGGCACCTCAAGTTGAGGGAACCTAACAGTTAGTATACGAACATCCCTTTGGGCGCAGGAGGCGAAGCCGGGGTGCGCCGGACGGACCAGGTCCGGGGGCCGGGGATGCCGCGCGTCTGGGGGAGGCTTGCCTCGCAGAGGCCCTCACCTCACCGCGCCATGGCGGCACGAGTCTTGATTCGCGCGCCTGCCCTGACCCCGCATGACGTATGAGTGCATGGCTAAGTGTCAGCGAATGTCATGGGAATGTAAAGACGCGTTACGCGAGCGTAAGGGCTGGGGAATCGCGCGAATCGGGCGGTGGGCGGCACGTAGCATCCAGCATGGATGTGGGAAGGCCGCATGGGAGTGGACGGGCCTTCCCAAAAACTCGAAAGAAGGAGAACTATGCGCACGGATATGTCTCGTCGTCAGTTCCTCGGTCTCGCTGGTGGCCTCGCCGCCGTCGCGGGCCTCGGTCTCGTTGGTTGCGGCGGCGGTTCCAACGCCGGTACCGCTGCCACGTCCGGCGCTGCCGAGAAGTCGCTCTCTGGCTCCATCAGCTGCTCCGGCGCTACGTCGTTCCAGCCGCTCGTCGAGGACGCCGCCAACGCCTTCCAGGACGCCAACCCTGACGTGACCATCTCCATTAGCGCCGGCGGCTCTGGCCAGGGCCTCTCCGACATCAAGGACGGCAAGGTCCAGATTGGCCGTTCCGACGTCTTCGCCGAGAACAAGCTCGAGGCTGCCGACGTCGAGAAGCTTGTCGACAACCAGGTCTGCATCACCGGCATGGGCCCCGTCGTGAACAAGAACGTCGCCATCGACGACATCACGACCGAGCAGCTCAAGAGCATCTTCACCGGTGCCGTGACCGACTGGAGCCAGATCGACTCCAAGCTCTCCGGCCCCATCCAGGTCATCAACCGCAAGCCCGGCTCCGGCACCCGTGCCACCTTCGAGGACGCCGTGCTCCAGGGCACCAAGGTCCCCGACTCCTTCAAGCCGATCGCCGAGGAGGACTCCTCGGGCACCGTCGTCGAGAAGGTCTCCCAGACCGACGGCGCCATCTCCTACCTCTCCTTCAACTACTTCGATGACTCCAAGTTCAAGGCCCTCAAGGTCGACGGCGTGGAGCCCACGAAGGAGAACGTCGAGACCGGCGACTTCAAGATCTGGTCCTACGAGCACATGTACACCTCGAAGGATGCCGACGAGGCCACCAAGGCGTTCATCGACTACATGCTCTCCGATGACGTCCAGGGCAAGCTCGTCGAGAAGGACGGCTTCATCCCTCTGACCGGCATGAAGGTCAAGAAGGACGCCAAGGGCACCATCTCCCAGAAGTAGCACCCTTTCTCTCTCCCTTGCGGGGCGCTCCAGTCTGTCGTGGGTTGGGGCGCCCCGTTCTCATGAATGAAGGGGACGTGACAATGGAACGCGCCCCGGGCCGGAGGGCCAGGAGTCGCTTCCTCGAAAGCGTGGGAGACGAGCGCGCAGACGGGCGCCCTCCCCGAGGCGACCAGGACCCGTTCCCTTGTCACGTCCAACTAGAAAGGTCAATCAATGGCAAAGCAGTTGCTACCTAAGCGCCGCCTCGAGAACGTGGGTCTCGGGCTAACGGGCGCCTGCGTCGCGCTGGTGGCCATCGTGGTGCTGACGCTCATCGTCATGGTGGCCCAGCAGGGCCTCACCACGTTCATCGGCGACGGCATCAACATCGGCGCCTTCCTTTCGGGCCAGAACTGGATCCCCACCGATGACAAGTTCGGCGCCCTGCCGCTCATCGTGGGCTCCTTCTCCGTGACGCTGCTCTCGACCATCTTCGCCCTGCCGATCGCGCTCGGCAGCGCCATCTTCGTGGTCGAGGTCCAGCCCGTCTTTGGCCGCAAGGTCTTTCAGCCGCTCGTGGAGCTGCTCGTCGGCATCCCGTCGGTCGTCTACGGCCTGCTCGGCCTCTCCGTCATCAACCCGCTCATGGTCGCCATCTTCGGCTCTGCCGCCGGCACCGGCGCGGGCATCCTGTCCGGCGCGCTCGTGCTGGCCGTCATGATCCTCCCGACGGTCACCACGCTCTCCATCGACGCGCTCGCCGCGGTGCCCAACCAGTACCGCGAGGGCTCCTTCGCCCTCGGCTGCACCCGCTGGCAGACCGTGTGGCACGTGGTCCTCAAGAGTGCGCTGCCCTCGCTCATGACCGCCGTCATCCTGGGCATGACCCGCGCCTTCGGCGAGACGCTCGCCGTGCAGATGGTCATCGGCGGTGTCGAGAAGGCCATGCCGACGAGCCTGCTCGACCCGGCGGCCACGCTCACCACGGCCCTCACGAGCGGCCTGGCCAACGCCACCACGGGCTCCATCCAGTACCACGCCCTCTGGAGCCTCGGCCTGCTGCTCCTGATCATGTCCCTGTTCTTCATCCTCGTCATCCACATCATCGGGAAGAGGGGTGCCAAGGCTAATGGCTAACGAAACCTCCTCCGTCACCACGGTGGGTGGCAAGGCGGTCGACCTCTCCGCGCATGCCACCAAGATCGGCAAGCAGGATAAGGTCGCCACGGTCATCCTGACCGTCATCGTGGGCCTCGTGCTTGCGCTGCTCGCGGCTATCGTGATCTACATCCTGGCCGAGGGCCTCTGGAAGGTGTTCCAGCCGGGCTTCTTGACCAACCCGTCCAACAACAAGGAGCTCCCGGGCATCGCCTTCCAGCTCTTCGACTCGTTCTACATGCTGATCATCACCCTGATCATCTCGGTGCCCATCTCGCTCGGCGGCGCCATCTTCCTCGTGGAGTACGCGCCTGAGAACTGGGTCACCTCCGCGGCCTCCACGGCCATCGAGACCCTGTCCTCGCTGCCGTCCATCGTCGTCGGCATGTTCGGCTCGCTGTTCTTCGTGGTCTACCTCGGCTGGGGCATCTCGATCCTCGCCGGCTGCCTGGCCCTCACGATGTTCAACATCCCGATCCTCGTCCGCGTCATCCAGCAGGCCCTCGAGGACGTGCCGCGCTCGCAGCGTGACGCCGGTCTGGCCCTCGGCCTCACCCGTTGGGAGACTACGCTGAACGTCTTGCTCCCGAGCGCCATGCCCGCCATCGTCACCGGCATCGTCATCTTCGCCGGCCGCGTGTTCGGCGAGGCCGCTGCCCTGATCTTCACGTCCGGCTCTGCCGCCGCGCGCCTCAACTTCGCGAGCACCAACTTCGCGAGCCCCACGAACCCGTGGAACATCTTCCGTCCTGCCGAGACGCTGGCCGTGCACATCTGGAAGCTCAAGATGGAGCCCTCGCCCGGCAACGACGAGATCGTCTGGGGCACGGCTGCGGTCCTGATCATCTGCGTCCTTCTGTTCAACGTCCTTGCCCGAGTCCTCGGCAAGGCACTCGCGAGGAAGCTGACGAGCGAATGAGCGACAACACCAACACGGCGACCGCCAAGGCCCAGGAGGGCACGCAGAACCACCTGCTCTCCACGCGCAACGTGACGGTTCGCTATGACCACACCAAGGAGGCCCTGCACCCCACGAGCCTCGACTTCGACGCAGGCTGCGTCACGGCCCTCATCGGCCCCTCGGGCTGTGGCAAGTCGACGTTCCTGCGCTGCCTCAACCTCATGAACCGCGAGATTCCACGCTGCGACATCGGCGGCGAGATCCTCTACCACGGGCGCAACATCAACACGAAGGAAGAGAACACCTTCGAGCTGCGCAAGTCCATCGGCATGGTGTTCCAGCAGCCGACGCCGTTCCACAAGTCTATCCGCGAGAACATCCTGTTCGCGCCGAAGCGCCACGGCCGCGTCAAGAGCCGCGAGGAGGGCGACGAGCTCGTCGAGACGTCGCTCAAGCAGGCGGCCCTCTGGGACGAGGTCAAGGACAAGCTCGGCCAGAGCGGCTGGGGCCTCTCCGGCGGCCAGCAGCAGCGCCTCTGCATCGCGCGCACCCTGGCCATGAAGCCCGACGTGATCCTGTTCGACGAGCCCTGCTCGGCCTTGGACCCGATCTCGACCTTCGCGGTCGAGGAGACGATCCGCTCCATCGCCGATTCGGGCATCTGCGTCGCCATCGTGACGCATAACATGGAGCAGGCCACGCGCGTTTCCGACCGCACCGCCTTCTTCTACGTGGGCGACATGGTCGAGACGGGCACCACGAAGCAGATCTTCTCGGCGCCGAAGGACCAGCGCCTGTCGGACTACCTGAGCGGAAGGTTTGGCTGATGGAGATTACCAAGGAGTTCGACCAGGCTGAGCACCGTATGATCGATGGCGTGCCGAGCGCGCTCTCGATCAGCGACTTCAACCTGTGGTACGACAACGGCGGCTTCCAGGCGCTCAAGCACATCAACCTGGAGATTCCGGAGAAGCGCGCCACGGCCTTCATCGGCCCGTCCGGCTGCGGCAAGTCCACGTTGCTACGCACGTTCAACCGCATGTGCGACTTCGTCGGGGGCGTCAAGGTCGAGGGACTCATCAAGTTCCGCGGCGAGGACATCTTCAAGATGGACGCCAACGCGCTGCGCGTGCACGTGGGCATGGTGTTCCAGCACCCCAACCCCTTCCCGATGAGCATCCGTGACAACATCCTCTACGGTCCCAACCGCATGAGGAAGCTCACGAAGGAGGAGGGCGACGACATCTGCGAGCAGACGCTCACCGAGGCCGCCCTCTGGGACGAGGTCAAGGACACGCTCGACAAGAGCGGCCTGGGCCTCTCCGGCGGCCAGCAGCAGCGCCTCTGCATCGCCCGCGCGCTTGCCACCAACCCCGACGTGCTGCTCATGGACGAGCCCACGAGCGCCCTCGACCCCATCTCCACCCTCGTGGTCGAGGACCTCATGAAGAAGCTCTCCCAGAACCACACCGTGGTTGTCGTGACGCACAACATGCAGCAGGCCACCCGCGTGGCCGACAAGACGGCTTTCTTCTACCTTGGCGAGCTCATCGAGGCCGGCCCCACCAAGGAGCTGTTCTCGAACCCCAAGGAGAAGCGTACGGTCGAATACCTGACAGGGAGGTTCAGCTGATGGCACGTCTCGAATTTAGCAAGCAGCTCAACGACATGGAGGCGCTCGTCAAGCGCTTTGGCGACAAGGCATCCTCCGACGTCCGCGCCGCGGGCCTCGCCGCCACCGGCGACAAGGGCGCCGAGACCGGCATCCTCGAGGGGCGCAAGGCCGCCGAGCGCCTTCGTTCCAACATCGAGAGCACCTGCCTCGACACGATGCTGCTCCAGCAGCCGCTCGTGGGCGCCGACCTGCGCTTCGTGTCCGCCACCTTCCGTATCGTGAGCGACCTTGCCCAGATCGACTCCATGTGCCGCGACGTGGCCTTCATCGAGTCCGAGCTCTCCAAGAAGGCCTCTGACCGCCTCTCCGACACCTTCATGAGCATGAGCGCCCGTGCCGCCGCGATGGTCGACAGCGCCGTCGACGCCTTCTGCACCGCCGATGCCGACAAGGCCCGCGAGGTCATCTCCTCCGACGACGACCTTGACCGCCTGTACTCCGAGGCCGAGGACATCGTGGTCGAGCTCATCAAGGCCGGAAAGCCCAGCCCCAAGAGCCTGCCCGAGCTGCTCATGATCGCCAAGTACTTCGAGCGCATGGGCGACCACGCCCAGCGCATCTCGGATTGGGCGGTGTTCCGCGCCACCGGAGAGCGTATCCTTAGCGTGGGCGACCACGACGCTGACGAGGTTCAGGGCGAGTAGGGAGCCTTTCCATGCAACCTACTCAGCAGGGGAACAACCGCGTGATCTACTACGTCGAGGACGAGAAGAACATCCGCGAGCTCACCGTCTACGCGCTTGCGCAGGCGGGCATCGAGGCCAAGGGCCTGCCCGACGACGCCGCCTTTCGGCGGGCCTGCGCCGAGCGCGTGCCCGACGCGGTGCTTCTCGACATCATGCTGCCCGACACCGACGGCCTGCAGATCCTGCATCGCATCCGTCAGACGCCCGGGCTCTCCAACGTGCCGGTCATGATGCTCACCGCCCGCGACTCGGAGCTGGACACCGTGACCGCGCTTGATGACGGGGCGGATGACTACCTCGCCAAGCCCTTTGGCATGATGGAGATGGTGAGCCGCGTGCGTGCGCTGCTGCGTCGAGCACCCGCGCGCAGCGCCGCCGACGACGCGGCCGACACGCTCGAGGTGGGGCCGCTCTCGGTGTCTCCCTCGCGCCACGAGGCCACGTGTGACGGCAAGCCGCTCAACCTCACGTTGCGCGAGTTCGACCTCCTCGCGTTTCTCATGCGCTCGCCCGGCGTGGTGTTCAACCGTGAGACCCTGCTTCAGCGCGTCTGGGGCTGGGACTTTGACGGCGGAAGCCGTACGGTGGACGTTCATGTCCAGACGCTTCGCCAGAAGCTGGGCGACAACTCCGGCCTCATCGAGACCGTTCGCGGGGTGGGCTACCGACTGAAGGGCTAGCATGGCCGACGTTTCCCAAGTTTCCAAAGACAAGGTGCGTTCCAATGCGGCTGGCGCTCGGGTTGTCCCCGGGCGCCAGCCCTCGCTTGTGCGCAGGGTGTTCCTGTCGCTTGCCGTGGTCTCCACGGTGGCGTCGCTCGTGGTGATGGTGCTTGCGACCTCCATCTACCAGTCGACGGCGCTGGGCGACACGGGCCGCATGCTCGATGCCGAGGCGGCGCTCATCCAGTCGATGCTCGACGGCAACGAGCACGACGCCGACAAGCTTGCCGGCATGAGCCTGGGCGACATGCGCGTGACCCTCGTGGAGCCCGACGGAACCGTGGCCTATGACAACCAGGGCAACGTGGACGACATGCCCAACCACGAGACGCGTCCCGAGATTGCCGAGGCGCTGGAGACGGGGTCGGGCTCTGCCGAGCGCGAGAGCGCGACGGTGGGACGCGTGAGCATCTACCGAGCGCTTCGCCTGGACGACGGCAGCGTGGTGCGCGTCTCGGTCGACCGCGACGGGGCGCTCGCGGCCATCTCGCACGACCTGCTTGCGGTGGCGCTCATCGTGGCCGTGGTGGTGCTGGCCTGCTGGGTGGTGGCCCGCTTTGTGACCGACCGCATCATGCGCCCGGTGCTCTCCATCGACTCGGCCAACCCGGACCCCAACTCCTCCTATCGCGAGCTGTGTCCGCTCCTGCAGCGCATCTCCGACCAGATGGACGTGCTCAAGGACGCCGACCTCATGCGCCGCGAGTTCACCGCCAACGTGACGCACGAGCTCAAGACGCCGCTCTCGTCCATCTCCGCCGCTTCCGAGCTCATTCGCGACGGCATCGCGCGTCCCTCCGACGTTCCCGAGTTTGCGGGGCGCATCTACGACGAGGCACGCCACATGACCGACCTCGTGAACGACATCCTCATCCTTTCCAAGCTGGACGAGTCGGAGCGCTCGCGCGACCGTGACCTGGTGGGCAAGCCCGAGCCGGTCGACCTCAACCAGCGTCTGCTCGAGGTGTGCGCCCGCCTGGCGCCCGTGGCCGACTCCGCCGACGTGACGCTCGAGTGCTCGGGCGACCCCGTGATCGTGCGCGGCAACCCGCGGCTGCTCGACGAGTTGGCCTACAACCTCTGCGACAACGCGATTCGCTACAACCGCAAGGGCGGCTCGGTGACGGGCTGGGTGGGCCTCGTGGACGGGGCGCCGGTGCTGCGCGTCTCCGACACGGGCGTGGGCATTCCGGCCGACATGCAGCGGAAGGTCTTCGAGCGCTTCTTCCGCGTGGACTCGAGCCGCGCGCGCCAGACCGGCGGCACGGGCCTGGGCCTTGCCATCGTCAAGCACGCGGCCGCCTATCACGGTGCCAAGATCCGCCTCGAGAGCCAGGTGGGCGTGGGCACCACGATCACCGTCCTGTTCCCCAAGGGCTCCCTCGTCAACCTCTAGCCGTCACACTTTCTTCCGGATGATTTGTCACATTTTCATTGTGGCCGGTTCTGTCGTGACCGTTTTTCGCCTCGTGTGCATCCCATTCTGGATGATGCGTCGCGCTTGCCGGCCGACATCGTGGAAACGAATCACGGGAAGCGCGACCATCGCGAAAATGTGACATATCATCCGGAAGGAAACGTGACGAAGGTGGATGGCGCGTGATGCAGGGCGGGGCGTTTAGTGCGAGAATAGCCAAGCTATCGAATCCTGGAGAGAGGCCCGCATGAGCACCGAAGCTACCGCACCCGAGCGTCCCCACTTCCCGGCGCGTGCCGTCGTCACGGCCGGCATGCCCTATGGCAACAAGGACCTGCACTTCGGCCACGTCGGCGGCGTCTTCGTACCGGCCGACTTCTTCGCCCGCTTCCTGCGCGACCGCATCGGCGCCGAGAACGTGCTGTTCGTCTCGGGCACGGACTGCTTCGGCTCGCCCATCATGGAGGGCTACCGCAAGCTCACCGAGGCCGGCGAGTTCTCCGGCACCATCACCGACTACGTGCGCGGCCACCACGACAACCAGAAGGCCGCGCTCGACGCGTACGAGATCTCGCTCGATATCTACGCGGGCTCCGGGCTGGACCCGGCCAAGCCCTTCCACGCCAGGCTCTCCGACGAGTGGATTCGCCGCCTCTTCGAGGCGGGCGCCCTCAAGAAGCGTTCCACGCTGCAGTTCTACGACACCGAGGCCCAGACGTTCCTGAACGGCCGCCAGGTCATCGGTCGCTGCCCCGTGCGCGGCTGCAAGTCCGAGAAGGCTTACGCAGACGAGTGCGACCTGGGCCACCAGTTCGACCCGGAGGAGCTCATCAACCCGGTCTCGCAGCTCACGGGCACCAAGCCCGAGCTTCGTCCCTGCGACAACTGGTACTTCGACCTGCCCGCCTTCCAGAGGGCCCTCGAGGACCTCATGGACGAGTGGGACGCCGACCCGCAGGTGCGAGACGTCGTCATCAAGACGGTGCGCGAGAGCCTCGTGGCCCCCGTCATCTACATCAAGAACGAGCTGCGCGAGGCGTTCGATGCTGTGGCCGAGAAGCTCCCCGCCCACACCGTCCATGCGGCTGAGGGCAACGCCACGAGCTTCTCGGTGGAGTTTGCCGACTGGGAGGAGCGCGACAGCGCCCGCGAGGTGCTTGAGGCGCACAAGATCCGCTTCCGCACGGGCAAGTGCCTGCTGCCGTTCCGCATCACGGGCAACATCGAGTGGGGCGTGCCCGCGCCCGAGCTCGACGGTGTGGGCGGGCTCACCGTGTGGTGCTGGCCCGAGAGCCTCTGGGCGCCCATCTCCTTCGTGCAGACGGCGCTTGCCGAGGGTGCTCCCGGGCGCTACTCCTCGACCGACTGGCATGACTGGTGGTGCGCGGACGACGCCCGTGTCTTCCAGTTCATCGGCCAGGACAACATCTATTTCTACTGCGTGGCCCAGCCGGCCATGTGGGAGGCGCTGGGCTGGGGTCTCAAGCAGACCACGCCGGTGGCCAACTACCACATCCTGTTCATGAACAAGAAGGCCTCGAGCTCGGGCGCCATAAAACCGCCCATGGCCGCGGAGCTCCTCGAGCACTACACGGCCGAGCAGCTGCGCGCCCACTGGCTGAGCCTGGCGCTCGACGCCAAGGCCGTGAGCTTCTCGCCCAAACCCTACGACACGAGCGTGTCGCGCAAGGGCAAGGCCGGCGCGCCCGACCTGCTCGTCAGGGACGACCCGCGCGTGGTGGACCCGGCCCTCAAGGAGAGCGCCTTCCTCACGAACATCTTCAACCGCCTCGCGCGCTCGTGCTTCTACGGCGCGGCCAAGGCCTGCGGGGCGCACCTGCCGGCCGTCGAGGCGTCCGACGAGGTGGTCGAGGGGTGCCGCGAGGCCACGCTGGCCTTTGAGCGCACCGTCTACGACATGGACTTCCACGGCGCCCTTGCGGCGGTGGAGGAGTTCTGCCGCGCCGCCAACAAGCGTTGGGACGCGGCGAGCAGGGCGGCCGGCGACGACGCCGAGGCCTACGTGGCTGCGCTGGCGAACGCGTTTGCCGAGCTCAGGACCACGGCGCTGCTCATGCACGCGGCCGTTCCGGCGGGCTGCGAGCTGGTGGCCGAGCACATGGGCTTCTCCGAGCGAGACTTCTTCGGCTGGGAGCACGCGCTCGAGACGCCACGACAGCTGGCCGCCTCGCTCGGCGAGGACCCGAGTGACCACGAGATCGTGGAGCTGCCGCCGCGCTTCGACTTCTTCCGCAAGCACGAGAGCCAGTACAGGAAGTAGGGCCGCCGCGAGGGTGGCTGCGGACGGGGCCCGTTGCGGGTCCCGTCTTTTTTGATGGGCCTTGGGCGGGCCGTTGGTTGGCGAGTTGGAGGAGACGTGACACCTACCTGCAGCGTCGAGGTTCCCATGGGCGACGGTGCCCGCGTGGCGGCGTTTGTCTATGCGCCGGCGGGCGTGCGTGACGTTCCGGGCACCCCGTTTGCCGTGACGTGGCGGCCGGCCCCCGTGGTCGTGCTCCACGGAAACGGCGAGGACCACGCCCACATGCTCGACGTCATCGCCCCGCTTGCGCGGGGGCGCAGCATCATCGCGATTGACTCGCGCGGCCAGGGCGCCTCCGGGCGGGGGAGCGAGCCGCTCGCCTACGAGCTCATGGCGGCTGACGCGCTCGAGGTCATGAGCCGGCTCGGCGTCACGCAGGCCCACGTGCTCGGGTTCTCCGATGGCGGCATCGTGGGGCTCCTGCTCGCGCGCGACGCGGCGAGTCGGGTGCTCTCGCTCACGTGCCTGGGGGCCAACCTGGAGCCGGAGGGCCTCACGCGTGCCTCCCGTCTGGGCATGCAGGTGGCGCTGACGGGGCTTGCGCCCGTGGAGCGGGTGGGCAGGGTCGTGGGAGACGGGCTTCGCTCGCTTCGCGGGGGTGCGGCTGCCGGCGACGTACCCGCGGATGGCGATGTTGCCTCCTGCCGCCCCTTCGACGACGGCCCGGACGCCGCGCCCCATCCCTGCGAGGCGACGGGCGAGCCGGAGCGCTACTCGGAGACGGAGCTCCTGCGCCTCATGCTCGAGCAACCGCACATCGAGGCGGCGTCGCTCGCGGCCGTGCGCTGCCCCGCTTGCGTGATGACGGGCGAGCGCGACCTCATCCGGCCGGAGGAGACGCACCGCATCGCCGAGGCACTTCCCGGCTCGCGGCTCGTGGTGGTGGACGGCGCGGGGCACGACCTGCCCCACGATGCCCCGGAGTGCGTCGTGGCCGAGGCGGAGAGGACCATGACGGCGGGGGAGCGCCCCATCCGTGACCTGCCGCTCGTTGCATGGCATGGCAATGCGCCGCAGGTCACGGGTGTGGCCGGTAGTATGGAGGTCGTGCCGGCCACGGCGGCCGACGAGGCCGACGTCCTTGCCCTCTACGACAGGCTCATGGACTCGTGCGAGGTCTCCGGCCGGGAGACCTGCGGCTGGCGGCGCGGCTTCTGGCCGCTGCCCGACGAGGTGAGCCGGCGCCTGCGTGCGGGGGAGACGTGGGTCGCCGTCTCGCGTGATCCAGCGGCTCCGCATCGCGTTCTCGGCGTCATGTCGCTCGACGACGACTTTGGCCTGCCCGGGGTCGAGCCGGACTGGGAGCCGCTTCGGCCTCGCGAGGCGCTGACCTGCCACCTGCTCGCGGTCGACCCGGACGAGCGGGGCCAGGGCGTGGCCCGCGCGCTGCTCGCGCGCTATGCGGACGAGGCGATCCGGCGCGGCTGCAGGGCGCTCCGCATCAACACGAGCCCGCAGAGTCTCTCGAACCGCCTGTACCACGAGCTGGGCTTCACCCTGCACAAGCCGGTGTGGTTTCCCTACGAGGGGCTTGCGCTCAGCAGCTGGACGAACGTCTACGAGCTCAGGCTCGACGGCGGGGACGCACGGCAGCCCCGCGTGCCCGAGCGCTCCCGCGAAGCAGGAGGATGCGCATGAGGACCATCCGTGACATCGACTTTCTTGGGGACGAGGAGCTGCGCGGGCGGCTCTATCACTGGTCGCTCGCCATCCTTGGCCTGGGCCTTCTTGGCGGTGTTGCCCTGTGCCTGTCGGGCGGCGCGAACCCGCCTGCGGAGGCCGCGCACCTCGCCGTCGCGGGCGGCCTCGGCTGGCTCCTCTGGCTTGTCGCCCTCGCGGTCGTCTCCATCGTGGCGCTGCCTGTGCACGAGCTCGTCCACGCGCTCTACTTTCGCCTGTTTGGCGGCCCTGGCACGAAGGTGACCTTTGGCTGCCAGGCGGGCATGCTCTATGCGGGCTGCCCCGGCCTCGTGCTCGAGCGCGACCGGTTCTGCATCGTCCTCGCGGCGCCGGCACTCGTCCTGAGCGCGGCTCTCCTGGGGGTCGGCTCGCTTCTCGACCTGCCGCTCCTCGGCTACGTGGCGTTCGTGCTGCACCTCTCGGGCTGTGCCGGCGACCTGCTCGCCATCTGGGAGATCCGCCGCGAGCGCTCCTGCGTCCGCTGCGAGGACACGGAGCGCGGCGTGCGCTTGCTGGGCGTCTAGCCTTGCTTGCGGCATCGTCCCGCGCTGACGCCCGCCCCGCGCTGACGCCTGCACCTCTCGGCCCGCCCCGAGTCCCTCGAGACGTACGTCCGCGAGTTTGACGTCACGGTCTGCGAGCAGGGCTTCATCGGGGCGTTCGCCGGTGGCCAGTCGGCCCGCGTGCCGTGGTTTGCGCTCACGGGCGATGACGCAGCCTGCGACTTTGGCCACGTCTTCACGGCTGACGATAGCAAGAACAGCTCGATGCTCTTCAACATGCTGGGCATCAACGCCTACCTGCGTGAGGGCCTCGAGAGCGAGCCGCTACCCGTTCCGGCCGCGGCCGTCCAGGCCAACCCCGAGCTGCTCGGGACCATCGCCGAGCGCATCAAGCGGAGCCGCGAGAAGTATGGCGCCCGAGGCAAGCACGCCGAGGACGAGGCGGCCAACAGGGAGCTGAGCGCCTGGCTCGAGGGCTAGGCCCTAGTCTCCCGCCCACGCCGGGAATGATGCCCGCACCGCGCGTGGCTGTGACATCTGGTTGCGGCCCCGCTCGTCGCGCCCTCATCTCCAGCGGAAGAGGGCGGCGGCGAGCTCGCTTGTGCGGGGCAGGGCCATGCCGCAGCTCACGTGGGTGTGCCCGAGGACTGCCTCCCAGCCGTCGCGCTCGATCGCGCCCACGAGCTTCCCGGCCACCTCGACGCTCGTCCGCGTCCCGTCGAGCAGGCCCCGCTCGGCTGCGAGGGCGACGAGCGTGGCTATGGCCGTGACCTGCTCCGGGTCGATGAGCTGCTCAACGAGGCGCAGGTCGGCCATGCCGTCGCCCACGCGCACCTCGTCCGTGCCGAGGGCCTTCGCCTTGAGTGCTCGGGCCTCGCGCCGCTCGTCCGGACGCCCTCCGCGTCCCCTGCCGCGTCCGGTCGCAGCTCGGGCGTCGCGGATCGAGAGCCTGCAGGGACGCTCGCCGTCCGGGAGCGCAAAGCCGGCTGCCTGCGGCGTCTCCGGGGCATTGAGCCGCTCGCACGTCTCGCGCGCGCGGTCCGTGACGTCGAGCGCACGGTAGCGGTCCATCTGCACGACGGCGTCTGCCACGGAGAAGAACGAGCCCGAGCTGCCGGCCACGATTACCGAGCTCACGCCAGCCTTCTCCCACAGGTCGCGGACGCGCTCCACGAAGGGCGTGATGGGCTCGTGGTCGCGGCTTACCACAGCCTCCATGAGGCGGTCGCGCACCATGAAGTTGGTGGCCGAGGTGTCCTCGTCGATGAGGAGTGTGCGTGCGCCCATCGCGAGCGCCTCGACGGTCGAGGCCGCCTGCGAGGTGCTGCCGCTTGCGTCATCGGTCGAGAAGTGGCGCGTGTCCTGGCCGCTCGGCAGGTTGCCGATGAAGGGCGAGATGTCGGCGTCGCGCACGGGACGGCCGTCTTCGGCGCGGAGCTTCCAGGCGCTCGCGTCGCAGATGACGAGCTCGCGGCCGTCTCCGGCGACGTGGTCGTAGACGCCCTCCTGCAGGGCCTTGAGCAGGGTCGACTTGCCGTGGAAGCCGCCGCCCACGACGAGCGTGACGCCGCGGCGGATGGCCATGCCGCGCACCTCGCCCCGGTGGGGGAGCGCGAGCGTCACCGCCATCGTGTCGGGCGAGCGGAACGGCACGGCCCCGGCCATGGGCGCGCTCGAGACGCCGCTCGCGCGGGGCAGCACCGCCCCGTCGGCCACGAACGCCACGAGGCCGAGGCGCTCGAGCTCGCCGCGAATAAAGTGCTGGTCATCGGCAAGGTCTGCAGCTGCCTGGGCCTGGGCGATTGCGTGGTCGTCGGCAACGAGCGCCTGGTCGACGCAGTCGGGCACGATGTCGAGCAGGATCCGGGCGAGGCCGCGTGCGTCGCAGCTGCGGCCGTGGGCCGGAAATCCCGCCTCGAAGCGGGCCGTCACGCCGTCCTCGTCCACGCACAGGCCGGTGCGCGAGAGCACCTCTGGGCCCGGACGGTCCGTGCCGAGGACACCGCTCTTACCCGAGCCGCCCACCACGCGGCTTACCCTCGCGAGCGAGCGCGACCACCTGCGCATGAGGAAGTCCTCGAGCGCCCGGGTGCGGTACGGCTCGTCGCTGAGGCGACGGGGCCAGCAGCCTACGCGCGCGGGGATGCGTACGCTCAGCTTGGACGGGGCGGCGAAGGGGTCTCCCTGCACGTGGTCGATGGAGAGCTCAATGCCCCCGAGGTCGTAGGTGCCGCGGAGGTCCTTGTAGGCGGGGTAGCCCCTGTGATCGATGCGCTCGAGCTCCGCTGTCAGGTCGTCCTCCGTGCGTGCCATGCCGCTCCTTCCGTGGGCGCGGGGTCGTGCCTCGCGCGGTTCTTCGTCGTAGGGGCGAACCTCCCGCGCCGGCACTCGGCTGGTGGCCCGCCCGTCGCTGCGCCCCTGTCCCCTCGTCCTGCCATTGTGGACGAAATCGCCCCCGCGACGCTCATGCGGGGCCCTTCTTTGGGAACACTTCACGTGACCCGACGCCACGCCTCCTCCCCGGCCGGGCGGACCCCGACCAAGAAGAAGCTGCCATGACGTCTCCCATCCGCACCGCCCACGACGGGCTCGAGCTGCCGGCCATCGGTTTTGTCACGTATCGCGTGCAGGGCCTGGACGGCCTTGCCGCCATCGGGCATGCCCTCGAGAACGGCTACCTCCTCTGCTCCCGGCTGTTTCGGCGAAGTCGTGCCCGGAGCCGCCTCTGCCCCCGGCCGTTTCGGCGAGGCCGTGCCCAAGGCCACCCGCATTCCCTGGCCCGAATGCAAATCTATTCCGTTATCTAGATTTGTGGCCCCACCCTTGGAGTAGCGACCTGATGTGCCAGTTATGCGCAACGTCTCTACCGGCGGATTTGTAAACGGGTGTTCCTGGGCTACTTGTTCCATGCCCCATAAAATCTAGATAACGGAATAGTTTTGCTCTGATGGTCTCGAAGGGCGGCCAATTCCCGTCAAAACCTGCCTCGTGACAGTCGCCGCGTGGTCTCGGGTTGGGTCTCAGGTCGGTTTGCTCATGCGGGTCGCCTCGGAGGCTTCGTGTCACCTGTCCCGTCCCCGCGTTTGCCCGCGTCGCTTGCGGGGTACCAGATGGGTGCAACGGCATCGTCGCGCCCGCGGCCCTGGCCGCGGCGTAGTGAGAGGAGATTCCATGGCTACCAAGTACGAGCTCTACGTCCTTGACGGCTGCCCCTGGTGCGCCAAGGTGCTGGGCTACATGCAGGAGCACAACATAAATCTGCCCACCGTGAGCATCACGGGCAACCCCGAGGCCCGCGCCACGCTCGAGCGTGAGGGCGGCAAGGTCCAGTGCCCGTGCCTGTTCATCGACGGCAAGCCGCTCTACGAGTCCGGTGACATCGTGGACTACCTGGCGAAGACTTTCGCGTAGGGCCGCGGCGCCCCCCCCTCGTCTGGGGCTTCGGCACCCCAATCATTCATGGTCACAAGGGGGGGGCGTGGAAGGCGATTCGTTCGCCTGGCACGCCCTTATGCTGCGGCTATGTCACGTTCTGGCTGCCGTTGTGGATTCCCGGTGTCGGCGTGTCCTAGCGGACGACGCGGACACGCTCGCTCGCGGGCTTGCGCTGCTGCTCGCCGGCTGGCGCGGCGTCGCCGCCAAAGTTGAGCTGGGCCACGAGGTTCCAGCTCTCGGGCACCTCGAAGCGGGACTTTACGGCCTCATCGATGAGCGGGTTGTAGTGCTGGAGGCTGGCGCCGATGCCCTTCTCGGCGAGCACGGTCCAGACGTTGACCTGCGCGATGCCCTGGGCGTGCGCGGCAAAGCCGTCGAAGGCGTGGGCGTAGGTGTGCAATTGGGGACGTGTTCGTTTTGCACACCTCCGCGCCACGCGATGAGCGCGATCCGACGGATGAGCGCGCCTTTGCGCTCCATGGCGTGCTATGGTCAGCCGAGGGTTGGAAGACGACGAAAGGGGCCCGCATGGGCGTCAAGATTCGAGAGGGCTACATCCCGTTCGAGGGCTACAAGACCTACTACCGCATCGCCGGCGAGTGCGACCAGGGCCGTCTGCCGCTGCTTGCGCTGCACGGCGGGCCGGGCACCACACACTGGTACCTGCGCAGCCTCGACGGCATCGCCGAGAGGTACGGCCGCGCCGTCATCTACTACGACCAGATTGGCTGCGGCTACTCGCGCACCCCGTCCATGCCCGACTTCTGGTGCGAGGAGCTCTTCGAGCGCGAGCTCGTGGAGGTACGCCGCGCGCTCGGTCTCGACCACGTGCACATCCTGGGCCAGAGCTGGGGCGGCATGCTGCTCATGAGGTCCGCCACGCACCGTCCCGCCGGCGTGGCCTCGATGGTGGTCGCGAGCTCGCCCGCCTCGGCCGACGTGTGGGTCAAGGAGGCCCAGCGCCTGCGGAGCTACCTGCCCGACGACATGGCCGCCGCGCTCATCCAGGCCGACGAGGACGGTGACTACGACCGCCCCGAGGTCAAGGCCGCCACGGCCGAGTACTACCTGCGCCACGTCTCGCGCATCCCCGAGAGCGAGCGCAAGGGCACGCTGGCCTTCCCGGAGGATGACCCGGTGGGCACCGAGGTCTACAACGTCATGCAGGGCAAGAGCGAGTTCGTGATCACGGGCAAGATGCGCGACTTCGACGTCACGGCCGACCTGCCGCACATCTGCATCCCCACGCTCGTGACCTCGGGCGAGGCCGACGAGTGCACGCCCTACATCGCCAAGCAGGTGGCCGACGGCATCCCCGGCGCCGAGTGGCACCTCTTTGGCGAGGGCGCCACCCACTGCGTGCACCTCGAAATTCCCGACGAGTACAACGCCGTGGTCGAGGAGTTCCTCGAGCGCCACGAGTAGGTGCCGGCGGGGGCGGGGCTTCTCGGGCCCCGCCCTTGTTGCGTTTTGCAAGGTCGCTTCTGACTGGTCTTGCCGGGCCTCTCTGGCGCCGGTCCATCCGGCTCCATCGGCGACCTCGTGCTGTTCTCGGCCCCGGGTTGCACGTTTGGCGAGCGCGAGGGCGAGACCATCCACACTGACGAGTCGCGCACGAACGACTCGCTTTGCGAGCGCGAGATCCCGCTCATGGCGATCAACCCCGCGGTGTCGGCCGAGGAGTACCGCTATCACATGGACATCGTGCGCCACCTGCTCGCCAACCTGTAGGGGCCGGGCTGCCGGCCGTCGGCCTCCTCCCGGCGTCCGCGCACTTGCCTTCTCGCTGCAACCGCGTCCCACCCGGCTCCGGGTGCTCATCGTGCGCCTCCGCCTCCCCACGCCCAAAACGAACCCTTCCCTGCGTAAGCACTACAATGCAGGCAAGGTAACGTCTCGTGGGGAGGCTCGCTCATGGCCGGAACTAGCGATCGTAGGGGTGCCAACGGCGGCGGACGCTCGGGGTCTCGCGACAACCGTCGCGACGGCCGCAAGGCGGAGGCGCAGCGCCACACGGTGGAGATGACAAACCGCCTCGGCTCCGAGATTGAGCGGGCCGCCAAGGCGACGCGCTTCTACGACCGCGCGCCCAAGGCCAAGGACGACGCCGAGCTCACGGTGCCCGCGGTGGAGGTAGTCGACCAGGACAGCGTGTCCGCCGTGCTCGAGCGCGGCCGCGGCCTGGCCAGTGCCTGCGACCTCGCGGTCATTGACTTCGCCTCGTTCACCTACCCGGGCGGCGGCTACGACCGCGGGACCATGGCGCAGGAGGAGGCCCTCTGCGCGGGTTCGTTCCTGTACAACGTGCTCACGCGCTTCAAGGGCTGGTACGCCGAGAACCGTCGCCGCAACATCAACTGCGAGCTCTATCGCGACCGTGCGCTCGTGGTGCCCAAGGTCCGCTTCGAGCGCGACAAGTACCACTCCTATGCCGATGTGATCGTGGCGGCGGCACCCAACGCCCGTCGCGCCCGCGAGGACTACCGTCTCGACGCGCCCACGCTCGAGCGCGCGATGCGCGACCGCATCCGCCTCGTGCTCGCCATCGCCGATGAGCTGGGTCATGACAAGCTGCTGCTGGGGGCCTTTGGCTGCGGCGTCTTTGGCTGGGACGCTGAGACGGTGGCCGAGATGTTCCGCGAGGAGCTCGCGGGTGGCATGCGTTGCGTCTCGCAGGTGGCGTTTGCCGTGCCCAAGGGCCGTCGCGACGAGAACCTCGAGCACTTCCAGCATGCGTTCGCGAAGTTTCCCGAGAAGAACGACGAGCCCTACGTGGCTCGCGCCGCCCAGCCCGCACGTCCGGCTCCCAAGCCCGCCGGTGCCGAGGACGAGGGCGAGGAGGACTGGCACAAGTACCTCTAGTGCGCCGCGGAAGTGCCTTGGGACGCGGCTTCGGACCGGTCTATGACCGGTCCGAGCATGGCCTGGCCATCGTCTGGGCATGGCCTGAGACCAAACTATCGAGTTTGCTGCAGTTCAAATCGACCTTGCCGAGTAGCCGCCTGAGACGAAAAACCGCTACCTGCGGTTTTGTCGCCGCGAGAAGGGCGGCTTCTTTCATGGTCGCGTCTGAACTGCAGCAAACTCGACAGTTTTGGTTTGCCGGCCCTACTCGAGGCCGTCTTCACGCCGTCCGAGGCGCTTGAGGACCATGCCGTTCGCGCCGGCGAGAATCTGTTGCAGCAGCGTTCCCACCATGCAGGGGAAGATCACCGGCGTGCCGGGAAAGTACTGGCCCGCGATGACCGCGCCGGCAGAGATGTTGCGAATCCCGCAGGCAAAGGAGAGCGTCACGGCGTCGGGGTGGTCGCGACGCAGCACGTGCGCAAGCCCCAGACCCCACAGGTAGCCAAGCGAGGAGAACATGAGCACGAACGCCGCCACGGCCAGGAGCTGCGGCGTCGGGTGCAGCACGTAGTCGCTCATTCCGGTCGAGTTCGAGATGATGATGACGATGACGAACAGCTTGATGGCCGGCGCGATGGCGGGGGAGAGCACGCGCGAGCCCCAGCCGTGCGAGAGCTGGTTCACGAGCATCCCGAGCACCGCGGGCAGTCCCACCATGCCAATCATCGAGAGCATCATGCCCACCGCGTCCACATGGATGACGGCACCCATGAGAACCTGCAGCGTAAGGGGTATGGTGAACGGCGCGATGAGCGTCGAGACCAGGATGGTGCCCAGCGCGAGCGGGGTGTTGCCGCCGTACATCCCCACCCACATGAATGTGATGACGCCCACGGGCACGCAGTACTCGAGCAGGATGCCGGTCACGATCTCGGGCGAGCCGGA
Organism: Olsenella uli; assembly: GCF_901212675.1. Lineage (GTDB taxonomy): Bacteria > Actinomycetota > Coriobacteriia > Coriobacteriales > Atopobiaceae > Parolsenella > Parolsenella uli_B. The sequence goes on from NZ_CAAKOQ010000017.1 coordinate 23,973, forward strand.
AAAGAACACGAGGCCCAGGCCATAGGCGATGAGCGGCAGCACCACCTGGGCCGACGCGATGACGAGCAGCATGAGCAGGGGATGGCGAAACACGTCAAGCACCTGGCGAAACGTGTTGGAGAGCGACCCCTGGAAGGTCATGCACGCAAACAGGAACGGCACGGCATAGGTGTTGACCGGACCGAATATGCCCGGCGTGAGCACGCCGATGGCCACGCAGACGGGCGCGAGCAGCGCGAGGTGCGCCCCGATCCATCCGCCGAGTGCCTGCCATGTCTTCATGTGAGCCCCCATTCGCTGTTTGCCCTGAGTGTAGACCTTATCGGTGAACGGGTCATCTCCGTCGGCAAGCGGATTGGCATGTCCTGTCTTACAGAATCGCAAGCCGGGCGTAAGGCGAATCGATGGCACCGAGGACCGCCGGGCGAGAGGATGTGGTTGTAAGAGGGGCCAGCGCGCGGCTTGGCAAGGCGACCGCCGGAAGGCGGCGAGGCGTACACCGAGCGCGGGGTGACGGCCAAAGGACGCAACGACGAGGGGAGACACCATGGCACGGAGGAACTGGGACGGGCACGGCGGCTTCTGGGAGCGTAACGACCAGATGCTGGCGGGGGAGATGCACCCGATGACGCAGGCGATCTGGGTTGCAGTCATGACTGTCATCGGCGTCGCGACGATGGCGATGCTCTGGGTGGTGACGCGATGAGCGCGTCGGGCCGGGCGGGCTCCGACGGGCGTGCTACGCGCGAGTCGAGCGAGGCTCAGGCCCCGTCCCGCTCTTGCGTCGTGATCCGTGTCATCTCGGGCCTGCCGACGAGGCGGGCGCGTCTGCGCGAGCGGCTCGCCGGCCTGTCGCTGCCCTGCCTCGGCTCTACTGCCCGAAGCGGCTGCACCGCGTAGCCGCTGCTCTGGGGCCCCGCCGGCAGGCACCCGGCACGCTTCCCGGGCAGACCCGCGCCGAGAGGGGCACCCATGCGCATCGCCCAAGAGCTTCGCTCCCTCTCGCCCATGGCGCTTCGGCTCGTGGCGATGAAGTTCCTCGCCTACGTGAGCATGCAGGGCGCCTACTTCGTCGGCATTCTCGGCACGCTCACGTATGCGCTTGGCGGCGACCCCACCTCGGCGTCGGCAACGGTGGGGCTGCTCAACCTGATGTTCTTGCTCGGCAGCTTCTCGAGCGGCTCCATGCTCGACGCGATGGGCCCAAGGCGCCACTTTCACATGGTCGTGGCCAGCACGGCCCTGGCCTGCGTTCTCACGTTTCTGCTCTCCGACAGCGTCATTGGAATCCTGGTGGGAACCTCGGTGTTCGGCCTCGCGTGGGGTCTGGCCGACCCGGTCCTGCGCTCGTACCCCGCTTACCTCACGTCCGACGAGGGCGAGCTCAAGACCGTCAATGCCGTCATGTGCACGGCGGTGAGCGTGGGCGTTGTGGTGGGACCGCTCGTGGGGTCGGCCGTCTCGCTGGCGGCCCCACCGAGCGCTACGCTGCTCTTTGCGGGCGTGATGGCGCTGCTCGCGCTCGTGCCGGCGCGCGGGTTCCTTCCGGAGCGTGGCGGGCGCGGGGGGCTGTGTCTTGGCGGGTGGCGCCGGCTCTGGCGACGTGGGCGAGCAGGGCGGTTCTGGTAGCGAGGATGAGCAGGTCAGCTCCGTATCCGCACCCGACGAGGCAGAGCATGGCCGTATGCGCGAGGCACTCGCGGGGTTTCGCCTCGTGTTCGGCACGCCCGCGCTGGCCCTCATCTTCGTCGCCGACTTCCTCGCCTTCTTTGGCTACGGTGCCTTCGACGCGCTCGAGAGCCTTTATTACCGAGACGTGCTCGAGGTGGGCGTCACCTGGATGGGCGTCCTCTCCGGCGTGAGCGGCGTCGGCGGCATCCTTGGCGGCATCGTCCTCATGCGCCTGCCCGCGCGTCGCGTCAACCTGCGGAGCCTCCTGCTCGTGCTGGCGCTTCTCGGCCTCGCGTGCCTCGTCTACGTGGGGATGTCCCTCGTCGTCGTGGCGCTTGTCGGCCAGACGCTCGTGGGTGTTGCGTTCGGGGCGTTCAACCCGCTGCAGGGCACGTTGGTGCAGGCCGACGCGCCCATCGAGTCGGTGGGGCGCGTGAGTTCGGTCATGTCGATTGGGTTCACGGTGGCGGGCGTGGTGCCACTGTTCCTGGCGCCTGCGTTTGCCGAGGTGGCGGGCGTGCAGGGGACGCTCGTGGGAGCAAGCGTCTGCGTCCTGGTTGCCCCGCTCGCGATGCTTGCCGTGCTGCCCCGGATCGAGGGGCGTGGCCGGAGGTAGTACGGCCGGGGGTAGTGCGACCGGGAGCGGCGCGGCCGGGAGCAGCGCGGCCGGTGACGGCGTGCCGCGCTCCGCTGTCCCTCCGCCCTTGCCTCCGCCTAGCCCGGCCCGTCCGTGTCCGGGCTAGAATCGGGGGTGATGACCGTCGAGAGGAGCTCGCATGTGGGCATATGAGACGACGTTCTATCAGATCTATCCGCTCGGCTTCTGCGGGGTGCCGCGGGAGAACGCACCGGTGGGGGAGGAGCCTGTGGAGCCCGTGCCCGCGCCTGGCGACGCAGCCGCTGCCGCCCCGGACGCCTCGCAAGGCGGCGTGGCCCAGGGTGCCCCGAACCCCGCACCCAACCCCTCCGCCCCCATCCGCAAGGTCGGCGGCTGGGCGCCCTACCTCGAGCGCATGGGCTTTGGCGTGGTTCTGCTCAACCCCGTGTTCGAGAGCGACTCCCACGGCTACGACACGCGCGACCTCACCCGCATCGACCGGCGCCTCGGCACCAACGCCGACTTTGCCGACGTGGTGCGCGAGCTGCACGCCCACGGTGTGCGCGTGGTGCTCGACGCCGTGTTCAACCACGTGGGTCGCGGCTTCTGGGCCTTCCGGGACGTGCGGGCCCGTCGTTGGGACTCGCCGTACAAGGACTGGTTCTGCATTAGCTTCGATGGCGACTCGGCCTGGGGCGACGGCTTCTGGTACGAGGGCTGGGAGGGCCATTACGAGCTCGTGAAGCTCAACCTGTCCAATCCGGCCGTCGTGGACTACCTGCTTGGCTGCGTGCGCGGCTGGGTGCGAGACTTTGGCATCGACGGCCTGCGTCTCGACGTGGCCTACTCGCTCGACCGTGGCTTCATGCATCGCCTGCGCGAGCTTGCCAACGAGCTCTCCGGCGATGCGGGCGAGGGTGCGGCGGCGGATGCGTCGCGCTTTGCCGCGGACTCAGCGCCCTCGCGGCTCGGTGGCGACTTCGTTCTCATCGGCGAGACCCTCCACGGCGACTACAGCCAGCTCGTGAACCCCGACCTTCTGCACTCGTGCACCAACTACGAGTGCTACAAGGGCCTCTACTCGAGCTTCAACAGCCAGAACATGTTCGAGATCGCACACTCGCTGCACCGGCAGTTCGGCGGTGACCCCTGGTGCATCTACCGGGGCAAGCACCTGCTCTCCTTTGCCGACAACCACGACGTGACGCGTCTCGCGAGCATCCTCACCGACCCGGCGTGCGTGCGCCCGGCGTATGGCGTGCTCTTTGGCATGCCGGGAATCCCGTGCGTCTACTACGGTAGCGAGTGGGGCGCCACGGGCGAGAAGGGCGCGCGTGACGACTATGACCTGCGCCCCGCGTTTTCGGCACCGGTCGAGAACGACCTCTCGGCCTTCGTGAGCTCGCTTGTGGCGGTGCGCGACGGACGCGCGGAGGGGCTTGCCGGCGAGGACGCCGCGCGGGCGGGTCGCGCGCTGGACTATGGTGCCTATCGCAACGTGCGGATTCTCAACAAGCAGCTGCTCTTCGAGCGCGCGGCCGAGGCCGGCACGGACGGGGAGCGCCCGGATGGCCCCGCGGCGAGCGTGCTCGTGGCGGTGAACGCCGTGGGCGAGCCCTTCACGCTGAGCGCGGGCGAGCTCAACGGCATGTTCGTGGACGTGCTGGGCGGTGTGGGCCGCGCCGCCGGCGAGACGGTGACGCTGGGCGGGTCGCTCGAGCTTGCGCCGTACGAGGTGCGCTACCTGCTGCGGAAGTAACCGGCGGCAAGCATGGCCGCCGGCAGGGGATAGCGGCCCTTGATGATGTCCCTTTCGGCAAGCTCCGCCTGGCGCCTCGTGGCCCCAAAGATGCGGGCTGCCTGCCGTACCGTGAGACCAGCGCGAACCGCGGCAACGAGGCGGTCCGTCGCTTCGGAGACGTTGCGCCGTGCGAGGCCCATGCGCGGTAGGCCAGCCATCCATGCGGCCCTGGCGCCATCCTCCACGACGAGCGCCCCGCACCAGGTGGCCGCATACGACGTGCACCAGTCGCTGAGATGGGACAGGCGGAGCGGGGCTTGTCGTGCCGACCCGGCGCCTGCGGTGCAGACCGCGTAGACGAGGCCATGCGGGACTAGCCCGCCCTCCTCAGCGAAGGTCTTGAGCTCGTCGAAGAGGTTTAGCGGCTGTCGTTCCGTGTCCAGGGAATACGCGAGAACGAGGGAGTCTGCGCCCTCCTCGCTTCCTCCTGGGTTTTCGTCTGGTCTATCTGCGGGCCCCGAGCCGGCCGCCGGCTCCGGAGTGGCCGGCTTTTCTTGCAAAAATCCTGTCCGCTCCAGTGCGGACGACCGCTTCCGCGTGGCGGTGCCTCCCGGTACGGGCGTGATTCCCCCATCTTGATCAAGCCCATATCGCATGAGGTCAGGGGGCACGCTTGCAACTCCGAGCTCGCGGGCCGACTGGCTCTCATAGGCCAGCAGGGCATCTGAGAGGTCGGTGAGGAGCGCGGCGGAGGGTCCCGCGTCTCCGCGGGGGTCGCCGTTCACGAGCGCGATGCGGCGCGGCGCGTATGGCGTGTCGTGCATGGCTTCCGCCTTCCTCGAATTGGCGCTCGTGGCAGTCTGGAGCCCCTCCGGCTTGGAGTGATGCCGTTATTTTGCAGTTTTGACCGGATTGCCCTATATGACGGGAGGACCGCAGGCCTTTTACCTGCGGTCCTCCGACCGCTTGTGACGTCTCTACCGAGTCGACGCGGGTGAAACTGCAAAAAATCGACGTCTCTCATTCGGAGAGCCCGTTGCCTTGCTCCCAAGGAGCGGATTCGGGGCCTCTGTGTGCGTTTTCGCGTCGTCAGAGCCGACAATCCGCCTCTGGGGCCCGTGCGGCCACCTGCGTCGACGTAGTGTCGAGGCTACGCCACCTTGAAGCAGTTGCGCGCGTTGAACTCGGCCTGCACGGTCATGAGCATGAGGTTGGTGTCGTCGAGGCCCTGGTGCACCTCGTTCTCGCTCGCCTGCAGCGTGCCGCGGCGGCGCGCCCAGTTCTCGAGCGACGCCGGGCTGGACTCGCGCGGCAGCGTCTTGACCTCGGGGTCGAGCTGACGGCAGATGTCGCGCGTGTCGATCGGCACGATCTTGCCGGCCTTGCGCGCCTCGGCGTAGCCGTCGAGGTGCAGCGTGAACCAGCTGTCCTCGAACGCGGCGTTGTGGGCCATGTAGGGGTACTTCTTCATGAGCTTCAAGATCTTGGCCTGCAGCGCCTTGTTCTCGCGAAACGGCGTCTGGCCGTCGAGGTCGCCCCACGTGATGTGGTGGATGCGCTCCAGGGGCACGCCCTTCTCCCTATACATCTCGGGGATGCCGCAGAAGTGGACCTCGGGGTCGTAGGGCTCGGCGTCGGGCGTGAGGTCCATGAGCTCGAAGCCCACGTTGATGATGTAGCCGCGGTCGGGGTAGCGGTCAGTGGTCTCGATGTCGATGCCCAGCACCGTGCCCTTGATGGGTTTGGTCACATAGGCAACGCCCAGGTTGTTGCGGTCGCCGTGGACCTCGCGGATGACCGTGGCCTTCTTGCGCTTCTGCAGCGCGGCCACCTGGCCACACAGGTCGTCGTCGCTCATGCCGCGCGCGAGGCTGGAGTCGCGCGTGTTGTTGAGGCGCTCGATGCCCATCTGGTCGCAGAGGTCGCGGTTGCGGTCGGCGAGGTCGCGGATGATGTCATAGCCGAAGGCGGGGTTGTCGTTCTTGGCGAACTCCTCGCGCAGCGTCGCCATGGCCTCCTCGTTCTTCTGGCGCTCGGAGTCCATCGCCTGAAAGCCGCTGCCGTAGACGAGCTCGGGGAAGAAGAAGGCGTTTGCGTGCTCGAGTGCCTGGGGGACGTTCATGCTGCTCCTGTTCTGGCGAGCCGCGCGTGATGGGGCGGCGGCCCGCCTCGGTTCGGGGGGGGGGTCGGGCTCGGGGCGAGGGCCTGCTCAGCCTTGCGGCAATCCTCGTGCGGCAGCGGCGCCGCCTGTTCGTTTTCTCCGGTTGGCTATGGTATCACGCGGCTGTGGACGGGGCAGGGCTCTCGGGCACGCGGCGGGGTCGCTTCACGTGGAAGGCACGGGGCGTGCGGACGGGCATGATGAACCCGTGCAATGGGAAGGCGCCTCCTCGAACCTGGGGTTACCATGGTCCGAGGAGGCGCCGCACGGTGAGACGTATGGCAGTGAGAGGGTCTAGTCTCTTAGGCGGTCGAGACCTAGACGCGCTTTTTGCCCGTGATGATGCACATGACCATGCATGCGATGGCCGCGAAGGCCCAGAACTTGTGCTGCTTCATGAGAACCTCTCCTTTCCTGGCGTCTTGCGTCGTCGCGCCTCTGACGCCATGTTGCCCGGACGCCTTCTCCCGCAGGAGTCCCGAAGGCAGAGTCTCGTCACTCGGCGGCGGCTCGCGGCGCGGGTCCCCGCCGGAATGTGACAAATCATACGGAAGGAAATGTGACAGGGCTAGCGGGTGAGGCCCATGGCGCTGGAGAGGACGCCCCAGGGCTCGGTGTACTCGAGCGGGGCCTCGTCCCAGAGCTTGAGCGTGGCCTCGTCCACGAAGCGGCGCTCCACCACGACGTCACCGCCGTAGAGGCGATACCAGTCACCGCTCATGACGAGGTAGCCGTCCTTGCAGGCGTCCTTGCCCCAGCTGTTCTCGACGCGCCAGGCCGCGGGACGGCCGTCCTCGCCCAGCTCGACGCCCTGGAAGGTCATTGCGTGGGTGAAGCAGGTCTCGCGCGCGTCGAGCATGTCGGTGCGGCTCATGCCCAGCTCCACGCCAAAGAGGCCCTCGCGGTCGATGGTGCCGAGTGCGAGCGTGCCGGGGAAGTCATCGAGGTTGCGACCGAACTCCTGCATGACGTCGCAGGCCATGTAGCAGGGCGTGCCGGCCTTGAGCGAGGCCACGGCCGCGTCCTCGACGGCCTCTATGCCGACGTTGAGCAGACGCATGGGGGCACCGCCCGACACCGTGTCCATCCAGCGCACGCCGTAGGCGTGGCCCTCCTCGAGCCCTGTCGCCGGCACGTGGACGAGTTCGACGTAGTCGGCCGCGTCAAAGCCCACGTAGCGCTCCTGGAACTCGCGTGGCGTGATGCCGCGTTCGCGCAGGATGCGGCGCGGCTTCTCGTCGTCGCCGTCGCGCGCGGGGAGGGCCGCCTCGCAGAGCGTCCCGTCCACCTTGGCCTTGGGGCCCACGGAGAGCTCGAGGTCAAACGTGGTGGGCGGCTCGCCCAGGCAGGCGCAGAGCACGCGGTGCACGTCGGCGAGCATGGCCTCGCGGGCGGCGGTGACGCCCGTCTCGTCCTCGCCCGAGGCGACGAGACGGCGAAGCTCCACGGCGTCTCTCCGCAGCATGCGGCCGAGCGTGGCGTTCATCTGCGAGGAGTCCTTGGTGCTCGCGGTCTCGGGCATGGCGGACTTGGGCACGACGCCCCACTTGGTCACGAGGTTGGCCGCGAAGGCGAACTCGCCGCCATCCTGCTCGGCCGAGCCCCACTGGAGCAGGTACTCGACGGTGCGGTCGTCCCAGGCGAGGTCGGCCGTGGCGATCACGTTGTTGAGAAAGGCGTTGGCCTTCTCGAGCTTGTCGTAGAACATGCTGAAGGCCTGCGAAAGCTCGAAGTCCTCGACGTCGAGGTGCTCCATGGCGCGGGCGCGCAGCACGTTGAGCGTGGAGAACATCCAGCAACGGCCGGAGTGGCGCTGGTTGGTGACAGTCTTGGCGCTCTTGAGGCTCACGCCGAACGTGTCCGTGTAGGCTCGCATGGCCACCGGGTTGCGCGCCGCCTTGTTGACGCCCATCGACGTGGTGGCATTGCGGGCCACGGCGTTGGCACGGTCTGACCCGAACGCCTCCGTAAGCTCGTCAACCGCCGCATGCCCAAGCACCGCGCCGGGAACCCTATCCCGAGACTCCTGTGTCATATGTGAACCCCTCTTGAATAACTGGTCGTGACGATTCCCACAAACCGTGCACTTTGACCAGTTGCCGGCATCCCAGACCCCCAACAACTGCCCAAATTGCACGTAAGATCAAGGCGCCAAGCAAAGAAGCCCTTCGCACCGAGCGAACCAGGACTGGCCACCGGCTTTCCGGCGACCTCCCAAAGCAGAAGGGGCGAAGGGCCTATCGAAGCGAACCAAGAATGACAGAAGCCCTTCGCACCCAGCCCCGATAACGCGAGGCCCTGGCGCCATGCACCGGAGGGAAGGGGCTTAGGGACTTTTCGCGCAGCGAAAAGTGACCCCGACCGTAGGTGCATGGCGCCAGGGCCTTCGACAACGTTAGCGGGCGAGCGACCCCATAGGGTCCCACGGCGCAAGCACCGTCGGCTCCTCCGTCTCGTACGTCTTGCGCTCGGAGTCCGAGAGGAAGCGCTTGTCAACGACCACCTGGTAGACGTACTGGTCGAACCAGGCGTCGGTGATGGAGTCGAAGCCGTCCTTGGCGCGCTTGTCGCCCCAGCTGTTCTCGACCTTCCAGAGCGTGGGCTTGCCGGCGGCGTCGAGGTTCACGCCCTCGAGCACCATCGCGTGCGTCATGAGGCTCTCGCCGTAGTCGAGGCGCTCGGCGCGGTCGAGGCAGCCCTCCACCGGGAACCCGAAGAGGCCGTCGACGTCGAGCGAGGCGGTGTCCATGATGCCCTCGTCGCGGATGAAGCTCTGGACCACGTCGCAGCCGAACCACACGGGTAGGCCGTCCTGGAGCTGCGCCACGGCAAGCTCCTTCAGGCGCTCGACCGGCAGGTTGAGGTAGCGCACGCCGCCGGCCTCGACCACGTTGCCGAGGCGGTCGACCGTGTAGGTGTGGCCGAAGGGCTTGTCGACCGTGGGCGCGGAGATGACGCTCACGTAGTCGTCGACTGGCATGGAGACGACCTTGTCGAAGAACTCCTGCGGCGTGTAGGTGCCGGAGAGCACGAGCTCGTCGTCCTTGTCGCGCAGGCGGACGTCGAACTGCACGGGGGGCTCGCCAAGGCAGGTGATGAGCAGGCTTGTGACCTCGCCCATCATCTCCTTCTTCATGGCGCGCAGGTCGTCGGTGCCAACACCGGCCTCGTGGCTCTCGCGCAGGCGCTTGGCGGCTCCGCGCAGGTAGCGGGTGAGGTAGGCGTCCATGTCGCGCGTGTTGGACGAGCAGGCCGTCTCGGGCATGGCCTCCTTGGGCACCACGCCGTACTTGCGCACGAGGGCGCGGAACATGTCCCACTGGCCGCCGTCGGAGATGGGGTCTGCGAGCAGGTGCGCCATGAGGCGGCCGGACAGCGGCTCGTCGAGCGTGTCGAGGACGTTCTCGAGGAACCAGTTGCTCTTCTCGACCTTGTCGAAGAACAGGGGGTAGGCCTGCGAGAGCTCGAGGGTCTTGAGGTTGTAGCGGTCGATGATGCGGGTGCGCATGGTGTTGAGGCTCGCGAACATCCAGCAGCGGCCCGAGCGCTTCTGGTCGCAGCGCTTGCCTTGGCGGACCTCGACGTCAAAGGTGCCGGTGTTGGCGGCGACGGCCTCCGGCACGCGGGCGACCTCGCGGATGCCCTGAGCGGTGACGGCGTTCTTGGCGATGACGTTGGCGCGCTCCTCGACGAACTGCTCGCGCACGGCGCCGAGGTCCTCAAGGGTGACCGACTTCATCTCGTCCATGTGTCCTCCTGTCTCCCGGCCGGGCCGGGCTCTGGCTTTCGACGTAAGACAGGGTAACACTGCATGCGGACAATAAATCCGTGTTCCGGACGCTGCCGGGCGGTGCCCACGCGGGGAAGATCGCGTGCGTCTTGGAGGACGTCCGCGCGGGGTCCGTGATTGCCGGCGACCCATCGGCGAACGTGAGTGTATCCACGGTTTTCCGCTCAGAAATGGCAAATAACGTTGGCACTTTCACGTTCGGGAGAGTGGCTGATGCGGCCGCCCGCGCCGCCGCTCGCGCTTCCGTCCGGCGCGGGCGGCCGGGGGCCAGCGGCGTTTCCCCGTGTGCGCGAGCTGTCCGCCGCTCGCGCTATACTTGCCCCTAAATGCGAGTTTGGAGGTGGCAGTGAGCGACGAGCCCCGCATGCGCGACCACATCGACCCCGCGCTGGCCCCGGCCTACGGCCTCGCCGTGCTCGATGCCCTCGAGGTGGCCGGGCACGAGGCGTGGTTCGTGGGCGGCTGGGTGCGCGACGCCCTGCGCGGCGTGCCCGCCCACGACGTCGACGTGTGCACGAGCGCGCGCTGGGAGGACTCCGAGCGGGCGTTCGTGGCGGCGGGTATCGAGGTGCATGAGACGGGCACCAAGCACGGCACGGTGACCGCCGTGGTGGGCGGCCGGCCCGTCGAGGTCACCACCTACCGCGTCGACGGCGCCTACACGGACCTGCGCCACCCCGACTCGGTCACCTTCGTGGACGACGTGCGCGAGGACCTCGCCCGGCGCGACTTCACCGTGAACGCCATGGCCTGGCATCCCGTTCGCGGGCTTGTTGACCCCTTTGGCGGCCAGGCGGACCTCGCGGCCGGCCTCATCCGGGCCGTGGGCAACCCCGCCGAGCGCTTCTCGGAGGACGCCCTTCGCGTGCTTCGGGCCGTGCGCTTCGCCTGCAGGCTGGGCTTCTCCGTGGAGGGCGAGACCCAGGCGGCGCTCACCCAGGCGGCGCCGGAGCTCGCCCACGTGGCCCGCGAGCGCGTGGGCGCGGAGATGCGCGGCATCGTGGGGTCGGGGCGCGCCGCGTGGGCGCTTCGCCGTCAGACCGACGTGATGGTCGCCGCCATCCCCGAGCTCGGGCGCATGCGCGGCTTTGACCAGCGTAGCCCCTACCACTGCTACGACGTGCTCGAGCACACGTGCCGCGTCATGGCGGGCGTGGAGTGCTTTGCCGGCGGCGTGGTCTCAGAGCGGCTGCGCTGGGCGGCGATGCTGCACGACATCGGCAAGCCCGCGTGCTTCACGGTCGACGCGCGTGGCCAGGGCCACTTCTTCGGCCACCCGCACATTGGCGCCAAGATGAGCGAGCGCGTGCTGCGCGACCTTGCGATCCCGCTCGAGCTCGCGCGGCCCATCGTGGCGCTCGTGCGGCTGCACGACCGACCCATGAAGGCCAGCTGGGCCTCCGAGCTCAAGCTCATGGCCGACCTCGACCGCAGGAGCGGCCTGCGCGAGCCGGGCGAGGTCGTGGCCCTCATGCACGAGATGCTCGACCTGCGCCGCGCCGACGCCATCGCCAAGGCGCTGCAGTGCCGCGGCTATGCCGTGGAGCTCGACGGGCACGAGCGAGTGCTCCGTCGCCTCGCCGCCGCGGACGCGTGCTGGCGCGTGGCCGGGCTTGCCATCTCGGGTGGGGACGTCATGCGCGCCTGCGGGATCGCGCCGGGTCCCGAGGTGGGCGCGCGGCTCCAGGCGGCGCTCGACGCCGTGATGGCGGGCGAGGTGGCCAACGACCGGGACGCGCTCGTGTCCTGGCTCTCGGCACGGGGCTGAGCGGACTGGTGACGGGTCCCGCATCTGCCGCGAGGCTGCACGGCTTGCGGCCATCCCAGGCTTCTCAACGTTTCCATAGTTCTATCCTATGGATATGAATAGAAACCAGGCATGGGCAAATCGCCCGGTCGCGCGCTACGCAAAATCGGGGCGGGATAGAATCATCTGTACATGACTACCCACCCACCCGACACGTTTATAGACTTCCTGGAGCGCCCCATGAGAATCGCCGACAAGCTCGCCCGCAAGCAGACCTTCTCGTTCGAGATCTTCCCGCCCAAGGGCGACCTGCCGCTCGAGACGGCCAAGCGCGCGGCGGGCGAGATGGCGGCCGACGCCCCGGACTGGATCAGCGTCACCTACTCGGCGGGAGGCTCGGGCAACTCGGCCAACACGGTGCCCATCGCGGCGGCTATCGAGCGCGACCTCGGTGTGACGGCCCTCGCGCACCTCACCTGCCTGGGCTCCAGCAAGGCAGATGTCGACGCGTTCGTCTCGTCGCTCGAGGCCTCCGGCGTGGAGAACGTGCTGGCGCTCCGGGGCGACCGCGCGCCGGGCCGGGAGGCCGTCGACTTTACCCACGCCTCCGACCTCATCGAGCACCTGCGCGAGACGGCGCCCGGCCTCTCGATCGGCGCGGCCTGCTACCCCGAGGGCCACGTGGAGAGCCCGAGCGATGAGGCCGACTTTGCGGCGCTCTACAAGAAACAGGAGGCGGGCGCCGACTACCTCGTCTCGCAGCTCTTCTTTGACAACGAGGACTTCTACCGCTTTCGCGAGAGTTGCGCCCGCCATCGCGTGAAGCTGCCCATCGTGGCGGGCATCATGCCCTTCACGAGCGTCAAGCAGATCCAGCGCATGGCCTTCACCTGCGGAGCCTCCATCCCGGCCAAGGTCGTGAAGCGGCTCGTGCTTGCCGGTGACGACCCGGCGGTCCAGGCGCAGGCGGGCATCGAGTACGCCTGCGAGCAGCTGCGCGACCTCGCCGCCAACGGCGTCGACGGCCTGCACGTCTACAGCATGAACAAGCCGGCGATCGCCCATGCCGCCCACGCCGCGCTCGTCGACTGCGGCTACCTGGAGGCCTAGGGGTGGCGGAGACCGTCGAGAGCTACGCGATAGGCGCCATCGACCGGCACGAGGTGCTTCGCTACCTGGGCTACACCGGGCAGGAGCTCACGCGCGAGCTCGACGCGCGCATCGACGGCGTGGTGGCCCGGGCGCTTGCCGTGGCGCGCCCGCGCGGGTGCGTGGCGGTGTTCGACGTGGATGAGGATGCCTCCGAGCTCCCCGCGAACGGCCCCGACGCGTCCGAGGGCGCCCGACCGCTCGTTGCCGGCTCCAATGACCCGGCCAACGCCGGCCGCGCGCCGCAGGAGGGGCTGCCCGTCATCCGGCTCAGGGGCACGACGCTCGAGCTGCTCGGCAATTCCATTGCCGAGCAGCTCGCCGGGGCCCGCGCCGTGGGCGTGATGGCCGTGACCATCGGCATGGGCTTCGAGCGCGAGCTCAGGCGCCTCTCGCTCACCGACTCGGTGGCGCAGGTCATCCTCGACTCGTGTGGGAGCACCATCGTGGAGCGCGCGGCCGACGCCGCGGAGGCAAGCCTCATGGCCCGTGCCCGCGAGCGCGGCCTCTACACCAACTCACGGTTCTCCCCGGGCTACGGCGACCTGCCCATGGACACGCAATCCGCCCTGCTCGCCTCGTTGAACGCCACCCGTCACCTGGGCATCTCCCTCACGAGCACCCTGCTCATGACGCCCACGAAGAGCGTGACCGCGCTCGTGGGCATGTTCGAGACGCCGCAGCCGAGCGGCCACCGCAGCTGCAAGGGCTGTCTGTGCTTTGACTTCTGCAACATCCGCCCCACCGGAAGGACCTGCCGTGACTGATTGCGCGCACTGCGCCTCGACCGAGGCCGCCCGAGATGCCGCCGCAGGGGCCGGCGGTGCCGGCCCGACCGCCCCGACCCCCGAGAACTGGCCCGCACACCGTCTTGCGCCCCGCGGGCTTCGCGTGACCGACGACCACCTCGCGCGCGTGCTCGCGGGCGAGGATTTCCTCGTCTTCGACGGCGCCATGGGCACCCAGCTCCAGGCGCGCGGCCTTGCCGCCGGTGAGCTTCCGGAGCTGCTCTGCCTCACCAACCCCGCCGAGATAACGGATATCCACGTCGCCTACGTTGCCGCCGGGGCAGACGTTGCCACCACCAACACCTTTGGCGCCAACGCAGAGAAGCTCGGCGACGCCGCCACGGTGGAGGAGGTCTTCGAGGCCGCCGTCTCCTGCGCCCGCGCCTCGGGCGTGCGCTACGTGGCGGCAGACATCGGGCCCACGGGGCAGCTGCTCGAGCCGATGGGCACGCTGCCCTTCGATGATGCCTACGAGCTCTTTGCCCGTCAGGTGCGCGCGGCCACCGCGGCCGGCGCAGACCTCTTCATTATTGAGACCATGGCCGACCTCGCCGAGGCCAAGGCCGCGGTGCTCGCCGCGCGCGAGAACTCCGACCTGCCGGTCTTCTGCACGATGACCTTCGACGAGGATGGCCGCACCTTCCTGGGCACCACGCCCGAGGTGGCGGCGCTCACGCTCTCGAGCCTCGGCGTGGACGTGGTGGGCATTAACTGCTCGCTGGGTCCCGCGAGCCTGGCCTCGCTCGTGGAGGCCATGCTGCCCTGGGCTAGCTGCCCGGTGATGGTGCAGGCCAACGCGGGCCTGCCGCGCGCGGAGGACGGTGTCACCGTCTATGACGTGCACCCGGCCGAGTACTGCGAGGCTGTCGCCGGCATGCTCGACGCGGGCGTCACCGTGGTGGGCGGCTGCTGCGGCACCACGCCCGACTACATCGCCGGCGAGCGGGCTCTCTTGGCCGGCCGCGTCCCGGCATCCCGCCACGTGCGCGACTGCTTCGCGGTCTCGGGGCCGCAGCAGCTCTGCGCGCTGGAGATGGGCCAGGTGGGCGTCATCGGCGAGCGCATCAATCCCACGGGCAAGAAGCGCATGAAGGAGGCCCTGCGCAGCGGCAACCACGACTACGTGATGAGCATGGCCATCGCCCAGACCGAGGATGGCGCCCAGATCATTGACGTGAACGCGGGCCTGCCCGAGATCGACGAGAAGGCCGTGATGTGCCAGCTCGTGAGCGAGATCCAGGGCGTCACCACGCTGCCGCTCCAGATTGACGCGGCGGACTCCGCGGTGATCGAGGCCGCCGTGCGCCCGTACGCCGGCAAGGCGCTCATCAACTCAACGAACGGCAAGGACGAGGTGCTTGCCCAGGTGGTGCCCATCGCGGCCCACTACGGCTGTGCGCTCGTGGCGCTCACGATCGACGAGGACGGTATCCCGCCCACGGCCGAGGGGCGCCTCGCGGTGGCGCGCAAGATTGTGGCGGCAACCGACGCCGCCGGCATGCCGCGCCACGACGTGGTGGTGGACTGCCTGTGCATGGCGGCCTCCACCGACCAGACGGCACCGCGGACCATCCTCGATGCCATTGCGCTTGTGAAGCGCGAGCTGCCGGGCGTGCGCACGGTGCTCGGCGTCTCAAACATCAGCTTTGGCTTGCCGTTCCGTCCGCTCGTGAACGCCACCTTCCTGGCGGCCGCCTTTGGCTCGGGGCTCGACCTGGCCATCATCAACCCGGCCACGCGCCGCATGATGGACGTCGTGGACTCCTGGCGCGTGCTCTCCGGCGAGGACGAGAGCGCCCAGTTCTACGTGGCCCACTATGCCGAGCGCTCTGACAAGCTGCCGGTGGGTGCCGGCGCGGCGGCGGGTCCCGTCGACG
The DNA here is from genome assembly GCF_901212675.1 of Olsenella uli. GTDB lineage: Bacteria > Actinomycetota > Coriobacteriia > Coriobacteriales > Atopobiaceae > Parolsenella > Parolsenella uli_B. The sequence continues at coordinate 39,495 of NZ_CAAKOQ010000017.1, forward strand.
GGGCGCCTGCGAGCGGCTCGGGCGCCGCCGAGGAGGCCGCGACGCCCGAGGAACAGGCGCGCGCCCTCGTGCTGGCCGGGCGCAAGGGTCCGATGGGCGAGGTCGTGGGCAAGATCTTGGCCGAGCACGACGCGATGTACGCCATCAACGAGGTGCTCATCCCGGCCCTCGACGAGGTGGGGGCGCGCTTCGAGGCCGGCACCTTCTTCCTGCCGCAGCTCATGGCGAGTGCCGAGGCGGCCAAGGCTGGCTTCACCACCATCAAGGCGGCGAGCGATGCCGCCGGGGCTGCTGCCGGCTCGAGCAAGGGCAAGGTCGTGATCTGCACGGTTCACGGCGACATTCACGACATCGGCAAGAACATCGTGCGCATGCTGCTCGAGAACTACGGCTTTGACGTGGTCGACCTCGGTCGCGACGTGCCGCCCGAGGCGGTGGTCGAGGCCGTGGTGAAGAACCGTGTGAAGCTCTGCGGCCTCTCCGCGCTCATGACGGCGACGGTTCCGGCCATGGCCGAGACCATCAGGCAGCTGCGCGCCTCGGCGCCATGGTGCAAGGTCGTCGTGGGCGGCGCCGTGCTCACGCCCGAGTACGCGAAGATAGTGGGGGCCGACTACTACGCCAAGGACGCCACTGAGACCGCCCGCATCGCCGGCGAGGTGCTGGGTTAGGGGGTCGCTCGTTCCGCGCTTGATTACGCTCTGCGCTGGTTGCGCGGCTGGCTTTGCGCCAGGTAACGCTTTGAGGCTTCCGTCTTATCGGCTCCACGCCTGAAAGCGCTTTGCGGTGGCTGCTGTCTTGTCGACCCCGCGCCTGAAAACGGTTTTGCGGAAATTACCGTTGCCAGGCGCGGAGCCTGTGAGGCGGTCCCGCGTTGCTCAGGTGGCGGAACTGGCCGCGCGGTGCAGCGGCTCCAGCGCCGAGGCGGTCATGGCCGACGCCCTGGCAGATGTACGCTTGGGGCCTCGTGGGCTATGTGGGCGGTCTGCTTGGGCGGCGCGGTCTTCTCGGGCGCCCGCTTGGCCGCACGTGCTGGGGCGTCCTGTCTGGGCTCGTCTACGGGGTGCTTCTCAACGGTTATTTCGTGTTGGGCTGTGTGAGGCCGCTCACGTGGCAGGCGGTCGTCGCGGCTCTTACGGCGGGCCTGCCGTTCGACCTTCTGCACGGCATCGCCACCGCCGGGTTTCTCGCACTCATCTGGAACTCGTGGGGACGTGCCCTCAGACGCGTCGTCGCAAAGTACGACCTTCGCCGGTAGCCAGGTGATTCTTGCTGGTAGCTCTCTAATTTCCGTCGTTTGTCCGATGCCTTCCGCCCCCGGGGCGGCAATTTCGCACGCGAGCGCGGCAAGGCCAGGTGTCGCCACCGTTCGGTCGGACCTCTTTCAAGCACGCGAGAGGCTTGCCGCCGTTCAGCCGGCACCTCTCCCACGCGCGCAAGAAACTCGCCGCCACCGTCTGGCCAGCGTCTCCTACCGTACGGGGACTTGTGGACAAATTGTGGCAGCTTTCCCTCTATTCTGCAGATTAATGCTATCTACCTACGGTTTTATGAGGAGTGCCTATGGGAGTGTTTGCGTGGCTACGTGAGAGGTTTGCCGGTTCGAAGGGTTCGGAGACCGCTGCCGGCGCCGTGCCGACCACCCTGCCTGGGCAGGCTGCCCACGTGCATGACCCCGCGGGGTCATGGGTGGACGTGCCGCCCTTCGTCGACGTGGAGCAGGGCGAGGAGCGCACGCTCGTCTCGATGCTCGCCTCGGCCATCGCCGCAGGCGACAGGCCACAATCAAGCTTTGAAATCCTACGCGTCGGCAGGGAGAATCCCGAGTATCGGCGCGTCGCCGTCATTGCGGCCGCCATCGCCGCCGCCGACCGTCCGTCCAGCTCGTTTCGCTGCGTCCGCATCAGGCGCCGCAGGGCAGCCAAGTCCGCATAGGCGGCCGCGCGGCATCCGCCCGGCGTCACGTCCGGTCGCATGACGTCACAGGAGAGTTGCCCGGCTCGTCTGGGCACGCGATAGGGGAGGAGACCCCATGCTGAGGAAGTTCAAGATCAAGGTGGATGGCACCGAGTACCTCGTGGAGATGGAGGAGCTGACCGTGCCCGGCCTGGCTCCCGTCGCCCCCGCCCCCGTGGCCGCCCCCGCCGCCCCGGCGCCGGCACCCGCGGCCCCCGAGCC
>NZ_CAAKOQ010000018.1 GCF_901212675.1 Olsenella uli
GCCCACGTCGCCGCGGACCATGACGGTCACCAGGCCGCTGCCGATCTTCTCGTAGCCGACCAACGTCACGTTGGCCGACTTGCACATGGAGTCGGCGGCCTCGATGGCGCCAACGAGTCCCTTGGTCTCGACCATTCCGAGCGCTTCGCTCTGCATTGTGGTGCTCCCTTCGCTGTGGCAAGACCGCGGGGGTGCGAGTCTGCCTTGCTTCCTACTCGTATATCCTATGTCATCCGGGCAAGCCCGGTTGGATCCATGCGTGTGCCGCGCCGTCGCCCCTGCCGCGCAGTCGCGGCCGCGGCACTACCAGACGCGTCTGAGGACCGAGCGAATCCGGCCGGGGTCGCGCTCCTCCCACGCAAAGCCCTCACCCTCGCGGCCGAAGTGCCCGTAGGCGGCCGTCTTGAGGAACTGGGGGCGCGTGAGGTCCAGCTCCGCGATCATGCCCGAGACCGTGAGCGGGTAGGCCGCGCGGACGGCCCGTTCGAGCTCTCGCGCCTCGACCCGTCCGGTCCCAAACGTCTCGACGTTGACCATCGCTGGCTCGATCTGCCCGATCGCGTAGGCGACGGAGACCTCGCAGCGCGTGGCAAGCTGAGCGGCGACGATGTCCTTGGCGATCTTGCGGGCCATATACGCGCCAGTACGGTCCACCTTCGTGGGGTCCTTGCCGGAGAACGCGCCGCCCCCGTGGTGGGCCACCCCGCCATAGGTGTCCACGATGATCTTGCGACCGGTCAGGCCGGTGTCGCCGGCAGGCCCTCCGAGCACGAAGCGGCCCGTCGGATTCACGAGCACGCGCGTCTCGGTGGTGAGCAGCCTGCCCACCACCGGCAGCACGACCCGCTCGAGCACGCCCTCGACGACCTCGCGCTGCGAGACGTCGTCGTCGTGCTGGGCAGACACCAGGACGCTCTCGAGCGCCGCGGGCCGGCCGTCCTCGTCGAAGCCAAACGTCACCTGCGTCTTGCCGTCGGGGCGCAGCCACTCAAGCTCATGGCGATGGCGCGCGTCGGCCAGCCGGCGGGCGAGCGCATGGGCCAGCGCGACGGAGGCCGGCATGAGCGTCGGCGTCTCGTCGCAGGCATAGCCGTACATGATGCCCTGGTCGCCCGCGCCGAGCTCGCAGCCGCGCTCGACGCCCTGCGCGATGTCGGGGGACTGCGCGTGGATGAGCTGGCGCACGGAACAGGTGGCGGCGTTGAAGCCGAGCGCCGGGTACACGTACCCGATGCGGCGCATCACGTCGCGGGCCACGCCCTCCGCGTCGAGCGCAGCCGTCGTGGTGACCTCTCCGGCGATGGTGAGGTCGTTGCCGCAGGCAAGCGTCTCCACGGCCACGCGGGCGTGGGGGTCCTCGGCCAGGCAGACGTCGAGGATGGCGTCTGACACCTGGTCACACACCTTGTCGGGATGTCCCTCGGTCACGGACTCCGAGGTCTGGTGACGAACGATCACGTTGCTCCCTCCCCTCTTCCTAGCCGCCGATGACGCAGTCGAACCCATGGGCCCGCACGATCTTCGCGAGCTCCTCGGCCTCCTCGATGGAGAGCGGGGGCGTGTCGCCCATGGGGTAGTCCTTGCTGAGCATGTGGTACTTGCCCTCCCCGAGCGTGTGGTACGGGAGGATGTCGATCTCCCTCACACCGTGCAGGTGCTCGGCTATTCTGCAGGTGTCCTCGATGCTCTGCGGGCTGTTGTTGACACCGGGGATCGTGGGGATGCGGATGATCGTGTGCGCGAGGTTCGAGATGAGGATCGCGTTGTCGAGAATCCGCTTGTTGGGCACGCCCGTCCACTCCTCGTGGACGTCGGAGTAGGGCGACTTGATGTCGAGCAGCACCGTGTCCACCCACGGGATCACCTTGGCGATGACCTCGCGGTGCACGTAGGCGGCCGTCTCGATGGCCGTCGTCCACCCGCGCTCCTTGCAGGCCTTGAGCAGCTCGGCCGCAAACACCGGCTGCATGAGCGGCTCGCCGCCCGACAGCGTGATGCCGCCGCCCGAGCGCGCGTACTGCTTGGAGTCCTTCTCAAGCTGCTTCATGGTCTCGGAGACCGTGACGCGCTTGCCCTTGAGGATCATGCCGTCGCGCAGCCAGTCGTCCTCGTCCTGGTCGGTGACGCCCCCAAGCTCGGCAAGCTTGACGATGTGCAGGGGCGTCTGCTTGGACTCGGCGGCCTGTTCGGCAGCCTTAGGGTCGTCGAACATGAGCTCCGGGTTGGGGTTTTGCGACTCGGGGTTCGCGCACCACTTGCAGCGCATCGGGCACCCCTTGAGGAACACGATCGTGCGGATGCCCGGGCCGTCGTGCACGGAGAAGCGCTGTATGTTGAAGACGATGGCGGTCGCATCGAAGTCGACGCTCGTCTCTTTCGTGGGTTCAGGCTTGGGCATGGGTATGGATTCCTCTCGGGAGGCCCCGCGGGCGCGCGCCCGCGGGGCCCCGAAGATTGGTTACATGTTCTGCTCGGTACGGCTGATGATGTCGTCCTGGACTTCCTTGGCGAGGGTGACGAACTGCGCGGAGTAGCCGGCCACGCGGACCACGAGGTCCTTGTGCTGCTCGGGGTGCTTCTGCGCGTCGATCAGGGTCTCGCGGCTGATGACGTTGAACTGCACGTGCATGCCCTTGTGGTCGAAGTAGCTGCGCACCACGGCGGCGAAGTTCTTGAGGCCCTGGTCACCGGCGACCGCAGGCGGGTTGAACTTCATGTTGTAGAGCGTGCCGTTCGAGGCGATGCAGTGGTCGAGCTTGGCGACGGAGTTCGTGGCGGCGGTGGGGCCGTTCACGTCCTTGCCCTGGCGCGGCGAGACGCCGTCGGCGAGCGGGGCCTTGGCGAGGCGGCCGTCGGGCAGGGCGTTGACGTCCTTGCCGAACAGCACGTTCGCGGAGACCGGGTAGACGCCGGCCTGGAACTGGCCGCCGCGCGGGTTCTTGAACTTCTCGACCTCCTGGCAGTAGATCTGGGCACACTTGCGGGCCACGAAGTCGACGGCGTCGATGTCGTTGCCGAAGCTGTCTGTGTGGTCGAGGAGGCGACGGATGGCCTCGTAGTCACCGACGGGAGCGGCGGTGCTGCCGGAGAGGCTGCTCACGACGGCGCTCTTGATGGAGTCGGTGCTGGCGCCGCTGCCGAGCTGGGCGAGGACCTTCGCCACGGCCGCGGCCACGTCGGCCTCGGTGAGCGAGGAGGCACTGGCGGCCGTGTTGCCCTGGGCGAGCGCCTCCTCGCGGGCCTTGCCGGAGATCGCAGGCGACAGGCCCTCGTTGATGTCATGGCCGAAGTTGTGGTCGAGGGCGTCCTTGAGCTGTTCCATCGTGATCTTGCCGTCCTCGAAGACGTTCTTCTCGATGGCGTAGACAGAGTCGCCTGTGTCGGCCACGCCGAAGGCCTGGGGACCGGTGAAGTTGTAGATGGCGCCGCCCTCCTGGCAGCTCATGCCACGGCCGATGCAGTCGTCGACCATCGCGGACTCGAAGGGCAGCGGGCAGTTGCGCATGTGGGCGTAGTCGACGCAGTTGTCGGCCTCGGCGAGGTGGAAGACGAAGTACTTCATCTGCTCGCGGAAGGCGGCATAGAGGTCGTCGAGGCTCTTCCAGGTCGTCATGTCGGGCGTGACGGGGCCGAGCTGCTTGTCGCCGACCTTGCCGCCGTGCAGCGTGATGTCGAGGACCTTGGCCACGTTGAAGAAGGCCGCGTCATGCCAGCCGTCCGTCTTGTGGGGCACCTGGGGCTCCACGCAGCCGATGATGCAGTAGTTGCGCGCGTCGCGCAGGGACACGCCGCGGTTCACGAGGGCCGGGATGATGACCTCGTCGTTGTACATGGCCGGCACGCCCATGCCGAGGCGAGCGAGCTCGCAGGCGCGGTACAGGAACTCGTCGGGCGTGTCCTGCCACACGCGGATGGAGAACGACGGCTGGGGCAGGCGCACGTGCGCGGAGGCCTCCATGGCCATGTAGGACATCTCGTTGGTGGCGTCGAGGCCCTCCTCGTTCTGGCCGCCCACGCCGAGGTTCTGGAAGACGGCGTAGCCGGCGAAGGCCTGCGCGGAGACCTCGTCACGCGTCTTGTTGATGTCGTTGAGCTTGACCCAGATGCAGTCCACGAGCTCCTGGGCGAAGTCCTTGGAGATGGTGTTGTCGGCCTCGTAGTAGGGATACATGTACTGGTCGAAGCGGCCCGGCGAGATGGAGTGGCCGTTGGACTCCATCTGCATCATGAGCTGGATGAACCAGAAGCTCTGGCAGGCCTCCCAGAAGTTCGTCGCGCCGTACTCGGGCACACGGGTGCAGTTGGAGGCAATGGTGAGCAGCTCCTGCTTGCGCTGCGGGTCGGTGCAGGTGGAGGCGAGCTCGGCGGCCTTGTCGGCGTAGCGGTGCGCGAAGTTGATCGCCGCGTTGTACGTGATGATGACCGCGTTGTAGAACTGCTCCTTCTGGATGTAGGAGGGGTCGGACGTGTCGAGGTTCTGCATCGCGGCGACGGTGTCGGCGAGGATGCCGCGGAAGCCGACCTTCAGGATCTTGCCGTAGTCGACACAGACGTGGCCGATGCCGCCGTAGAAGTAGTTGCCCACGGTGAAGACGCCGTTGTTGATGCAGTCGAGGGTCTCGGGGGACATGAGCGACTCGGCGTACTCCGAGTTGGTCTTGCCCTTCCAGTACTTGAAGGCCTCGTGCAGGCGCTCGGCGGTCTCCTTCGGGATCTGGAAGGGGTCGGCCATGCGCGTGCCCATGGTCTCGTACTCCTTCTCGACCCAGTCGTAGGAGAACTCGACGCCGATGTCGGTCGAGCGCGGGTGGATGGTCTTAGAGCCAACCACGAGCTCGTCATCGCGGATGATGACAGGGAACTCGTTGAAGAGCTTCTCGTTCACCTTGGCGCGACGCAGGATCGACGAGAGGTTCTCGCTCTCCTTGTACGCCTCGGTGACCAGCTCGACGCGCTCGGCCTCAACGTAGGGCGTCGCGTCGAGGATCTGGTTGCGCAAGCGATCGACGCGCGCGGTCGGCTTGCTAAAACCCTTTTCGATCATGTACTCCTCCTTCGTCATGCACTGCGCTTTGACGAGTGCTGCCGTATGACGTGAGACGCGCCGGGGTTGGCGCGTCCTAGGAACCTAGGGTGTGGTGCGGGGTGCCGAGACGCGGGCGGGCACGTCGCGGAGCGTGCCGGTCGCTCGGACCGGCGGCTCGCGGGTGACGCGGATGCCGAGCAGGTCGGCGAAGGCCGCCAGAAGCGTCTGGTGGCCGGGCCAGGCCGGCGAGGTGACGAGCATGCCGTCACGCACGGTCTCGGTGGGAGCCACCTCCACATACGTCCCGCCTGCCGCGCGAACCTCCGGGGCAACGGCCGCATAGCACGTGAGCTTGCGGCCGCGCACGACGTCGGCCGCCGTGAGCACCTGGATGCCGTGGCAGATGGCAGCCACGGGCAGCTCCAGCGCGAACGCGGCGCGCACGAGCGCGAGCACGTCCTTGTTGAGCCGAAGGTACTCAGGGGCACGCCCGCCGGCGAGATAGAGCCCGTCATAGCGAGAGGGCTGCTCGGCGGCCTCGGCAAAGCTCGCGGTTAGCGCAAAGCGATGGCCGGGGGTCTCGGCGTAGGTCTGGTCACCAAGGAAGTCATGGACTGCGGTCTTGATCGTGTCTCCGCACGCCTTGCAAGGGCAGACGACGTCGACGTCCACTCCGAGCATCCCGAGGGCTTGGTACGGGACCATGACCTCGTAGTCCTCCGTGAAGTCGCCAACGAGCATGAGCACGCGCGGTGCGGGCACGATGGACGGCGCAGGCACGAGGGACGCGGCGGGCATCGCATGCGCGCCCGGCGTGGCGGGGCCGTCGCTTGTGGGGGAATGGCCCTCGCACACGTCAGACGGGTCCGCGAGCATCTCGCAGGCGAGCCTCACGATGCGCTCCCGGTCAAAACGCATCTCACGTCCCCTCTCGCTCGACCACACGCCGCCGGCACATCCGGTGGCTTCCTGGCTGACAAGGTAATCTTATGAGGGGAGGTAGGACACAATCTTATTGCTCAGACTGAATTTATCGCCCACGGCACCGCGCATGGGGACTTATTTGTCACCAAGACGAGGCTAGGCGCGCGTGGCGGCCGTATCCGCGAGATGCTTGTCGCGAAACTCCGTAGGCGAGAGCCCCATGGCCTTCCTGAACGTCTTGCTGAAGTAGCTCGGCCGCGAATAGGAGAGCTCGTTGGAGATCTGGACGACGCTGAGGCCGCTCTGCAGGAGCATGCGCCGGGCAAGCGCCATCTTGTGCTCGGTGAGGTAGGTGATGTAGTTCTTCCCCACCTCGCGCTTGAAGTACTTGCTGAAGTAGCTCGGCGACATGTTGGCATACCCGGCCGCGTCGGCAAGGCTGAGGTCGAGGCGCACGTTGCGGTCGATGTAGTTGCGAATGCGCTGCACGTCGCTCACGCCCCGGGCGCGCTCGTCGGCCACGCCGTCGAAGATCCTGCCCACGAGCTGCTCGAAGGCGCACGTCACGTCATAGAGGCCGTGCAGCTGGCTCAGCTTGAACCGCAACGTCGCCTTGAGGCGGTCGCGGTCGTCGCGCAGCGACTCGGGCGCGACGTCGTAGACTACGTCCACGAGCCTCAGCACGTCTGCCTCTATCTGGGCCTGGCTGCGGGCGCACTCCCAGCTGAACTCGAGGTAGCTCCTCAGCACGTCGACGCACTGCGCGTAGCGAAGGGCATGCAGCTGCTCGCTGAGGTGCTGGCTCACGGCCGCGGCGCGGCACTCGGAGTCATCGGGCGCACACGCGGCGATCGCCTCCCGCCCCGCGCTGGGGGCGGCGCCAAGCTCGCCCAGCTGCACGGATATGCAACGCACGAGGAGCTCGGGGCGCACGGGACGCACGAAGTACGAGCTCACCCCCAAAAGCGCCACGCTGTTGGCCACCGAGTACAGCGGGACCGAGGAGACGACGACGAACCTCGTGGCCGGCGACACCTCCTTGACCCAGCGCAGGAACCCAAGGGTGTTGTAGTCAAACGACGCGAGCAGGGAGACGAGGACCCGCACCCCCTCGAGCGAGACGGCGCGGAGGGTGTCCCTGCGGCTTGCGGAGACAAAGAGGCGGGCCTCGGGCAACGCCTCGCCCACCCTCTCGGCGATGAGCTCGCGCTCGAGGTTCTCCGGCCCGCAGACCATGACGTCATACATCCCTAGGACACCCCCAGATACGGGAGGCGAAACGAGATGATGGCGCCATTGGGGTCGCTGGGATGGGAGCGTGCCGTAATGCTCGAGGCTCCCCTCGTGAGCCGTGAGAGGTTCCGGTCGGCAAACTCGAGCGAGAAGCGGCCGGCCGACTCCTCCTCGAAGGCGTCGGAGACGTCGGACACCGAAAGACCGCGCTCCGCGATCTGGACGACGACCCAGTCGCCGTCCTCCTCGGCCACCAGGTCGATGGAGCAGGCCTCCTCCGGACTGCCCATCACGGCCCCGATGATGGCCATAACGATGGGGTCGAGCGTCATGAACGGGCACGAGGCCGTGCGATAGCGCTCGGGAACCTTGACGGAGTACTGGAGCGTGTCACCACGCCAGGCCTGGTAGACGCGCAGCAGCGCCTCCATGTGGACGAGCTCGTCGCCCAGCGTCACGATGGGGGTGCTGGTGTCAATCAGGTAGTGGATGATGTCGGCGAAGTCGAGCGTGGCCGCGTCGGTGCGCGCCGCGCCCTCCTTGCAGGCCAGGCAGTGGATGGCGTTGAGCGCGTAGTTGGCGTGGCGGCACACCTCGTCGCGCCTCGACGCGTCATAGTCGCGCTTGCGCAGGGCCACCTCGAGCTCCTCGCGAGCCTCGCGCTCGGCGTTGAGCTGCTCGTTCTTCTCCTGGATGAGCGACGCGTCGCTCTCGGAGGTCGAGAGGTCCGTGCCCACCGCATAGGTGACGAGCGAGCGGAGCGTCTGCACGGTGGCCCAGAGTCGGTCATAGCTCACCGTGACGGTCTTGCCCCAGGCCCGGGCGAGCTGCTCGGCGAGCTGCTGGTCGTCGACAAGCGAGTCGCGCGGGGAGATGATGGTCTCGAGGTCTGCGGGCTCGTCGGCGAGCCGCACCTGTCCGCCAAGCACCGCGCCCACGTAGGCACCCTTCACGATGATGGGCACCGCAAGGTCGACGAGACCCGCGTGGCACTTGTAGATGCAGGCCTCGCCCATGAGCGTGGAGCGGATGCCTCCCTGTGCGTCGCAGCGCTCGCACAGCAGCTTGAACTTGGGGTTGGAGCGACCGATGAGACAGTGCTCGGAGAAGCCGCTGTAGCGCGTGACGGGAACGCCGCGGTAGTCGACGGTGACGAGGGCGATGCCTGTGGCCGCCGAGCAGCTGTCTTGGATGCGCTGGAGATGCTCGAGGTCAACAAAGTCTGCGATACTGCTCTGCATCAAGACGCTCCCAGCGGGCGAATACGGTTTACCGAATCGTTACAAGAGTATATAAAGTACTCCTCGACCCCGCGGAGCCATTATTTTGCAAACCTCGCGCAAGATTTTGACCGTCTGTCACAAAAAACGTAACAATAAGTAGCCGCGTCCGGCTGCCACGTCATGCGCGACGCAGCAGACAGCCGCGGCCATCTCACAAAGAGCCTGGTGCCCCAGACTCAGCTCGTGGTGATCTCGGCGGGAAGGCTTATGCCAGAGATGTGGGGGCCCAGCCAAGCGATGACCGACTGCATGGCGCTGCGCACCGCAGAGAACGTGCCCGTGAGCATGATGGTGCCCATGAAGCGGTCGGCGATCTGTATGTCGACGTCGGAGGACTTGGCCATCAGGTCGACGATGACCGGGAGCAGCTCTACCGGCATGCAGTTGACGAGGCCGAGGGCCACCTTTTCGGGATCGGGGAAGGGACCAAGCTGAAGGTCCTCGAGGATCCAGGGGTTTGGATGGGCGAGGATGTGGGCGAAGGTCACCTGCAGGCCGGAGACGAACTCCGTGCGGATGTGCAGCTTGCCCTCATAGACGAAGCCGAAGTCCTCCATCGACCCCCGGGAGAGGTCATAGCCCTCGGCCTTTGAGGGGGCCAGAGCGACCCGCGTGTCAGCGGAGCCCCGCGACGGCACGGCCGCCGAGCCCTGATCGGCATCGCTGCTGGACATGGACCTCACCCCCGACTCTCTACCTCGACCCATCATACCAAGCGCCTCCACGGGAGACGTCTGCCGCCCGTCACGAAGACAAAAACCAACCCACCAGGAGCACGAAAGTGCCAACCGGCAAGGGGCCAACCAGCGCCCTCTAGAGCTCGAGCGTGACCCGCAGCATGCCATCAACCCCAAGCTCGGCAAGGTAGCCGCAACAGCATGCCACGTGCCAGAAGAAGTAGGGACGTGTCGGACGAGCGAGGGCCTCCATCGCCGCCATGACCGTGCCCCCATGCGCGACGACGCAGCACGTCTCGGCACCCAGCTCGGCAGCCTGCCAGAGTGCGCCGCGCACGGCGTCGCACGAGCGTGCGGAAAAGACGGCGCGGGACTCCCCCTGCGGGCACGCGCCCTCGCACATCCCCTCGACCCAAGACCGATAGCGCTCGTCACCGCCAAGCTCGTCGGCAGTCTTGCCCTCAAACGCCCCGAAGCACATCTCCCGCAGGCCGTCGAGACGCACCTGCTCGATGCCGGGAAACAGCAGGCCTGCCGTCTGGGAGGCACGCGCGAGCGGGCTCACCCAGACGCGAGGCGGTTGCGCGACGCCCGCATGCGCAAGCTCGCGGGACAGCTCGGGAGCCTTGGCACGGGCGCAGGCGATGCCTTCGGCGCACAGCGGCTCGTCGGTGTCACCGCCAACGTAGCGGCGCTCGAGGTTGCCGGCCGTCTGCGCATGGCGCAGGATGACGAGCCTCACAGCGCTCCCTCCGCACCGGCGGCGCCTCCGCTGCGGGGAACGGCAACGCCGACGCGAAGATCCTCGAGCCGCCCCTTGAGGGGCACGGGGATTCCGCAGACCATGCGGATGACGAGCCGTGCGCGTGCGGCAAGCTCGATCGCGAGCCTCCCGGCCAGCTCGCGCTCGCGGCGCATGCCCGCGTCGACGGGCACGACGCCTGACCCCACGTCGCACGAGATGACGCAGGACTTGTCCGCGAGCGCGTCTGCGAGCGTACGCATGCCCTCGGGCGTCATATCGCGTGAGACGAGGTCCTGCGCGTTGAAGACGACGGGGCGCTCGTCAAGCGTGGCATCAGCCATCTGGGCATCGGCAAAGCCGAGTGAGCGGGCAAACGTCCGCTTGCCCGAGGCGATGCCCCCCACGATCAAGATCATCAGGTCTCCTTCCCGGCTCGCGTCATAGGTCCTCACAGCGTTGGTGTGCCGGCGGGCTTGGGGGCGCAGGAGGGCTCCAGTGCCCCCAGCGCGCAGAGCCCGGCCTCGCGACCCGCGAGCACCGCCGTGTGCACCGCTGCCGTGGCACCCGTGAAGAAGGTGATGACCTCGTTGGAATAGCTGATGCCATATGCCGGGGAGAGCATCTGCGTGACCTCGATGGAGGCGGCCTTGGCGGCAGCATCGGCCATGATGAGCCCCACGGGCGCGGGCGCCCCCACCATGACCGCAAACGCCTGTCCCAGCGGCGCCCCGAAGGCGCCAGCGAGCACCGTGCCGGCCCGCGCGCTGAACTGGCACTCCACATGCCCTGCCGGGTTGGTGAACACGTTGCCCATCGTGGTGTCCCGCACGCCGGCGAGGGTGAGCTCGCAGGCGCGCACCGCGTCTGCGGCCGTCTGGGCGCCCAGGAGCAAGAACGTGCCGGGACCCGCGTCGCCCTCGGTGTCACGGGGCATCTCGAGGCGGATGAACGACGTATCGGTGGCCTTCACGGCCTCGTCGGCCGCGAAGCACTGGGGTGCCGCAGCCACACGGGCCCCGATGGCACACAGGCTGTCGAGGCGCTCGTCGATACCAAGGAATGTGCGCATCGCAGGGTCGAGCGCCGTAAGCGCGAGAGCGATCGTGTGCCCGGGCGCCACGCCGACAAGCTCACGCGGCAGCTGAACGTCGGAGGCCTCCTGCGTATCCCGCCTTCCCGCAAGGCTCAGCTCAGGCATGCTCACGCCACCACCCCCATCACCGAGAGATGCAGGCCCACCACGAGGCACCAGGCCATGGCGAGCTCGGCCATCTGGAGAAACCATCCCGCGAGGTCGCCGCTCATGCCCCCAAACTCCCGGCGCGCCAGGCGCCGCACGGCCGCCAGGCACGCAAGGTCGCAAATGACCACGGCGGCGCCGAGCACGCCTCCGAGGCCCACGAGCGCAGTCGCACAGCACACGAACTCGATGCCGAGAACGAGGAGCGCATGACGCACATCGGCGCTCTGGGAGAACATCGCGAGCATGCCACGCTCGGAGCTCTTGGGAAACGCAAGCGTGGCGACGCCCGAGAGGCAGCGGCTCGCGACGGGCACGAGCGCCAGGGCCCACATGGAGGCCGGTACGCTGAGGATACCGGCACGGGGCACAAGTCCCGCGAGCTCATTGAACGCGGCGACCTGCGCGAGCAGGTACGCCATGACGCCCATGACCGCGAAGGCGCCCACGCGGGGGTCCTTGAGGATCTCGCGCTTGCGCGCGGGCTCGGCATGGCTCGAGAGGGCATCACAGACGTCGCAGAGCCCGTCGAGGTGGATGCCGCCCGTGAGAGCCAGGGGCACGAGGGCGAGGCCCACACCCGCGCTCAGCGAGCCCAGGCCCAGCGCACCGGCGAGCAACCACCAGGCAACCTGTGCAATGCCCACGAGGGCGCCTACCACCGGAAAGGCAGCCATCATGTAGCGCATGTTGGCGCCGTCCCAGTCAAGCGTGGGCATGGGCACCTTGCTGAACAGGGCAAATGCCATGCCCACAGACCTGAGGACCAGCCTGCAGACCCCCTCGTGCCCTACGCGACCATCCACTCGGGACTCCCCTCGCCCAGCCTGAGCGCTTGCGCGCAACCAGCCATGACCTCAAACACGGCGTCTGCCTCCGCAGCCATCAAGCAGTTTGCGCGCCCCAGCGCACGTTGGTACACCTTGGTCTCGCTGGCATAGGAGGCCCCGTCGGCCCCCACCTCGTTTGAGACTACCACGAGGTTAGCGCACTGCGAGCCGATCGCGCGAACGCCCTCCACGACGCGCTCCGCAAGCTCGCGGGCGTCGTCGAGCGCAACCCAGCCACCCCGGTCGTCCTGGGAGAACTGGAGGTTTGCGCAGACGTTGCCGGCACACTCGAGTAGCACCGTGGAGGCGCCCACGCCACCGGTAAGCCCGTTCGCATCGCCCGCGACGCGATGGCTTGCCAGGGACCGCTCGACCTCTGAGGCAAGGTCGAGCGCGTCATAGGCGCCAAAGCGCTCCACCGTCACAAACCCAGCGCCCGCGCGCTGCGCGCGGTGCCGCTCGATGCGTGCGGCTGCGTCCGAGCCAAAGGGCTGCATCGTGGCGATGTAGATAAGGGGCGTGCTAAACCTGTGGCAGATCCCCTCGGCAAAGCGCGACTTGCCCGAGCCAGAACCACCTGTGACGAGGACCCTCACGAGAGGTCACGCTCGTAGGCATCAATGCCGGTGGTGGCGAAGGTGGTGCCGTTGTAGAGCGCGAGCGCCATGTCGAGCATGGGCAGCAGGCACACGGCACCCGTGCCCTCGCCGAGGCGCAGACCGCCGCGGATGGGCGGGTCAAGGTCGAGCGCGCTGGCCACGAGCTGGCTCGCGGGCTCGGCGCTCAGGTGCGAGGCGATGAGGTAGGGCCGGCAGGCCGGCAAGATGCGTACGGCGACGAGTGCCGCCACCATGCTCACGAAGCCGTCAAGGACGACGGGGACGCGGTGCGCCGCGCCGCCGAGGCACAGGCCCACAAGCCCGGCGATGTCGAGGCCGCCCACCTTTGCGAGCGCGTCGACGGGGTCGTCCGGATCGGGTGCGGTGAGCGCGACCGCGTGGGAGATGACTTCGACCTTGCGCCGGAGCCCGGCGTCTGTGAGGCCGGCACCACGTCCCGTCACCTCCTCGGGGCCCGCCCCGAGGAGCACCGAGACGATGGCGCTCGAGGTGGTGGTGTTGCCGATGCCCATCTCGGCGCACAGCAAGATGTCGTAGCCGTCGTGCGCGAGCGAGCCCGCGAGCTCGGCTCCGACCATCACGGCCCGCTCGGCCTGCTCGCGGCTCATGGCCGCCCCGCGCGCCAGGTCATGCGTGCCGCGCATGACGTTGCGGTCGAGCACGCCCTCGACGGGAGTGGCGATGCCGATGTCGACCGGCACGACGTCGGCCGAGGCCACCTTGGCCATGACGCAGACGCTCGAACGGCGAAGCGCCATGTTGCGCGCGACCGCCGCGGTGACCTCTTGGCCCGACTGCGTGACCCCCTCGGCAACCACGCCGTTGTCGGCGCAGAACGCCACGACGGCCCGCTTGGCGAGCGAGACGCGCGCGCTTCCCGTGATGGCGGCGATCTGCGCGATGTCGTCCTCGAGCACGCCCAGGCTGCCAATGGGCTTGGCGATGGAGTCCCAGTGGTCGCGGGCGCGCTTGCGCGCGTCATCGCTGGGCTGGGAGATCTTGGCTGTGAGCTCGTCGAGACGCATGGGACCTCCTGGCTAGGCATGGAAGAAGGGGCCGCAAGGCCCGCCGTGGCGGGCGCCTGCGGCCCCAGGGAACGCATGTGCAAGAAAGGCTGGGGTCGGACCCCGGAGCCCGAACCCGGCCTCCCGTGGAGCCAAGGCTAGGCGAGCGACTCGCCGTTGGCAAGCGCCACGGTGTCGGAGGCGATCATAATCTCCTCGTTCGTGGGGATAACGAGCACCTTCACCGTGGAGTCGGCCGTCGAGATGACCTTCTCCTCGCCGTGCACGCCGGCGTTGACAGCCTCGGCGACGTGGGCGCCGAGGAACCCAAGGCGCTTGCAGGCGGCCAGGCGCACGCGCGCGTCGTTCTCGCCGACGCCGGCCGTGAACACGATGCCGTCGATGCCGCCCATGGCGGCCGCGTAGGAGCCGATCAACTTGGAGACGTGGTAGCAGAAGACGTCAAGCGCCTCCTGGGCGCGGGTGTTGCCACGGTCGGCCTCGGCCTCGACGTCGCGGAAGTCGCTCGAGACGCCGGAGATGCCCAACATGCCCGACTTCTTGTTGAGGACCTCGTCGACCTCGGCATGGCTGAGGCCCAGCTTGTCCTGGAGGAAGCCGAGGATGAAGGGGTCGATGTCGCCGCAGCGGGTGCCCATGGGAAGGCCGGCGCCCGGCGTGAAGCCCATCGAGGTGTCAACCGACACGCCGCCGTCCACCGCGGTGATGGAGGAGCCGTTGCCGAGGTGGCAGGTCACGAGCTTGAGCTCAGAGAGCGGCTTGCCCATGAGTTCGGCGGCGCGGGCCGCGACGTAGCGGTGCGAGGTGCCGTGGAAGCCATAGCGGCGCACGGCATACTTCTCGTAGTACTCGTAGGGAAGCGCGTAGAGGAAGGCCTCGGCGGGCATGGTCTGGTGGAACGACGTGTCGAAGACGGCGACTTGCGGGACGTCGGCGCCCATAAGTTCGATGCAGCTCTTGATGCAGTTGATCTCGGGGCCGTTGTGGAGCGGCGCGAGCTCGATGAGGCTCTCGAGGCGGGCCATCGTCTCGGGCGTCACGAGCACCGAGGTCTTGAAGTCCCCACCGTGGGCCACGCGGTGACCGGCCGCATCGACCTCGGACAGGCTCTTGATGACGCCGTGGTCGACGTCGGTGAGGGCCGCGAAGACGGCCTCCATGGCCTCCTTGTGCGTGGGCATGGCCACGTTCGCGTCGAAGGTAACGTCACCGCGCTTGTGAACGAGGTGTCCGTCAATGCCGATGCGCTCACAGAGGCCCTTGGCCAGCACCCTCTTCGTGTCGTAGTCGATGAGCTGGTACTTGAGCGACGAGCTGCCTGCGTTAACTGCGAGAACCTTCATCTTGGGACAGAACCTTTCCTTAGGGCGGCACCGTTTGACAACGCCGCATGAACGAAGAACAGTGTCGGCGCGCAAGGGGTGGCCGACAGCCCAGCCAGACGGAGGGCAGAGAATAAGCTCAGACGAAACCGCCAATTGACCAAAGGCCAAATGACGACCCCCCGGTAGGCTGGTATCGAAAGCGCTGGAGCGGCCCGTGCCCGGGCAGTACAACCGCTAGCTGCGGGCAAAGGAGCTCCCGCGCGCAGGCGCAGAGGGGGACGGGGATCCCGAGCCGGCCTGCTCGCGCTCCCAGCGCTGCTGCGCCTCGCGCTCGGCCGCCTCGCGGCGCTCGTGGTACTCGGCCCAGCTCACGCGGCCAGAGGTGCCCAGCATGTTGACCTCGCCGTACTTGTCAGACTCGACGAAGCGCGGTGCCTCGGCCTCCTTGGCGCTCTCCCACGGCAGGGTGTCGCCGGGCTCCTTGAGGTAGTCGAGGATCTTCCAGATGCCCTCGCCGGTGTAGGAGCTCACCTCGAAGATGGTCCAGACGCCGGCGACGTGCAGCCACTCGGTCGCACGGGCGACGTTGGCGTCTGGAGAGTCGATCTTGGTGATGATGCCGATGACGGGACGGTTGCACATCGTGGCGACGCCCGGGCGAAAGCGCGTGAGGGTGTCGGTGGCCGAGAGCACCAGGCCGACCACCTGGGCCTCATAGGTGTACAGGCTCATGGCCTTCGAGAGCGCGCGCTCGGTCCACTCGCCGGGCGTGTCGATGACGACGTCCTCGTTGTAGGCGTACTGCGTCTTGTGGTAGTGGATGACGCCTCCGCGCAGGGCCTGGATCAGCGTCGTCTTGCCTGACTCGCTACGCCCCATGAGCGCGATCTTCTTCACGAACGGTTCCCTTCATCATGCAAACGCTCGCCGCACTCGGGCACCACGGGACCCGTGGCCTCGAGGGAGGCGCGGCGGGCGTCCTCCTCGGCCCAGCTCATGCGCTGCGCCGAGGCACCCACCTTGTCGATCTCTCCGTACTTGTCAGACATCACGAGACGAGGCGCGTTGGCCTCGCGCTCGTTCGCAAACGGCAGCTCGTCGCCCGGGTCTGCCAGGTAGTTCAGCAGCTGCCAGATGCCCTCGCCGGTGTAGGAGCTAACCGGGAAGATCTCCTTGCAGCCCGCGAGGCGCAGCCAGTGGCTCGCGCGGGGCACGTCGGCGTCGGGCGAGTCGATCTTGGTGACAATGCCAATGCAGGGCCGGTTGCAGGCGCTCGTGACGCCCGGCGGATAGAGCGAGTAGGGCTCAGCGGCGTTGATGAGCAACCCCACCACGTCGGCCTCGTAGGAGTACAGCGCAAGCGCGCGGCCGAGCCTGTGGGTCTCGGCGTACTCGCCCGGGGTGTCGATGACAACGCTCTTGTGGCCGATGTACTGGGTCTTGCGATAGTCCAGCACGCCGCCGTTGAGCGCCTGCGTGAGGGTTGTCTTGCCCGCCTCGCTGCGGCCCACGAACATTATCTTTCTCATGAACTAGCCGCCCGATCCCAAAGAGGCCTAGGTGCGCGTGATCGGGCAGATGGTGAAGCCCAGGTGCGTCTCGAGGTATGTGAGGATGCTCTGGATGGCGCTCTGCACGTTCGAGATGCGACCGGTGATGATGAGC
The DNA here is from genome assembly GCF_901212675.1 of Olsenella uli. Lineage (GTDB taxonomy): Bacteria > Actinomycetota > Coriobacteriia > Coriobacteriales > Atopobiaceae > Parolsenella > Parolsenella uli_B. The sequence goes on from NZ_CAAKOQ010000018.1 coordinate 16,594, forward strand.
GTGCCGCTGAAGCGGTCGATAAAGCCCATCTCCACCTTCGAGGCCTTCGTCGCGATGTCGGCGGCGATGACGGAGATCTCGGCCGGCGTCATCGAGAGGATGCCGATGGCGGCCTGGTCGTAGTCGACCGTCGGGTCGAGACCGAGCTTGGTGAAGATGACCTCGTCGGGGCTCGCGATGATGTGCGCAAGCGTGACCTGCTTGCCAGGAACCGTCTCCTGAATGATGCGCATCTTGCCTTCCTGCATCACTCCGAAGTCGTTGAGATTGAGAGCCACGATGGCCCTCCTTTCAGTGTCTGGCCCGCCGCCGGGATCCAAGGCCCGACGGCGGGCACGCCTAGATGAGTCCGTGCGCTACCAAAAGGTCGGCGAGCGCCGAGGTGTCGCCGCCAATGTGGACGTCGTCGCCAACGCTCACGACAGGGACGACCCGATAGCCCCGCTCGTCCATGAAACGCTGGCCCTCCGCGTCGCTCGTGAGGTCGTGGTCAGAGAAGGGCACGCCATGCCGCTCGAGGAACTGCTTGACCTGCTTGCAGTGGCCGCAGCCCGGCATCGAGAAGACACGCACCTCGCCAGTGACCGCCATGGCTACTTCGACTCGCCGGAAGGCGTGTAGAAGCACTGCGGGCAGTCATCGGCGTCGACGCGCTGCGCGCTCTCGTCGGCCTTCGTGGCCTCGTTCGTGTAGAAGCACTGGGGGCAGTCCTCGGCCTCGGACGCCTGCCGCTCCTTGTCCTCCTCCAGCGCCTGAGCGGAAGGGGTGTAGAAGCACTGGGGGCAGTCCTCGGTGTCTGCGGCGGCAGGACGTGCGTAGAAGCCCTGCTGGGATACCTTCTTCGTTTCGTCGGCCATGGTTGCTCCTTTCGTGGTTTGCGCTAGCGCAACAGGTTCGAGACAAGCGCCTCGTGGGGCGTGGCGATGGCGCAGGAGCTCGTGATGAGGCTTGGGTCTCCGCACCTCGCCTTGCATGTCTCGATCGCGTTGCGCACGGAAGCGATGTCTCCCGTGAAGTTGACATACCCCTTTCCGCCAATCCCCTGAGCCATCTTGATGCAGATGAGCCGAACGCGCGAAGCCTTCACGACGAGGTCGGCGGCAAGGATCGCGGAGAGGGCCGTGCGGGTCTCGATGGACCCAAACGACTCGAGCTTGTCAGGCCTGGGTCGGGCCTTGAGCGCCTCGGCCACCGCATCGTCGAGGTGGTCGATGGCACGGCATACCACCGCTTGCCTGCCCGCGGTGCGCTGGGCCGCGGCGCAAGCACACTCGACGGCGCCGACGCCGCCGGTGACGATGGCCAGGAACTTGCCTGGGCACGACGGCGAGGCACGCACAAGCTCCACGTCGGCGGCCTTGAGCATCGCGTCGACCGTCTCATACCCCAGGGGGATGTGGTGAAGCTCTATGAGACCAACGGAGACGCCCATGGCACGTTCCTTTCTAGGCGTTGCGGCCATGGGGAGAGACTCCCCATGGCCAGGGTGTGACAGGTGCCGCTTGCGGCAGCCGACAGGAGGCTAGCCGATGATGATCGCACCGGGGGCGGAGCCGAGGCCCATCGCGATAAGGTGCACGACGCACGCGAGGATCCAGATCGTCGTGGCGGGCGGGTCGATGTGGGAATCGACGTTCGTGTTGAAGGACTTGCCCACGAAGTCGCCGACGAGCGAGGCAATCACGGCGAACAGGGTGCCGAAGAGCACGCCGGCCGTGGGGCCCCACGCAGTGACGCCGACAACAGACGCATAAGCGCCGATCAGCGAGATGTGGTGCGTGGCGGGCGTGGCGAAGCCCGTCTGCGTGAAGATCAGGGTCACGGCCGAGAAGCCGAAGCACACGAACGGCCACATGGCCAGTGCCACGTCGTTGCCGGTCGTGAAGAAGTAGGCAGACATGCTGGAGATCGCAAGGCCGAGGCCGAGTCCGAGCATGATGTTGCAGCCGAAGCCCTTGCCGCCCGAGAACCACTCGTGGCCGCCGTTGGGATAGCTGCCGAGCAGCCCCGAGTTGCCAAAGCCGAAGCGGCACACGAGCGCGAGGATGAACACCGTGGTGCCCGGAAGGTCGGTGATGGCACCAAAGACCGGGATCATGGCGAGCAGCGCCTTGATGACGCCACCGGCGAGGCCAAAGAGACCGCCCACGAGCAGAACGTCGGGCGAGCCGAGGCCGTTAAGCGAGCTCAGGATGTCGGCTCCCGAGGCAAGCTCCTTCTTCCTGCCCGCATAGGCGGCCGCGGCGACGCCGCCGACGAACGCCGTGTGGGGACCGATGAAGGAGTTGAAGGCAACGCCGAGCAGGGCGATGTCACCAGTGACACCAGCTGCCTGGAGCAGGCCGCCGATGAGGGCGAACAGGCCCGTCATGATGAAGGCGGGCAGGGCACCCATGTAGGCTCCGATGAGACCGCCACCGAAGGCACCGGCAAGTGTGAGGAAGTCCATACGATCTTCTCCTTTGTAGCGTGTTGATAGGACGCGCCACGCAACCTTCTCGGGTGAAGGGTGGTCCGAGGGGGCCGCGAGTGATGCCGTATGCAAAGGAGGCGCCGGCCGGCTGGCCGGCGCCTCGAGACGAACGCAAAGGGAAGCCGAGACTAACGGACGTCCATGCCGCCGACGAGGACGCACTTGCGCTTGCGGCAGAAGGTCTTCGCGGAGGTGAGGCCCTCACCGGTGGGGCCGGCGATGGTGAAGGTGGCATAGCCCATGCCGCCGTTGCCGAGGCCGGCGAAGGACGGGCCGTTCTTCACGAAGATCGTGGTCTGGATGAGCTTGGCCATCTTGGAGAGCTTGTCGACGTTCTTGGAGTGCATCATGGCCGTGTGGCGGTTGCCGTGCTCGACGCGGACGGCCATGTCGATGGCCTCGTCGACGTTGGCGACGCGGACGACCGGCAGGATCGGCATCATGAGCTCGATCTGGACAAAGGGGTGATCCTCCTTGGCCTCGATCATGATGGTGCGGACCTCGTGGTCGACCTTGATGCCGGCCTTCTCGAGGATGTAGTTGGCAGACTTGCCCACGAAGGCGGTGACGGGCTTGGAGCCCTTGGTCACGAGCTCGACGAGACGCTGGATGGCAGCCTCGTCCTTGAGCAGGTAGGCGCCATTCTTCTGCATGTTGAAGATGAGCAGGTCGGCGATCGAGTCGACGGCGATGACCTCCTTCTCTGCGATGCAGGGGAGGTTGTTGTCGAAGCAGTGACCGTCGATGATGTCCTTGGCGGCCTTCTCGATGTCGGCGGTCTCGTCGACGACCACGGGCGGATTGCCCGCGCCGGCGCCAATGGCCTTCTTGCCGCTGGAAAGGACGGCCTTGACGATGCCAGGGCCACCAGTGGCGACGAGCATGCGCACCTTGGGGTTGGCCATCATGGAGTTGGTGGCCTCGATGGAGGGCTCGCGCACCATGGTGACGAGGTTCGCGGGGGCGCCGAGGTTCACGAGGGCGCGGTTGATCATCTGGACCATCTCGACGGAGAGCTTCTTGGCGCGCGGGTGCGGCGAGAAGACAACGGCGTCGCCGGCGGCGAGCATGCCGATCGAGTTGCAGATGATGGTCTCAGAGGGGTTCGTGGTGGGGGTGATGGCGCCAACCACGCCAAACGGAGAGTACTCGACGAGCGTCAGACCGTCATCGCCGGAGAAGGCCTCGGTCGTGAGGTCCTCGATGCCCGGCGACTTGAGGGCGGCGAGGCGGTTCTTCACGATCTTGTCCTCGTACTTGCCCATGCCGGACTCCTCGACAGCCTCCTTCGAGATGTGCTCGAGGGTCTCGGGCTCGGTGAAGATCTCACGGACGCAAGTGACGTACTTGTCACGGTCGGCCATGGAGTGGTTGAGGTACTCGTGCCAGGCCGCATCGGCGGCGTCGACGGCGGCGTCCATGGTGTCAAAGACGCCCCAGTCTCCGCACTCGCCGCCCGTGCACGAGGTCGTGGGGGCGTCGGAGCCGCCAGAGACCTGGTCGAGCACCTGGTTCACGATCTGCTCGATCGCCTTGGGATCAATGTTCATGAAACTATCCCTTTCCTTTCGAAAGTTAGAGGGCCATTGCGTAACGCGCGATTTCCATGTCCTGCTCGGGAGTGCCGCCGGAGACGCCGATGCCACCGACGATCTTGCCGCCCACGACGAAGGGGAACCCGCCACCAAAGAGCACGACCTTCCCGGGCTCAGTGGAATCTATTGCGTAGAGGGGCTGGCCGGGCTGCGAGAGGCGGCCGAGCTCCTCCGTGGTCATCTTGCAGGAGAGCGCCGAATAGGCCTTGGCCTGGGCGACCTTGATGCTGATCAACAGCGAGTCGGGCATGCGCTGGAGCATCACGAGGTTGCCGCCCTCGTCGACGGCGGCGAACACGCACGGGACGCCGATCTTCTCGGCGTGGCTCTGGGCCCTCAGGGCCATGGCCCGTAGCGTGTCAAGCGTGAAAGGGTGCTCGCGCCCTCCCCCCTCGCCCGCGCCGTCACCGAGACGCTCCTTGACGGCGTCAACGATGCGGTCACACAGCTCGTCGCGCTGCGCCGCCACCTCCGCGTAGCGGGCGAGCCCGTACACGGCGTCGGAGAGACGGTTGAGGTACTTCTCGACCTGGGGCCTGATCTCGAGCGTCTGGCGCAGCTCGACGACCCTGCGCTCGGCGCGACGGACCACTGTGCGCGCAAACTGCAGCGCCGCGGAGGGTCCGTCGACCCCTGGGACCACGAAGGCATGCTGGGGGCCGATCTTGGCAACGCACTCGTCAGTGATCCGCTCGAGGTACTCGACGTCGGCGTCGGTGATCATGGAAAAGTCGATCTCGGAGCCCACGTTGTCCGGACGCTTGATGCCGGCGAGCTTCGCGAGGCCACGCTCATCGGCCGCGAGCTCGGAGCCCACGGAGAACAGACGGGTCTGGATGTGGTAGAGCACATCGGCAACGAATGCGTCGCGAGCCTGGGCGCGTGCGACGCCCAGGGCCGAGATGGCCTCGTCGACGGTACCGTACGCGTCGACGCGCGGGTCGGCCTTGCTTACGCGGGAGCCGCCCACGAGGGCCGTGGTGCCCTTGTCGCCGGTACGGGTGTAGATGTTGGGCATGCTAGCCCACCTCCACCGTGTCGACGATGCCGATGATGGCGGCGTCGATGGGGGTGCTGTCGGGCTTCTCGTCCTGGAACAGGTGACGGGCTGCGCTGCCGTCACACGTGATGACGACCTCGCCCTTACCGGCGCCGACGGCGTCGACGGCCACCTGCGTCTTGCCACAGCGCTGAAGATGCTCGTCGAGTGGCTCGACGATGAGGAGCTTGAAACCGATGAGCTGGGGGCACTTGCTCGTGGAGACGACGGTGCCAACTACACGGCCGAGGTTCATGCCCTCGCCTCTCTCTCGTTCTTGACGATGGTGATGAATCGACGCGCGGCGACGTCTCGGGCCAGGGAGGTCACGAGGGCGTCGGGCGCGACGAGGAGCGTCGAGTGCTCGGGCAGGGCCGAGAGCGCCTGGGCGCCCACGACATGGCCGGCAAACTCGGTCTGGCGAGGCGAAGGGGCCTCGGTCGCGCAGGACTGCGCTGCAGGGCCGCAGAGGGCCTCGCCGGCAAAGTCCTGACTCAGCAGCGCGGCGAGCCTGCGGGCGCGGACGCGCTCGACCTTGGCCGCGAGGCCCTCAGACGTCGTGAGGTTCACGCCGTACGAGCGCAGGACCTCCATGTTCTCGCGCATGCGCGCCGCCATGGAAGCGGGAAACGAGAAGCCGAGATTGACACGATCGGCGTTGTCGGGGCAGCACCCGTTGATGCTGGCCACCACGTCGCGTCCAAGGCCGATTCCCTCGACGATAGCCGCCTGCGCGGCCGAGTCGGTCATGCAGCCGGCCACGTGTGCGCAGGAGTTCGCCGTGAGCGCGGGGACGATGATCATGCCCGCATCGCGGGCCATGGACTCCGCGCTCTTCGAGCCAGACCGCTCGATGACAAGGTCGGCCGGCTTGAGCGCCTCGTCGATGGCGTCGACGTCGAGCACGCGCGCGGCGGGCTCGGACATGAGCACCGTATAGGAGAGACCCAGGCGCTCGCGCAGCTGCGCGAGCTGCTCGGTGGCGGTGGCATATCCGATCTTCGCCCCCGTGTAGACCACGAGTGCCTGATCCTGCTGCGCCTTGATGCTCGCGACCACGCGCGCCGCAACCTCGCGGACGACCTGCTCGAGCGCCTCGGCGCACATGCCTTGGATATCCATCACGCCTCCTCTCTCGCTTGTCTAGTGACGATTCGAGTGATGCTGAAAAACGCTTGGTCGCTTCTACTAGGCGCCACAACCGTAGGCAATGCCCAGCGGCGTGACGAGCAGGGGCGCATAGGGCTTCACGACGCGCAGCCCCAGGTACTTCTCGAAGGTGGCTGCGAACTCGGAGAAGCTGCACGCACCGCCCACGACGTAGACTGTGTCGACGGTCGGGTCGGTGCTCAGGAACTGCTTGACGATCGCAGCCATCTTCTCGACGGTGAAGCGGACGGCGGGGTACACGAGACGCTCCTGCGCGGGGTCACGCTTCATGACCTCAGCCTCCTCGGTGGAGATGCCCATGGCTCCGGAGAGCACGAGGGTCATGTGCCCACCGCCAGTGGGCTCGTCGGCCGTGAAGGTCACCTTGCCGTCGTGGAGGATGGAGATGCCCGTCGTGCCGCCGCCCACGTCGACCACGGCGCCTTCCTTGATGCCGAGCACCAGAGACGCGGCCGTTGGCTCGTCGAGCACGCCGGCGAGGCGAAAGCCCGCACCCTCCACCACGTTGCCCAGGGCCTTGACGCTGCCCGCGGCGACTCCGGGGGGAATGGCGCACGCACCGGCATCGAGCTCGACGCCAAGCGCCTGCTCGAGCTGGTCCTTGAGGCGCGTGACGACGCGGATAGCGCCGATGTAGTCAACCACCACGCCGTCACGCACCACCTTGGAGGGAAACGACGCACCGGCGACGGGCTTGTTGTCCGCGTCGACGACGGCAAGCACGATGTTTGCCGTACCGAGGTCGACACCGCACCTGAGTGGGCCCTCGAAGGAGTTGGTAGCGCCCGTGTCTACCAGGCGCTCGAACTCCTTCAGTACCGTATTGGCACTCGCAAGCTCATCAGCCAAGCTGCCTCCCTACGCCTTCTCTCCAGACTTCAGAAGCTCGACGAAGTCGCCGGTCTTCAGTCCGAACGCATTGCCCTCGTCCGTGTCGATGTGCATCTCCAGCGTGTACTTGGGGTTGGAGCGCACCACCACGTTGTCCATGATGCCACCGCGCGGACCAGGGACCTTCACGCGGACGTTCTCGCCGTTCGTAACGCCAAAGCGCTTCGCGTCGTCATCGTGCATGTGGATGTGACGCAGTGCAACGATGACGCCGTCCTTGATCTCGATCTCGCCCTTAGGGCCCGAGATCTTGCAGCCCGGGGTTCCCTCGTGGTGACCACTCTCGCGCACAGGCGGGTTGATGCCAATCGTGCGGGCGTCGGTGGCAGAGATCTCAACCTGGGTCTTAGCGCGAAGCGGGCCCAGGATGCGCAGGCGCTTGAGAGAGCCGCGCGGGCCCGTCACCGTGACAGTCTCGGCGGAGGCGTACTGGCCCGGCTGGCCGAGCAGCTTCATAGGATGAAGCTCGCTGCCAGCCCCGAACAGCGCATCCATCGTGGGACGGTCAAGGTGAACGTGGTGGTTCGAGACGCCAATCTTGATCTGACGGTCAGGATCGAGCTCAACCTCGCCCCCGAGCTTCTCGACGACGAGCTTCGTGACGACCTTCACGAGCTCGTTCCTGTCAACACCTTGAAGATTCATATGCTGTCTCCCTCAGAACGTTTCCCTAGAGGGTCTTCGGAAGAATCTTCTCGACGTCGGTGTGCGGGCGCGGGATGACGTGCTGAGAAACGACCTCACCAACCTGCTCGGCGGCGGCAGAACCGGCGTCGACGGCAGCCTTAACGGCGCCCACGTCACCACGGACCATGACGGTCACAAGGCCGCTGCCGATCTTCTCGTAGCCAGTCAGCGAGACGTTGGCCGACTTGGTCATGGCATCGGCGGCCTCGATGGCGCCAACAAGACCCTTGGTCTCAATCATGCCGAGAGCTTCGTTCATGTCAGTTCCTCCTTGCCGTGTGGGCGAGCATGCGCGCCCACCGTTGGTTACTTATGGTTGGGACCCTTGCCGCGAGAGGAATGAGTCCCTCGCTTGGGAGTGATTGTGGGCACAAGCCCGCTCTTGGCGTCGCTCGGCTTTGCGGCCTCAGGCTTGGGCTCGGCCGGCTTGGCGGGCGCCGCATTCGCAAAGCTCGTGGCATCCGTCGCCTTCGCCGTCGGCGCTGGCGTGGGAGCCGACGCCTTGGCCTCAGGCTTGGCGGCCGGTGCGGGACCTGGCGTCTTGGAGACGCTGGGGCTCGGCTTGACCACAGGCTTGTGCGCCTCAGTTGCCTTGACCCTCACGGAAGCCTCGGGGGCGCCGGTGGCGCCCGGCTTGGCGGGTGCCGCCTTCTTGCGCGTGGCCTTGGGCTTTGCGGGGGCCTTCTTGGCCGAGGCGGGCTTGGGAGCCTCCCCGCTCGCAGCCTTGGCCTGTGGCCTGGTATCGGGCTCGACCTTCGCCGGAGCAACGTACGAAGCGCTCAGAGGCGAGTTGCCCTTCACGTCGGCACGGGCGCCGGGCATAGAGCCAAGCGTGCGCTTGTTGATGACGAGCGCCTCGAGCGACTCAGATGGACGGGCAATGACCTGCGTGGAGACGACACGCCCCACGCGAGAGGCAGACGCCGCTGCGGCGGAGACGGCAGCCTTCACGGCACCCACGTCACCGAGGATCTTGATCGTGGTCCAGCCGCCGCCCATCGTGAGCTCATAGCCCACGAGCGTGACATTGGCCGCCTTCACGGCAGTATCGGCGGCCTCAACGCCAGCCGCGAGCCCCTCGGTCTCGATGAGGCCCAGACTCTGCTTCAACATCGCTACACCTCCCTCGAACAACTTGGCGGGACACTACATCTTGAATGGAAGTCGCTTGATCAGCCGCGCGGCATTCGTTCCGATAGTTCGAACCTGCTCGGAACCGGGCTGCGCAGGAGCCTGAAACAAGGGAGCATCAGTAGTTAGCTTAGTGAAGCGAAGGGCGACATTTTTGTCGTCCACCCCTACTCCTACCTCCAATCTCGACTCCACAGAAGCGAGACGCGCAAGCTCGTTGGCGTCACCCGAGTCATGAGTACTCACGTGCCAGGGAATGCCCTCCTCCTCCATGCCCAGGAAGACCTCCCTGAGCACGTCGGGCGAGGCGCTGGGCGTGCGCATGACGCAGATGTCGGGCTTGGCTGCAACGGCGATGGCCATGTCATACGCCTCCGCCCGCGGTCATGGAAAGCACGAGGCCCGTGGCAACCGCGTTGCAGGGCCCCTCGGTGCCACGGATGTTGCCGCGGCCGGCCACGATCTTGTAGTGCGAGAGCGCGTCGGTGATCATCGTCGGCACCTCGAAGTCGAGCGAGGAGCCGCCCACCATGACGACGAAGCCGATATCGCGCGGGTCTCCGGTGGGGCTCACGCGCCTGAGGGCGCGCAGCGCGTCGGTCACGAAGACCTTGCGCTTGGCCTCTCGGCGGATGGTGCGGATGCGCTCCATGTTGAGATCGGAGTTGACGGCCTGCGGGCCGTCGGGCTTGAGAACGACGACGCGCGCGAAGATCGAAGGGTCGAGTGGGTCGGTGAAGAACTCAACCGTGCCGTTCTCGTGACGGATGTGGAACATGCTCTCGACCTTGGCAAGCGGGTACTTCTTGATGTCCTCGGCCTCCTCGAAGCTCTCGAGGCCCATCTCGGACTGGATCAGCATCGTGACCATGTTGCCCGCGCCCGCGAGGTGGATGAAGTGGATCTTCCCCTCAGCATTGATGATCGATGCGTCCGTGGAGCCGGCACCCATGTCGAGGATGGCGATGGGTTTCGTGGTACCCGGCGTGGTGAGTGCGCCGCGGATGGCCATGTCGGCCTCGACGCCGCCCACGTGGACGGGAACGCTGACCTGCCTGGCGAAGTCGTCGGCGATCGACTGCATCGCGAGGCGGTCGGCCTGCACCATAGCAGCCACGCCCACGGCGTTCTCCTGGGAGAACTCGTTAGCAAGGCCGCCCTTGACCTTCTGAGGCGTAAACGTGTCGACCGCGAGCAGGTCTTGGATCTTGATGTCGCGCGGGTGCTTCTTGGTGAGGTTGCTCATGACGAGGCGCACGTTCTCGAGCATGCCGCCCGCGTTGGTACCGGCCTCGCCGCGCACGTCCACCACCTCGCCGACGTTGCCCTCGGCGGCCATGATCTTGTCGGCGCCGGCGTCGACGTCAACCATCTCGACGTGGCCGTTGGCACCCTCGAACTCAATCTGGCCCGCCGGGATACGGCGCTCCTTGACGTCGCCGGTGGGCGTCTTGATGACGACGGCCGAGCGGTTGCCGATGAGGGCGCGCGCGATGGGAACCACCTGCTTGACATCCTCGGAGCCGAGGCCAAACACGGTGGCGATGCCAAAGGGGTTGGACAGCGTCTGCACGACGTCGCCCACGCCCGCCACCTCCACCGCGGCTCGCATGCCCAGGGGCACCTTCTCGATGAGCATGACCTCGTCGACGATGGGAATCTTGTGCTCGAGGCGGTTGTTGATGAGCACGCCGTCGTCACGCTTGACGATGCCCGCGGTGATCGAGATGCCGTTGCGGGCAGCCTCGTTGATGAGGCGCGAAGCCTCCTCGAAGCCCACGACAGGCGGGACCACGACGATATAGTCCTTGTCGTGCTCCGCGCGGCACAGCGCCTGGATGTCAATCGTCTCGCCCACTCCCACGCCCTCGCCGCCAGGCGTCGAGGGGTTGTGGCCAATCATCGTGGACTCGGTGATGATCGTCTCGGTCACGGTCTCCATGGCAACGTCGCCGATGACCGGGGCCGCCTCGTTGAGCAGAATCTCCTCGACGTCGGTGACCTCGAGGTTGGCCTGCTTGACGGCCACGGAAAGCGAGTGGAAGATGCCATTGATGTTCTGGAGGGTACCCTTGATGCCCGTGGTGGCAACACGGGAGCTCGACAGGAAAACCACCCCGCCCGCATCGTCGATGCGGGCAAGGGCAGTCTCAGTCGTGGCATTACCTATGTCAATACCAGCAACTAGTTTCATCGCGAATCTCCTGGCAACCGCCTAGGCCTTCTTGAGGCGGTCGCGCTTCTCGTAGATGGCAGCGGCGTCACGCACGAGCTTGGCGCACACGGGCGCGTTGTACTGCTTCTCGAGCTCGTCGGCCATGTCGAGCAGCTCCTGCTTGGTGGAGCGGTACGGACGCAGCGCGTTGTACATCTCGAGGAGACGATCGTCGGGGACAGCGATGAGCTCGCCGGCTCGGCGCATGTTGCCGGCAAAGGCATCGCGGCGCACGCTCTCGGCGACCTCGGCCTGCAGCTCCAGGGTCTCGGGGGTAATCGCGAGGTCCTTGTAGTTGAGCTTGCCAGAGATGACGTCCTCGTACTTCATGTCGGACAGGCGAACGCCCGTCGGCGACTTGAGCCTGTCGGCGATATGCTCGCCGAGCGGGTAGTCGGCCTTGGTGACTCGCTCGGAGACAGGTACCTCGTGGGCGGTCGCCACGGGCTTGGGGGCAGACACGCCGTCCTTGCCCATCGCAGCCAGAACCTGCGCCACGACGTCCTTCATCAGAGCTTCCTGATCCATGGTTCCTCCTCCCTAGTCAAACTTGACGTCAACGGCCTGCGGGCCACGGTTGCGGTCGGTGTGCTCGGTCTCCTTGATATGGAGCAGGGCCGAGACGGCCTGGAAGCGCGGACGCGCCATCTGGTCGTTCTTCATGGGCACCGGCGTGGGTGACTGGCCCTTGGCATACATGGCCGCGTTCTTGCCAATCTGGCGGTAGGTGTCCAGGTCGATGAGCGGGCACTGCGGGAACAGCTCGAGGTTGTTCAGAGGCGGCAGATCCTTCTGGTGGATGACCGTGGTGCCCTTGGACTGGATGCCGATGCCGATGCCACTGCCGGAGTACTCGGCGGCGTCATGGGCGACGAAGGAGACGTCGGAGGTGCGGTAGACGCGGATGACGCGCCACTTGCAGCCCTCCTCCTCGATGCCTGCGAGGACCTCGCGAAGAATGTCGGTGTGCGGCACGTGCACGATGTTCTCGTGCTGGTACTTGCCGAAGGCCGCAGCGATGCCGACGACGACCTCGTTGGGATCGGTGCCCTTGACGGCCTCGCCGACCTCGGTGAGCACCATGCCCTTCTGGCGACCCTCAGTGGCCGAGGCAGAGCCAACGACCTGGGCGAATCCGCCCTTCTTGGTCGTGGTGACCTCCTGGGCGTCAGCGGATGTGGCAACCGTCACGCCCTGAGGGGTCGCGTTCAGATTCTTGACGACCTGCTCCACGATGGAGCGAAGCGTAGCCTCATCGATGTTCATTGCGCCACCCCCTTCTAAATCGTCTCGGGATCAACGGCCCACGGAAGGTCCTTGATCTCGTTCCAACGCTCTTCGGTCATCTGGTAGCCGGTCATGGGACCCTGGTAGGTGTTGGGCTTGTTCACGGCCGACTGGACCTCCCAGTCGCTCGTGACGATGGCCGCGGTGTGCAGGTAGTCACCGGAGACGCGCTGCTTCATCATGTTGAAGATGGCGTGGGCGACGTCCTTAAAACCGGCCTTGTCGAGGGCACGGATGATGTCGACGCCGTTGGTGCCGCGGTTCATCATTTCCTCGACGGCCTTAAGGTCCTCGTTGACGTTGCGCTCGGGCATGTCCTTGGAGCCGTCGGCGTAGGTCGCAGCCTCGACCTCCTCGTCGGTGATGGGCGGAAGGCCAAGCTCGCGGAAGAGGCCCTGGAGGGCACGGGCGGCGTAGTTGCGCGCCTTGACGACCTCCTCCTCCCTCGCCGGACGCAGACCGGCGTCGACGCGCATGTCGCGCTGGATGACGCACCAGTCGTCGAAGTCGTGGGCATCCCAGTTGGAGCCGGCGAACATGTTGTCGTAGTTGGGCTCGCCGGCGTAACCCGAGCAGATGTAGTCAGTGCCGGGGAGGAACTGCGGCATGGTACGCACGGAGCGACGTAGGTCGGAGTGCGTGAAGGACTGGTCGTTCGAGGTCGTCGACTCGAGGTCGAGCATCATCGAGAGGAGGTTCTCGGAGGCGACGACGCGCAGGCCGCCGGGGACGGCAGCGGGGACGCCGATGCAGGACACGGAGCCGTTCTGGGTGCCCTGGACACCGGCACCCTTGGTGATGGCGAGGCAGCGGGCCTCAAGGTAGAGCATGGACTTGCCCTCGGCGAAGCCCATCTGAACCTCAGAGCCGGTGCCGGAGGTGAAGCGCATCTTCATGCCGCGGGAGGCGTAGCAGCTGGCGAGGAAGGCCTTCGAGTAGGGCGTGTCGTCGCCGTCCATGAAGACGTTCTCGGTGCCGTAGACGGAGATGGTCTCGGCGTAGGTGGTGAAGCCGCGCATGCCCATCTGGAGCTCGGTGGCCTCCTCGAGCGAGCACTGCGTCAGCGTGCCCGGGCGGGTCGCCTGCGTGCCGATGAGGATGGCGATGGCGTTGAACGGCGCGTATCGGGTGACGGCGACCGTCGTCTCCTGCTCGGCGAAGCCACGGACCGCGTTCTCGGCCGCGTCAGCGGCGAGCTGCACGGGGTTGTCGCGCAGGTTGGTGGTGTGGCACTGGTTCGCCGGATAGGCACGGGCGCGCATCTTCTGCACGGCCATCATGATCTCGACGATGTTGAGCTGGTTGCAGATCTCGGTCAGCTTGGCCGGAGTGCAGCTCAGCGTGTAGTCGAGGACCTCGTCACGGCTCACGTTGATGTCGACCATCATGCGGGCAATGTCGAGCGACGGCGTGGCCATGGCCTTCTCGGCGTTGTCGAGACGAATGGCGGTGTCGGCGATGAACTGGTCGAGCATGTCGAACTCGTCGCGCGTCTTGCCGTCCATCTCGGTGACGACGCCGTTCTCGATCTTGATGCTCGGCGTGGGGTCGTTGGGGCTCTCGGTGGCCACGAAGCCAACCTCGGGCCACTCGGTGACGAAGCCATCCTTGTGGATGGGACGCTCTGCGAGGGCCTCAAAGCGCTTGGACTTAGGCATTGGTCAAGACTCCCTCTCGCCTAGATGATGTACGGAGTCGTGGTGCTCTCGAGCGGCTCGGAGGGCTCCATGGCGCCGAGCACCTGCCTGCCGACCTCGCGGGCCGCGACGATGGCCTGCTTGACGGCGCCCGAGTCGCCGGAGAAGGCCGTGATGACCTCGTTGGAGAAGCTCGTGCCGTGGGCCGGGCTGGACACGGAGATCACGTCGACCGTGGCGGCCTTGACGGCGGTGTCGCCGAGCAGCACGCCGATGGCCGCCGGGGCGCCCACCGTGATGCCGAAGGCCTTGCCCTCCGGGGCGCCGAAGGCCTTGGCCAGGGCGTGGGAGGCGCGGGCGGTGTACTGGAACTCGAGGTGGCCGGCGGGGTTGCCGTAGACGTCGCCGAAGGTGCGCTCGAGGTCGGCCAGCGTCACCTCGACGGCGCGGCGGGCGTCGGAGACGTCCTCGGCGCCGAAGACGATGAGCGAGCCGTGGCCGGCGCCGCCCTCGGTGTCGCGGGGAAGCTCGATCTTGAGCACCTCGACGTTGGTGGCCTTGACGGCCTCGTCGGCGGCGAAGATCTGCGGGCCGGCGCCGGTGCGGTCGCCGACGATGCCGATCGAGCGGTACTTCGGGTCGAGGCCGAACTTCTCGTGGACCTGGCGGTCGACGTTGGCGATCACGAGGCCGACGGTGTGGCCGATCGCGGTGCCGACGAACTCGGTGAGGTTGCAGGCGCCGGCCGGCTTGGGGGCGTCCTTGGCCACGGTGGAGCTGCTGGCGGTGTTGGGGGCGGCGGTGCCGGAGCCCATCTTCTTAAGAATGTCGTCTACGAGCTGGTTGATGTTGGTGTCGCTCACGGCGACCTCCCTTCGCGTCTAGCGAGCGCATGCGCCCGTGTGCGGTGTGGCCTACGCCTCGGCGGCGGCGGTGTGGGGCAGGATCTTCTCGACGTCGGTATGCGGGCGCGGGATGACGTGGACGGACACGACGGTGCCCACCTTCTCGGCAGCCGCGGCGCCGGCGTCGACGGAGGCCTTGACGGCGCCCACGTCGCCGCGGACCATGACGGTCAC
>NZ_CAAKOQ010000019.1 GCF_901212675.1 Olsenella uli
GCTTCTCATAGCGGGAGCCATCGGAGGCAAGGTAGATGACGGACTCGCCGCCCTTCGGCGCCTTCATCTTCTTCTCGGCGACGAGCTCGCGGCGCTCCGCGCGGATACGCTCCAGCAGGATGCTTGCCGGCTCGTCGCTGGGGTCTTGCGGTACGAGCTTGCCCTCGACGGCCATCTGCAATATCGAATTCTTGAGGTCCTTGGCCTTCATCTATGCATCAATCCCCAGGATCTCGCAAATCTGCGCGAGCTTGGCATTTATCTGCTCATCGAGTTCGCGACGACGCGAGCGGTATTGCGCGATGAGCTCGTCGGGCGGAAGCACCTCTTCCTCCTCGTGCGGGTAACCGCACAGATCGAGGTTATAGCCGCCTTCCTTGAGCTCCTCTGGCGGGTAGAACCTCGCTTTGGGGTTGCCGTCCTTGATGATCTCTTCGCGATTCCCCCACCATGCACGTACCGGTTCGAAGTGCTCGGTGCGAATGGGCTTCGTCTTCGAGAAATGCTTATAGCCCTCGGGCATGTCCATGCGGTAGAACCACACGCCTTCGGACTTGCCTGCGTTGTCGAAGAAGAGCACGTTCGTGGTGATGGGGGTATATGGCGCGAACACACTCTGCGGCAGCCTCAGAACGGTATGGAGGTTGAATTCCTCAACGAGGCGGCACTTAATCTCGGTCTTCGCGCCGTCAGCCCCGAACAGGAACCCGTCCGGAATGATGACGGCGGCTCGGCCTCCTTTTTTGAGACGGTATAGGATGAGGGCAAGAAAGAGGTCGGCCGTCTCGGAGCTGCGCAGAGCTGTGGGGAAGTTGTTTTGTATACTCGCCTGCTCGGAGCCCCCGTAGGGCGGATTCATGAGCACGACGTCGAACTGGCCATCAGCCCTGTGCTTCCACTCACGCACGTCCGATTCGAGCGAGTTGGCGTGAAACACCTGCGGGTTATCAATGTCGTGCAGGAGCATGTTGGTAACGCAGAGCAGATAGGGCAGCTGTTTTTTCTCGATGCCGTATATCGACCTAGAGTAGAGCTCTCGGTCCGCCGGCGTCTTCACTTGTGCGTCAAGGAGCTTGAGCGCACTCGTGAGGAATCCACCCGTGCCGCACGCGAAGTCGGCGACCCTCTCGCCGAGCTTTGGTGCGAGCATTTCCGCCATGAAGTCAGTCACCGCACGCGGCGTGTAGAACTCGCCGGCGTTGCCTGCCGACTGGAGATCCTTGAGGATGGTCTCGTAGATCTCGCCGAAGGCATGGCGCTCCTTGTACTCGGTGAAGTCGACAGCCTCGTCTATCGCGTTGATGACCTGACGGAGCAGCACGCCGTCCTTCATATAGTTGTTCGCATCGGTAAAGGCAGCCTTAACGATGGCGTGCTTGAGTGGCGCCTCGGGCTCGAGGTCGAGGCCCTGAAGCGTCTTGAACAAGTCGTTGTTCACGAAGTCGAGCAGTTCTGGCCCGGTGAGCGCCTTCCCATCCTTGTTGTCGTGGGCCCAGGTATGCCAGCGCAGGCGTTCCGGGATTATGGACTCGTAGTCATCGTCATGGAACTCCCACTCCTCCTCCTTGGCGTCGTAGATCTTGAGGAAGAAGAGCCATGTCATCTGCTCGATGCGCTGCGCATCGCCGTTGATGCCCGCGTCCTTGCGCATGATGTTCTGCAGGGTTTTGACCAGCGTTCCGAGTGCCATTCGTCTGTGGTTCCTTTCCTATGCCGCGTAGATGGCGTCTTCAAGCGCCTGCACGGCGCGGATGTATTGCTGTTTGCCGCCAAATGCGCGGACGATTTTCATGGGGCTTCCGAACCTCCTGAACTCTTCGAGGTCGAGCACGCGCGTGTCGTCGAGGTCGACGAGGTTCGAGGTCGCGTACTTCTCGAGCAGCGTTTCCAGCACCTCGCGGGCAACGCCGGCGTAGTCGTAAAGGTAGCCTCTCTTTTTCACATTGTTGGCGCGCTCGGATCGGGTGAGCGGCTTCTGATCGTAGGCTATGTGGCAGATGAGGTCGAAGTCGCTCATTTGGTCCTGGCCCGACTCTTGTCTGAGTTCTTCGAGGAAGACGCCCCTCTCCTCCAGCTCGTCGATGATGGCCTGTTTTCTGTCCTCCGCCTTCCAGGCAACGAGGAAGCGGTCGAGGGTGTCGTACTCTCCGAGAATGTTCTTCTTTGTGTAGCCCTTGAGGCTCTCCGTCACGAGCTCCCCGGTGGTCGAGTAATACTCGACGCGTTCGGAGACGACGCGGACCTCGACCCCGTGGACGTAGTATTTTATCCGCTTCTTCTCGGGGTCATCTGCATCATCCGGCCACGTAGGCGGCTCCGGGTTCGGGGTTACGTCCGGCGGGGAATCGGGCATGTCTGGGCTTGGGTCCATGGGACCGTCCGGTGCGGGCTCGTAGACCTGTGCGGGCTCCCCGTCGAACGAAGGATCCACGAAGAGACGCGAGGCGTCACGGAAGTCCAGGATGGTGAAATAGAGCTTCCCGTAGGGCTCGTAGATTCGTGTGCCACGACCGATGATTTGCTTGAACTCGGTCATGCCCTGCTCGCCGAAGAGGTTGTCGAGCACGATGACCTTGCACGTCTTGCAGTTGACGCCGGTAGTGAGGAGTTTCGACGTGGTGACGACCGTGGGGTACTTTTCGTCGGGGTCCATGAAGTTGTCGAGCTGCGCCTTACCCTCGGCTGAGTCCCCGGTGATTCGCATGACGTAGGTGGGATGCTCCTTGGCAATGTCGCTGTTCTCGTTCACGAACGCCTGCCTCATGCGCTCGGCGTGGTCGATGTCTACGCAGAACACGATGGTCTTGGCGTAGCGGTCCGTTTCCCTGAGGAACTGGGTAACCTTGCGGGCGACCGCCTCCGTACGCTCACGGATGACGAGCTCGCGGTCGAAGTCCTGCTTCTCGTAGACGCGATCAGCAACCGCCTCGCCATTGTCGTCAACGGTGCCGGCCTCAGGGCGCCACCCATAAACGTCGATGTTGAGTTTGGGGCGAATGACCTTGTAGGGCGCAAGGAATCCGTCCTCGATGCCCTGCTTGAGCGAGTAAGTGTAGACAGGATCACCAAAGTAATCGATGTTGGAGACGTCCTTAGTCTCCTTGGGTGTGGCGGTCATGCCAATCTGAATCGCCTCGTTGAAGTACGTGAGAATCTTGCGCCATGCTGAGTCAGCTGCAGCGCTACCGCGGTGGCACTCGTCCACTATGATGAGGTCGAAGAACTCTCGATCGAACTCCCGGAAGATCTCCTCGCCGTTCTCGCCGACAAGCTGCTGGTAGAGGGCAAAGTAGACCTGGTAGGCGGAGTCGAGCTTCCGACCCGTTACCTTTGTGGTCACCTTTTCCAGCGGCTTGAAGTCACCCGTGATGGTCTGGTCGACGAGCACGTTGCGGTCCGCAAGGTAGAGCACCTTGTTGACCTCGCCCGACTCGCGTAGGCGATGGACGATCTGAAACGCTGTGAAGGTCTTGCCCGTGCCAGTAGCCATAACGAGAAGGATGCGGTCTTTGCCACGCGCAACGGCCTCGAGCGTGCGGTTCACGGCGATGCGCTGGTAGTAGCGAGGGCTGTTTCCGCCATACTCTCGATAGTAAGGCGTTGTAACGACCTGTTCGGGATATTCGCCCTCCAAGCCACGCCCCGCACGGTAGCGAGCCCAGAGCTCGGCAGGGGTAGGAAACTCATCCATCCCCAGCGGCCTCTCCTTACCGGTGCAGAAATCATGCTCGATGAAGCCCTTGCCGTTCGTGCTGTACGCGAAGGGGACATCGAGCGCCTGCGCATAACCTATGGCCTGCTGGAGCCCCGCGCCGATGCTGTGCTCGGTATCCTTGGCCTCGACGACAGCGAGTGGAAGGTCGGGGGCGTACATGAGTAGGTAATCGGCCTTCTTCGGTTTCTTTCGCGACGTGAAGTGACCGCGAACGACAATCTCACCGTCAGTGAAGTAGTACTCGGTGAATATCTGGCTCTTGAAGTCCCAACTCCTCTTTAGGGCGGGGTCGATGAACTTGAGGCGGGTATCCGACTCGTTCACTTCGTCCTCCTCACTGCCTCATCGGCAAGCATCGAGGTTATGAAGGCGCTCACGGTCTTGCAGTCTCGCGCAGCCATATCGGCCACGGCCTTCTTGAGCTCCGGGGTCACCGCGAAGATGATCCTCTCGGACTTCTTGCCGAGCAGCAACTCCTGACGACACTCTTGTTCGTCCACCGTGGACCGCCCCCGTCTTCTCATGCATACAACTTATATAAGTTTACAACACTGCCCAGGAGGTCTTATGAAAACACGGGGTAGAAATGCCGGAGTAAAGGAGGCCCCATTCAGGATGAATGGGGCCATCGCTTACGCGTACAGTGAGGTCATCTCGCCCTCCGCCTGCCAGAAGGTGAGGCCGTCGAAGAGCGGCGCCTCGAGGAACGCCTCGACGCACTCCGCCATGGTGTGCGCGCGGTGGGTCCAGATGTAGTCCTCGGGGTCGGGCGCCCAGCGGTCCATGTGGGCGAACCAGGTGCCGTCGGGCTCGGTGGAGCCCTCGACGAAGTAGGTGCGCCCGCGGAAGCTGAACGTCTGCTCCATGCCGTAGGTGAGGTCGTCGATGAACTCCTGCGGTGAACGGTCTCTCATCAGAGCCTCACTCCCTTGAAGAACTTCTTGTACTTCTCGAGCTCCTCCGGGGTGATGGGGCGCGTGGTGCGCCCGAAGTCCCGGGTGTACTCGTGGACGTGGAAGACCTTGTCCGCCTTCGGGTCGATCTTCGGCTCGTGGTGCCAGCCGATCTCGAAGGTGAGGTAGTGGTCCTTGTCGTACTCCCGATACTGCTTGAAGACGCCGTTCCTGTCGAGCAGGACGTAGGCCCCGCTCGAGTGGGCCTCCTCGGGGAGCTTGAGCGAGCCGGAGAGCGGCCTGAGGACCTTGACGCCCTCGATCTTGTCCACGGTCTCGAACTTGTACGCGACGTTGTTCCCCGCCGCGAAGGTGCCGCGTCCGCCCATGCTAGCGCGCCGCCTTGCGGGAGCCGAGGTAGTCGACCTCGATAACATCGCCGCGCATGCCGGGGACGGGCTTGCCGAGGCAGATGACCGTCTCGGGCCGCACCTGCTCGAGCATGGCGTCGTACCCGCGCAGAAACCGCATGCGGCCGGTGCGGCACCCGAGCGTGCTCACCGCGACAACGGAGCCCTCATCGACGCCGGCAAAGCAGAAGTCGAAGGTAGGCGCAAGTCCCCACCCCATCGTGGGGACGACGGTAAGCCCGTGCCCCTGCCAGTACGCCCCGCACCAGCGACTCTTGCCCACCGACTCGATCTGTCGCCAGAGTGGCATCTCCGGGAAGAGCGAGTAGTCCGGGGTGAGCGCGAAGCGGTACTGGGAGTACTTGGCGAGCCTGCGCTCCGGATGGCGGTAGGCGTCCTCGAAGCGGGCGTCGTCCACGAAGTGGTGGACGCCCCTCCAAGCGTTCTTATGGTCGTTGGGGCGCGTGTCGGTGCACGCGATGAGGCCGACGGGGCGGGAGAGGTCGACGGGCTGTTTGCGGACGACGGGGATGTCCCAACGTCCCTCCTGGCGGTAACCGTTGCGCAGGAAGAGCGGGTCGCTGCGATATGCCGCCTTCGGCTTGGGGGTGTGACGGGTGTTTCCCTCGCGTTGAGGGGTAAGGGTGATGGTCGGATGCTCCAAGGCATCCTCCTTTCAAATCTGAAATGTAAGGAATCGCGAACAGCGAGTTCTACAGATTCGAAAGGGCGTACAATTCGTCTTGTCTAGGGAGTGGATGTACGCCGCTTTCGTGAGGGGATCGTTGCTATGGCGGCGGTGCCCTCGTCTTTTCCATGCCGTTGTCTACAGGCTGAACGTCTTTGCCCACATGGCCCCCTTCCCCCTGACTGCCTTGAGCTGCGTGCTGGCCGCCGTGATGGTGACGTTGTAGAGCTCGCAGATCTCCTCGGGTTCGAGACGGATGATCTTATCGGCCGGCATGAGCAAGGCACCGCCAAAGGCATTAGCCTGCCACTCCGAACTTCGGTAGGCGGGGATCGACTTCGTCGCCTGCTTGCGGGCGAGCGCTATAGGGATGTTGTTGTGCACGAGCAGGTGGCCCGTCTCGTGGGCCACAGTCATGCGCGCCAAGGGCTGCCCGTCGACGGCGGTGTCGTAGACGTCCTGCCGGAGTCTGATGAGATGCCTGCTCGGATAGGTCTCGCCCAACTTTTCGCCGAGTTCGCGCGGCCGGAGCACCTGCAGCTCGAAGTCCTCGTAGATCTCTGGCAGGACAAGCTCCACAAACCGCATGATGGGAAATGGGCCGACCCCCTTGTACCCCGAGATCTGATGGACGAGGTGCGCCAGGCGCGTCAAGTCCTCTCTGCTGTGCGGCGGAACCTCGTAGCCGTAGTCGTGGGTCATTTCATAGTTAATCTTCCTCAAGGATCCCCCTAATGCTCTTCTTCTGCTCGTCGCTGAGGGTGGCGAACTTGCGGGCGAACGCGACGGCGAGCCGCTGGTCCTGGTTCGGCAGGCCCTTGATTTGCAGCTCGACCTCATCCCTAGAGCGGTCGTAGGCGTCTCGGAGCTCGGCCGCCTGCTTTTGGCTCAGTTCGTACGTGCCGATGACCCGCTCCAAGAAGCCCTTGCCGGGCTTGCGCCTCCCCGCCTCGATGGACGAGAGCGTGGAGGAGGCGAGGCCGAGGCGATCGGCCATCTGCTTCATGAGCTCGTCGTTATCCACCCTTAGTTTCCTCAGGAACTTGCCAAGTTCGGTTGCCATGCTGTCTCCTTTCGCGCTGAGCCGAGTTTACACCATCTTGTAAACTTAAACCACAGATTGAGATAATTCCTTCTCCGATTTTGTAATACCGCTCACGGCATGGGCCACGACCCGAAAGGGCAAGGGTTCCATTGCTTATCGCCCAGTCACGTATCCGCATATGACAGCCGGTTTGACAATATGTTCATCGGCTGACGAGCGCGGGATCGCCCCCTAAAAGGAGGAAGCCCCCTCTTGCTTGGCCGCGGGTTAGCATCTGACCGGCTTGGAGAATGCCCGCAACGGTAATCGTTGCGGGCATTTTTCTTACCCGCCCGGACGTTGGAGGTCCAGACGTGGAGGGTGAGCAGGATGGCAAGCCGGAGGAGGCCCAGGCGGAGCAGGGGCAGCAGGGCGAGCCGACGCAGCCGCAGGGGCGGCAGGCGCAGCAGGTAGAGAAGCCGGACTACGAGCCCCTGCTCGACCGGCAGGACGCGCGGATCCGCGAGCTGGAGTCGCAGGTGGCGGAGGCCGCCAAGTCCCGGGAGGCCGCGGACAAGCTGGCGGCGGAGATCGAGCGCCTTCGCGCGGAGGCCGCCGAGGAGCGCACGGGCTACGAGCTGAGACTCGCAGGAGCGCGCAACGTGACGGCCGCGCGGGCACTGCTCGCCGAGCACGGCGGCGACGTGGCCGAGCTGAAGGGCGCGAAACCGTGGCTGTTCGCCTCCGAGCCGCCCGCCGGCGGCACCACGGGCCTGGAGCCCGCGGGCACCGCGGCCAAGGCCGAGCAGCAGACCATGAGCCGCTAGCGAGCAATCGCCGGCCTGGATGACGAGGAGTAACCCCCTATGGCCAACAAGATCGACTACGCCAAGAGCTACACCACCATCCTGGACGAGGTGTACCAGCGCGAGGCCTGCTCGACGGTGCTGAACTCGCCGAAGCGCCTGGCCCGCGCGGGGCGCAACGCCAAGGAGATCATGGTGCCGAAGGTGAGCGTGAGCGGCCTTGGCAACTACACGAGGAACGTGGGCTACAAGACAGGCTCCATCGACTTCTCCTACGAGACGAAGGCCTTCAACTACGACCGCGGCATCCGCCTCATGGCCGACGTGATGGACGCGGAGGAGGCCGGCGTGATGGACTGCTTCGTGCAGGCCGGCGCCGAGCTGCAGCGCACGCAGGTGGCCCCGGAGGCCGACGCGTTCACGTTCGCGCAGATCGCCGGCCACGCCGGGGTGACGGTGGACTCGGGCGACCTCTCGGCCGCCGAGGCCGGGGACGTCCTCAAGGCGCTGCGCGACGTGACGAACGAGATGGACGAGGCGCAGGTCTCGACCGGATCGCGTTACCTCTTCATAACGCCGACGCTCACAGGCGTGATGGACGACTACTCGCTCGCGAACCCCGCGCGCTCGAACCGCGTGCTGGAGCGTTTCGCCAAGGTGATGGAGGTACCGCAGGTGCGCTTCTACACGGCGGTGACGCTGAACTCGGGCGACGCGAGCTTCGGGTGCGCGAAGGCCGCCGCGGGCAGGGAGCTTAACTTCCTCGTGGTGGAGAGGTCGGCCGTCATCAAGTACGGCAAGCACGTGGCGAGCCGCGCCTTCTCCCCGGACGAGCTGGAGTCGCTCGACAGCTACATGATGAAGTACCGCAAGTACGGCATCGTGGAGCTCTTCGACAACAAGCTGGCGGGCGTGCGCGCATCGGCGAGGCCCGTCGCGGGCGCGTAGGGGCGCGGCCGTGGCGCTGGGCATGAGAGTCTCTTCTCCCTCGGCGAGGTGGACGCGGGCGTCAGCCTGGGCTTCGACGACTACTCGCTCGTGAGCTTCGTTGTGCAGCGGTAGATGAGGTATACAACCGTATCCGTGCTACATTTGTCGCAAAATATTGTTACAATTCTCACATGAAAGCAATAGACGCCCTCAAAATACTCGCAGGCCTTATGGCCTCGCAGCGCGGGTTCGTCACAACCGCGCAAGCTGAGCGCGCCGGCGTGAGCCGGCAGGCGCTCGCGAGGCTCGAGGGAAGCGGCCATATCGAGCGCGTCATGCCCGCCGTGTACCGCTCGTGCGCCGCCCCCTCTACCCGGGAGGAGCGGGTGTACGCGGCCTGGCTCATCCTTGACCGCACGAAGTACGCCTGGGAGCGAACCCGCGACGAGAACGATGCCGTCGCGAGCCATGCCACGGCTGCCTGGCTCATGGGCCTCGGCGAGCTGAACCCGGAACCCCTCACCTTCACATCGGTCGAGCGCAAGCAGGTCAGGCGGTGCGGCATCCGCACCGTGAAGAGCCGCCTCCAGGCCCAGGACGTCATTTTGGTCAACAGCATCCCCACCACCTCGCCCGAGAGGACCGTGCTCGACCTCCTGCGGGACGGGGAGGACGAGAGCCTCGTCGCAAACGTCCTAAGGGACTTCGCTTCAGGCGGCACCACCCCCATATCGCAGGCTTTCCGGCGGCGTGTTGACGGTATGGCCACCAGGTACGGCCACCCCGCCGGCTATCCCTTGTTCGACGCCATGATTATGGAAGGAGCCCGCGCATGAGCTACAAGTCGCCCGCGGAATTCGACAGGGCTCTCAAAAAGGCCGTGCGCAAAGCCGGCGGGGACCCGGGCGAGGACTACCGCCAAGCGCTGAGGGACCGCTTCCTCTGCCGCGTGTTCTCGGACCCTGACGCCCGCTACATCCTCAAGGGTGGTTCGGGCCTCCTTGCGCGCATCCCGGGCGCACGGAGCACGCGCGACATCGACTTCGCGGCACGGCCCAGCGTATCCGCCGAGGCGGCCCTCAGTGAGATGAAGACCCTCGCTGCCAGGGACCTCGGTGACTTCTGCCGCTTCGAGCTAACGAGGCACGAGGAGTCGCTGGACGAGAACGGGTACTCGAGGCTCCTGAAGCTTCGGTTCGCTACATACGTGGGTGATCAGGAGAAGGACCCCATCCTCATCGACCTGTCGCTCGACTGCGACCCGCTGTTCGCTCCCGAGCGCACGCAGCCCCTCAACAGGATCGAGATTGAGGGCGTGCCGAGCTGCGAGTACCTGCTCTACCCGCTTCCCGACCAGCTCGCCGACAAGCTCTGCGCGGTCATGGAACGGCAGCCGGGCGGATGGCCGTCCTCGCGTATGAAAGACCTGGCGGACATCGTCTTCTACGCGACCGGAAGGTGTTTCGATCTTAGGGAACTCGCCTTGGCAGTTCGCACTGAGTGCCGCAAGCGAGGCATGGAGGTTCCCGAGTCGTTCAGCGCGCCGGAGGAATGGCGGGCACGGTTTGCACCGTTCGCCGCTAAGAACCGGGTCCCCGCTCGCTATAGGGGCTTCGACGAGGCAATCGAACTTGCTGGTAGGTTCTACGCCCCCGCGCTCGCGGGCAAGGGCGACATGACCTGGAATCCAAAGGCTCTTGCATGGGAGTCTGCCGAAGAGGCCGCCTCATGATTGCGCCAGATTGGAACGAGGTCTTCCGCCAACCCGAGGAGGCCCTTACAGGCGGGAAGCGCCTGCCCAAGACGATGCTCGCACAGCAAGCGGAGCTCACGCGGCAGGAGCGAAAGACGCTTGAGCTCGTCTCGCGCATGGAGCACTGGGCGACGGTGCAGAAGTCCACGACGAGGATCCTGCCGCACGTGGACACCGAGCGCGATATCCGGGGCATCATCTTTTTGCGGGTGGAGCTGTCGGGCGGCGCGGCGTACGCCGAGGTGTCGCGCCTCCTGCACAAGAGCTTCCCGAACCTTACGGTGGCGCTCTGCGAGGGAAGCGTGGGCGTAGCCATCTCGGTCGCCATCACGAGGGGGAGTCTCGCCGAGTGGGGAGCCACGGTGGTGAAGTCCGCGGACGCGACGGGCGCGTTCGACCCCGCCGACGGCGCCTGGGCGGGCCTACGGCTGCGACGACAAGCGTCCGGCAAGCGTGTTCACGCCGGCCTTCGAGAGTGACGGCCTCAGGGAGTGGGTCCTCTCCCTTCTGGACGGCTACGCGGTGATGACCCACCTCTACGGCGACGAGGGCTATGAGGCATCGATGACCGGAAGACGTACTTCGAGGTCTCCGTACCGGTGCTCAGGGAGCCGCTCTGGATCGACTACGAGGAGGGCGAGCGCCTCACGATCTTCTACCGCGGCTGGCGCTCCCACTTCGAGTGGTACGTTAACGACCTCCAGTGGTTCGAGCGGATGGTCGGGCGCTTCCTCGCCGGGAACGTCGCCGGCCTCGGGCTCAAAGACCTTGATGGCAACCGGATAGAGGACTGACCCCGCTTCACAAGGATGCCCACAAGAACGGCGGACGCGAGGCCGCCGTTCCTCTTTTCGGGACCCGTGCCCGGTTCACGGCTATTCAATGGTGCGGCAGGCTGGAGGGACCCTTAGAAGTCCCGTAGGCCGGCCGCGCCGTTGGAAAGTCTCGGGCGCGTTTGGGACCGAATACTGACGGGGTGGTTTTGCATATCAGGGATTAACCGACCGCTTCGTGGTAGGCATAAACCTAGGCATAAATTATCCCGTTTGGAGCATTCTGAAGAGTTGCGGACTATTTGGCATAATTACCTCATTCAACACTATTTACCTGCAGAATTGATGGCTTCTGTTTCGTTGCGCTTTAAACCGTTATGAGGCCCCAGTTAGCTCGGAGCTAATGCCGCGAACTTGCACGCTGCGTAGGATTGGCTTGCGCCGGCCGCCGTGTGCCGGCAAGGGACAAGGGGAAGGAACCCAATCGTGGAGAAGCAGAAAAAGAGCGCCCTACTCGCCATCGCGCTCGTGCTGGGCGTGGCGTATGTCATCTACTCGCTGTGGTACTGGTACGGCGGCGGCGCGCTGGGGCAGGTCGGTGCCGACTCCGCGTCACAAGCCGGTGCGGGACTTGCCGCGATGCTCATCATGCCGCACCTCGCGCTGACGCTGCTTGCCGTCGTGTTCAACGCGTTGGGGCTGCTCATGGGCAAGCGCGGCTTTGCCCTCACGGCCGGAATCCTCTACGCGGTGGCCATAGTGCTCTTTCCCGCGTACTTCTTCTTCGTCATCGTCCAGATGATCCTCTGCTTCGTAGCCTTTGCCCGCATGCGCGGCCAGCAGGGCACGAGGTAGAGGGACAGGGGGCCGTCAAGCGGCCACGAAGGATCACGACGCAAGAAGACAGAGCGTAGAGGGCGAGCGTGAGGTCAGGCGCAAAGGCCGAGCAGGCTCGCGGCACAGGAAGACGGAGGCCAGGCGGCACAGCCAAGAAAGACTCGGGTTAAGGAAAGAGGACGGCGCGCAGAGCCGTGTCGGGCAAGGGCAAAGGCCGCCCGTCCCAAACTTGATGGGACGGGCGGCCTTGCTGGCATGCGAGCACGGAACGACGACTCGGGAAAGCCCTAGAACAGGCCCGTGATGTTGCCGTCGTCGTCGACGTCGATGTTCTCGGCGGCGGGAACGCGCGGAAGGCCGGGCATCGTCATGATGGCGCCGGTCTTCGCCACCACGAAGCCCGCACCCGCACTCACCGTGAGCTCGCGCACCGTGATGCGGAAGCCCTCGGGCGCACCGAGCACCTTGGCGTCGTCGGTGAAGGAGTACTGCGTCTTTGCCACGCAGACGGGCAGGCTGCCAAAGCCGTCCGCCTCGATCTGGGCCAGCTGACGGGCAGCCTGGGGCGTGAGGTCAACCCCATCGGCGTGATAGACCTTGGTCGCGATGGCATCGAGCGCCTGGCGGACGGGCACGTCGTCGGCGTAGGCCTGACGGAACTCGGCCGGGCGCTCGAGCAGGTGCAGCACCTCGCTCGCAAGCGCCTCGCCGCCCTCGCCGCCCTTGGCCCACACCTCGGACAGGCGCACGTTCACGCCAAGCGACGCGCACTTCTCCTCGACGAGCGAGAGCTCGGCCGGGGTGTCGGTGGGGAAGCGGTTGAGCGCCACCACGCACGGCAGCCCAAAGACGTCCTGCATGTTGTTGACGTGGCGCAGCAGGTTGGGGATGCCGGCCTCGAGCGCCTCGAGGTTCTCCTCGCCAAGTGCCGCCTTGGGCGCACCACCGTTGTACTTGAGCGCACGCACCGTGGCCACCACGACAACCGCGTCAGGCTTGAAGCCGGCCATGCGGCTCGTGATGTCGCAGAACTTCTCCGCACCGAGGTCTGCGCCAAAGCCAGCCTCGGTGATGGCGACGTCGCCGTAGTGCATGGCCATGCGCGTGGCCATCACGGAGTTGCAGCCGTGCGCGATGTTGGCGAAGGGGCCGCCGTGCACGAAGGCGGGCGTGCCCTCGAGCGTCTGCACCAGATTGGGCTTGAGCGCGTCCTTGAGCAGGGCTGCCATGGCGCCTGCCGCGTGCAGGTCTCCCGCCGTGACGGGGCGCTTGTCAAAGGTGTGTGCCACGACCATGCGGGCGAGGCGCTCCTTGAGGTCGCGGATGCTCGTGGCGAGGCAGAGCACCGCCATGACCTCGGAGGCGACCGTGATGTCGAAGCCGTCCTCGCGGGTGGTGCCGTCGGCAACGCCGCCAAGGCCCACCACCACGCGTCGAAGCACGCGGTCGTTCATGTCGACGCAGCGCTTCCACGTGATGCGCTTGGGGTCGATCCCCAGCTTGTTGCCCTGCTTGATGTGGTTGTCGAGCATGGCGGCCAACAGGTTGTTGGCCGCGCCGATGGCGTGGAAGTCGCCGGTGAAGTGCAGGTTGATGTCCTCCATGGGGATGACCTGCGCGTAGCCGCCGCCCGCGGCGCCGCCCTTGATGCCAAACACGGGGCCCAGGGAGGGCTCGCGCAGCGCCACGACGGCCTTCGTGCCCAGGCGGCGCAGCGCGTCGGCAAGGCCGATGGTCGTGGTGGTCTTGCCCTCGCCCGCGGGCGTGGGGTTGATGGCGGTCACGAGTACGAGCTTGGAGGGGTGCTCGGGCTCCTCGCGCAGGACGTTGTAGTCGACCTTTGCCTTGTCGCGGCCGTAGGGGACGAGCCGCTCCTCGGAGATGCCGAGGCCTGCGGCAACCTCGGTGATGGGCTTGGGCGTCGCCGCCTGCGCGATCTCGATGTCGGTGGGCATGGGTTACTCCTCTCCACGCTCGGCGGAGATGGCCCGCTCGAGCTCCTGATACTCTTCCGGGACGCGGCCAAGCTCGGACCCGAAGGCGGTCGAGATGGCGCGCGCCTGCTCGCGGCGCACGTTGGCGAGCGCGTCGTTGCCGGCCGCCTCGTAGGCATACCCCAGGCGAAGCAGCGCATAGCTGACATAGCCCGCGACGGAGTCCGCGATGCCGGAGAGCTCCATCATCGACACGAGCGACTCCGGCGCAAGCGAGAGCGCCGTAGCCCCGTCGAGGTCGATGAGCCTGCCGACCGCGTTCTCGACCTCGTCGATGGCCTCGCCGTTGGCCTCGAGCACCGCCGGGCGAAGCCAGCGGGCAAGCACGTCGCCAAAGCGGCGCACGACCTCGAGCACATAGTCCTTCTGCAGCATGCGCGTCCTCCTCCGCTTGCGAGCGTCTCGCTCCGGCCCGTCCATTGTGACGCAACCCGCATTCCCCAGCCCGGGTAAACCGCAAGGCCACCCGGGTCCTCCGTCACGCACTCGGCGGGGGCGTGAGGCCGAGGTGCTCGAACGCGGCCGCCGTCGCCTGCCTGCCCTGGGGCGTGCGCACGAT
The DNA here is from genome assembly GCF_901212675.1 of Olsenella uli. Taxonomy (GTDB): domain Bacteria; phylum Actinomycetota; class Coriobacteriia; order Coriobacteriales; family Atopobiaceae; genus Parolsenella; species Parolsenella uli_B. The sequence goes on from NZ_CAAKOQ010000019.1 coordinate 14,383, forward strand.
GAGGCCGCACTGCAGGAGGTACGGCTCTACACGTCCTCGATGGTGGAGGGGTCCTCCCCCACCGAACTCGCGATGGTGGTGAGTCCCACGGGCCTCCCGCGGAACGTGGCCGCGAGCGCCGTCAGAATCTTGGTGTCCATCCAGTCGAGGCCCAGCTCGTCGATCTCGAAGAAGCTCATGGCCTCGGCCGCCACCGCCGTGGTGATGGCTCCCTCCGCACGCACCTGCGCATAGTCTCGTACGCGCTTGAGCAGGCGGTTTGCGAGACGTGGCGTGCCACGGCTGCGGCTTGCCACCTCAAGCGCGGCGTCATGGTCGATCCCGACGCCGAGGATGCCCGCCGAGCGCTCCACGATCTGGGCCAGCTCCTCGACCGAGTAGTAGTCGAGCCTGAAGGAGATGCCGAAGCGGTCGCGCAGAGGCCCCGTGAGCAGGCCCGTGCGCGTGGTGGCCCCGATGAGCGTGAAGCGCGGCACGTCGAGCCTGATGGAGCGCGCGGCCGGCCCCTTGCCAATCACGATGTCGAGGAAGAAGTCCTCCATCGCCGGGTAGAGGACCTCTTCGATGGCATGGTTGAGACGGTGGATCTCGTCGATGAAGAAGACGTCTCCGGGCTCGAGGTTGGTGAGGATGGCCGCGAGGTCGCCCGTGCGCTCGATGGCCGGGCCGCTCGTGGTGTGGATCTTCGAGCCCATCTCGTTTGCCACCACCGTGGCGAGCGTGGTCTTGCCAAGGCCGGGAGGGCCCGAGAAGATCACGTGGTCGAGCGGCTCGTGGCGGCTCTTTGCGGCCTCGATGAGCACGCGCAGGTTCTGCCGCACGCGCTGCTGGCCGCAGTACTCGTCGAGCGTGGTGGGACGAAGCGTGCGGTCGACCTCCAAGTCGTCGGAGGTGAGCGCCGCCGTCACTTGGCGCGGAGCCTGCGTGTCGTGCGCGGGCGCGCCGTCAAAGAGGTCCTTCGAGGGGTCTGCCTCCCACATCACGACCTCCTCCCCAGGCGCTTGAGCGCGTAGGCGAGCGCGGCCTTGACGCTCGTGGCGCCGGTCTCCTCATGACCCTCGAGGGCCAGCGAGGCCTCCTCGCCCGTGAAGCCCATGGCAAGCAGCGCCTCCGTGACGTCTGCCTCCACCCCGCCGGCTCCCGCCGCGCCCGTGGCGGCACCCGCACCCGTCGGCACGGCAGCCGTGAGCGAGGCCAGGCCCGCAAGCGTGGGGTCCTTGGCAAACACGCCCTCGAGCTCGAGCAGGAGGCGCCCGGCGAGCTTCTTGCCCACACCGGGCACCGTCGCCATCATCTGGCTGTCCTCCCCGGCGACGACGCCGGCAAGCTGGGACGGCGTGAACGTGGAGAGAACCGAGAGCGCGAGCTTGGGGCCCACGCCCGAGATGGCGCACAGCCTGTCGAAGAGGGCCCGCTCCTCGCGCGACGAGAAGCCGAAGAGCGTCATGGCGTCCTCGCGCACCTGCAGGCGGGCCAGAAGCGTCACCCCCGGCGTGCCCGAGGCCGGCAGGGACGCCGCCGTCACGGCCGAGACGCCCAGTTCGTAGCCGACACCGCCCACGTCGAGCACGACATGGGAAGCCGTGAGCTCCACCAGGGTTCCCGTGAGTTGAACGATCATGCCCAGCCCCTTCGTCTCCGGTCTTGCGCCGCCTTGGGCGGCCGTGCCTGCGGGGACCCGCCCCCTATCCGTGCCTGCGGGGACCTACTCCCCCGCCCTCCTGTCGTGCTCGCTCGACGCCGCCGCGCTCGCCCGCGCCGCCACGAGCGCCCGCGCCGCCGCGCCGCCATGCGCGGCGGAGACGAGAAACGTGCGCGACAGGTTGGCGTGGCACACGGCCGCCGCGAGGGCGTCCGCGCAGTGGTCCGGCCTGGGGTCGTGGTCGAGCGCGAGGACGTTTCTCACCATGAAGGTGACCTGGCGCTTGTCGGCCGCGCCCGTGCCAACGACGGCCTGCTTGATCTGCATGGGCGTGTAGCTGCCAACGTCGACCCCGCACTGGGCGCACGCCACGAGCGCCGCGCCCCTCGCCTGCGCCGTGAGGATGGCCGAGCGCGTGTTCTGGCCAAAGTAGATGTCCTCGATGGCCACGCTCGTGGGGCCGTAGCGCCCGATGACCTCCGAGATCTGGGAGCAGATGGTTCCCAGTCTGAGGTTGAGCGCCTCGTCCGCCTCGGTGTGGATGCAGCCGTAGGCCCGCGCGCGCATGACGGAGCCGCGCGTCTCGATGACGCCCCAGCCGGTGTTTGCCAGACCCGGGTCGATGCCGATGAGGACCATGCGCGCCTCCCTCGCGTGGGCGGGACCGAACCCCGGCCCCGAGACTACGAACGTGCGTTCTAGTCTACCATGAGAGGGGAGGTTGCGCCAGCGCGGACCTAGTTGTCCGAGAACATCCCGCTTGGCCACAGGCCGTCACCGCCGGCGGCCCCAGGGTCCTCCCCCTCGCCGGACGCCTCGGAGCGCAGGCGCCTGCCGTCAGAGAGGTCCTTGAGGTATCCCATCACCTCGGAGACGCGCTCGGGGTCGAGCGCCTCCTCCAGGGGCGACTCCTCGGCCGAGCTCGCCTCGCCCGCAAGCTCGCGCAGGGCGTCGGCGATCTCGTCGGCGCGCGGGTCGTCCGCGAGGTCTCGCCCGTGGTCCACCCAGGCATCCGTGACGGGCGAGGCGAGCTCGGCAAACGAGCATGCCGACACGATCGGGTAGCGCGGGCCCGAGCGGCGGACGGCCTCGTTGCCCTTGATGCGGGCAAGCAGCCGCCGCGCCCCCTCTGCCCCGAGCTTCCCGGCAGAGAGTCCGGCCAGCCCAAGGCCGCGCTCGACGTGCATGAGCAGCATCGCGTCGAGCTCGCCCACCCTGAGCTCGTCGGACGTGGCGACCTCCTCGAGCCCCAGCCCCTCGGGCACGCGGATGCGCGCAAGCGAGCGCGCGGGGATGACCGATGACACCATGTTGCGCCGCCGGGCCAGCCGCGCGACGTCGGAGCGGTACACGTCGCCAAAGGGGGCAAACGCGCCGGCCGTGGCCACGGGCTCACCACTCACACCCACCGCGAGCTCGGTCTTGTCGGCCGCGCTCAAGGCAAGCCTGCCCTCCGAGGCCGCCTGGGCGAACAGCCGCGCCCGCACGAGCCCGCGCCCGAGCGCCTCGGCGTCAACGTCGCCGCCCACGAGGTCTGCCGCACGCGCGAGGTCGCGCACGGAGAGCTCGTCGACGTCGCGGATGCGCAGCGCCCGCACGAGCTCGCGCGCATCCTTGAGCGCGTCTCCCTCGGCGCACACGAGCGCGCTCACGCGCAGGGGCCCCACGGCGTCGACGGCAAGCGACGCCAGGGCGGCCGTGCCAAGCCCGCCGTCCACCGCAAGCGTCACGCCCGCGAGGCCGCGCTTGTCCACCTGGTCGCGAAGCGCCAGCGAGCAGGCGTCCCACAGCATGCGCTCGCGGTCGAAGGAGGGGGCGTCGACGGGGTCTGCGAGCGGGCCCTCGCCCATGACGTCGATATCGCAGACGAGCAGGTCCTCCACGAAGGAGGGCGCCACCGCCGCAAGCTCGCCCCACGGTGCCATCACGAAGCTGCCGCCCGCGTACACCGAGTCCTCGTAGCCACCCACGGCACCGGCCGCCACCAGCCAGGAGTTGGCGTCGGAGGCGTCCTGCGTAAAGCAGCCGTCAGACACGGAGGGGGCAAGGCACGTGGCGACATCGTCGGTGCCGAACCCGTCCACCGGGATGTGGCAGACGATGTCGGCCGAGACGTCGCCCGAGGCAAACGCGTCGAGGTCGTCGAAGGTGAGGGCGAGGCCCACGTCGACGCCGCCCACCGAGATGCACGCCGGGCGGCCGAAGGGCAGCTGCGCGGGTGCGTCGGCGGACTTGGCCCGCGCCGAGTCGCCGTCCGGGACGGCCGAGCCGAGGGCCCCCAGCCAGCTCGCGAGCACCACGGGAAGCACGGTGCCGTCGCGCACGTAGGCGACGTCGACGCCGGGGTTGGCGCCCAGCCCCATCATGAACGGCACGAGGGCGGGCACGCACAGGCGCTCGGCAAGCTTGCCCAGCGCCTCGGTCACGTCGAAGACGTAGCCCTCCTGCTCGGAGAGGCCCATGGGGTCGGGACCCATGAGCGTGGGCGCCGGGTAGACGAGCAGGTCGGCCCCCGCGGCCGCCGCGCGCTCGCCGTAGAGTCCCATGGCATCGATGGTCGCGGCAAAGTCGCCGGCCCTCGTGTTCATCTGTGCGATGGCAATCCTCATGGGACCTCCTCGGACGAAAAGGCGGGCACCGGGCAAAGCGCCCGATACCCGCCTACGATAGCAGCTCGCTGAGAGCGGCACTAGGCCGTGTACTCGGCCTTCCACAGGCCGTGGAGGTTGCAGTACTCATAGACCGTCGCGTTCTCGGACGGCTTGCAGAACGTGGCCTCGGGGGCGTCGCCCGGCTTGAGGTACTTGAAGGCGACGGAGCCGTCGGCGCGCTCGAGGGCGATGAACTGGATGGAGTGCTCGTCGAGCATCGGGTGAGCGACCTCGCCGACCTTGACGACGAGCTTGTTGCCGTCGACGGACAGAGCCGGGACGTGCTTCTCGGTGGCGGCGTCGGTGGTGTTGGCCTTGAGCTCGACCATGGGCTCGCCACAGCAGGACGGGTTGCAGGCACCGTCGACGACCTTGTAGACGACCTCGCCGCACTTGGCGCACTTGAAGAACTTGAGCTCGGACATGCGTTTTCCTCTCTCTTGGCGGGACGGGCCCGCGCGGGCCGCCTCCCCGGGCGACCCAACCCTTTATCGTGTTCCCATTTGCGCGGCACCTCATGCGCGGGGCGCGGCTTCTGCGGAGCCGGACTCGCGAGGAGGGCCAGCACGCGGACGGCTGCCGTCGGCGGACGTCAATGCGCGTGGCCGCACAAATGATATTGAGATTGTAGCATTTATGACGCCGAGCGGGGTCAGTGCCAGGCCGCACACTGCGGCCCACGGGAGACAGCCAGGAGCCAGCCCGGGGATGTGACAAATCATCCGGAAAAAAAGAGTCACACGAATGGGGCGTGACGCGAAAATGTGACAAATCATCCGGAAGGAAATGTGACGGGGTGAACCGTCCAGCCGCCCGATTGGTGCCCCTCACCGACTGGGCATATCGTTGTCGTAGCGTGAATGTTGAAATATGCCATCAGCAGGATGCCATATCGCGCACACGTCGCACTGCACCTCACGCGCAGGTACGTGCCAAACCGAAAGGGGATCTTCGACCATGACCACCGCCGCTATCGTCGGCTGCACGCACGCCGGAACCTTCGCAGCCTCCCAGCTCCTCACCGCCCACCCCGACTGGACCGTCCACGTCTTCGAGCGCAACGACTCGCTGTCGTTCCTCTCCTGCGGCATCGCCCTTTGGGTGGGCGGCCACGTGAGCGACCCCAAGCGCATGTTCTACTCGAGTCCCGAGGCCCTGTCCAAGCTGGGCGCGCGCATGCACATGCGCACCGACGTCCTCGAGGTCAACGTGGCCGACAAGACCCTCAAGGCCCGCGACCTCGAGAGCGGCGAGGTCTCCAACTACACCTTCGACAAGCTGTTCGTGACCACCGGCTCCAAGCCGGTCGAGCCGCCCATCAAGGGCCTCAAGGAGTGCCTCGAGGGCGAGCAGGTGGTCTTCGCCAAGAACTGGGGCCACGGCCTCGAGATCAAGAACCGCGCCAAGACGGCCAAGGAGGTCGCGGTCATCGGCGCCGGCTACATCGGCAGCGAGCTCGCCGAGCAGTTCAGCGAGATCGGCGTGCACGCCACGCTCATCGACGGCCTGCCGCGCGTGCTGGCCAAGAACTTCGATGAGCCCATCTGCGGCGAGGTGGCCAAGGCGTTCGAGGACCACGGCGTGACGCTCGCGACGGACCAGTTCGTCCAGGAGTTCCGCCCCGACGCAGACGGTGCAGGCGTCACCGTCGTCACCACCAAGGGCGAGTGCCACGTGGAGTTCGCCATCCTGGGCGCTGGCTTCCTGCCGCGCACCGACCTGTTCGCGGGCCAGCTCAAGATGCTCAAGAACGGTGCCATCGAGACCGACGAGTACATGCGCGCCTACCTGGCCGGCCATGACGAGCCCACCAACGACGTGCTGGTGGCGGGCGACGCGGCATGCATCCGCTACAACCCCACGGGCACCTACGACTACATCCCGCTGGCCACCAACGCCGTGCGCCAGGCCATCGTGGCGGCCGCCAACGTGGAGGGCCCGGTCATCGCGAGCATGGGCACGCAGGCCACGAGCGCCGTGCAGCTCTACGACCTGTCGCTTGCCGCCACCGGCCTCACGCTGGGCGGTGCCGAGGCGCGCGGGCTCAAGCTCCGCTCCACCACGCTCGTGCAGGACTACCGCCCCGACTTCATGCTCACCACGACGCCGGTCACGGCCACGCTCGTCTGGGATCCCGAGACGCGCCTCGTGAAGGGCGCCCAGTTCCTGAGCAAGCAGCCCGACGTGGGCCAGGCCGCCAACGCCGTCTCCATCGCCATCCAAGCCGGCTTCACGATCGACCAGCTTGCCGGCGTCGACCTCCTGTTCCAGCCCAACTTCTCGCAGCCGGTCAACTACATCGGCGCCCTGGCCATGCAGGCCGTGGCCGAGCAGGGCTAGAGGCAAGGAACGACGGGGAACACCCGTCACAGGCGTCACCTGACAGGCGGCGGGCATCCATCCCAGGATGCCCGCCGCCCCTTGCATTGCGCCAACCTTCGTGTTGGCACGTAGCCGCGGCAATGGCTCGCCCTTCGGCGCAGCATCCCACTTCGTCTCGGCACAAGCGACGCCCCCGGAAAAGGCATGGTGCAGCCTCCCCCTTACCCCAGCGCCCTTGCCCGCAGCCTCAAGTTATTACATAATTCACTTATGCATACTGCATTAGTGAATGTTAAGGAGCGGAGATGTTTGTCGGGCGCACGGAGGAGCTGGCCAAGCTCGAGCGACTGTATCGAAAGGGCAGCTTCCAGATGGTGGTGGTCTATGGCCGCAGGCGCGTGGGAAAGACCGCCCTCATCAGGCGCTTCGGCGAAGGGAAGGAGCTCCTCTACTTCACGGCACTCGACCAGTCTGACAAGGACAACCTCGCCGACTTCAGCCTCGCCGTCTACGAGTTCTTTGGGGCCCCACTGGCCACGGGACAATTCCTGAGCTGGAAGGACGCCTTCGACTACCTCGCCGAGAAGGCGACCGAGAGGCGGTTCGTCCTCGCGTTCGACGAGTTTCCCTACGCCGCGAGCCGCAGCGAGTCCCTTCCGTCGGTTCTCCAGATCGCCATAGACCACAAGCTCAAGGACACCGGCCTCTACCTCATTCTGTGCGGTAGCGACCAGGGGTTCATGGAGAGCGAGGTACTGGGACGCAAGAGCCCGCTCTACGGCAGGCGCACGGCTCAGCTCAAGCTGACACAGCTCGACTACCTCGAGGTCGCGCAGATGTTGCCAGCCCGTGACGCTGACGAGCTGTTCCGCTACTACGGTTGCTTTGGCGGCGTTCCCTATTACCTGGAGCAGATAGACCCTGAGCTCACGCTCGTAGAGAACCTCAGAGCCCTGTACTTCGATCCCACGGGCTTTCTCTATGACGAACCATACGGCCTGCTTCGTCAGGAGTTCAGGGAGCCTGCGCTCTACAACTCGATACTTCGCGCCATTGCCGAGGGCGCCAACCGACCGTCACTCATGGCGGATAAGACCGGCATAGAGGTTGCGACGCTTCCCCGATACCTGAAGTCGCTCTGCTCCCTGGAGATCATCGAGAAGATCGTTCCGTTTGGGGAGAACCCCGAGCGAAGCCGCAAGGGGATCTACCGCATCCGAGATGCCTGCTACGACTTCTGGTTTCACTTCGTCATGGCGCGAACCTCTGAGATTGAGCTTGGGATGGGAGGCTCCATCGCCTCAAGAATCATGGGCGGCGCCCTGAGCACGTACCTAGGCCACAGGTTCGAGGACCTCTGTAGGCAGTGGCTGATCGCGCAGGCCCGCACGGGGCGGCTCCCCCTGTCGGCCACCCTTGTGGGGGCTTGGTGGGGAGCCGCCCCAGATCTGCGCGAGCAGACGGACATCGATGTGCTGGCCGCGGATCCGGATGGCAAGGACATGCTCATCGGAGAGTGCAAGTACCGGGAGTCCTTCGATGAGAGCCTCGAACTCGATGACCTGGCCAGGAAGCGAGACATCGTGAAGGGATATCACGCGACGGACCTGTACCTCTTCACGAAGCACGAGGTCTCCGCTGCGACTCGCTCGAAGTATGCTGCCCAGTCAGATGTCCACTTCGTCAGCCTCGAGGACATGTATCGGGACCACCAGTGACTCGAGCAGGCCACGAGGCTCAAGGACCTACCGAGCGATGGCCACCGTGAGCAGCATCTTGAAGGCGGTCACGGCGCGGACGGCGTGCGGGGCGCCTGCGGGGATCACGATGGCCTCGCCGGCGCCGACCTGGTGCGGGGCGCCGTTGATGGTGATCTCGGCCGTGCCCTCCTGCACGAAGACCATGGCGTCGCCCGGAGCGGAGTGGCTCGACATCCCCTCGCCCTCGTCGATGGCAAAGAGCGTCACCTTGCAGCCGGGCGTCTGCGCGAGCGTGAGGCTGTTCACGCGGCCGGGCTCCACCTCCACGAGGCCCTTGGGCGCAAAGACCTGCTCCTTCTCGACGTTCTTGATGAGCTCGCTCATGGGTGTTCCTCTCTCTTGGCCGGTCGTGCCGGCATGTTGGCGTTGTGTGGGCGCTTGCGCTGGGCACGCCGCGCGAATGGGGCGACAGCAGGCCGCCCGTGCTTCGCAAGGCTAGTCCGCAGGCACCGTGACCTGCAGCATCTTGAACGGCGCGCCCGCGCCCTCGACGGCGTGCCCCTCGCCCGCCGGCACGCGCAGGGCGTCTCCCGTGCCAAGGGCGGCGCGCCCGCCGTCCGGCCAGGTCACGACCATCGAGCCCTCGACGCACAGGTAGAGCGTGTCGCCCCCATAGCGCTCCTCGCTCACCGACTCGCCGGCCGCGAAGGCGAAGAGCGTGGCCGAGAGGCCCGCCTCGAGCCCACCGCGCAGAAGCGACATGCTCGAGACCTGGCCCGCATGGCAGGTGACGAGGCTGGCGAGGGGCGCGGCCGCGCCCGTGGGAAGGTTGCGTAGTTCCATGGTCCTCCCTCGAGGTAGTGACGCTACAGGTAGTACAGAAACGAGCGCAGGCGCTCCTCGGCACCCTGGCCCGGCGAGCCGTCGAACGTGAGCGAGAGGGTGGGAGCACCCTCGCGCGAGCCCAGGAGCTGCAGGACCGTGTCGGTGTTCTCGCACATCGACGATACCGTAACCACACCGTCGACCACGCGGCAAAGCTCGCGGAAGAAGGCGCGCATCGCATCGAAGATGCCGTCCACGTCGTCGCGCTCCGTCGTGGCCCTGCCCCTCGGCAGGCGCCCTAACGGTAGTATGCCAGCGGAAACTATGCCTCGCTGTTGCCAAGGTCACACTTTTCCGAACAGGACGACGGGCGCCCCGGCGCGTGACAAACCCGTCCGGGTGGCTGCCGTCTGGGCAATTGTCACCAGCGACCTTTCTGCTATCATGATTGTGATAGTGAGCGAGGAGGCAGCCATGGTTCCCATTCGCCCCGTCTCGGACCTTCGCAACAGGTTTGCCGAGATTTCCAAGGACGTGCACGAGACCGGCAAGCCCGTGTTCCTGACCAAGAACGGCAGGGGCGACATGGTCGTCATGAGCATGGACGCCTACATGGCGCTGGAGTTCGACAGCGAGGTCTACCACAAGCTCGCCGAGGCCGAGCGGGAGGCGGACGAGACGGGCGAGCGGTTCTCCTCGGATGACGTGCTCTCCTCCATGCGTGCGGCCATCGCCTCGGCGCAGCACGTCGCATGAGCGGGTCCGGGGGCTATGCGGTCGAGTACCTTCCTGCGGCTAAGCGAGACCTTGTCGAGATCGTGAGCTACGTTTCGAACGATCTCGGCAGCCCCGGCAGCGCACGCACGCTCGCGAAGAAGCTCGTCGACGGGATCGAAAGCCTGTCTACGCTTCCTTACCGCCGACCCGTGTTTGTCCCCATGCGTCCGCTCGCCCATGAGTTCCGTTCGCTGAGGATTGCCAACTACCTCGTGTTCTATTGGGTGGACGAGCCAACGAGGACCGTCACGGTCGCACGCGTGCTGTATGCGCGCGCAGACAGCGAGAAGAAGCTGAACTAGCGAGCCAGCGGCAGTGGTCAGTCGCGCCCGCCAGCTAGCCCAGAAGGCCCAGGACGCGGCGCTTGACGTCGAGCGACTCGGGCGTGAGCAGCCAGTCCGCGCGCTGCTCGCGCGGGGCCTCGATGGTCACCTCGCCCACGAGTGTGCTCGGCTCGCCCTCGTTGGGACGACCCCGCATGACCACGATGCGGTCGGCCATCTCGACGGCCTCGTCAACGTCGTGCGTGATGAGCACGCAGGAGATGCCGAGGTCGCTCACCATCGAGAGGAACCAGCCGCGCATGTCGCGCCTGGTCAGGGCGTCGAGGGCGCTGAACGGCTCGTCCATGAGCACCACGTCGTTGTCCATGAGGTAGGTGCGCAGAAGCGCCGCGCGCTGCCGCATGCCGCCCGAGAGCTGGTTGGGGTAGCTGCGCTCGGCGCCCGAGAGGCCAAAGCGCTCGAAGAGCGGCTCGGCCTTTGCGCGGGCGTCGCGCTTGGACGTGCCTCCCAGGAGCAGCGGCAGGCACGCGTTGTCGATGATGGTGCGCTGGGGCAGCAGGAGGTCCTTCTGGAGCATGTACGAGATGCGACCGGGCTTGCCCGTCACGTCCTCGCCATGCAGCAGGACCCGGCCTGACTCGGGCGTCGTGAGTCCAGCGAGCCCGTGGAACAGCGTCGTCTTGCCACAGCCCGACCTGCCCACGAGGCACACCATCTCTCCCTCGGACACACCCAGCGAGACGTCGCGCACCACAACCTGCCCGTCCCACGCCAGCGTAAGGTCCTCGACCTCAAGCGCCCTCTCACCAGCCACGACACCCTCCCAACAAGGAAAAGAGGCGGGGCTCCACGCCGTCTCAACACACGAGGAGGCCCAGCAAAGAAAAGAAGCGAGGCCCGTGCGCGCCAACCAAGCTCGACGCCCCGCGAGCCCCGCGGGGACCATCTGGAGGCCTCCAACAACGTCAGCCCTCCGGGCCAAGGCAACCTCCGTCAGCCGCCGGGCCGGGACATGCCGAAGCGAGGGGCTAAGGGACTTTCGCAAAGCGAAAGTGACCCCGAGCGCAGGCATGTCCCGGACAGGCGGGCCAGGGAGCGCTCGCCGGCCCGGCAAGCCGCAGACCCTACGCCTCCAGAAAGTCCATGGAGTAGCCGCCCTTGGGGTCGAGCTTGGTCGGCGTGAGGCCATTGTCGTTCATCCAGTTGTAGAACTTGGCCCAGCGGTCCGGGTCGATGACGCCCCAGCTCGAGGCCTCGGCCGTGTACTGGTCGGCGAGGAACTCCTGGCTCATCTTGGCGAGCGCCGGGTCAACCTCGGGCGCGGCGTCCACGAGGACCTGGGCGGCGGCGTCGGCGTTCTGCTCGGCGTACTCGAAGCCCTTCTTGGTGGCGCGCAGGAACGCCTTGGCCACGTCGGGCTGGTTCTTCAGGAAGTCGTTGTTGGCGATGATGACCGGCGTGTAGTAGTCGAACACCGAGTCGATGTCGCGGAAGGAGAAGTAGTCGTAGGCGAAGTCCTGGACCTTGGCGTTCTGGACGGCCCAGGCCTCATAGCACCAGACGCAGTCGAACTCGTTGGCCTTGAGGCCCGTGACCTCGTCGGACGAGCTGGCCGGGATGAGCTGCACCTTGGAGAAATCGCCGCCGTCGGTGGTCACGACGCTCTTGATGATGGCCTTCTCGACGTCCTGGTCCCAGGTGGCATAGCGCTTGCCCTCCATGCCCTTGGGACGCGTGATGCCGTCGCCCTTGCGCGAGATGATGCCACTCGTGTTGTGCTGGATGGTAGCGGCCACTGCCGTGACGGGCAGCGGACTGTCGGTGCCGAGGTAGTTGGCCATGGTGTCCTGGTAGCTCATGCCAACCTGGGCCTTGCCGGCGCCCACGAGCGCGTCGGCGCCGTCCTCGGGCGGCTGCACGACCTCGACGTCGAGGCCCTCGTCGGCGTAGTAGCCCTTGGCGATGGCCACGTAGATGCCGGTGTGGTTGGTGTTGGGCGTATAGTCGAGCACGAAGGTGAGCTTGGTGGTGCCGGTGGAGGCGGCACCGGAGGCAGCGGCCGTCGTGGAGGCGGAGCCGGAACCACCCTGGGCACCGCAGCCGGCGAGCGCGAGGCCAGCGGTGAGCACACCGGCACCGGCGACGAACGAGCGACGGGACATGTTCTTGCAGTTCATGGGTTTCCCTTCTTTGGAAACGGACGTTGGGACGAGATGGGACGGACGTGGGACCTGGGGCTGGTGGGCGAGGCCGGACGCGCGGGTGGGGACGCCGGGCGAGGACGGGCCGCGCAGCCGGGCCACTCCCCCAGCTAGCCCTGCTTTCTCTTCTCGGCCTGCTCCCACGGCATGCACACGCGCTGCAGCAGGCTCACGAGCCCCATGAGCAGCAGCGACAGCGCCGAGATGAGCAGGATGACCGCGAACATCTTGTCGTAGGAGTAGGACTTGCGCACGCGGGTCATGTACACGCCCAGGCCGCTGAAGCCTCCGAGCCACTCGGCCACCACGGCGCCCACCACGGCGTACGTGGCGCTGATGCGCAGGCCGGCGAAGAACTGGTCGGCCGCGGCGGGAAGCTTCGCGTACCAAAAGATCTGGACGCGGCTCGCGTTCATGGTGCGCATGAGGTCGACGACGTCGGGGTCGACGCTGCGAAAGCCGCTCGCGAGGGCCACAGTGATCGGGAAGAACGTCGTGAGCACCACGAGCAGCACCTTGGGCAGCAGGTCGTAGCCAAACCACAGCACGAGCAGCGGCGCGATGGCCACCGTGGGGATGGTCTGCGAGATGGTGATGAGCGGGTCGAGCGCGCGCCACACCAGCTCGAAACGGTCCATGAGCACGGCCACCGCAAAGCCCACGGCCACGCCCAGGACAAGGCCGATGACGGCCTCCTCGATGGTCACGACCGCGTGGCCCGCGAGCAGGCCCGCGTCGGCGACGAGCGCCTGGACGACCTCGACGGGGCTCGGCAGCATGAAGGTGGGGACGAACCCCAGCGAGCACACCGCCTGCCAGGCGGCCAGCACGCCCACCACGGTGAGTGTGGGGGCCACCCAGCGGCTATGGTCGAAGCGCTCGCCTGCCTTGGCCACGGGCTACTTCTCCCCCTCGTGGTACTTGGAGACCTTGCGCTCGGTCGACAGGACGTCGCCCGAGGGCTTGTAGTTAATCTTGGCGAAGGTCATGACCTGGCCGCAGCCGGCCTCGGCCGCCACGAGCTGGCAGCGCTTGAGGACTTCCATGCAGGTGTCGTAGTCGCCCTCGATGGCCGTCTCGAACGGCCCCACATAGGGGTTGACGTCGTACTTCTCGATTTCGGCGATGACCGCGTCGACCACGCGGATGGTCTCCTCGTCGGACCCGGCATCCATCGGAAGCACCTGGATGGCAACGCTACATTCCATGAAACCTCGCTCTCTGCGAGGGCACGAAGAAGGGCCCCCGCCTTGGCGGGAGCCCTTGATGCGCACATCACGTTAGGTTCCCTACGCTGGCATTACCCAGATCAGGTCGGGTCGGGAGGCGCGCTCCCCTCTCAGCCGGACTCTCTCCAGCTCCCCTCGCACGGACGAGAGTGTAGCAGCTTTTTGATATCCGGTCCCTTCGCGCCGGCAGGGTCATACTGTGAGGTGTGGCGTCGGGACAGGGGCGGCGCCGGGGCAAGTACGCGAGTCCGGGAGGCGCCATGGACGAGGAGCAGATGAGGCGCTGGGTGGCCGAGACGCTCGAGAGGCTGGGCACGTCGGGGTTTCGCGCCGGCTTCACGCTGAGCGCAAAGGACCGCGCCTACGCGCTCGAGCACGGAGAGGCGACCGTCCGCAGGCACGCGCGCGAGCTTCTCGAGAGGCGCGTGGGCCCGGCGCAACCGGCCCGCGACGGCAAACAGACGCCCTTTCGCGGGCACCCGGTCTTCACCGCGCAGCACGCCACGGGCACCTGTTGCCGCGGCTGCATCGCCAAGTGGCACCACATCCCCCAGGGCAGGCCCCTCACCGACGAGGAGCTGGGCCGTCTGAGCGAGCTCACCGTGCGCTGGATCCGCCGCGACATCGCGCGCCATGACCCGACGCACGGCCTCGACCAGCACTTTCTCTGCAACCCCGAGAAGATCGCGCGCCTTGTGGACGCGGCGGGCATCCGGGAGGGCGACCGCGTGGCCGAGCTTGGGGCGGGCGTGGGAACGGTCGCCGCCGAGGTTCCGGAGGAGGCGTCGCTGACGCTCGTGGAGCTGGACCCGGCGCTCTGCGCGCGCCTGCGCGAGCGCTTCGCCAAGAGGGAGGGGGTGCGGGTGGCGCAGGGCGACGCGCTCGCGTATCTCGCGGGGGCGAAGGCCGGCGAAGAGACGCTCGACGTCATCATCTCGAACCTGCCGGCCGAGCTCACCTCTCGCGTGCTTGACGCGCTGGCGGGCATGCGCTTCCGCACCGCCGTCGTTGCCGTCCGCGCCGGCCAGGACCTTGCGCCCTGGGAGGGGAGGCTCGAGGTCGAGCCCGTGGAGACGCTCGAGCCTGGGGACTTCTCGCCCCGCCAGCCCTTTGCGTCCGAGGTCATCCGCGTGAGGGCCTGAGCCGCTTCTCGTGCTGGCCCGCCGCATGGGTCGCCACAATCTGTCCGGGGAGGAAGAACGCGCCCCAAGTCACTCCCCTACCCTCACAACTGGTGCAAAACAACCCCGTCCGCAATTGCACAATTGAATGGTGCAAAACGACCCCGTCCCCAATTGCATAACCGGTATGCTGGGTTGCACGAAGAGAAAGGGAGGGTCGCATGGCAGACGAAACGAGGCCGACCACGCACGTCGCGGCGGTGATCATCGCGCACGAGGGGCGTATCCTCGCAGCTCAGCGCAGTTATGGCATGAAGGACAAGTGGGAGTTCCCCGGTGGCAAGGTCGAGGCCGGCGAGGCTACGGAGGACGCGGCGCGGCGCGAGTGCGAGGAGGAGCTCGGGCTTCGGCTGGGGGCGCTCTGGCCCTTCGCCACGGTCGAGTACGACTACCCGGACTTCCACCTCACCATGGACCTCTTCATGGGCTCGCCGGCGCCGGGCGATCGGCCCGAGACGCTCGAGCACAAGGCCCTGCGCTGGCTCGGGCGCGACGAGCTCACCTCGGTCGAGTGGCTCCCGGCAGACGTGGAGCCGGTGCAGCAGCTGGGACTCGCCTGGGACCAGCTCTTCGACGAGATGCACCTCTAGCCTCCGGGTCAGCCCGGCCCGCACCTCGGGCGCACCCACGCGGCGCGCCACGCCCGCACCCGCGAGCGGACAGCCGCGCCGCAAACGAGGGTACATACAGCCACGGTACAGCCCACACAAGCAAGGGAGCTGCAATGAAGAAGTTCATCAACAGGCCCGAGGACGTCGAGCGTCAGGTCGTCGACGGCTACGTGAAGTCCTATCCCGCCCTCATCCGCAAGGTCGGCGACGACGTGGTGGTCCGCACGCACCGCAAGCGTGGCAAGGTCACGCTCGTCTCGGGTGGCGGCATGGGCCACGAGCCGGCCCACCTCGGCTACGTGGGCACCGGCATGCTCGACGCGGCCGTCGGCGGCGCCATCTACACGAGCCCCGCGGTCGACCGCATCTCGGCCGGCATCGAGGCCGTGGCCCCCGATGCCACGGGCGTGCTGCTCGTCGTCAAGAACTACACGGGAGACGTTATCAACTTCAGGCTCGCCGAGGAGGCCGCGCGCGAGGAGGGCGTCGCCTGCGACCACGTGGTGGTGAACGACGACGTCGCGGTGGGCACGCCCACCCAGCGCGAGCAGCGCCGCGGCGTGGCCGGCACGGTCTTCGTGCACAAGTGCGCCGGTGCCGCCGCGGAGGCGGGCGAGCCCCTCGCCGAGGTCAAGCGCGTGGCAGAGAAGGTCATCGACAACGTGCGCACCATGGGCGTGGCCATCGCGCCCTGCACCGTGCCCGCTGCGGGCAAGCCCGGCTTCACCCTCGCGGACGACGAGATGGAGATAGGCGTGGGCATCCACGGCGAGCCCGGCATCCGCCGCGAGAAGATGGAGCCGGTCGACGCCATGGTCGACGAGATCCTTGACCACGTCCTGGCCGACATCGACTACGCCGGCCACGAGGTCGCCGTGCTGGTGAACGGCGCCGGCGGTACGCCCGACTACGAGCTGGCCCTCGTCGCCAACCACGTGCACGACGTCCTGTCCGCCAGGCACGTCGGCGTCTGGCACACCTACATGGGCAACTACCTCACCTCCCTCGAGATGCGCGGCTTCTCGGTGTCGCTCCTGCGCCTCGACGACGAGCTCAAGGACCTGCTCTCGGCCCCGGCCGACACGCCGGCCTGGCAGCAGGGCGAGGCGAACCTCGCCGAGGACGCGGCCCCCGAGGAGGACGCGGCACCCAAGCAGGTGGCCGCGAGCGAGGCGAGCAACGTCCCCGCCGCCGAGGCGACCGGCGCCACCAAGGCCGTCATCGACGTCATCTCCGCCGTGGCTGACGCCATGGGAGCCCACAAGGACGAGCTCACCGAGCTGGACCAGCCCATCGGCGACTCCGACCACGGCATCAACATGGCACGCGGCTTCTCCGCGGCAAGGGCGCTTCTGCCCTCCCTTGCCGGCGAGGCACCGGCGGCCGTGCTCAAGAAGGTCGGCTCCACGCTCGTCTCCAAGGTGGGCGGCTCGTCGGGCCCGCTCTACGGCACGCTCTTCCGCAAGGTGGGCGTGGCCCTCAAGGGTGACGACTCGCTCGCCAGCGACGAGAACGCCGTGCGCTGCCTGGCCGCCGGCCTCTCCAAGGCGTTCGTGGGCATCGAGGACCTGGGCGGGGCCAAGCCCGGCGACAAGACCATGCTCGACGCCATACAGCCCGCGATGGAGGCGCTCGAGCACGCCCGCGGCGAGGACGCGCCGCTCGTGGAGGCCCTGGCCCAGGCGGCGGACGCAGCCGAAGCCGGCGCCGAGGCCACGGTGCCGCTCCAGGCGCGCAAGGGCCGCGCGAGCTACCTCGGTGAGCGCTCCGTGGGCCACAAGGACCCGGGCGCTGCGTCGTTTGCCCTGCTCATGCGCACGGTTGCCAACGCGGTTGCCACCCGGGCCAAGTAGGGCGGCGCCAAGGCGCAAGGCACGCACACAATCGAGAGGAGACGCCATATGGTTGGCTTCGTACTCGTGTCACATTCCAAGCCGCTCGCAGACGCGCTGGCGGCGTACACCAAGATGATGGCCCCGCAGGCCGTGATCGAGGCCGCGGGTGGCCTGGACGATGGCTCGTTCGGGACAAGCTCCGACAAGATCGAGGCGGCGATCCGCAAGGTCGCCTCCCCCGACGGCGTCATCGTGCTCATGGACATGGGCTCGGCGGTCATGACGGCCAAGATGGTCGTGAGCGACCTCGAGGACGACGACTTCGAGCCCCCCGTCCGCCTCGCCGACTGCCCGTTCGTCGAGGGTGCCGTGGAGGGCACGGTGTTGGCCCAGTCCGGCTCCTCCCTCGACGCCATCATGGACGACCTCGCCAAGGTCGGCGCCACGCACAAGCTGTAGCGCGGCAGGAGGGATGGACATGTCAGACACGCAGCAGGGCCGGCCGGCGCCCAACGCCGGCGAGCAGCCGCAGCCCACGTCTCGGCAAGGGGCGGCATCGCCCGCGCCGCAGGAGGGCCCGGGCACGACGCAGCCACAGCCTGTGCCAGGGCCCGCCACGCCCCAGCAGCCCGTCGTCGAGAGCGCGAGCGCCACGACATCCCCGGATAACAAGTCGGGCGCGGCTCCCTACGTGATCGTGGGGGTGGCCCTCGCCTGCCTGCTCTTCCTGGCAGCCGGCGTGGGCAACCTCGTGGGCACCTTCGGCTCGCTCGCGCTCTCGCAGAGCAGGGACTACGGCAGCATCGGCGACCTCCTCGACGAGCTGGACGACGGCTCGGGCCACGACTCGCAGGCCCCGGGCAACGGCTCGCGCAGGGGCCGCTACTCCGGCACCGAGCTCACCCAGGACTACGTGCTCTCCTACAACTACCAGTCCCTGTCCGAGTCCGTGAGCGACTACGTCTTCGCGAGCGACTACGCCGGCGCACAGGAGGGTGTCTCCACCTTCGTGCAAGCCCTCGCCAAGCTCGATGACGAGTACCTCAACCAGACGGTGGGGCATCTCCGCGCGGCCGCGGCGGCAAGCGACGACCAGACGCGCGCGGACGAGCTTCAGAAGGCGGCCGACCTCTGCACCCAGGCGCAGAACGCCGCCGGCTCGCTCGGGGTCGACGAGTCCAAGATATCCGGATCGCAGGCCAAGGCCATCGTGGGCGACCTCACCGACGCCCGCGACGACGTCGCCGAGCGCTGGCGCAACATCGGCCGCATCGTCGCGCTCATGGAGGACCCGAGCGGCCATCGCACAGGTGAGCTCGCGGACCTCGACGACAGCGCGAGCGACGTCACCGACATAGCCATCGAGCTCACCGACGCGCTCACCACCTCAGCCGCCCACGGCAAGTAAGGCGCGGTACGCACCCAGACCCACCAGCTGCACTCCGCACACCGACGCAGCGTACCGAAAGGAACCGAATGAGCAAGGCCGACGACCTGTTCGTGTCCATGTGCACCGACATCCTCGAGAACGGCACTACCACCGAGGGCCAGAGGGTGCGCCCCCATTGGGAGGACGGCACGCCCGCCTACACCATCAAGCAGTTCGGCGTAGTCAACCGCTACGACCTGCGCGACGAGTTCCCGGCGCTCACGCTGCGCCGCACGGCCCTCAAGAGCTGCATGGACGAGGTGCTCTGGATCTACCAGAAGAAGTCCAACAACATCCACGACCTCAAGAGCCACATCTGGGACGAGTGGGCCGACGAGACGGGATCGATCGGCAAGGCCTACGGCTACCAGATTGCCCAGAAGAGCCACTACCCCGAGGGAGACTTCGACCAGATGGACCGAGTGCTCTTCGACTTGGAGCACACGCCGTACTCGCGCCGCATCATGACGAACACCTACGTGTTCCACGACCTCTCCGAGATGAACCTGTACCCGTGCGCCTATAGCTGCACCTACAACGTGACGCAGCACGCGGGCGACGCCGCACCCACGCTCAACCTGCTGCTCAACCAGAGGAGCCAGGACATCCTCGCGGCCAACAACTGGAACGTGTGCCAGTACGCCATCCTGCTCATGATGGTGGCCCGTCACGTGGGCATGATTCCCGGCCAGCTCGTCCACGTCATCGCCGACGCCCACATCTACGACCGGCACGTCGACATCGTGCGCGAGCTCATCTCGCGCCCGCGCTTCCCGGCGCCGAGCGTGACGCTCAACCCCGACAAGCGCGACTTCTACAGCTTCACCACCGATGACCTCATCGTCGAGAACTACCAGCACGGCCCGCAGGTGAAAAACATCCCCATCGCCGTGTAGGAACGGAAATTGGGTCAATTGGGGACGTGTTCGTTTTGACC
>NZ_CAAKOQ010000020.1 GCF_901212675.1 Olsenella uli
GCAAGCGCCCTTTCCGATCAAGGGCGCTGCATTCACTGCTAGAATCCGCCAGGCAGGGACGAAGGGCCATCCGGCGGCGGCTGGCCGACAACCCCGCAGGGTCAACCGAATCGTACCGGGAACCCGGTTTGGGGCAATGCGAACTGTGATGGGTTGAGAATCTTAGAATCGTCTCGAGCAGGCGATCAGCGCGGGCCTGGAACTTGTGGACGGGATGGCGCCACAGTTCCTAGGTACGCCCGCTCCAAACCGAGCCGCCACGCTGACCGTCTCAACGCAGCCCGTTATCCCTGCCCATATGCATCGCCGATACGGTAAATTTCAATGCTCCCCGTCCCGCCCAGAGAGATCTCGGCAGTCTCCGCTTCGACTTGTGAAACCAGACCAACAGTTAGCCCCCAATCTCCCTGAATGTTATTCATATACCCAAGTCCGCTTTCCTTGTTCCCCCTTACGGACACCATGGTGTCCGTTGTGCCGGCATTATTGACAACCAAACCCCTTGTCTCAATACCATAGCCGTGACCTTCTCCTGCAGCCCTATCAATTGCGTCGCTCTCGATGTAGCCGGAGAGAGAACCGTGGTTAGCATCTGGAAGATCGAGTTGTCTTGCAGACACAAGCTCGATGTGACCCAGCTCCTCCTCACCGTCAATAGGAGTTGAGCTGCCAAACACAAAGCCAGATTCGTAATAAAGATGAAGTGTGTCCTGGTATTTTGACGCCTCTCCAAAGCCAAGAAAACAATAGAGCGTATCGGCTCGAGGTTTCCCCTCTTCTAGCTCGGCTTGCGCCTCAGTAGTAGCGCCATCAATCGCCGCGTCATCTCGACGCGAGTAATAGAAGTCGTTTATCGTCGCTCCGCCCTCAAGGACCGCTTCGCCAAGGTCGTAGTGAATCTGGTCGAGAACACGGCCGCCGTATTCAGTGCCCTCAAAGATAAGGAGGTGGCTCTTGCCGCTCAGGAGATCCTTAACCCCATCGATGTCTACGAGCGGAACGTACTCGCCTTGCCTTTGCACGTAGAGAGACTGTCTGTTGGCAATCATACCGTCCATATCGACGAGCTGGAGAACGAGGATGACCATGAGCAGTAGCATGGCTCCTCGCTTCGCAACAAGCCTAAAAAGCCCCACGAGGACAAGAATGGCAACGATGTCCCAGACTCCCCAGGCAAAGCGACCCATAGACCTAAAAACTCTGAATAGAGACAGGATGGGAGCCGGATATGGAATGTCGAAAAGGCTATGGCTTCCGACAGAAACTAAGGTTCCCCAAGACGCTATCGCAAGCGACAGGACACAAAGGAGAACGAGGCACGCGGCAAGCCTCCTCTGCGCGAGCCACTTCCGCATGTCCCCAAAGCGCCCAATGGCCCCCACAATCACAAAAAGGAGGGCGGCAATGAGACCGGCGCCGAGGTAGGCATACCCCTCATACTGACCAAATCTAGCAAGACCGCGGCTAGGAAGCAGGCCTTTAAATCCCGTTAGGTACAGACCCGTATCCATCGGGTTGAACAATGTGTTGAGATTGGCGCTCAGGCTACCGATAGAGTTTGCGGTTGCTCCGCTGTTGGAGGAAAGATGATAGAACCCACCAAAGAACCAAAAGGCAACCACAACGCCCAAAAGAGAGGAAGCGAAGACGTTTAGCACCGGCATGCCACTCCGCAGAGTCACGCAGCGGTATATGCAAAAAAACACCATGATGATACCAAGGATTGGCAAATAGTAGATATTGACCGACACGCCCAGTGCAAAGAGTGCCGCCCATAGAAGCATGTACCGACGACGGTCAGACTTATCGAAGGTCTTCAGAACGAGCAGGATTCCTGCCAGGATCACCCAATTGGCGGCAAGCGCAGTGTGCGTATAGAGCCGCTGCATCGCAAACGTGCAAAGTGCAAAAAGAGGAGAACAAGTCACTGAATAGAGAGTTGAACGCGTAAGACGATATACGCAACACGAACCGAGTGCCGAATTAAGAACGAAGCAGATAAGGCCCCATATCCCAAAGAACTGGAACGTATCCGGAAGCAGGGGGCTCATCACCTTGAAGATGAAATTAAAAAGCGGGACCGAATCAATATAGATGATTGAGGTAAGGCCGGGATACGCTACGGAATCCATCAGCCCTGGAGGAAAATGCCAAGCTGACGCCCGATAGAAGCTCCAGCCGTAATAAGACTGCGCGAAATCACCGGCTGTGTTCCTGATCCAGTCCACATATGTGACATCTAAGACTTGCATTCCATATATCAAGATGAAGATGCACGCCCCGATCACGCCTGAGAATAACGCAACGGTCAGATAGGGACAACGTTCCGCGTCACGCCATCGGTCCGCATCACAAGCGAGTGCGGGCGCCGCCTTCTGCCCCATCTTGTCGGAATCTACGTGAGCCATGAGTGCCTCCGAACTAAAAAAGCAAGTGCAATATGTTATGCAGCCTAGCAAAATCAGTCGCACACAGCACTTGGCCTCGTTGCTACGACTCTGTCCTGAGGAGTCGGGCGCAGTAAAAACCACAGCTGCAAGACAAAGAGCGATTAGTTATGCCATGCAAGGATGAGAGGTCCAAAGAACAGAGCCCCCGAAGGGAAAAACATCACGGCGGATTCCAGTGAACTATGCAACACCCGAGGAAAGGACGGATGCTGGAAATGCCGTGCGAGTTCGAGGGTGTTGCCTACGAGAAGCTTCGCGACATGCAGCGGGCCAGGCGCGAGCGCAATCTCGAGCACCTCAGGGAGGGCGTGGGCCTCGCGCAGGCCGCGAGGGCTGTCGGCGTCTCCAAGAGAGCCGGCAAGGTCTGGCGGAACGGGCGCACCAGGTTGTACGGCCGCGACGAGCAGGCGCTCGTCGACAGGTATTCTGGGGGCGTGGAAAAACCGAAGGGGGTGGACGGCCACCACCTTTCCCTGGAGGAGCGCATCGAGATCGCCGACACGCCGCGCGCCGGGTGCTCCCCGCGCCAGATAGCCGAGAAGCTGGGGCGGAGCCCCTCGACGATAGGACGCGAGCCGAGCACCTGACGGCCTGGGCCGCGAGCATCCCGACCGGCGGGCACCCGGCGCCCGGCTCCGGCACGCCGGGCGCCGCGCCGGCCTCCCCGTGCCGCGCGCGCCCGGCCTCTCTCGCTCCGCGCGGCGCGGGCGCGGGCTGTCGATTATCCTCGGCTTCGGCCGCGCGCGTGAAGTTCGTGCCGCCGGAGACGAGCTCGAGGTGCTTTCTCCTACGCGCCTCCTGCATCTCCCTCGGCT
>NZ_CAAKOQ010000021.1:0-24070 GCF_901212675.1 Olsenella uli
GGGCGTCCTGCGGCCGCGAGCCCAAGGGGGTGCGGGCGTCTCGGGCGTGCCGGCCGGCGCGGTCGTCTCGCACGTCGCGGCCACCTCGGTCGCCTCGTGCGTCGCCAGAGCCCCAGGCATCGCGAGCATCCCTGGCGTGCCGGCTACCGCGTGCGTCTCGTCCGTCTCGGACAAGGCGTGCGCCCTGGTCCTCTCGGGCTGGGCGGGCACCATGGTCGCGTCGGCCATCGCCGAGGCCGCGCCCTTGGCGCTCGTCGGCCATATACCTGCCGCCTGCGCCCCGCGCGCGCCCCGAGCCCGCAAGGGGTACCGACGACACGCGCCGGTAGGTGCCTTCCGTCTCGTCTCGCCTGGGGTATCTATCGCGCCGCTCGTCCATGGGGTTCCTGCTTCTTGCGGGGTCCTGCGCCTGTCTTCGGCGGGTCGGCCGTCCTAGTTCTTCAGCGAGTTGAGCGGCGCCGGGAAGCGGCCGCCGCGGTGCGCCAGCACATGCCCTGCATGCGGGTTCACGCGCATGATGGGCGCGCGGCCAAAGAGGCCGCCAAACTCCACGGACTCGCCCTCGCCCTTTCCGATGGCCGGGATGAGGCGCACGGCCGTGGTCTTGTTGTTGATGACGCCGATGGCCATCTCATCGGCGATGATGCCGGCGATGGCCTCCACCGGCGTGTCGCCCGGCACCGCGATCATGTCGAGGCCCACCGAGCACACGCAGGTCATGGCCTCGAGCTTCTCGAGCGAGAGTGCACCGGCCTCGGCCGCCTCGATCATGCCGGCGTCCTCCGACACGGGGATGAAGGCGCCCGACAGGCCGCCCACGCTGGAGCTTGCCATGACGCCGCCCTTCTTGACCGCGTCGTTGAGCATGGCCAGGGCGCATGTGGTGCCGGGGCCGCCGCACTGGCCCACGCCCATGATCTCGAGGATGCGGGCCACCGAGTCACCCACGGCCGGGGTGGGGGCGAGCGACAGGTCCACGATGCCCTTCTCCACGCCGAGGCGACGCGCGGCCTCGCGACTCATGAGCTCGCCGGCGCGCGTGATCTTGAAGGCCGTCTGCTTGATGCGCTCGGCCACCTCCATCATGTCGGCCGTCTCGGGAAGCTCGGCCAGGGCCGCGGCCATGACGCCGGGGCCCGAGACGCCCACGTTGATGACGGCGTCCGCCTCGCCCGTGCCGTGGACGGCGCCAGCCATGAATGGCGAGTCCTCCACCATGTTGGAGAAGACCACGAACTTGGAGGCACCGACGGACTCGCGGTCGGCCGTGAGGCGGGCGCAGTCGAGGATGGTCTGGGCCACCATGAGCACGGCGTCCATGTTGATGCCGGCGCGCAGGCTTGCCACGTTCACGCTCGAGCAGACGCGGTCGGTCTCGGCGAGGGCCTGGGGGATGCAGGAGATGAGGCGGCGGTCGGCGTCGCCGATGCCCTTGTGCACGAGCGCGGAGTAGCCGCCGATGTAGTCGACGCCCAGGGTCTTGGCCGCGCGGTCGAGCGCGTGGGCCAGCGGGGTGAGGTCGGCGTCGGGGCAGGCCGCGGCGATCTGGGCCACGGGCGTCACCGAGACGCGCTTGTTGACGATGGGGATGCCGTACTCGCGCTCGAGGCTCTCGGCCACGGGCACGAGGTGCTCGGCCGTCTTGGTGACGTGGTCGTAGACCTTCTCGCACATGCGGTCGAGGCTCTCGTCGGCGCAGCCCATGAGCGAGATGCCCATCGTGACCGTGCGGATGTCCAGGTGCTGCTCGGTGACCATGTTGAGGGTCTCGGCGACCTCTTCTGCGGTGATTGCCACGGTTGTCCCTTCGACGCGCGACGCACCCACCGACCGGGGCCCCGCGACCGACCTGCTCGAACGATTTCCTTTCATTATGCACTCTACGGGCGGGCTATGGTTTGCGTCGCTTTTCGGTGGCCGGGGACGGGGCGGCGGTGTCGTGGCAAGGCGACAGCCGCCCCGGGCAGATGCCGTCTCGTTGGGTGTTTGCCGCCTCGGCCCCCCTGCCTCGGTTCCTGCCGCCTCGGCCCCTGCGCCTTGGCCCCCGCTGCCTCGGTTCCTGCCGCCTCGGTTCCTGTCGCTTCGGCCCCAGTCGCCTCCGGGACCGAGCATGTTGCCCGTCAGTACAACCCCCGACCAACTCAGACGAAATCGCGGCCCTTTTCATCCGACTTGGTCGGGGATTGGCGGAGAAGCATCCGAGTTGGTCGGGAAGTGGTGGGGGTGTCTGGCTCAGCTGGGAGCTGGTGAACGCGGATGACGACTGTCCTCGGGGTTGCCATCTCGAGCGCCCCTCAGCAGGTGCCGCTTCATTCGTGCTTTCCACAGCCACCACGCTTTGACGTGTTTGTGGGCAGCAAATGCGCCATAACGTGGTGGCTGTTCAGTCAGCGCCAACATCCCGCACGTATCGGCGCATTTGCGGCGAGCAAACACGTGAATCCGTGTGGGCTGTGAATTCCGGGCCTGTTGAGCTCCCCCAGCCGAAGTCGTGGCAGATGACAGTTGCTCCGGGCAACCGTTGTCCCCGTCATGCGGAACCCGCCGTAAGACGCGCGGAGCCGCTCGCTTCGCAACGGTTTTGCATGGCGCGGGGCGGCATCCGCCCGTGTCGGGCGTCGTCCCTTGCAAAACTATCGAGTTTGCTGCAGTCGAATCGGGGTTCACCGAGTAGCCAGCCTTCTGGGCGTCACAAAACCGCAGGTAGAAGATGTGCGCCTTCGCCGGCTACTTTCGAGTTCTCCCATGAACTGCAGCAAACTCGATAGTTTTGCAATCGAGGCGCGCCTGCGCCGGCGCTGGGGGCGTGTCTGGCCCGGAACGCGAGTCCCTAGTCCGGCTCGGGACCCCCCGACCCGGTGCTCGGGCCCCTGGTCTGGCGCACGCGGCACAAGGTGCGCGAGAGCCGTCAGCCAGGCTAGACGACCCTAGTCAAGCACGGGCTGCACGGCCATGCCCACGAGGCCGGGGCCGGTGTGGACGACGAGGTCGGGGGAGATGCCGCTTTTGATGACGTCGGCCACGTTGGGGATCGTGGCGCGCATTTTGGCCGCGATCTCGTCGAGCCGATCCTCGGCCTTGGTGCAGCACACGGCGCAGATGACCTTCTTGTACTTCTTGGCCTGCTCCTGGACGAACGCCAGCTCGGCGGCGAGCGCCTTCTCCCAGCCGCGGCACTTCTTGACCGTGGCGTACTTGCCCTCGGCGTCGCAGTAGAAGACGGGCTTCAGGTTGAGCACGCTGCCGAGGCGGTACGTTGCCTCGTTGATGCGGCCGCCGTGGCGCAGGTAGTAGAGGTCCTTCACCGTGAAGTAGACGCGCGTGTCGGCCGAGAGCAGCGTGAGCTTGCCCTTGAGCTGGTCGAACGGCACGCCCCCCTCGACCATGCGCGCCGCGGCCATGACCACGAGGCCCGCTGCCACGCCGATGCTCTTGGTGTCGACGACCTCGACGGGAAAGTCCTCCATCTGACCCGCGACCAGCTCGACCGTGGCGTTGGTGGCCGACAGGCCCGACGAGATGGTCACGAACACGGCCTTCTCGTAGCCGTCGGCGTGCGCCTTGTCGAGCGCGACCTTGATGTCGTTGGGGCTGGGCAGGCTCGTTGTGGGGATCTCGGTGGCAAAGCGGTCAATGACTTCGTCCGTCGTGATGTCGACCTCCGAGCGGAAGGCGCCGTCGGAGTAGTTGACCATGAGCGGGACCTGGCGGATGTCGTGCGCGGCGACAAAGTCCGCGGGCACGTTGGTGCCGGTGTCGGTCAGGATGGCGATGCGTTGGTCGTTCATGGGACCCCCTTGGAGCGGCTCGTTCGAGGAGAAGTATACCTAGTTTTAAAAACCAGATACGCGCATTCTGATAATCTGTAAACTTGACAGAGCGGGTGGGTTGATGCCGAGGCGGGGCGATGGATGCACTCGTCTCGCGAGGCGGACGCCGGGCGAGGCGCGCCTGCCGGTGGGGCGCGGACGCCGGATGAGACACGACGGGGGTGACGACATGGGCGAGAAGGGTCAGCGTGACGGTGGGTCTCGGCCGCTCGAGGCCGTGTCGGCCGAGCTCAGGGCCCGCATGGCGTCGCTTCACATCATGCGCATCGCCGAGATGCCGCGCATCGAGCTCTACCTCGACCAGGTCCTCTCTATCGTGGGCGACGAGCTCTCGTTCATGGCCCTGCCCGGCGAGGACCTGCTCACGGGCTCGATGGTCAACAACTACGTCAAGCAGCACCTCGTTCCCGCCCCCGAGCGCCGCCGCTACACCCGCCGCCACGTGGCCACGCTCATATATGTGTGCGCGTTCAAGCGCGTGTTCTCGATCTCCGAGGTCAAGAGCCTGTACGACGCCTGCGTGTCGCGCGGGGTGGACGTGGCCGGTACCTATGACGAGCTCGCGAGGGTGCTCGAGCGCACGGTCGCTGGGCGCTTCTCGGGCGACGGGAGCCTTGTGCGACCGATGCCGCTGGTGAGCCTGCTCGACGCCTCCGGCGCAGAGGTGGCGCCCGACCTCGCCGAGCTCATGAGCGCCGGCGTGGAGGCCGTGGCCGACAAGGTCTTCGTGGAGCAGACCCTGGCGTTGGGGTAAGAGATGCGCCTGCGGTTGGGCCGGGGGGGGGGTGCCTGCGGCGTCGAGCCTGCTCATGGCTCTCGACTTCCGGGGCTGTCTTCGAGAGGACCTGTCTCCGTCCCGGCTCAAGGGGCGTTCCGGGGGTTCACGCGAGCTGGCCCAAAAGACGTTTCTGAAAAAAGGTATCGCCCCAAGCCAGCGCAGAAGACGTTTCTGAAAAAGGTCTCGCCCCAAGCCGGCGCAGAAGACGTTTCTGAAAAAGGAATTGGTCTAAAAACCAATTTCAGAAACGCCTTCTGCGGGCGGAAGGCAGCGCGGCAGCATCTCGGGGCGGCAAACGCCTTCTGCGGGCGGAGGAGGGCGCGGTGGCAAACGCCTTCTGAAGGCGGAGGGTGGCGCGGGCGTCTCGAGACGGCAAATGCCTTCTGTATGCGGAAGGTGGCGGGGCGGTGTCTCGGGGCGGCGGCTGCCTCATCTCCGCTCGCGGCTGGCTGCGGGGTGTGCCTGCGTCGCCTTCCCTCGGGGCCTGATTCTGGCGCGCCCAGTCCGCCTGCATGTGCCTGCGCCGTCCTTCCTCGGGGCCAGATACTGGCGCGCCCAGTCCGCCTGCCTTGGTAAGGTATGGGCAAAGAAAGCGCGTCAGGCGCGGGAACGTCGGGAGAACGCGAGCGAGGAGCGCAGATGACGAAGTACGACTTCACCTCCATCATGGAGCGCCACGGCAAGGATGCCCTGGCCATCGACGGCGTTGGCCACATGCCCGGGGCGCCCACCGCGCCGCGCGCGGGCTTCGACCAGATTCCCATGTGGGTGGCGGACATGAACTTCCCCACCTGCCCCACCATCGTGGAGGCCATGGCCGCGCGCCTTGAGCACCCGGCCTTTGGCTACTTCGAACCCACGGACGCCTACTTCTCCTCGATCATCGACTGGCAGCGCACGCGAAACGGCGTCACGGGTCTCGAGCCGGCGCACATCGGCTACGAGAACGGCGTGCTGGGAGGCGTCGTCTCGGCGCTTGAGGCCATGGCTGCCCCGGGCGACGCGGTCCTCGTCCACAGCCCCACCTACATCGGCTTCACCAAGGCGCTCGAGCGCAACGGCTACCGCATCGTCCTGAGCCCGCTCGTGTCCGACGAGGCCGGCGTCTGGCGCATGGACTACGAGGACATGGAGCGCAAGATCGAGCAGAACCACATCCACGCTGCGGTCTTCTGCTCGCCGCACAATCCGGCCGGCCGCGTGTGGGAGCGCGCCGAGCTCGAGCGGGCCATGGCGCTCTTCGCGGCCCACGACGTCTACGTGGTCTCCGACGAGATTTGGAGCGATATCATCCTGCCCGGCCACACCCACATCCCCACCCAGAGCGTGAGCGCCGACGCCCGCGCGCGCACGGTGGCCCTCTACGCGCCATCCAAGACGTTTAACCTGGCGGGCCTCGTGGGCAGCTACCACGTGATATATGACGGCTGGCTGCGCGACCGCGCGACGGCCATCGAGGAAAAGACCAGCTACAACCACATGAACGTGCTCTCCATGCACGCGCTCGTGGGCGCCTACGGTCCCGAGGGCCACGAGTGGGTGGACGAGCTCTGCCACGTGCTGGGCGAGAACGCCCGCTATGCCTGCGACTACATCGGCGAGCACTTCGAGGGGCTCGACGTGCGCCGGCCCCAGGGCACCTACATGCTGTTCGTCGACTGCTCGCGCTGGTGCGAGGCGCACGGGACGGCGCTTGACGAGGTGCTGAGGCGCGCGTGGGACGTGGGCGTCGACTTCCAGGACGGCCGCCCCTTCCACGGCCCCTGCCACGTGCGCGTCAACCTGGCGCTGCCCAAGTCCCGCGTGGAGGAGGCCTTCGACCGACTCAGCCGCTACGTGTTCAACGCGTAGGCCGGCACGGTGCTTGGAGCGCGCGGGTGCCACATAAGGCTTGGTCGAGTGCCTGCGGAAAACTCTCCCTCCGCCCTATGTGGCATCCTCGCTGACGCGGCCGTGCGTTCATGGGCCGCGCCTGCCTTCTTGGGCCAAGCTGTGCCTGGCGCCGGCCCTTCTCGCCCGCGAGGGCTACAATCTTCGTGTTCGAGGGCGGGCTTTGGGGCCGCCCCAGTTCTTAAGGAGTATTCATGAGCAAGGTCTACGTCTTTGGCCACAAGAATCCCGACAACGACGCCATTATGTCGGCCGTTGTCCTCACGCAGCTGCTGAACCAGGTCAAGTTCGACGGCAACGAGTACGTCACCCGTCGCCTGGGCCCGCTGCCCGCCGAGAGCGCCAAGCTCCTCGCCGAGACCGGCACGCCCGAGCCCGAGCTGCTCGAGAAGATCGAGCCGGCCGCCGAGGGCGCCGAGCAGCAGAAGGTCGTGCTCTGCGACCACAACGAGAGCGGTCAGACCGTTGACGGCATCCACAACGCCCAGGTCATCGGCGTGGTCGACCACCACCGCATCGGCGACTTCGAGACGGCTGCCCCGCTCTGCTACATCTGCCTGCCCTGGGGCTCCAGCTGCACCATCGTGCGCCGCCTGTTCGACCTGCTCGGCCAGGTGCCCACCAAGGAGCAGACCAAGCTCCTGCTCAGCGCAATGATGACCGACACGCTCATGCTCAAGAGCCCCACCACCACTGACCAGGAGCGCGAGCTCGCGCCCGCGATGGGTGCCGAGCTGGGCGTCGACCCGATCAAGTTCGGCATGGACGTGTTCCTGTCCCGCCCGTCCGGCTCGTTCACCGCGCAGCAGATGGTGGGCAACGATACCAAGCAGTTCGAGGTGGGCGACAAGAAGCTGCTCATCGGCCAGTACGAGACGGTCGACAAGACCCGTGCTCTCGGCATGGTCCCCGAGCTCCGCGAGGCCATGCGCGCCTACCAGGCCGAGAAGGGTGCCGACGGCATGGTGCTCTGCGTGACCGACATCATGGAGGAGGGCTCGCAGGTCCTCTTCGAGGGCGACACCGACGTGGCCCAGAAGGGTCTCGGCATCGCCAACGAGCAGGGCGGCGTCTGGATGCCAGGCGTGCTCTCCCGCAAGAAGCAGGTGGCCGCGCCCATCCTGGCCGCCGCTGAGTAGCCGCTCCGGAGGCGGCGGTCGCGTGCCTGCCACTCCACGTGCACTTTGGTCAGTTGCCGGGTCGCCAGGGTGGCAACAACTGGTCAGTTTGCACGGTTTGTCGGGGACACTGGTCGGCTGCCACCGCACTCTGGACGGCAGTCGGCGCATGGCGAGCGACGCCCGCCCGCCATGCGCCGGTGCCCCGAAACCCTTCGAAGTCCCAGCAACATGAGCCGTCGGCGCCCCAGGTGCCGGCGGCTTGCCTGAGAGAAGTGGAGCGAGATGCCCAAGAAGGCGGTCAAGACCAGGGCTCAGTCCTCCGGAAACCCACAGCGTCCGTCACCCAAGAAGGGCGTCGCGCACCGAAAGGCCGCATCTCGCCAGAGCATCGTCCGCGAGGAGCCGGTCGCCCGGCGCATCGAGCGGAGAAACGCCATCCAGGAGGTCACCTCCAACGGAACCGTGGCCGCCGCGGCGATGGTGCTCGCGGCCATCCTTGCCGTCATCGTGGCCAACACGCCGGCCTACGAGCCCGTCCACCACTTCTTCGAGACGCGCGTGGGCCTCGTTGTGGGCGGCTGGGTTCCCACGCTCACGCTCGAGGAGTTCGTGAATGACTTCCTCATGGCCATCTTCTTCCTGCTCGTGGGCATCGAGCTCAAGTACGAGATGACCGTGGGCCAGCTGAGAAGGCCCCGCCAGGCCGCCCTGCCCATGCTGGCCGCGGTGGGCGGCGTTGCGGCTCCCTCCCTCATCTACCTGGGCATGAACCTGGCCCCCGGCGCCGCTCCGCACGGCTGGGCGGTTCCCATGGCAACCGACATCGCCTTCGCGCTGGGCATCATGTCGCTTCTGGGCAACCGCGTCTCGCCGGCCACCAAGGTGTTCTTCTCCACGCTCGCCATCGCCGACGACATCCTCGCCATCGTGGTCATCGCCGCGTTCTATGGGCAGACCCCCGACGTGCCGTGGGTCGCCGCGTCGCTTGGCTGCGTCGTGGTGCTGGCGCTTCTGCATCGGGCGCGCGTCTACACGTCGAGGCCCTACCTTGCCGTGGGCATCGTGCTGTGGGTGTGCATGTTCAACTCGGGCATCCATGCCACGCTGGCGGGCGTTATCTTGGCGCTGTTCCTGCCGGCCAGGTCCGACATCCGCCTGGGCTCGCTCCGCAGCTGGCTGGGTGAGAGGGCCCGACAGCTCGACGACACCTACGACGACGAGGCCCACGTGCTGGGCCAGCACGACTTCACCGTGGCGGCCGAGGGCGTTGAGCGCGTGATGCACCACGTGACGCCGCCTCTGCAGCGCGTGGAGAACGCCATCTCGGTGGCCGTGAACTTTGGCATCCTGCCCCTGTTTGCCTTCGTGAATGCCCAGGTCAACCTGAGTGGTGCGGACTTTGGGAGCCTCGTTGCCGACCCGGTGTTCCGGGGTGTGCTGCTCGGTGCGTTCGTGGGCAAGCCGCTGGGCATCGTGGGCGTGACGGCGTTGCTCGTGAAGGTGGGCTTTGCCAAGCTCCCGCGCGGGATGGACCGCGTGCAGATCGTGGGTGTGGGCCTGCTCGGCGGCCTTGGCTTCACGATGTCGATTCTTATCGCGGGCCTCGCGTTCAGCGACTCGGGCGAGGTTCTCGCCGCCAAATGCGCCATCCTCTCGTGCTCCGTGCTCACGGCCCTCGTAGGCAGCGCCTTCATCGTCGCCGCCACGAGTCGGCAGAAGGTGCAGAAGGCGAGGCGGTCGTCGTGAGCAGGTTCCAGACGTACATCTTTGACTTTGACGGCACCCTCGCGGACACGCTGCCCCTGTGCTTCGAATCCTTTCGAATGGCCATCTACGCCTCGTTGGGGCAGGTTATGTCTGATGACGAGATATGCGCGTACTTTGGTCCATCCGAAGAGGTGATCATCAGGGGCATCGTGTCGGACCGCAACGGCAAGGCGCCAGGTTCGGTGACGTTTCCCCAATGGGAGCTGCCCGACAAGGACCTCCTCTCCGACTATGCGATCAACTTTTTCTATTGGGCCTATGGAGAGCTGTTCGACCGCTATATCAGCGACTCGTCCTCCGTCATTGTCAAGGACGTTCTCCAGCAGCTGAGGGCTCGGGGAGGCAAGGTCGCGCTCGTTACGGGAAAGGGCCGGCGCAGCACGGCGATCACCTTGGACAGAATGGGCATCGCCGATCTCTTTGACGTTGTCGTGACCGACGATGACGTCGCCCGACCCAAGCCCAGCCCCGATGGTCTACTGCTTGTCCTGGACAGCCTGTCTGCCTCTCGGGAGGGAGCCGTGTTCGTCGGGGACATGGATGCCGACGTGGAGGCGGCGCGTCGTGCCCGGGTCACATCGGTTGGGGCGGCTTGGTACAAGCCATCCATCTCCTCCGGTCGCCCAGACCTGTGGGCCCGCGAGCTGGGGGAGCTCCTCTCGCTCTGAGTGTCGTTCTCCGCTGCTACTCCACCGTGCCGAAGCGCTGGGTCCAGCCGTGGGCGGCGAGGGCGGAGTTGAACTGGTCGGCGAGGCGCGAGCGCTCGTAGATGCCGCTCGGGAGCATGCCCACGATCTCCATGAGCTCGTCGGGCAGGTCGTAGGTCTCGGCGAGCACCTGCGCATCGAGGTTGTCCACGAGCTTGGCGCTGGCGAACAGCGAGTCGACGAAGCGCTGCAGCTCGCCGAACTCGTCGGAGTTGGGTATGTAGGGCGGCTTT
Source organism: Olsenella uli (assembly GCF_901212675.1). GTDB lineage: Bacteria > Actinomycetota > Coriobacteriia > Coriobacteriales > Atopobiaceae > Parolsenella > Parolsenella uli_B. Next base: position 10,327 of record NZ_CAAKOQ010000021.1, read on the forward strand.
TCCATGCACCCCATACTACCAGCCCTGTCACATTTTCTTCCGGATGATTTGTCACATTGCGGGCCGGGGGCTGGCGTCAGCTCCCGGCCTGTGGCGGTCCGTTGGGCATACCAATATGTTGGCGCAGTCTGGGCTCGTGCGGTCCCTCTCGGAAACGATGCCGTTTTTTTGTCCGGTAGTGCGTCTATACTAAATCAAACAAGCTGGGGTCTCCGGCATGCCAATTCTGAGGAGGTTGCCATGTTGTCCGTCGACATCGCGAACAAGTTCATTTCGGATTTCGGGGACAAGGCCGTTCTGAGCAACCTGTCCCTCAACAAGCTCGTCTACTTTGCCCAGGTCGAGTCCCTTCGCTCCCTGGGCAGGCCCCTCTTTGAGGACAAGATCGAAGCCTGGGAATACGGTCCGGTCGAGCCTTCGATCTACCATGCCTTCAAGCGCTACGGAAGCGGGAGGGTTACCAAGTCATCAGGCCCGGTGCCGGGCGACGAGGATGTCGACATGGTGGTCAGCAGGACATTTGGCAAGTACGGCCGTATGACCGCCTTCGACCTTGTCGCGCTCTCCCACGGTGATGGAGGTGCATGGAAGGCGACCTACGTCCCTGGGCGGGACGCGGAGATTACGCCGGAAGCCATCCTGTCCTCCTCGGACGGACGTGTCACCCCAGAGTTCTCGGGCACTCTAGCCTCCGGGATGCAGGAGGTCGACCGGAGGATCCCCAACACGTTCCGGCTCCTCAGGAACGCCTAGCCCATGGTCTCCGCAGGATGCACTCCCCCTCTCTCGATCGAGGACGAGATGACTGCCGAGGCCATGGCGCAGACGGTCATCGACGCTCGGGCCCAGGAGATGGCGACGACCGGTGGCTTCGGTCTCGAGCGGGATGCCGACAGGGATGGCGTGGCGCGCATAGTCGCGACCACCTTCTGCGGGTATTTTGGGATGGAGGTGTCCGACAGGTTCGAGGACCTCTTCGAGCAGTGTGCCTACCTGGCTGAGCACATCGCGAGGGACCACGTCTTTCTGGACGGGAACAAGCGAACCGCCGTGAGGATGTCGCTTTCCATCCTTGCAATGAGGGGAATTGTCCTCGATGTGGACGATTCCCCCGACCCGTCGGGAAACGAGGTCTACCAATGGGTGCAGGCTCTCGTCGAGAGGAAGATCGACTCGAGCGACCTCGCCTTCCTGTTCCGCTGGAAGGCGGTTGGCAAGGGATGATCTAAGGCCCCTTCCCGTCTTGGCGGAGAGAGGCCCCATGTCACATTTTCTTCCGGATGATTTGTCACATTGCGGGCCGAGGGCTGGCGTCAGCTCCCGGCCTGTGGCGGTTCGCTGGGCATACCACGTTGGACATACCAATATGTAGACGCTGCCTGGCGGAGGTGAAGCCTGGCGGAGGCGCTGTCTGGCGGAGGCGCTGCCTGTCGGGGGCACTGCCTGACGAGGCTGCTGCTCGACGGGGGCGCCGCTCGACACGGACGCCGTCCGGCCTTTATCCGAAGGCGAGTCCTGGCCCAATATCCCTGCCGCGTTACCCGAGCATGTGGGCGCCCTCGGCCCTCCCTCGGAAACGGTTTCGATTTATTGTCCGGCAGTGCGACTATACTCACGTAAAGCTTGAGCGTGGGCCGCTCAAACAGGTTGAGCGAAGGCCACCCAACAGGAGGAGGAGCCATGTCCAGCGTCTACGAGAGCATGACCACTGAGCAGCTCGACGACGAGATTGCCCAGCTTGAGGGCGAGGTCGAGAAGCTCAGGGCACGCAGGCTCAAGCTCGACATGACCCGCGGCAAGCCAAGCCCGGAGCAGGTTGACCTCTCCCGCCCCATGCTTGACGTGCTCAACTCCACCTCCGAGCTCATCGACGATGGTGTCGACGCGGGCAACTACGGTTGCCCCGACGGCGTGCCCTCCGCCCGCCGCCTCATGGCAGACGTGCTGGGCGTGAGCCCCGAGAGCGTCATCCTCGGCGGCTCCTCGAGTCTCAACATCATGAACGACGTGGTGGTGCACGGCTGGATCCACGGCGTGCAGGGCTATGAGCCCCAGGCCCTCCAGGCGCAGCGCACGCCGCTCAAGTTCCTGTGCCCCAGCCCCGGCTACGACCGCCACTTTGCCGTGAGCGCCTCGGTGGGCTTCGAGAACGTGCCCGTGCGCATGACGGCTGACGGCCCCGACATGGATGAGGTCGAGCGCCTCGTCGAGGGCGACCCCACGGTCAAGGGAATCTGGTGCGTGCCCAAGTACTCCAACCCCACGGGCGTCACGTACACCGACGAGGTGGTCCGCCGCCTCGCCGCGCTCAAGCCGGCCGCACCCGACTTCCGCATCTTTTGGGACAACGCCTACATCGCGCACGACCTCACCGACGAGCCCGACCAGCTGCTCGAGGTCTTCGGCGCCATCGCCGAGGCCGGCAACGACGACCTCGTCTACGAGTTCGCCTCCACGAGCAAGGTGACCTTCCCGGGCAGCGGCATCGCTTGCGTCGCGGCCAGCCCGGCAGACCTCGCCGACCTGCGTGCCGGCTTTGGCATCGAGCGCGTCTGCTCCGACAAGCTCTCGCAGCTCACGCACGCCCGCTGGCTGCACGACGCCGCCGGCGTGCGTGCCCACATGGCCGACCAGGCGCGCATCCTGCGCCCGCGCTTCGAGCTCGTCGAGTCCAAGCTCACCGAGGGCCTGGCCGACCTGGGCTGCGCCACGTGGAGCCACCCGCGCGGCGGCTACTTCGTCTCGTTCGACGGCCCCAAGGGCTCGGCCAAGGCCATCGTCGCCCTCGCGGCCGAGCTGGGCGTCAAGATGACGGACGCCGGTGCCACGTGGCCCGGTGGCAACGACCCGGACGACACCAACATCCGCATCGCGCCCTCGTACCCGTCGCTCGAGGACCTCGGCGGCGCGCTTGACGTGTTCTGCGCCTGTGTGCGGCTCGTGTCGGCTCGCCTTGCCAGAAAGGCGCGTTAGACGGCCCCGGCGGGACGTGAGGTATCATGTGCGGACATGTGCGTGACCTCCCCGCGCGTCGCTGTCGCTTGGCGGCGCGCGGGGAGAGCATCTCTCGCACGGACTGACTGACGAGCGGGCCCGAGACGGGCAGAGGGGGTTTGGGACCAGATGGCAGCAAGGCCAAGCAAGCGGGCTGACGAGGACAGGGCGCGAGAGGACGCCGTGCCGGAGCACACAGTCACGCCGACCAAGCGCCGTCCCATCGTGCTGATTGCCGTCATCGTGTGCTCGGTCATCATGGTGGGCTCGATCCTTCTGCCCTCGCTCTCGGCCATCGTCTCGGGCGCCAGGCGCTCGATCTCCGCCAGCACGGCCGCCGCTTCCACCGAGGCCGCGACGACCACCTCCTACAGGGACAAGCTCGACGGCTACTACCAGCCCAAGGCGTCCCAGCTCGAGGATAGGCTCAGTAAGGACTCCTCGGACACGGCGGCGCTCATCAACCTGGCCAACACCTACTACACCTGGGGCGCCACGGCCGTCTCCCGCGCCTCGTCCGACGACGACCGGGCCCACGCCAAGGACCTCCTCGCCAAGGCCATGGGCTACTACGACAGGTACCTCGCCACCGACGACGCGGCGGCTGCGCACGCGAGCCGCGCCATGTGCCAGTACTACCTGGGCGACGTCGACAGCGCCAAGTCCGCGCTCGAGGAGCTCGCGGGCCGCGTGTCCTCCTACGCGCCGGCGTGGGGCGACCTCGGCACCATCTACGAGGCCGCGGGCGACACGCAGTCGGCAACGAACGCCTATAACAAGGCGCTCGAGGTCGACCCGAGCGACACCTACGGCGTCAAGCGCACAGCGACGTCCAAGCTCTCCTCGCTGACCAGTGCATCCACTTCCGCCGCCACGACCACGACGGACGAGGCCTCGACCGACACCGCCGCCACGACCACCAACGAATAGCTCCCATCCCCTAAGGAGGATGTCATGGACCTGTCAATATCCACCACTGACGCCGACGGCACGAGGCTCGTGTCCGTCGTGGGCGAGGTCGACGTCTCCAACGCCGGCGAGCTGCGCTCTGCCGTCGATGCCGCGCTGTCCGAGCACCCTGGTCGCGTGGAGGTAGACCTCTCGCAGGTTGCCTACATCGATTCGACGGGCATCGGCGTGCTGGTGGGGGCGTCCCACCACGCCGACGAGGCCGGCTGCGACTTCGAGGTGACCCATCCCCAGCCCAACGTGCGCCGAGTTCTGGGGCTTCTGGGCGTGGAGAAGGAGCTCAACGTAGAGGGCTAGGCTGTAGGACGCGGGCTTGCCCGCGGTGGCCTGTGGCAGTTCGCGAAGCGAGAGCCATGAGCCTGCGAGAACGCCAGGGCCGCAAGGAGGCTTACGTGTTTGGCATCGGAGATACAGAGTTCTTCCTCATCGTCTTGTTCGCATTCCTCATGTTTGGGCCGGACAAGCTGCCGGGTATGGGCCGCACCATCGGCCGCGCCCTCAGGCAGTTCCGCACGGCCCAGGAGGGCATGAGCAAGGTGGTCCAGTCCGAGATCATCGACCCCATCCAGAACGTCGCGGACACGCCAAAGGGCAAGGCCGCCGCTCGCTCCCAGGCCGAGGACGAGGACCTCACGGAGGAGGAGGTGGCAGCGGCCAAGCCGCAGGAGACCTTCGCCGAGCGTCGCGCCCGCCTCGCCAAGGAGCGCGCCGCCAAGGAGCAGAAGAAGGCCGCCGCCGGCACCGAGGCCGAGAAAGACGCCGACGAGAAGGATGCCGAAGCGGGGGAGGGCACGTCCGAGGAGAACAAGGCTGCCAATCAGACGCCTGCCGCCGGGCCCGAGCAGCCTGAGAAGGATCCTACGTCCGTCGCGGCCCTCTACGGGCTCGATGACGATGAGGATGACGAGGACGAGGCGGCCGACGCCGCCGGCGCGGACGCCGACGCCGCCGACTTCGACTCGGACGCTGATGTTGATACCGACTCCGATTCGGACTCCGATGCCGACGCCGACACTGACGCCGAAGCAGACACCGACGCCGATGCCCCTGCCAAGAGCGACGAGGAGGATGCCTAATGCCCGTCGGACCCGCGCGCATGCCGCTGCTCGACCACCTGAGCGAGCTGCGGCGTCGCCTCACCATCATCGTCGTGAGCATCGTCGTGACGTCGGTCGTCATCTACGCGGCCTCGCCCATGCTCATCCAGATCCTTATCGACCCCATCCGCGAGTTCCTGCCCAAGGACCCGGCCACGGGCGAGGCCACGCTCTACGTCACCACGGCGCTCGGCGGCTTCACGCTGCGCTTTGCCGTGTCGGTGTTCTTTGCCGTGATCGTGTGCAGCCCCATCATCATCTTCGAGGTCCTCGGCTTCTTCCTGCCGGCCCTCACGCCCAAGGAGCAGCACTGGGTTGTGCCCACGGTGGGCGCGCTCGTGTTCCTCTTCGCCTTCGGCATGGTGTTCTGCTACCTGTTCATCCTCAACGCCACCTTTGGCTGGATGCTCGCGCAGATCAGCGACTTTGCCACAATCTTTTCCGAGGCACAGGACTACATCAACCTCATCATCCTGCTTGAGCTGGGCTTTGGCGGCGCGTTCGAGCTGCCGCTGTTCGTGTTCTACCTCTCGATCCTGCATGTGGTGCCCTACAAGACCTTTCGCGAGAACTGGCGCTGCGTCTACGTGGGCCTGCTCATCGCAAGCGCCATGGTCACGCCCGACGCCAGCCCGGTGACGATGTTCCTCATGTTCGCCGCCGTGATCGTGCTCTACGAGATCTCCTTGGCCCTGGCGCGTCGCGTGCTCATCGCGAGGGACGGCAAGGCCTCGCTCAAGTGGACGCGCGAGCAGTACCAGGAACACAAGCTCGAGCAGGACGACGACTAACGGATTCGTGGGGCCCCGGGCGCGCGTGCCTGGGGCCTGCTTGTAGGTAGGCTCCCGTTATGGCCTGCCGCGGAGGGCTGTCCCCCGTGCGGCACACCGGGCGGTGCCCCACCAAGCGCGCGCACCTCGCACACGCACGTTCGAAGGGAACGCAAGCCAGTGAAGCTTGTCATCACAGAGAAGAACGACGCCGCCGAGAAGATCGCGGCGCTCCTGTCCGAGGCGGGCAAGCCCAAGAAGGACAAGGTCTACGACACACCGGTCTACCGCTTCACGCGCGACGGCGAGGAGTGGGTCACCATCGGCCTGCGCGGGCACATCCTCGCGCCGGACTTTCCCTCCGAGCTCAAGTTCACCAACAAGCAGGGGTGGTTCGCCGTCTCAGAGGAGGGCGAGGTCCTGCCGGCCGACGTGCCGGACGGCCTGCCGCGTCCCCCGTTCAAGAAGAAGAAGCCGTTTCTGGAGGACGGCGTGGACATCAAGGGCTGGAAGGTTCCCAGCCTGCCCTACCTGGTCTGGGCGCCCATCGAGAAGCTCCCGGCCGAGAAGGGCATCATCCGATCGCTCAAGAACCTCGCCAAGAAGGCCGACTCGGTGGTCATCGGCACGGACTTCGACCGCGAGGGCGAGCTCATCGGCTCTGACGCCCTCTCGCAGGTGCTCGAGGTCAACCCCGGCGTCTCGGTGACGCGCGCCCGCTACTCGGCCTACACCAAGGGCGAGATCGACCACGCCTTCGCCAACCTCGTGAGCCTCGACCAGGACCTGGCCGACGCGGGCGAGAGCCGCCAGTACATCGACCTCATCTGGGGCGCTGCCCTCACGCGCTACCTCACGATGGCGCGCTTCGGCGGGTTTGGCAACGTTCGCAGCGCCGGCCGCGTGCAGACGCCCACGCTGGCCCTCGTGGTGGAGCGCGAGCGCGAGCGCCTCGTCTTCAAGCCGGAGGACTACTGGGTCATCGGCGGTCAGGCCAGCGCCAAGGGCTCCGACCAGTTCAAGATCGCCCACGCCCAGGGCCGCTTCCTCGACAAGAAGGCTGCCGAGACGGCCTTCTCGCACGTCGAGGGCGCAACCGGCGGTACGGTGACGTCGGTCACCAAGAAGCAGCGCACCCAGCGCCCGCCCGCGCCGTTCAACACCACGAGCCTGCAGGCCGCTGCGGCCGCCGAGGGCCTCTCGCCCGCGCGCACCATGCGTCTGGCCGAGAGCCTCTACATGGACGGCCTCATCTCGTACCCGCGCGTGGACAACACCGTCTACCCGCCCTCGCTCGACCTTCGCGCCACGGCCAAGATGCTCGCCGGCGTGCCGCAGTATGCTCCTTACGTGGGCCAGCTGCTCAAGGCGTCCGAGATCCACGCCACGCGCGGCAAGCAGTTCGACACCGACCACCCGCCCATCTACCCCACCGGCGTGGGCGACCCGTCCAAGCTCGAGCCTGCCGAGTGGAAGCTCTACAACCTCGTGGCCCGGCGCTTTCTCGCCACGCTCTCGGACCCGGCCGTCATCGAGGGCACGAAGCTGCAGATAGACGTGGCCGGCGAGCCCTTCAGCGCCTCGGGCGACGTGCTCAAGGTGGCGGGCTTCCGCGGCATTTACCCCTATGGCCTCAAGAAGGACGAGCAGCTGCCGCCCCTCGCCGAGGGCGACGCGGTCGACGTCAGCGACCTCGTGCTCACGGCCAAGCAAACCGAGCCGCCCGCGCGCTACTCCCAGGGCAAGCTCATCCAGGAGATGGAGAAGCGCGGCCTGGGCACCAAGTCCACGCGCGCGAGCATCATCGAGCGCCTTTACACGGTGAAGTACCTCAAGAACGACCCGGTGGAGCCCAGCCAGCTGGGCATGGCCATCATCGACGCCCTCCACGAGTTCGCCCCGCGCATCACCACGCCCGACATGACGAGCGAGCTCGAGCGGGACATGACCAAGGTGGCCCAGGGCACCGACACCCAGGGCCAGGTGGTCTACCACTCACGCGCCCTGCTCGCGGGCATGCTCGACGCCCTCATCGAGCACAAGGACGACCTGGGCGAGGCCATCGCCGACGCCGTGACGGCCGACGCGCGCGTGGGGAAGTGTCCCAAGTGCGGCAAGGACCTTGTGATCAAGAGCTCTGCCAAGACGCGCGGCAGCTTCGTGGGCTGCATGGGCTGGCCCGACTGTGACGTCACCTACCCGCTTCCCAGCGGCGTGCGCTACGAGGCGCTCGAGGGCGACGCAGCCGTCTGCCCGGAGTGCGGCGCCCCGCGCATCAAGTGTAAGCCGTTCCGCGCCAAGGCCTACGAGATCTGCGTCAACCCCAAGTGCCCCACCAACTACGAGCCCGACCTCAAGGTGGGGGAGTGCAAGGTGTGCGCCGCGGCCGGCCGACACGGCGACCTCATCGCGCACAAGAGCGAGCGCAGCGGCAAGCGCTTCATCCGCTGCACCAACTACGACGAGTGCGGCGTGAGCTACCCCCTACCCGCTCGCGGCAAGCTCACGGCCACGAACGAGACGTGCCCCGAGTGCGGCGCGCCGATGATCATCGTGGAGACGGCGCGCGGCCCGTGGAAGAAGTGCGTCAACATGGACTGCCCCACCAACGAGCGCAAGACGCCGGCTCGCGGCAGGGGCCGGGGCGGTGTGACGGCAAAGGCGGCCAAGAAGTCGGCGGGTGCCACGGCTGGTGCGAAGAAGTCCGCGACCAAGAAGTCCGCCTCGGCGTCTGCCTCCAAGAAGGCTGTCTCGACGTCCGCCGCGAAGAAGACTGCTGCCAAGAAGCCCGCCGCGAAGCGAGGCACCACGAAGAAGGCCGCGCCGGCCGAGTAGACAGCTAAGGAGCCCTGCATGTTCGAGGTAACGCCCGAGCCCCACGACCTCGCCCGCGTCCGCTTCATCGCGTCTGACATGGACAACACGCTGCTCGACGGCGAGGGCCAACTGCCCGACGGTGTCTTCGAGCGCGTGGTCGCCCTCTCCGAGCTGGGCGTCACCTTCGCCATCGCGAGCGGCCGGCCCCTCGTGACGCTGCGGGCGCTCTTTCCGCGCCTGCGCTCGCAGATCGTGCTCATTGGCGACAACGGCGGCGTCATCTCCAACCGCGACGAGGTCATCTACCAGGCCGAGCTTCCGGTGGCCGACTACCAGCGCATGGTGCGCTTCGCGAACGGGTTTGGTGACATCCCCACGATCGTCTCGCCGGATACGGCCTACCTCGCCGAGCGCGACCGCAGCAACGACGAGGTCTTCGCCACCTTCTACTACGACCGCACCTACGTGGAGGACCTCGCGATCGTCTCGGCCGTGGCCGACAAGTTCACGATCTACCTGCCGGGCGAGGACTCCATCCCGCGCGCCGAGGCCGACTACGAGCCGGCGTTTGGCAAGGACTTCTCGGTGGTCACGAGCGGCTCGGTGTGGATTGACATCACGCCCAAGGGCATGGACAAGGGCGGCGCCATGCGCCACGTGAGCGAGCTGCTCGGCATCGACACCGCCGACATGATGGCCTTCGGCGACACCTTCAATGATGCCGCCATGCTCGAGACCGTGGGCTTCGGCTACATCGTGGCCAACGCCACACCCGGCATGGAGCGCTACGCGCGCCTCGTGGCCCCCAGCAACGTCGACCACGGCGTCCTCACCGTCATGGACCAGGTCATTGCCGCCAAGCGGGCAGCCCTGGGCGTTTCCGAATCCTAGGGTCCTGACGCGTCCGGTCGCATCCGGACGCTGGGGTGGGTGGGGATTGGGATCGGTTCCGGTTACGCTGCTGCTCGGGCGTGCCGCCGCGCGGCGCGGGCATGACTGGTCCTGCTCGGCCATCGTTGTACAGGTAGTGTCGGCGTCCTTTGCCGGGTCGTCGTTTGTCCGCGGTCACGTGTACCATAGGGGCTCGGTAACGTCTGATATGGAGCACAGCGCATGGCAAACGGCAGCAAGGACACGCGTCGCGGCATCTTCGTCACCCTCGAGGGCGTCGACGGGGCGGGCAAGTCCACCCAAGCGGCGCGGCTCGTGGGGCGCCTCCGCGAGCGCGGGCTTGAGGTCGTGACCCTGCGCGAGCCGGGCGGCACGGCCCTCTCCGAGAAGATCCGGGCAATCCTCCTGGACCCCGTCAATACCGAGATGGCGGACGAGTGTGAGCTGCTGCTCTACGAGGCCAGCCGCGCCCAGCTCGTGCGCCAGGTAATCGAGCCGGCGCTCGGGCGCGGTGCCGTCGTCGTGTGCGACCGCTACTTCGACTCCACGTACGCCTACCAGGCAGGCGCCCGCGGCCTCGACGACGACCTCGTGCGCCGCGCCAACAGGCTGGGGGGCTGCGGCCTTCGTCCCGACCTCACGCTCGTGCTCGACATGGATCCCGCCCGCGCCTTCTCGCGCGCGGCGGCCGACGGCGAGGACCGCCTCGAGGCGGAAGGTCTTGCGTTCCAGCGGCGCGTGCGGGCTGCCTACCTGCGCCTTTCTACCGAGGAGCCCGAGCGCGTGCACGTGGTGGACGCGGCGGGCTCGTTTGACGAGGTGGCCGCCCGCATCGATGCCGAGCTTGCTGGCGTGCTTCCCGCGACCGGCGAGGCTGCGGGCCGTGCCACTCTCGACAACGGGGCAGCCGGCTGCGCCTCTCCCGAGGGCGGCTGCGTCTCTCCCGAGGGCGAGGCCGCGCGATGAGCGACCTTTCGTCCCCCTCCAGCAACGTAGCGTGCAAAAAGGGCAGTTGCTCGCCTGCCGAAGGGTCAACAACTGCCATTTCTGCACGCTCTATGGATCGCGAGTCCGAATCTGTCGCGGATTGCGCACAAAGCGACGGCCCCGCCCCCGAGCCGCCGGCGCTCGCGCGCATCGTGGGCCAGCCGCGCGTGCGCGCCTTCCTCTCCGCGGCCGTGCGCGAGGGGCGCCTCAGCCACGCCTACCTCTTCCTGGGTGCCCCCGGCTCCGGCCAGGCGGAGGCGGCGCTCGCCCTCGCCGAGTGCGTCGTGTGCCCCACTCACGGCTGCGACAACTGCGACGAGTGCATCCGCGTGGCGCACCGCACCCACCCAGACGTCCGCTGGATCGCCCCCGAAGGTGCCTCGGGCTACGTGATCGACCAGGTGCGCGACCTCATCGCCGACGCCCAGCTTGCCCCGGTGCGCGCCCAGGCCAAGGTCTACGTGCTCGAACGCGTCGAGGCCCTGCGCGACGCCTCGGCAAACGCACTGCTCAAGACTATTGAGGAGCCGCCTGAGGGCGTGGTGTTCATCCTTATGGCCCGCACGGCCGACGCGGTGCTGCCCACCATCGTGTCGCGCTGCCAGTGCGTGCCCTTCCGCGTCTCCAACCCGGCCGATGCCGCCCGCCGCATCGCGCTTACCTGCGGCATCTCGCCCGACGACCCCGCTGCCCGCATCGCCCTGGCCGTGGCCGGCAGCCCCGAGCGTGCCTGCGACTACCTGAGGAGCCCGGGCCGCCGCGAGGCCAGGCGCCTCATGGTCCGCTCGCTCGACGGCCTCGCCCGAGACGACGACTGGGACGTTCTCTGTGCCGCGCGCGACCTCGTGGCGGCGGCCAAGGTGCCGCTCGACGACGTGCGCGCAAGCCAGGAGGAGGCTGCCGAGCAGAGCGCCGACTACCTCTCCTCCAAGGCCCAGAAGCTCATGGAGCAGCGCAACAAACGCGAGCTAACGGCCCGCGAGCGTTCGGGTATGATAGAGCTTCTAGCGGCGGCCCACTCGCTCTTGCGCGACGTCCTCATGCGTCTTGAGGGCGTGGATGCGCCCATCGTCAACGCAGACGCCGCAGACGTCGTCGACCGTCTCGCCCGGGCAACGGACGCCACGGGCGCGCTTGCGGCCCTCGCCGCGGTCTCGCGCGCGTCCGACGACATCGCCCACAACGTATCCCCCCAGCTGGCCCTCGAGGTCATGCTGTGCTCTTGCAAGGAGGCACTATGCCCGCCATCATCTCGGTGAAGTTCTCGTATGCAACCCGAGACCTGTGGTTCGACCCCGCCGACACCGGCGCGGTCGAGGGCGACCACGTCATCTGTGCCACCGAGCGCGGCACCGAGATCGGTCTGGCCACGTCCGACCCCCGCGAGGTCGAGAAGTCCGAGGTGAGCCGCCGTACCGATGGCGCCGCGCTCAAGCAGGTCCTGCGCGTCGCCACCGACGCCGACCTCGACCGCGCCTCCAAGCTCGCCGAGCGCGGCGAGGCGGCGCTGCCCACCTTCCGCTCGCTCGTCTCCAAGGACGGTCTCGACATGAAGCCGGTGGGTGTGGAGTACCTCTTTGGCGGCGAGAAGGTCGTGTGCTACTTCGCGGCCGAGGAGCGCGTCGACTTCCGTCAGCTCGTGCGTGACCTCTCGCGGGTGCTGCACGAGCGTGTCGACATGCGCCAGATCGGCGTGCGCGAGGAGGCCGCGCTCATGGGCGGCTACGCTCACTGCGGCCAGGAGCTGTGCTGCGCGCGCTTTGGCAGCGGGTTCGAGCCCGTCTCCATCCGCATGGCCAAGGAGCAGGACCTGCCGCTCAACTCCAACAAAATCAGCGGCGCGTGCGGCCGCCTCATGTGCTGCCTGCGCTACGAGTTCGAGGCGTACCGCGACTTCAAGCAGCGCGCGCCCAAGAAGAACGCCGTCATCCAGACGCCGCTCGGCACGGCCAAGATCGTCGAGTACGACACGCCTAAGGAGCAGCTGGCGCTTCGCCTGGAGAACGGCAAGCAGATTCGCGTGCCGCTCGCCGAGATGCAGGCGAGCCCGGCCGCGTGCAAGAAGAGCGAGGACCTGGGCTGCCCGTGCCGACCCGACACGGTGATGCGCGCCACGCTCGACAAGCTCCAGAGCCCCGAGATTCGCACGGCGCTCGAGGAGATCGATCGCAAGAACGGCCTCATCCCGCAGGAGTCCTTCGAGTCCGAGGACCTCTTCGTGGAGGAGCGCGGCAGCGGCAGGCGCCGTCGCAACAAGGGCGGCAACAGGGGCCAGGCCGGTGCGGGCGCGGGCGCCTCCGAGCAGCGCGGCCAGGGCCAGGGCGAGGTCCCGTCGTCTGGCGAGGGCGAGCAGGGTGGCTCCAAGCGCCGTCGCCATCGCAAGACGGTCGAGATCTCCGGCGAGGCGGCCGAGGGGCTGCCGGGTCAGGGTAGCATGGCCGAGGCCAAGCAGAGCTCACCGGGCGAGGGCAGGCGGTCGCGCCGTCGTCGCCACCACGGGGAGGGCGAGGCCGAGGAGCAACAGGGCCACGAGCAGGGCGGCCGCGAGGCGCAGGGTGGCCTGCGCGGCGGGCGCCTGGGTGGCCAGCGCGAGGGGGATGGCCGTCGCCGCGGTGGCGAGGCCGGCGCCCAGCGGGAGGAGGCTCCCAGGCGCCGTCGCCGCCGTCCGGGTGACAAGGGCGGCATCATCGCCGAGCAGCAGCGCGAAGGGCGCGATGGCCGCGAGGGTCGCGATGGCGAGCGCGAGGGCCGGGAGCCGCGTCACCGCCGCGAGGGTGGCGAGGGCTCGCGAGCCCCGCGGCACCTGCGCCAGGACGGCACGGGTCGCGAGGGCGCCCGCGACGAGGCCCGCGGCGCCGCGGAGGGCGAGGGTGCCCCCAAGCGCCGTCGCCGCAGGCATCGCCGCAGCGGCGAGGGCGGCAGCGGTGGCGGCGATGGAGCCGCCGGCAGCGCCCCGTCAGGCGAGTAGGAACGACTTCAACGAGGGACCGACAGCCATCCGGCTGTCGGTCCCTTTCCTGTGCCGTTGTGACGCGGGCATCATCGCCCACGCGACCCTTTCCTGCCCGCCTGCAGGCACCATCCGCTGTCGGAAGCCCCACAAAAGACGTTTCTGAAAAAGGAATCCTGTATCCTCCTGACAAAGGGCGTTTCTGAAAAAGAAATCTCGACAGATACCATTTTCAGAAACGCCCTCTGCCGGCGTTCCGCCCTCTGCCG
>NZ_CAAKOQ010000021.1:24080-40211 GCF_901212675.1 Olsenella uli
TTGGTCGCGGTTTGGACGCGAGTGGTGTGCGGTTTCAGCTTTCCATTGGTCGCTGCGTGGCATTGTCGAGCACAGTGAGGACGCGGATTGCTCGCGGAAGGCCATTGGCAGCTGCGGGTTTCGGCTGGTTGCCCACCTCCGGGAGGCCCGTTGCCGTTCGCTGCGGCGGCGCTGGGCGTCGTTCAAGAAGTGGTGCCGGTTTTGCAGTTTCGAACGCCCCCAATCGGTACAGAGGCTCCAGGGGCTCTGCTCGCAAAGAAAACCCCAGGTAGCGCGAGCGCGCTTTTCGCCGTATCGGGAGAGGCGGCCCAAAACTGCAAAATGGCGGCACGTCTCCCATCGGCACGGCCTGGCGCCCAGGGCGTGCGGGCATCGAGCCGGCGCAAGAGGCGTCTGACCCGTGCCAGCCAATTCGGGATGCACGGCCGTTCAACCCGTGCCAGCCGACCCGGAATGCACGGTCGCTCGACTCGCGACGCGCGACATGGGATCGCCGGCCGGCAGGCCCGTGCGCCCTACAGCTCCGCGGTGTCGAGCCAGATGGTGAAGGGTCCGTCGTTCACGAGCTCGACCTGCATGTGGGCGCCAAAGACGCCGCGCCCCACGTGCTCGGCCCCGAGATCTGCCTCGGCCAGCTCGCAGAAGCGCTCGTAGAGCTCGCGCCCCAGCTCGGGTGCCGCGGCCTCGGTGAACGAGGGCCTGCGGCCGCGTCGGCAGTTGGCATAGAGCGTGAACTGGCTCACCACGAGCACCTCGCCGCCCACGTCGGCAAGCGACAGGTTCGTCTTGTCGCCGGCGTCGTCAAAGATGCGCAGGCCGCTCGCCTTGTGCCAGAGTCGCTCGGCCTCGGCATTGGTGTCACCCTCGCCCACGCCCAGCAGGATGAGCAACCCGCGCCCGCAGCTGCCGGTGACCTCGCCCTCCACGCTCACGCTCGCGTGCCCCACGTGCTGGATAAGTGCCCGCATCGACGTCCCCTCTCGCCCACGCATCTTGTCGTCCGGACCAGTCTACGGCCTCCGCCGCACCTTGCCGACAGTCTTTCCAGGGCGCACTATAGATGGCATCTATCCCGGGCACCTGTCATCCATCTGTCATCCGCCGGCGCGGGGACGCCGCGGTACGGCAGCGACATGCGCCCGGGCACAGTCGCCGTCATGAGGAGAGGGGACACCATGAGCGACGAGATCAGTCCGGCCCGCAAGCTGGGCTTTGGCTGTTTGCGCCTGCCGCACGTCGGCGAGGACCGCGCCAAGATCGACATGCCGGCATTCGAGCGCATGGCCGACGAGTTCATCGACCGCGGCTTCACCTACTTCGATACGGCGTGGATGTACCACGAGCACATGAGCGAGCGTGCCGTGGGCCAGGCCGTGGTGGCGCGTCACCCGCGCGACTCGTTCACCATCGCGACCAAGATGCCGCTCAGCGAGCTGCGCGAGAAGGGCGCCGACAAGGCCGAGCAGACTGCCATCTTCGAGGAGCAGCTGCGGCGTCTCGGCACCGACCACGTGGACTACTACCTCGCCCACAACGTCAACGTGAACAACTACGAGGTGGCAAAGCGCCTCGACACCTTCGAGTTCGTCGCCGAGCAGAAGCGCGCCGGCCGCGTGCGCTGGATGGGCCTCTCGTTCCACGACACGGCCGACATGCTCGAGCAGGTGCTCACCGACCACCCCGAGGTTGACTTCGTGCAGCTGCAGATCAACTGGCTGGACTGGAGCAGCCCCACCATCCAGAGCGGCAAGTGCTACGAGGTGGCCAAGGCGCACGGCAAGCCCGTCGTGGTGATGGAACCCATCAAGGGCGGCACGCTGGCCAACCTGCCCAAGCAGGCGGCGTTCGAGCTCTCGCGCGTGGCACCCGGCTCCACCCCGGCTGAGCTGGCAATTCGCTACGCGGCGTCGCTCGACGACGTGATGTGCGTGCTCTCGGGCATGTCCACGCCCGAGCAGCTCGACGAGAACACGTGCTTCATGGGCAGCTTCGAGCCCATTGCGGAGGCCCAGCGCGGCGCCTTCGTGCGAGCGGCGCGAGCCATGCGCGCCGAGCAGGCCATTCCCTGCACGAGCTGCCGCTACTGCACGCGCGGCTGCCCCAAGCACATCGACATCCCCACGTACTTCGCGGCCTACAACGCCTACAAGCGCGGCCAGGGTGCCGGGCACGAGCAGATGTACTACCGCCAGATGGTGCGCCGCCACCCCGGCCCGGCCGACTGCGTCAAGTGCGGCCGCTGCGAGACGGCCTGCCCGCAGCACATCTTCGTGCGAGACATGCTTGCCGAGGTGGACAAGGTGCTGGGCGCCACGGCGTAGTCGTCGGCTGGTGCGGGCTCAGGTGCAGGCGGGCGGGGGCGTGGTCGGCCGCGTACAGCGCCGACGGCGCGATCGCCTCGCAGGGCGGCGGCTTCCTGGGCGGCGGCTCCGGCACCGGGGCCAAGACGACGACCTACGCCTACGACGGCAAGGGTCGCATCTCCCAGGCGAGCGTGGGCATGAGCGGCGAGCCCTACACCTTTGCCTTTGACGACGCGGGGCGGCTCTCCGAGGTCTTGGACGAGCCCGTTCACGTGGCGTGCCTGCTTGTCTCGGCGGGTTTCTCGCCCCGCGCGTCACAGCTCGTTGATGCGTCCGCTCGGGCGCTCGCCCATGACGCCGGCCAGGGCGTCCTGCAGGGCGTGGCGGCGCGCGGAGTGGCCTGGGGCCTTCGAGACGAAGGGCACGTGGCGCAGCAGCGCCCGGTTCGTGGCGCGCGTCACCCAGACGTTGGCCTTGGTAGCTGCGGCGACGTCCGTCGTGGCGCTCTGGTCGTCGAGCAGCACCACCACCGCGAGGTCGGGATGGGTCACTAGGTCCTCTGCGTCGAGTTCGCCGTTCTCGATGACCACGGCGTCCACCCCGCGCAGCGGGTCGGCGGCGGCGAGCGGCACGACCGAGTCGGTGCCCGTCGCGGCGAGCTGTGCGTGGGCGGGCAGGGCCGTGCACGTCGCCAGCTGTACGCAGCGCTTGCCCCACTCCTCGAGCAGGCTGCGCTCGTAGTCGAGGTCTGTCGTGGGCCCCAGGTACAGAATCGTGTGCATATGCCTCACCTGTCCTCTCGCGGGCGCGGCGGTGCGGTCGGGCGTGCTCACGGGAGCCGTATCCCATGTTGGTGGCTCAAACCTACTCGCATAAAGTTGCCTCCGCGTTACATTCCGGCCAAAGCGACGTTACGGCAGGAAAAGTGCACGACGACCCGTCACGCTGGCCGGGCCGTGCATTCCGCAGGCGCCCTCCGACTTGGCCGGCAATGGCGGTTCGCGTGCCCCTGGCCCGTGCCGGCGGCTCGCCCGCGCCCCCTGTGCCGCCAGCTGCTCCGCGCCATTCGTCGACGAGCTGGTATCGTGGCCATAGCCGGGCGGCCTCGCGAGCGAGCGCCGCAACGCCGAGGGATGAAGGGGCCTCCGTGGCAAAGGTCACGCTCAAGCAGATCGCGCACGACGTGGGACTTTCCGTGACGTCGGTGTCGCTCGTGCTCAACAACCGCCCGTGCAAGGTCTCCGAGGCCAACAAGCAGCGCATTCGAGAGGTGGCGCGCCGGCGCGGCTACGTCCCCAACCAGATCGCCCGCAGCCTTGTGACGCAGCACACGAGCACCATCGGCCTCATCATCCCCAACATCGAGAGCCGCTTCTTCGCCTCGCTCGCCAAGGAGCTCGAGATCCGCTGCCGAAACCATGGCTATGCCCTGTTCATCACCAACTCCGACGAGATGCCCGAGAACGACGCCAAGCTCGTGCGGCTGCTCGTGAGCCGCGGGGTCGACGGGCTGCTCGTCGTTGTGTCCGACGAGCTCGGCGCCGACCCGCACCTGCTCGCCGATCTCTCCCAGCTGCCCACGCCGTTCGTGATGGTCGACCGCTTCATCCGGGGGCTCTTCTGCGACCGCGTGCGCTTCAACAACGAGCTGGGCGGCTACCTCGCCACGCGCCACCTGCTCGAGCACGGCCACCGGCGCATCGCGTGCCTCGTCAACACCGACTCTAACACCGGCCGCGAGCGCCTCGACGGCTATGCCCGCGCGCTGGGTGAGGCGGGCCTGCCGGTGCGGCCGGACTACGTCTTCTCGAGCAAGTACTACATCCCCAGCGCCTACGCGGCCGCGCAGCGCCTCATCGAGACGGACGCCACGGCGGTGTTCGCCGGCAGCGACAACATCGCGCTGGGCCTGCTCAAGTGCCTCTACGAGCGCGACCTGCGCGTGCCGCGCGACTACTCGGTGGTGAGCTACGACAACTCGGCGGCCGACCTGCTCTTCGAGCCGGCGCTCACCTCCATCGAGCAGAACGTGGGCGAGCTTTCCGATGCGGCGCTCGAGCTTCTGTTCCGGCGCATTGGCGAGACGGGGACGGGCGAGCTGGGTGGGCCCGACGAGGTGGTGCTTGCCCCGAGGCTCGTGGTGAAGGACAGCGTCCGCGCGCTGGGGGAGTAGGGCGGCCGGCGGAGCGCCATGGCCGGGTTGCGCCGGCGCTGGAAGCCCGCGAGCCACCCCGAAGACCCCTTTGCACTCATCGCCGCTCGCCGCCAAAAACCTACCGTTCGCCGACAGACCTCGTCTCGGCTTTGTAATAGAATTGACATTCTCTGCGAGTAAAACGTTTTACCCTGATATGCTCCCCATCGGAAGTCAGGAAGACGCACGCGTTCCGCGCGGCCCCAGCCGCCCGGGAGAAGGAGAGGAACATGGCACAGCCCGTCATCGGCACGCCCTGGAAGAAGCTCGACGGCCCCGTCTCCGAGCAGGAGCTCGAGGGCGTCGACAAGTACTGGCGCACGGCCAACTACCTGTCCGTCGGCCAGATCTACCTCCGCTCGAACCCCCTCATGCGCAAGGACTGGACGGACGAGAAGACCGGCGAGACCCGCGACTTCGGCCGCCCCGACGTCAAGCACCGCCTCGTGGGCCACTGGGGCACCACCCCGGGCGTGAACTTCCTGTTCGCGCACACCAACCGCCTCATCGCCGACCACGGCCAGAACACGGTGTTCCTCATGGGTCCGGGCCACGGCGGACCGGCCGGCACCTCGCAGTCGCTGCTCGACGGCACCTACCGCGAGATCCGCCCGGACATCACCAATGACGAGGCCGGCCTCCAGCAGTTCTTCCGCCAGTTCTCCTACCCCGGCGGCATCCCCAGCCACTTCGCGCCCGAGACCCCCGGCTCCATCCACGAGGGCGGCGAGCTCGGCTACACGCTCTCCCACGCCTACGGCGCCGTGATGGACAACCCGAGCCTGCTGGCCGTGGCCGTGGTGGGCGACGGCGAGTCCGAGACGGGCCCGCTCGCCACCTCCTGGCAGTCCAACAAGCTCGTGAACCCCAAGACCGACGGCATCGTGCTGCCGATCCTGCACCTCAACGGCTACAAGATCGCCAACCCCACCATCCTCGCACGCGTCTCCGACGAGGAGCTCCAGAGGTTCTTCGAGGGCATGGGCTACAAGCCGCACTTCTTCGTGGCCGGCTTCGACAACGAGTCCCATGCGGGCATCCACGCGCGCTTCGCGGCCCTGCTCGAGGAGGTCTTCGACGAGATCTGCGACATCAAGGCCAAGGCCGAGGGCGGCGACGAGACCCGCCCGGTCTACCCGATGATCGTCTTCCGCACCCCCAAGGGCTGGACCTGCCCCAAGCACATCGACGGCAAGAAGACCGAGGGCAGCTGGCGTGCCCACCAGGTGCCGCTGGCCAGCGCCAAGGACACCCACGAGCACTTCCGGGTGCTCCGCGGGTGGCTGCGCTCCTACGCACCCGAGGAGCTCTTCGACGAGAGGGGCGCCATCCGCCCCGAGGTCACGAGCTTCATGCCCACCGGCGAGCTGCGCCTGGGCGCCAACCCCAACGCCAATGGCGGCGTCGTGCGCCAGGAGCTCAACCTCCCCGACATCCACGCCCACGAGGTGCCGGTCGCCGAGAAGGGCCACGGCTGGGGCTCCACCGAGGCTGCCCGCGTCTTTGGCGCCTACACGGCCGACGTGCTCGACGCCAACCCGGATGACTTCCGCATCTTCGGTCCGGACGAGACGGCCTCCAACCGTCTCCAGGACGCCTTCAAGTACACCCACAAGCAGTGGGAGGGCGGCTACTACGCCGACGCCGACAACGACGAGCTCCTCGCCCCGTCGGGCAAGGTCGTCGAGCAGCTCTCCGAGCACCAGTGCGAGGGCTTCCTCGAGGGCTACGTGCTCACCGGCCGCCACGGCGTGTGGAGCTCCTACGAGTCGTTCGTCCACGTGGTCGACTCCATGGTGAACCAGCACTGCAAGTGGCTCGAGGCCACCGTGCGCGAGATTCCCTGGAGGAAGCCCATTGCCGGCCTCAACATCCTGCTCTCCAGCCACGTCTGGCGCCAGGACCACAACGGCTTCTCGCACCAGGACCCGGGCTTCGTCGACCTGCTGCTCAACAAGGCCAACGAGACCCACATCGTGAACGCCTACTACCCCTGCGACGCCAACATGGCCCTCGCCGTGGCCGAGCGCGCCTACCAGTCCACCAACTGCGTGAACGCCATCTTCTGCGGCAAGCAGCCAGCGCCCGCGTTCCTCACGGTCGACGAGGCCAAGGCCGAGCTCGCCGAGGGCGTGGCCGAGTGGAAGTGGGCCAGCACGGCCGACTCGCTCGCCGACGCCGACCTCGTGATCGCCACCTGCGGCGACGTTCCCACGCTCGAGGCGCTCGCCGCGCTCGACATGCTCAAGGCCCAAGGCGTCAAGGCCACGTTCGTGAACGTCGTCAACCTGCTCAAGATCCAGAACGCGAGCGAGAATGACCTCGCCATCTCCGACGAGCGCTTCGCCGAGCTCTTCGGCAACGGCGAGAAGCCCGTGCTCTTCGCCTTCCACGCCTACGCCGGCACGATCCGCCGCCTCGTGTGGGACCGCCCGGGCCACGACGCCTGGAACGTCCACGGCTACGAGGAGAAGGGCTCCACGACCACGCCGTTCGACATGCTGCGCCTCAACGACATGGACCGCTGGGCCCTCGCGGCCGACGCGCTGCGCATGGTCGACGCCGAGAAGTTCGCCGACAAGATCGACGAGTGGGAGAAGTTCCGCGACGAGGCCTTCCAGTTCGCGGTCGACGAGGGCTACGACCACCCTGCGTTCACGCAGTGGGTGTGGCCGGACGCCGCGGGCGACGCCGACGAGAACCTCTCCGCCACGCAGATGACCGCCGGCGACAACGAGTAGCGTCACGTTTCCTTCCGGATGATTTGTCACATTCGGAGGGCCCGCGGGGTGCGTGCCCGGGCATTTCCGGCCGCACCCCGCCCGGCGGGGCCCCGGCGCCCCGCGAGCGCGCACGACCGTCAACAGTCCCATCCAAGAGAAGGGAAGCGCATGACAGACTACAAGCAGGAGGTCGACCAGTTCCTCGGCATCATGAAGGAGCAGGTCGAGGCCTTCGTCGAGGGCATCGACCACGACTCCATCGTCGCTGCCAAGGACCTCATCCAGCAGGCCGAGGCCGCCGGCGGCCGTCTCCACGTGACGGGCATCGGCAAGCCGGGCCACGCCTCGGGCTACGCCGCGTCGCTGTTCTCGTCCACCGGCACCCCCACCTACGAACTCCACGGCACCGAGTGCGTGCACGGCTCGGCCGGCCAGACCAAGCCGGGCGACGTCGTGATTGCCATCTCCAACTCCGGCGAGACGGGCGAGCTCAAGGCCACCGTCACCTGCCTCAAGGGCGTGGGCGTCAAGATCATCGCCCTCACGGGCAACCCCGAGAGCTGGCTGGCCAAGGCCGGCGACGTCACGCTCATCGCGGGCGTCAAGCAGGAGGGCGACCCGATGAACAAGCCGCCCCGCGCCTCGATCATCGTCGAGGTCCTCATGCTGCAGTGCCTCTCGATCCTGCTGCAGGAGGACTACGGCCTGGAGCCCAACCAGTACGTCAAGTGGCACCCGGGCGGAGCGCTCGGCGCGTCCATCCGCGAGGGCAAGTAGCCTTTCGCGCGGAGGGCGCCGCGCTTGCGAAGGAGCCGGCTTCTCTCGAGGCCAGTGCCTTTCGCGCGGCGGCCTGCTCCCCCCACAGGTGCCACTACAGGCGCCGCCATACACGCGGCCCGCGGGAACTTGCCCCGCGGGCCGTTTTGCTCTCTCGCGACGCCATCCGCCGACTTCGACGCAAGCCGGGCCGTTTTGCTCTCTCGCGACGCCTCCGCGGCAAGTCAACCTCGCTACACTAGAGACAGAATGGACAGTCGGCGGGACAGCGTTTCTCGCCCCTCCGGCTGGCAGGTCGGGCGGCCGGAAGCCGCCTCCAGCACGCCAGGCGGCCACGTGCCGCCCCTAACGGGAGGGGAAACATGGACGACACGATTCGCGAGGCTGCCCAGCTCTGGAAGGAAAATGTCACCGAGCCCGACCTTGCCTCCGAGCTCGACCAGCTCATGGCCGACCCAGACTCCGAGAAGCTCTCAGACGCCTTCTACCGCAGCCTTGCCTTTGGCACGGCGGGCCTCCGCGGCACGCTGGGCGTGGGCACCAACCGCATGAACGTCTACACGGTCGCCCAGGCCAGCCAAGGCCTCGCCACCTACCTCAATGCGCACTTCGAGAACCCCACGGTCGCCATCGCGCGCGACTCGCGCAACAAGGGCGAGGACTTCGTGAAGGCCGCCGCCGGCGTGCTTGCCGCCAACGGCATCAAGTCGTTCGTCTACCCGCGCATCGAGCCGGTGCCCACGCTGTCGTACGCCACGCGCGACCTCAAGTGCTCCGCCGGCATCTGCGTTACGGCCTCCCACAACCCCGCGCAGTACAACGGCTACAAGGTCTACGGCCCCGACGGCTGCCAGATCGCCAACGAGGCTGCCGACGAGATCCAGAACACCATCAACGAGACCGACATCTTCCACGGCGTCAAGCAGATGGACTTTGACGAGGCGCTCGAGAAGGGTCTCGTGGAGTGGACGCCCGACGCGGTGCTCGACCGCTTCATCGACGCCGTTGCCTCCCAGTCCATCGGCACCAAGCCCAACCCCGACTTCTCCGTCGTCTACACGCCGCTCAACGGCACGGGCATGGAGTGCATGCACCGCATCCTCGAGCGCGTGGGCATCACCAACGTCACCGTGGTGCCCGAGCAGGCCAACCCCGACGGCAACTTCCCCACGTGCCCGTATCCCAACCCCGAGTTCCGCGAGGCGCTCGAGAAGGGCCTCGAGCTCTGCGACAAGGTGCACCCCGACCTCATGCTCGCGACCGACCCCGACGCCGACCGCATGGGCGTGGCCGTGCCGCACGACGGCGACTACAAGCTGCTCACGGGCAACGAGATGGGCATCCTGCTCATTGACTGGCTCACCCGCATGAAGGCCGAGGCCGGCGAGGACATCACGCGCAAGGTGGCCGTCCCCACCATCGTGTCCACCGCCATGCCCGACGCCATCGCCCGTGCCAAGGGCTTCGAGGTGCGTCGCGTGCTCACGGGCTTCAAGAACATCGGCGGCCAGATGGATCAGCTGGTCGAGGCCGGCCAGGGCGACCGCTTCCTGCTGGGCTTCGAGGAGAGCTATGGCTACCTCGTGGGCCTGCACGCGCGCGACAAGGACGCTATCGTGGCGAGCATGCTCACCTGCGAGATGGCGGCCTGGTACGCCGAGCGTGGCAAGGACCTCTTCGAGGCCATGGAGGCGCTTTACCAGGAGTACGGCTACTACCTGAACGGCGTCGTCAACGTGAGCTTCCCGGGCGAGGCCGGCGCGGGCAAGATGGCCGGCATCATGTCGGGCCTGCGCGAGAACCCGCCCGTGCAGATCGCGGGCCTTCCGGTCGAGGGCGTCGTCGACTACAAGACCGACGTCGAGATGCCGGTCGTGGGTGGCGACGGCAACACGCCCGCGCAGCTGCTCCCGAAGTCCAACGTGCTCGAGTATCGCCTGGGCGAGGGCGTGAAGGTCATCGTGCGCCCGAGTGGCACCGAGCCCAAGATCAAGGCGTACCTGTTCAGCAAGGGCGCCACGCGCGAGGAGTCGCAGGCCCTGAACGACCGCCTCGCCGAGGCCGCCAAGACCGAGCTGCTGGCGTAGGGTTTGCGCGTGGGGCCTGCGTGCGCAGAACGCACCGGGCCCACGTGCTTAGGGTTCGCCGGGTCCAGGAATCTGTGAGTTGCGGACGGGAGCCGTGGCCGAGGGGTCGCGGCTCCCGTCTTTCGTCTCGGCCTTGCCGCCGCAAACGTGCCGCCTGCCGCCGTCCGACGGGCATGGCCGCAGGCAAGTCGCCGCAAGCGCGCTACCCGCAAGCCAAGGCCCCGCCGTCCCGTCGCCGCAGGCAAGCTGCCGCCTCGCCATTTCGCTTGTGCCCCGCTGTCACGCGCGCGGCCGCAGGCAAGTAGCCGTCTTCCCTTTTCGCCGGCGCCCGACTGCGTTAGTCTCGTTTTTAGCAGTTAAGTGCCCCTTCAGAGCAAGTTAACTGCCAAATTCGAGACTAACGCTTGGCAGGTTGGCAAGATAGCCCGCCCTCCCAACACGAGGGCCCAACTTATGGCTTGGACCCTGGCTTTGTGCCGAGGCAAGCTCCAGGCTTGGTTATTCAAGTCCGTAGGCCTCGAGGGGCACGAGCTCCGGGGCGGGCGCCTCGGGCCGGCGCGTCTCGCGCGGTGCCGGGACCCGAACGAGCGGCTCTCGCTCGCGAGGTACGCCAAACGTCGAGAGCAGTCGGTCGAACCAGCCGACATCGAGGACTTCCTGGTACGAGAACCGCATGATGGCGGCCCTCGTGATGCTGAGCCGGGACTCGCGCCGCCGCTCCCTCAGAATCGCGTCGTGAATCCCCTCCGGACCGGCCATCTCGGGGTCCATGTACTTCTCGACCCCGTCGAGCTCCCCGATGACAAGGCCGCCCTCGGCATGTGGCCAGACGAAGTCAGCATAGTAGCGACGTCGTGAGTCCATAGGGTCCGCAAAGCAGACCTGCAGGTCGGGCACTGCATAGCCAAGCTCGTACATGACCCTTCGCGCAATCGACTCGCCACCGTTCGCGCTGCGGGCGTCCGCCATGGAGGCAACCTCGCGTGCCCGCGCTATCCCGTGCAGCCCACGCCCGTGCGTCTCGACATAGTCGCAGAGCTCCTCGCGAGTCATGCCGCGGACCCTGAGCGCGGAATCGGCGATTGCCAAACCTCCGCGCCCGTCGACGGACCGCGTGCAATCAAGGACTGTCCGAGCGGCGGTCGTGGTCATGATGCTGCCGACTCGAATGGTTTCGAGCGGCTCTCTCATTCGGTGCATCTGCACGCAGCTCCGGTCGAAGGCGAGTCGTGGTCCCGCGGTCATGTGAACCCTGCCGTCAAGCAGGCGATAGGGCACCTGGAGGCCAAGCGCCACGGAAGCGGAGATGCCGCAGGCAATCCAGTCTGGGTGGAGCAGGGCGATGCCGGACAGGATGTGGCGGTGGCGCTGGGTCGGTGAGAGACCGCCCCAGTACGGGGTCCGTGCGAACAGCCGCGGACAAGGCGAGACGAGAAGTCCCAAGCGCATGCGCGCCTCGAGTGCCTTGCAGAGCGAACCCGTTGCGGCGACAAGGCAAGACGCGCTGCGCTCCGCCTCGTCAAGGAGCTGGTCTACTTCGCGGCTCTTGTCGGCGCGGAGGCGATTGCCGGGGGTGTGCCGTGGCTTTGCTGGCGGGTGGGGGACTGCAAGAATTCCAGGGATGGCATGCATGTTGCTCCAGACGCGGGGACTGAGGGGCGGCATTTCGATGGGGCAATTTCAACCCGGCGTGTGCGGGTGGGCTTTCGGGGACGTCCCGAGATTCGGCGAAAGGGGCGTCTTGTGCCTGGTGGTTCGAGGGATTGGCAGGTAGGAGGCTTGCCGGCGGGGTCGGTATGACAAATCTTGTCGGTGAGTGGCATGGCGCTCGAGGCAAACGGCCGCGCGGCGGTGCCGTGGATTGAACGGCCGAACGAGCGTGCCGTGAGCTGAACGGGTGCGAGGCGGTGCCGTGGGCTGAGCGGGTGCGAGGCAGTGCCGTGGGTTAAACGGCCAGGTGGCGTTGCCGTGGGATGAACTGTCGCGTGGCGTTGTGGCGGGCTGAGCGGCTTCTCGGTGTTGTCGCGGCGGCCATATCCTCGTTAGTCTCGTATACAGCAGTTAAGTAGCTCTGGAGGGGCAGTTAACTGCTAAATACGAGACTAACGTGGGGGGAGTCGGGCGAGCTGGCCGGTGCGATAGGCGGTATGGGCGAAGGCACCCGGGGTGGCGAAGGTTTCTCCTTATTCCGTGATGCCGGCGTATGAACGCTACACTTTTGCTGTTCTAGGTAAATATGGACAGCGGCCTCACGAGGGCTTATGTCCTGCGAGAACGCCCGCATGGCCCCGCCTCGTCGCGTGTCCGTGTGGTGCGGGTGAGAGGATGCCCATGAGCGCCAAGCACTTCAGCAACGGCAATCCCGCCCAGCCGGGTGGCTATGGTTCGGACGACGAGCGAGAGCAGCAGCTCTTCGATGCGGTCGAGGGCGAGGGCTACAACTCGTCCGACGCGAGCTACAACTCGCCTGACGCGGGCAACGGCTCCCACTTCGCGGGCGGCAGCGGCGCCGGCTCCTACGCCGACACTCCTTCCGACGACGCGTCCTTCGCCCAGCCCGCAGGCGGCGTGGGCATGAGCGACGGCTTCGCGACCATGCCCTCGAGCGACTACTCGCGCGACTCCGGCCGCTACACCTCCGGTGGCCATCACCACCATCACCACCACAAGCACCTCGCACTCAAGATCGTGCTCGCGGTTCTCGCGGTCGTCATCGTGGCCGGCGGCGTCGTGGGCTTCCAGGTCTACCAGTCCGTCAAGCAGGTGAAGGCCGACGCCCAGACCGTGGTGGCCACGGGCAAGGAGCTTGCCAACAAGATCAAGGGCGGCGACACCACCGGCCTCTCCGCCGACGCTGCCAAGATCTCCCAGACCGTATCCAAGATGCGCGAGGAGACCGACGGCCCCATCTGGCAGGCCCTCTCGCACGTGCCCGCCTACGGCTCCGACGTCGCGGCCGCCCGCGAGCTGCTCGGCGTGCTCGACGACGTGAGCGCCAATGCGCTCGTGCCCGCGGCCAACAACCTCGACGGCGTCACGATGAAGTCGCTCGTGGTTGACGGCGGCATCGACGTCGAGACGCTCCAGACGCTCGTGAACACCCTGAGCAGCGTCTCCGAGCCCATCAAGGACGCCCAGACGCGCGTCGACGCCATCGGCGACACCCACATCCAGCAGGTGACGGACCTCGTGAGTACGGCGAAGTCGTCGCTCGACGCCGCCTCCACGGGCATCGACGTGGCCCAGCAGGTGGCCCCGTACCTGCCGCAGATGCTGGGTGCCAACGGCCAGACGCGCAACTACCTGCTCATGGCCGAGCAGAACGCGGAGCTCCGCGCCGCCGGCGGCTTCCCGGGTGCCTGGGGCATCCTGTCGGTTACTGACGGCAAGCTCTCCATGGGCGAGATCAAGCCGGTCGTGACCATGCAGAACCAGTCCGTCCAGGTCACCGACGAGGAGCGCTACCTCTTCACCAACACCTCCACGCTCAAGATCGCCACGCGCTCGGGCGACACCTTCGGCATCATGGACTTCACGCGTGCCGCGTCGCTCGTCTCCGAGATGTGGACGATGATGTACGGCGACCACGTCGACGGCGTCGTCGCGCTCGACCCGGTGCAGCTGCAGTACATCATGCAGGTCGTGGGTGGCGTGACCCTGCCGGACGGCACGACGGTCGACGGCACCAACGCCGGCAAGTTCCTCTCGAGCGACGCCTACTGGAACTACCCCTACAGCGAGACCGACGGCATCTTCGCCACGGTGGCCCAGGACGTCTTCTCCAAGCTCGTGGACAACACGAGCTCGCTCGACGTTCAGAAGTTCTCCGAGGCGCTCACCAAGGGCATCGACGAGGGCCGCTTCCGCCTGTGGTTCGCCAACGACGAGGAGAACGTCCTGCCCAAGATGCTGGGGGCCACGGGCGCCATGCCAAGTGACCCGTCCAACCCCGAGACGGCCGTCTACCTCAACGACTACACCTACGCCAAGATGGGCTGGTACCTCGACTTCAAGGTCAACCGCGGCGAGGCCACGCCGAACGCCGATGGCACCACGTCGTACGCCATGACGGTGACGATGACCAACACGATGGACCAGGCCACGCTCGCCAAGGCGCCGGGTGGAATCACGGGTCAGGGCACCGGTGGCCAGAAGCAGAACACGGGCGACATCGCGCTGCGCGTCTACCTCGTGGCGCCAGCCGGCGGCTCGGTGAGCAATGCGCGTGCCCAGGGCGGCGGCCTTCAGCTCGAGGACTCCAGCTACGAGGGTGTCCCCGTGACGTTTGGCCTGCTCAATATCTCGCCGGGCGAGACGTGCACCGTGACCTACACGGTCACCACGCCGGCCGAGGCCCAGGGCAAGGAACTCGCGGTCCACGCGACGCCCACCTGTGGCGAGGCTCAGAGCGTTATCGCCAACAAGCAGAGCTAGGCCCAGTCAGGGAAGGCTCTCGGCGCCCGGCCCACGCGGTCGGGCGCCTTCGTCTTTTGATGGCGTCGCTGCGGCCGCGAGGGTGGCCGGGCGACAGCGAGACAAGGAGCGACCATGCGCAAGCTCATCGAGCAATTCCTCAAGTTCGGCGTCGTGGGCGTCATATCGTTCTGCATCGACTACGGCATCCTCATGCTGCTCTCGCAGGGGCTGGGCTGGGACCCGGTGCTCTCGGCGGGCATCTCGTTCACGGTGTCGGTGGTCTTCAACTACCTGGCCTCGATGCGCTACGTCTTCACGCACCGCGACGACATGAGCCGCGGCCGCGAGTTCGTCATCTTCGTCGTGCTGTCGGTGATCGGCCTCGGCATCAACGAGCTCTGCATGGTCGCGGGCGTGGCGACGCTGGGCGACTCGGCGCTCGCGGTCACGGGCACCAAGCTCTTCGCGACGGCCGTCGTGATGGTGTGGAACTTCGTGTCGCGCAAGAAGTGGCTCGACGCGGGCGACAAGGGCGCGGCCGAGAGGGACGACGCGTAGAAGTGCCAGGCCGCTTGCGGCGCCCGGGCCGTGTCGCTGGCCCGGGCGGACGCCGGCGAGAGGTAGCGTCTGCCCCTACGCCGTGCGCAGGGCGATGAGGGCGTTCGCGTAGTCCACGAGCTGCTCCGCCGACCACGCCTCGTCGGAGTGCTCGGGCGAGTTGGGATCGTTGATGCGCACGGCCCCGCCCTGGCCGAGCCCCACCGCAAGCACCCAGTGGTCGTGCGCGGCAAGCGTGTTGGGCCGCACGCTGACGGCCACGAGCTCGCCCGCCTGCAGGGCCTGGACGAGCGCCGCGGGCGAGTCGGCGAGCCGGCTCCCGGCGATGCCGAGCCGCGCCGTCATGGCCGGGCTCGTGAAGAAGGTCGAGTTGGTGCCGCCAAAGACCTCGTGGACCTCCGTGGCCACGCCGGCCATGTCGGCCGGGGAGAGGTCGGTCCTGCCCGTGAGTCCCATGTAGGCCATCGACATCACCGTGGGCCCGCAGCCCGAGAACCCCAGCGGCATACCGCAGTAGTCTGTGTAGCCCCAACGCTCGTCCCACTGGTAGAGGGCGGGCACCTGGCCGGGCGCGATACTACCCGAGAAGGGCTCGGATGTCGGGATGGAACCGCTCAGGTGGCGCAGGAAGCCGGCCGAGAGGGGCTCGCGCGTGGCAAGCGCGAGCGTGCGCATGGAGCTGGTCTCGTCCAGGCCGGCGACGCTCTTGTACGAGGCGGCGTGGGCTCCCAGCCAGGCGACGTCGGCGTCGTGGGAGACGAGGGCGCGGGCGCGCGCCTGGAGCGTTCCGGCCGAGGCGGCGGCGAGGGCCGGCTTGGGCGTGGTGTTCGCCGCGCGGGCGAGAACCTCCACGAGCGTGTCGGGACCCTGCGGCATGCCCTGGGGCCGCGTGAGGTGCGGGGCCGAGATGCCTGTCAGCGCAAGCGCCAGACAGGTCGCGACGGCAAGCAGTGCCGCCATCGCCGTGCGAATCTTGTCGTCCGTATCCGGTCGCGCCCCCTTTGCGCTCGCTCCCCAATCGCGCAAATTCAAAATGATACCCTTGTCACGTTTCCTTCCGTATGATTTGTCAC
>NZ_CAAKOQ010000021.1:40221-94684 GCF_901212675.1 Olsenella uli
CGTGAGGACCCATCGCGCGTCGAAAGGACTCCGCATGCTCGTCTACCTCTCGACGGGGGCCCTCGCCATCGCCAGCGTCACCGCCGCGAGTCGCGTCGCCCCGCCCTGCGGCCTCTCGTCCCGCATGTGGGCCAACGTCCTGTGGGCCGTCGCGTTTCTCGCGCTCTTCCTGCCCTCGGCCCTGCGCTTCGACGTGGGCACGGACTACTCAAGCAAGCAGTTCTACCTCGGCTACGTCGAGGTCTTCCGCGTCTACGCCGACGGTGGCTCCATGCGCTTCGGGATCGACCCGGGCTTTCTGGCCCTCATCCGCCTCACCGTGGCGCTCGGGGGCAACGTCCAGTGGTTCTTCGCGATCACCTCGGCGCTCGTCTGCGGCCTCACGCTGCGCGCGTGCCGGCGCCTCTCGTGCTCGCCCACGCTCTCGGTGGCGCTGTTCCTCGTCGCCGGCCTCTACCTGGAGTCGTTCAACATCGTGCGGCAGTGGGTCGCCATCGCCTGCGTGCTGAACGCCTTCGCCTGGGTGGGCTGGAGCGGGGAGGACGGCGACGACCGCCCGCAGGTGGGGCGGCGCTCCTTCGTGCGCTACGCCCTGTGGGTGCTGGCCGGTGCCCTGGCCCACTCGAGCGCCCTGTTCTGGCTGCTCATGTGGCCGCTGTTTGCCGTGCCGCTCAACGGCCGCCGCGTGCTTGCGCTCGTCGTGGGCCTCGTGACGCTCGCGCTCGTGGGCGAGCAGGCCGCAGCGGTGCTGCTCGAGGGTACGCGCTACGGGCGCTACTTCTACGACCCCACGGGGCTCTACACCTCGCCCCACCTGCGCCCCAACGCCATCGTGACGGCTGGGGTGACGCTCACGCTCACGGTGTGGTCCTATGCGGGGCGACTGCGGAAGGCCTCGCGCGGGGAGCAGGCCGCGGTGTCCGAGGGCTGCGCGCGGGTGCGGCTCGTGGGCGGGCCTGGCTGGGGGCGCTGGGCGTCGGCGCTCACGATGTGCCAGGTGTGCCTGGTCGCGCTGCTCGTCTCGGAGGCGTTTCTGCCCTACATCGTCGACCGGGTGGCGCGCTACCTCGCGCCCCTGCTGATCTTGCAGCTGCCCTATGCGCTGCGGGAGGTGTCGCGGCTGGGCCTGCGCCTGGGGCCGCTGTCCGGCGAGCGCCTGCGCCGCGCGCTCGCGCTGGTGGCCTGCGCGTGCTGGCTGGCCACGAGCTGCATACAGTTCGCGGGCGGCAAGGACGACGTGCTTCCCTACCGCAGCATCCTCACCACGCCGCGCGACGAGGTGGCGCGCATGTTCGACACGCCGCCCGAGATCCCCGAGGCGGACCGCCCGGTCACGGAGTAGGGCGGGCGGGGCCTAGCTGGGCCATTGAGACTCGGCAGTGGTGCGGCCCGGTAGGGCGGGCGAGAACCCCGCCGAAAGCCCAGTCGGCCTACGCCTGCGCGTCGCTCCCCTTGTGCGAGTCTGCGTCCTTGCCCTCGTCCTCCCACGTGCGCTCGGAGACGATCCAGCGCGGGCGGTGCTTGGATTCGAGGTAGATCTTGCCCACGTACTCGCCGATGACGCCAAGCGACAGGATCTGTGCGCCGCCCATGAGGCAGACGATGACGATGGTGCTGGCCCAGCCGTGCACGCCGTGCCCCAGGATGGCGGTGGCGATGGCCCAGATGGCCCCGATGAGGCCGAGGGTGCACACGAGCGCGCCCAGCATGGTGATGATGCGGATGGGCTTCACCGACAGGCTCGTGATACCGTTCATCGCCAGCGCGAGCATCTTGGAGAGCGGGTAGTGCGAGCGGCCCGCCATGCGCTCGTGGCGCTCGTAGTAGACGCTCGTCGACTTGAAGCCCACGAGTGGCACCATGCCGCGCAGGAACAGGTTGACCTCGTGGAACTCCGAGAGCGCGTCGAGGGCGCGCGAGCTCATGAGACGGTAGTCGGCGTGGTTGTAGACGCACTCCACCCCCATGTGCTCGAGCAGCTTGTAGAACGACTGGGCCGAGAAGCGCTTGAAGAACGTGTCGGTCTCGCGACTGGAACGCACGCCGTAGACGACGTCGCAGCCATCGAGGTAGGCGTCGACCATGGCCTCCATGGTGGCGATGTCGTCCTGGCCGTCGCAGTCGATGGAGATGGTGGCGTCGGCGTGGTGGCGGGCCTCCATGAGGCCGCAGAGCAGTGCGTTCTGGTGGCCGCGGTTGCGCGAGAGCGACAGGCCGCGAAAGACGGGGTCGCTGGCCGCGAGGTCGTGGATGATCTGCCAGGTGTCGTCTGAGCTGCCGTCGTTCACGAACAGCACGTGGCTGCCCGGGGCCACCTTGCCCTTGGCGGCGAGGTCGTCGAGCTCGGCCTTGAAGAGCTTGCAGGTTATGGGGAGGACCTCGCGCTCGTTGTAGCAGGGAACGACGATGGCGAGGACGGGGCGTGTGCGCATGGGAACTCCTGGTGGGTCGGGTGTGGCTTGACACAGTGTAACCCCTGCGCCTGAGCGCGTCCTGACGTCTGCCGCTGTCACGTTTCCTTCCGTATGATTTGTCACATTTTCAAAATGTGACAAATCATACGGAAGGAAAATGTGACAAATCATACGGAAGGAAACGTGACAGATCTTGCGGTTGTGGAGACGGGCTCGAATCGGTCGCGCTCAGGCTCGAATTCCTCTAGGATACCTACGTTATCCCAACCTTGAGACGCGCGACCCCTCGTGGGGTCCCCGGCGCACGACGCCTTCGCCCGGCGGCAGCCCTGCCGGTGCGGCATGCCCGTCGCCGGATGGTCTGCGCGCGCGGTTCCCGTCGGTCCCGCGCTGCCAGGTACGCGCAAGCGAAGGAGAGTTGTGCTGCAGTTTGGCAAGTACGAGCGGCCGGCCAGCGTGGCCGAGGCCTACGAGCTCCTCAGGAAGGGCCGCTCGAGTCGCATCCTGGGCGGAGGCGTGTGGCTTCGCCTCCAGAACCGCAAGATTCCCATGGTCATAGACCTCTCCGCCTGCGGGCTCGGCAGAATCGAGCGTGTGGAGTTCGAGACGGCGCGCCCGGCCTCCGAGGGCGACGCCTGGTCGGTGGGCGCCATGGTGACGCTCCACGAGCTCGAGTGCCACGAGCAGTTCAACGACGCTACCTGCCACGTCTTCGAGCATGCCGTGCGAGACATCGTGGGCGTGCAGATGCGCAACCTCGCCACCGTGGGTGGCAGCCTCTTTGGCCGCTTCGGCTTCTCCGACGTGCTCACGGCGCTTCTCCCGCTCGACTGCGAGGTGGAGCTGGCCGGTGCCGGCCGCATGCCGCTCGCAGAGTTCGCGGCCTCGCCCTACGAGCGCGACATCCTCGTGCGGCTCGTGGTGCGCATGCGCGACTACCGCGCGAGCTTCCAGTGCGTGCGCAGGAGCGCCACCGACTTCCCCGTGCTCAACGTGTGCGCGGCCGAGTGGGGTGGTGCCTGGCGTGTCGCCGTGGGCGCGCGGCCCACGCGGGCGGTGCTGGTGGCTGGCGAGGCGCTCGGCCTCCCCGCCGAGTTCACGACCAACGAGCTCAACGCCGCGTGCGAGCGGCTCTCCGAGCTGCCGATGGGCTCCAACATGCGCGGAAGCGAGCGCTACCGGCGCCACCTCGCGCGCGAGCTGGGCCGGCGGGCGATTCTCGAGGCTGCGGGCAAGAGCGAGCGCGACGTGGCCGACGACACGCGCCAGCGCGCCGCGGAGGACCTCGAGGACGAGCGCGAGGCACGTCGCGGCCCGGAGCGCGGCGCCGCAGATGCCCACCGCGCAGATTCCGGCGTCTGCGCCGCCGGGTCCGAGGCCCATGCCGCCAGGTCCGACGCCCGCGCTGCCGCGCCCGTCGCCCGCCATGCGTCCGGCTCGCACCGCAGGTCCGAGAGGGGAGGGGAGTAGCCATGCAGGTCAAGCTTGTGATAAACGGGGAGAAGGTCTCAGCCGACGTGGTCCCCGACCTGCGCCTTCTCGAATTCCTCCGCGCCCGCGGCCTCAAGAGCGTCAAGTGCGGCTGCGAGACGAGCAACTGCGGCCTGTGCACCGTGTGGCTCGACGGTCGGCCGGTGCTCTCGTGCTCGGTGGTCATGGGCCGCGCCGACGGCCATGAGGTGACCACCCTCGAGGGCCTGCGCGCGCAGTCCGCCGAGTTTGCCCGCTGCATGGCCGAGGAGGGCGCCGAGCAGTGCGGGTTCTGCTCGCCGGGCCTCGTCATGAACGTGATGGCGCTGCGCCGCGACCACTCCCGGGTCACCGACGACCTCATCCGCCGCTACCTCGCGAACAACCTCTGCCGCTGCACCGGCTACGCGAGCCAGATGCGCGCCGTGCGCCGCTTCCTCGGCACCGAGCAGCCCGCCGCCGTGCTCGCGGCCACGCCCGCCCGGCCCGCGGCGAGCGCGGTGCCCGCGGAGTCCGCCGAGCCAGCCGAGCACAACGCGCCGGCCATATCCGCCCAGCCAGCCGCCCAGCCCGCCTCCGTCCAGGAGGTGCGCGCATGAGCGTCGTCTCCAGCTACATCGCCCCCGACCGCCGCGCCGGCGAGGTCAGGACCGTCTCGCACGCCGTGGTGAAGAAGGACGCCTTCGCCCTGCTCGAGGGCCGCCCGGTCTACACCGACGACCTCGCCCCGGCCGACGCTCTCGTGGTGCGCCTCATGCGCTCGCCCCACGCGCACGCGCGCATCCGCTCCATCGACGTGACGCGCGCCTTCAAGACGCCCGGCATCGAGGCCATCTACACCTACGCCGACGTGCCGCAGGAGCGCTACACCCTCGCCGGCCAGAGCTTCCGCGAGCTCAGCCCCTACGACACGCTGCTGCTCGACCGCACGCTGCGCTACGTGGGCGACGAGGTGGCTATCGTGGTGGGTACCTCGGTCCAGGCCTGCGATGCCGCCATCCGTCGCATCAAGGTCGACTACGAGGTGCTGCCGGCCGTCACGGACTTCCGCGAGTCGCTCGACAACCCCGTCGTCATCCACGACGAGGACGATATCAAGGCCTACATCCCCATCGGTGAGGACTTCTCCAGAAACCTCGTGGCCCATGAGGTCTCCGAGGTGGGCAACCTCGACGCCGCGTTTGCCCAGGCAGACGTCATCGTGGACGAGACCTACGTCACGCAGGCCGCCCAGCAGGCCATGATGGAGCCGTTCTCGAGCTATGCCTACACCGACGAGCACGGCCGCCTCTGCGTGGTGGCCTCCACGCAGGTCCCCTTCCACGTGCGCCGCATGGTGGCAAATGCCCTCTGCATCCCCAAGGGCCAGGTGCGCGTGGTGAAGCCGCGCATCGGTGGCGGCTTCGGCGCCAAGCAGAGCGGCTGCAACGAGCCGTTCGCGGCGTTCGCGGCCTACATGCTGGGCCGGCCCTGCAAGTGCGTCTACACGCGAGACGAGACGTTTGCCTGCGGAAACACGCGTCATCAGATGCAGATGCACGTGCGCGTGGGTGCGCGCGCCGACGGCACCATCGTGGCCATCGACCTCTACGAGCTCTCCAACGCCGGCGCCTACGGCTACCACGCCCCCACCACGGCGGGCCTCACCGGGCACAAGACGCTGCCCATCTACAACCACGCGCTCGCGAGCCGCTTCGCCTACGACGTGGTCTACAGCAACACCGAGCCGGCGGGGGCCTTTCGCGGCTACGGCGCCACGCAGGGCTGCTTTGCCGTGGAGAGCGCCGTGAACGAGCTGGCCGACCGCCTAGGCATGGACCCGTGCGAGCTGCGCCTCAAGAACATGGTGCACGAGGGCGAGGTCATGCCGCAGTACTACGGCGAGACGCTCAACAGCTGCCGGCTCGACGACTGCCTCACCCGTGCCATGGAGATGGTGGGCTGGGCCGACAAGCCCCTGCGCCGAGACCTCGGCGATAGGGTGCGCGGCCTGGGCGTGGCACTCACGATGCAGGGCTCAGGCATCTCAAACGTCGATATCGGCACGGTCGAGATAAAGCTCGACGAGGGCGGGTTCTACGTGCTCAACATCGGCTGCACCGACATGGGGCAGGGCTGCGACACCATCCTCGTGCAGTTTGCCGCCGAGGTACTCGAGTGCGATCCGAGCCGGATCGTGGTGCGCGGGGTGGACACCGACGTGTCACCCTTCGACTGCGGCGCGTACGCGTCGAGCGGCACGTACATCTCGGGCCGGGCGGCCGTGGAGGCGGCGCGGGCGCTGCGGGAGAAGATCTGCGCGGAGGCGGCGCGGGCCTGGGGCGTGGACGC
The DNA here is from genome assembly GCF_901212675.1 of Olsenella uli. Lineage (GTDB taxonomy): Bacteria > Actinomycetota > Coriobacteriia > Coriobacteriales > Atopobiaceae > Parolsenella > Parolsenella uli_B. The sequence continues at coordinate 46,437 of NZ_CAAKOQ010000021.1, forward strand.
CGTGGCCGTGGAGTTCGATGGCGAGGTGCTGCGTGCCACAGGCGCGGACGGCGCGGCGCTCGAGATGAGCCTGGCCGAGCTCGCCGACCGCACGGTGGGCGCGGGCCTTCAGCTGGGCTGCCTCACGGCGACCTCCTCCAACACGCAGCCCGTCTCGCCCCCGCCCTTCATGGCGGGCATCGCCGAGGTGGACGTGGACAAGGCGACGGGCAAGGTCACGGTCGTCGACTACGCCGCGTGCGTAGACTGCGGTACCGTGGCCAACGCCAACCTTGCCCGCGTGCAGGCCGAGGGCGGCATCGGGCAGGGCATCGGCATGGCACTCTTCGAGGACGTGCAGTACAGCCCGGCGGGCCGGATGCGCACGCGCAACTTCATGCAGTACAAGATTCCCAGTCGCATGGACGTGCCCGACATCCGCGTCGACTTTGCGCCGAGCTTCGAGCCCACGGGCCCGTTCGGTGCCAAGTCGATCGGCGAGGTGGTCATCAACACGCCCGCGCCCGCGATTGCGAGCGCGGTGGCCCACGCGACGGGCAACTACGTGCGCACGCTGCCCGTCACGCCGGAGAAGGCGCTGTTCGGGGAGTAGGCCGCGTGCTGGGGATGCGTGCCGGGCGTCTGCTCGATCCGCCAGAGCCACGAGGTCGATCGCGACGCCTTTGACCTGCCGGGATGGCTGGCGCTCTCCGTCGCGCTCGTGTGCCTGGTGTTCGCGTTTGGCCAGAGCCTCATGGTGGGCAACATGCTCACGACGTCGCTGGGCTTTCTGCCCGCCGCCACCAAGGCCGACGGCAATGCCGTCATCAACACCCCGCAGCAGCTCTCCGGCGCCATCGGCACCGCCGTGGCAATCGCCGCCCCGACCCCAACAGGGGAGACCCGCCATGACCCGGAGGCCGGGGCTAAGGGACTTTTCGCAAAGCGAAAAGTGACCTCGACCGCAGGCATATGTGGCGGGGCCTGCCAGGTGCGTTGAAGCCGCAACGGCCTACAGGTCGTCCACCAGCGCCGTCGACTTGGCATACGCCGTCGACTTGGCCTCGAAGAAGTCCGTCTTCACCATGTTGGCGTTGCTGTACTGGCTCACCCACCGCATGTCGGCCGGCTCCTCGTCGTACCCCACATAGAGCTGCCCGAAGCCCAACGAGCTCCAACGCAGGTTGCCCAGGTACTTGATGTAGTCGGTGATCATCTGCTTGGTGAGGCCCTGGATGTCGTCGCCCACCACGTAGTGGCCCCAGGCGATCTCCTGGCGTACGCCCTCCTCGAGCATCGCCTTGAGGTCGGCCACGGCCTCGGGCCCAAAGAGCTCGGGCTCCTCCTTCTGCAGCTCCAAGATCATGTTGCGGAACAGCCACAGGTGCGTGTTCTCGTCGCGGTTGATGTAGCGGATCTCCTGGGCGCTGCCGGGCATGCGGCCATTGCGCGCCAGGTTGTAGAAGAACATGAACCCCGAGTAGAAGTACACGCCCTCCAGGATGAAGTTGGCCATCATGACGCGCAGCAGCGTGGGCGCGTCCTTCCTCTCCTGGAACTCGTTGTAGAGGTTGCCGATGAACTCGTTGCGCTTGAGTAGGTGCTCGTCGGTCTTCCACTGGTAGAGGATCTCGTTGCGCTTCTCGGGCGAGCAGATGGTGTCAAGCATGTAGGAGTAGCTCTGCGAGTGCACGCACTCCTGGAAGGTCTGGATGTGCAGGCACAGGTTTACCTCGTTGGCCGTGACGTACTCGCCCACGTTGGGGAGGTTGGCCGTCTGAAGCGAGTCGAGGAACACGAGGAACGAGAGGATCTTGTCGTAGGCCACGCGCTCGGGCTCGGGCAGGTTGGGGTAGTCCTTGACGTCCTGGGAGAGGTTGATCTCCTCGGGAATCCAGAAGTTGTTCATGGCCTGGCGGTACCAGTCGCTGACCCAGGGATACTTCATGTTGTTGAAGTCGTTGAGGTTGGTGGTGTTGCCGCCAATCATGCGGCGTGCGCGGACGTCGGTGTCGCCGTCGGGGTTGAACAGGGCCTTCTTGGTGAGTTTGGGCATGGGGTGCTCGGTCATGGCTTCCTCTTCTCCGTGCGTTCCCGGCTGGGGTCGGGGCCGCTTCTTTCGTCGGTGACCAGTACACCACATCACTTGGGTGAGAATGTGTGTGCGGTCGCGCACTTTGGGCCCCTCCGGGGCCCCTTTGAGCCGGCTTCGAAGCGTTCTGGGAACGCCTTGGAGCAAAACTATCGAGTTTGCTGCAGTCGAAGTCGACCCTCTCAAGTAGGGACGGTTATCCCAAAACTCAAGGCCCTGGTAAACGAGTTGGCTCTTTCCCGGCTACTTGGGCAATGCCGATTGAACTGCAGCAAACTCGATAGTTTTGAAATTGCGGGCAGCGTTTTGCCCTGGGAGCTCCCGCTTTTCGTCTTGGAGGGCCGGGGCAGGCGACCGTGCGGTCGCTACGCGAAGAACGGCGCGCGCTTCGCTTCCCGGCGGACCTCAACTGGAACGACAAGCAGAGCCGCAGTACGCGCGAGATGAATGACCATCGTACGAGGCCGGAGCTTGCCGAGGCCCCGGACGGCCTCGCGACCTTCGACGTGGTGCTCGTTGGCTTTCCCATCTGGTGGTATGTGGCGCCGCGCATCTCGAGATGCGCGGAACCCCGCCCGCCCTACAGCGGAAGACGCGGGGCCCTGCCCAACAGCTCCCCGGCCCTCCGCCTGCGGGCGAGCTCGGCGGCCTCCTTGCCGCTCATCGTCTCGATGTCGAGCGCGAGCACGGCCGTATGGTCGAAGGCGCCAGCTATCTCGGCGCGCGCGTGCTCCTCGTGGTCGGGCCAGAAGCGCTCGGCCATGAACATGAGCTCGTCCATCCGCTCGTCGGGATCCGTGAGCAGACGCAGCCGCCCCGTGCAGACGACGCTACGAAACCACGAGGTGTACTGCTCGGGAACGATCTGGTCCTGGTCGATGACCGTGAACGAGGCCCGTGGGTCCGCCTTGAGCAGCTCGACCTTGTGGCCCACGGTGGCGCCGTGGAAGGTGAGGCGCCCGTCGCGGTAGCCATAGTTCACGGGCACCTGGTAGGGCACGCCCTGCTCCGGGTCGTTGAGCGCCAGCACGCCCGAGGTCCCGCGCTCGAGCACTTCAATACAAGTCTCCTCGGGTAGGCTCTGACGCTTCCTGCGCATGGGAATCGCCGATTCCATGGCCGTCCTTTCCTCGCCCCGCTGGGCTTTGCGTCCCTCATGTTGATGACGTGTGCCCAAGGTGCCTGTCGTCTGCATCGCTAGACCCGACCAACTCGGACGAAGCCGAGGCCATTTTTGTCCGAGTTGGTCGGGAACCGAAGGACGCGCATCCGAGTTGGTCGGGAACTGCGGATAGCAACTACCCAGACGACAAGTGCCCCCGGGCAACCGTTATCTTATTCCTCCGCGCGGGCGTCATCACTGCCATGCCTTTTACAGCCACCACGCTTTTACGTGCTCGCGGGCGGCAAATGCGTCAAAGCGTGGTGGCTGCGAATCTCTGGTTCGTCGGATTCCCACACGGAAGCGTTGCGATAGGTGGCATTTGCCCGGGACGGACGCCGCCGTTCGCCGTCCCGGAACAAAACTATTGAGTTTGCTGCAGTCGAAGCGGATCCCGCTGAGTAAACGGGCATCCGGTCATTGTGAAACCACAGGTAGCGAAGGCGCACGTCTGCCGTCTACTCTCAGCTTCTCCCGTGAACTGCAGCAAACTCGATAGTATCGTTCGAGGTGCGCCCAGCCTTGCCGCGTCGCTCCCTGCGTTAATGCGAGACGGGCGCTTGCCCTGAGCAAGCGCCCGTCTCGCCGCCATCAGCCTATTCGCTAGCTCGCACAGCTCTCGCACTCCTCGATCTCGAGGGACTTGCTGCGGACGTAGTAGATGGTCTTCACGCCGTCGCGCCACGCCTCCAGGTAGAGGTTCAGCACCTGGCGCATCGTGTACTCGTTCGTGACATAGAGGTTCACGCTCTGCGCCTGGTCGATGTGGCGCTGGCGCACGCCGGCCGCGCGCATGCTCCAGGTCTGGTCGATGAGGTGCGCGGGCTTGTAGTACCAGTACGTCCGCATCGAGAGCTCGGGCGCCACGCGCGGCAGCATCGAGCCCTTCTTCTCCTCGAGGAAGAAGCGGCGCATCACCGGGTCGAGGCCGGCCGTGGTGCCCGAGAGGATCGACGTGCTCGACGTGGGCGCGATGGCCAGCAGGTAGGCGTTGCGCATCCCGCGCCCGGCCGCCTCGCGCACCGGCTCCCAGGCCTTGCCCGCATAGCCGCGCTTATCGAAGTAGGCGCCCGTCTGCCAGTCGCTGCCGTCAAAGAGCGCGTAGCTCCCGCGCTCGGCGGCAAGCCTGGCGCTCGCGGCGATGGCGTGGCGGTTGATGCGCTCGAACACCTCGTCGGCAAAGGCCAGGTGCTCCTCGCTCTCCCACTTGATGCCGCGCTTGGCCAGCATGTGGTGGTAGCCCGAGACGCCCAGGCCGATCGAGCGGTAGCGGCGGTTGGTGATCTTGGCGTAGGGCAGCGCGTAAAAGTTGAGGTCGATGACGTTGTCGAGCGCGCGCACGACGGTCTCGACCACCTCGCCCATCTTGGCCTCGTCCTCCACCGGCAGGTGCCCGAGCGACAGGCTCGCGAGGTTGCAGACCACGAAGTCACCCGGGCGGGTCTTGGTGACCACCACCGTGTCGCCGTCCTCAGTCTTGACCTCGGTCGACACGCTCTGAATCTCGCTCATGTTCTGCGCGATCTCGGTGCAGAGGTTGGAGCAGTAGATCATGCCTGCGTGCGGGTTGGGGTTGGCGCGGTTCACCGTGTCGCGCATGAAGGCGAACGGCGTGCCCGTCTCCACGGCGCTCTTGAGCACGAGGCGTACGATGTCCTTGACGCTCACGGTGCGCTTGGGGATGCGCGGGTCGGCCACGCACTCCTTGTAGCGGCGCTCCCACTCCTCGCCAAAGTAGTCCTCGAGGGCGTAGCCCTTCACGACGAGGATGTCGTGCGGGCACATGAGGTGCCAGGGCTGGTCGAGGTTCTCTTCGGCCATCTTCCAGAAGAGGTCGGGGTAGCACACGGCCGGGAAGACGTCGTGGGCCTTCATGCGGTCGTCGCCGTTGTTGGTGCGCAGCTGCAGGAACTCGGGCAGGTCGCGGTGCCAGGCATCGAGGTAGACGGCCACGGCGCCCTGGCGCACGCCCAGCTGGTCCACGGCCACGGCGGTGTCGTTGATGACGCGGATCCAACGGATCACGCCGCCGGCCGCGCCCTCGAAGCCGCGTATGCTCCCGCCCTTGGCGCGAACCTTGCCCAGGTACATGCCCATGCCGCCGCCGTACTTGGAGACCTTGGCGAAGTTGTCGACGCTGCGGTAGATCCCCTCCAGGCTGTCGGGAACGGTGTCGATGAAGCAGCTCGAGAGCTGGTGGAAGGGCTTGCGCGCGTTGGCCAGCGTGGGCGTGGCCATGGTGACCTCGAGGCGCGACAGCATGTCGTAGAAGCGGCGCACCCACGTGAGGCGAACGGTCGAGGCGGGCTCGGTGCCGGTGGCGGCGACGTCCGCGGCGCAGGCCTTGTCCTCGCCCTCGTTCATGGCGAGGTGGAGCGCGATGCCGAGGAACATCTCCTGCGGGCTCTCGAGCGCCTCGTGACTGTGCGAGCAGATGACGTAGCGCTTGAGGAGAAGGTCGAGGCCCGCGTAGGTGAACAGGTCGTCGCGCTCGGGCACCATGAAGCCGGCGGCCTCGTCGATCTCGGCTTTGCTGTAGTGGCCGAGGATGAAGTCGCCGTAGAGGCCCTGGTCGGTGAGGTGGCGCAGCTTCTCGTAGAAGTTGGTGATGCCGCGGGAGGCCTCGGCGGCGGCGAGCCTGCGGTGGAAGGCGAAGGCGAGCAGGCGGGCGGCCACCATCTCCCAGCGCGGGGCCTCCTGGCTCGTGAGCTCCACGGCGGCCTTGGTGAGCGCGCCGAGGCGCTCGTCGGTGTCCATGCCGCTCTTCACGAAGCCGCGGGCCTTGGCCAAAAGGGTGGCGAGGGCGTAGTCCTGCTCGGGGAAGTCGCGCTCGATGCGCTCGAGGACGGGGTCGAGCTCGTCGGTGCCGGCGGTGGCGCAGATGGCCTGACGCGTGAGGCGGGCCTCGGCGCGCGTGTGGCGGTAGAGGATGTAGCTCTTGGCCACGTCGAAGTAGCCCTGCTCCATGAGGGCGCGCTCGACGATGTCTTGGATGTCCTCCACGGTCGAGACGCTGCGCTCGGCCATGGCGGCCTCGACGGCCGCGAGCAGGGAGGCGAGCGTCTCGGCAGAGGCGGGCTCGCTTCCGGTCTGGGCCGCGACCTCGGCAAACGCTCGGTCGATGGCCGAGGTGATCTTCGATCCGTCGTAGGCCTCCGTGCGGCCGTCACGCTTGGTTATGTTCACGTCGTCTCCGCTTCGCGTGTCGTGTGAGCGTGTGCCCGCGAGCTGGTCTGGGCTTGCGTGGGCGGGCACCGCGTGCTGTGTCCGGCGCGTGCCCGGTGCCATGTCTGGCTTGCGGGCGTGTGCCGCGTGCTGCGTCCGGCGACCCATCATGCCACTACCCGCTGTGCCCGAGGGACCGCGCCGCCCCACAGATTGTGTCTCCCTGCGGCTCTGTCGGAGCCTACTCAAGACTTCCACAACTGCCACCTGTGCGGTGGCGATTGCGAGAAGCGCGTACGAGCCCCTCCCAGCTCCCTCCGAATCTCTCCCAGAAAGTTGATATTGGTTGTCAATTCCAAGCAACATGGAAGGATATGAGCCAACGACCCGGACCCCGTGGGGGACACCTATCGACCAACTGCCTCCGCGCGGCAATCTGTCTAGAAGCCGCCCCCTCTGGTGGGGAACAATGGTAGGCAAAGCGTTGTCCGGGGCGGGCCGCGCGGCTTTCTGGGACGGGCGGCGCGTCGTCTGGGAAGGCCAGCGTGTTGTCTGTGGTCGGCAACACATTGTCTGTACTCTCGTCGGGCGGAGGAGGGGCCATGGAAGACCGGGATGCGTACGCCCGCGGGGATGCCGAGCCCACCCGTCGCATCGACACCGGGGTCACCGAGCCCATCGGCGGCTGGCAGCCGTCGGGCGAGCCCGGCCAGGACACTGAGCCCCTCGCCGCGCAGCCGGCGGACGACGGAACGACCCAGCGCCGTCCCTTCGTGGCGTCGCCCCCGCAGCAGCCGCCCTACATCCCGGGGTCTGACGATGGCGACCGGGCCCCTGCCTCGGCCGACACCTGGGCGGCCTCGCGGCATCCGACCCCGCGACGCAACCCGTTCGCCTGGGTCGCGGCCGTCCTCGCTGTCATCCTCGCGATTGTCATAGCCTTCCAGGTCGGCTCCTGCACGGCGACCAACCGGGCGGCGTCCAGGGCCGCGAGCTCGCCGACCGCGGTGGAGCCCTCCTCGCCCGAGGCCACGACGACCGCCCCAGAGACCGGCGAGTCGGCGGACTCGTCCGGTGGCGAGACCCTCGGCTCGCTAGCGGGAGACGCCCTCGACAAGCTTGGCTCCATCGACCTCGGCGACGTGAGGTCGCAGCTGGGCGATGCCGCGTCGCAGCTGAGCGAGGGCGCCAAGAACGCCGCCGGCTCCGCGACGGACCTCCTGAACCGCCTCGCGAACAGCTAGGCGGCATTTCGGAAGCCCAAGACAGGCCCGCTCGACAGGCGGCGATTCCCGGGCCCCATCCCAGAGTGGGCCTGACCGAAGTCGCCCGCGAGGGCAGTTTGCGAACGATAGTGCCAATAAGTTCACTAATTTCCGAACAAATCACCAACTTGGTTCTATACTCTCGCCTCGTTTAGGCTCAGGTCCATGATCGAGCTCGAGGGAAGCGAGGCCACGATGGGCGATGCCGGCGTCAACGTGGGTGAGGTCCGCGCCTTTTTTGACCGACTGGCCGACGGTTGGGACGGCGTCTGCGAGCACGACCCTGCCCGCATCGAGCGCATCCTCGATCTGGCGGACATCCTGCCGGGCGTGAGCGTCCTCGACATCGCCTGCGGCACGGGCGTGCTCGTCCCGTGCTACCTCCGGCGCGGCGTGGCCCGCGTCCACGGCATCGACCTCTCGGCCGAGATGGTCCACCGCGCGCGCGAGAAGGGCTTCGGCGAACGCGCGAGCTTTGGCGTGGGCGACGCGTCCGTCTGCTCGCTGCCCACGACCGACCGCACCATGGTCTTCAACGCCCTGCCACACATGGTCTCGCCCGCGCGCCTCGTCGCCAACGTCGCTCGCTCGCTTGCGCCGGGCGGCCGCCTCACCATCGCTCACGACGCGAGCCGAGCCGTCATCGACGGGGGCCACAGCGCCACGCCCTCGGCCGTGTCGCGCGGCCTCATGCCTGCGACCGACCTGGCCCGGATCGTGGCGCCGTGGTTTGACGTCGACGTCGAGCTCGACGAGGAAATCTACGTGGTCTCGGGCACGCTGCGCGCCGACGCGGCGGCAACGCCTATCCCCGACGCGGCGGCCTCAGCCTCCGCCAACGCGGCAGCCGCATCATTCCCCGATGCGCGGGGCGACCTCTGAGATGCCCGTTATCGAGGCCCGCCACCTGCGCTTTTCCTACGACGACGCCTCCGCCCCCGCGCTCGACGACGTCTCCTTCTCGGTCGAGGAGGGCGAGTTCGTGGCGATCGTGGGCGCAAACGGGAGCGGCAAGACCACGCTCGCTCGCCATCTCGACGCGCTGCTGCCCCTGCAGCGGGGCTCGCTCGAGGTCGCCGGCATCGAGCTGAGGCCGGGCGCCGACGTGCACGAGCTGCGCCGCCGCTGCCAGATGGTGTTCCAGAGTCCCGAGAACCAGTTCGTCTCGAGCGTCGTGGGCGAGGACGTGGCCTTCGCGCCCCTGAACTTCGGTGCCTCCGCGTCCGAGGCACGCGAGGCGGCGGTGCGCGCCCTGGCCCAGGTGGGGCTTGCCGGCTACGAGGACCGGGACGTGCACGATCTCTCGGGCGGCCAGCAGCAGCGCGTCGCCATCGCGGGGGCGCTTGCCGCCTCGCCCGAGGTGCTGGTCCTCGACGAGGCAACCTCCATGCTTGACGACGAGGGGAAGTCCGAGGTCATCCAGGTCATCGAGGGACTGCGCGGACACGGGGCCGTGGTTGCCGTGACCCACGACATGGAGCTTGCGGCGCGCTGCGACCGGCTGCTCGTGATGCGCTCCGGGCGCCTCGTCGCCTGCGGGGCGCCTGCCGAGGTCCTCGCCGACGCGGGCCTGCTCGCGTCTTGCGGCCTATCCGCGCCTGCGGTCGTCGAGGTCTGGCGCGAGCTGCGCGCACTCGGGCTCTGCGCCGATGCCCCTCGCTGCCCGCTCGACTTTGCCGAGCTGGCGGAGCTGCTGCGGCCGAGCCTGGCTGGCGGGCATCCCTTCGGCGTGCGCGCCCCCATACCCGATCCGCCCTCCACGCCCGTATCGCCCGAGCCCGGCGCCGCCCGCGCCACGCTTGCGCTCGAGGACGCCGGTCTCGTCTACGACCGGGGGCTTCCCGGCGAGCGCGTGGCCCTCGAGGGGGCAAGCCTGGCCGCGAGGTCCGGCGAGGTCGTCGCGCTCGTGGGGAGGACCGGCGCGGGCAAGACGTCTGCCCTCGAGCTCGCGGCTGGCCTCACGCACCCCTCCTCGGGCGTGGCCGAGTTCTGTGGGCGCGACCTCGCGCGCGACGTCCGGGCGCGCCGGGAGCTCGAGGGCCGGCTTGGCTTTGCCTTCCAGTTCCCGGAGCGCCAGCTCTTCGAGACGAGCGTCGGGCGCGAGGTGGGCTTTGCGCTCAGGGTCTCGGGCCTTGGCGCGGACGAGGTCGCGCGCGGCGTGCGCACAGCCCTCGCCGAGGTGGGGCTGGATCCCGACGAGGTGCTCACGAGCTCGCCGTTTTCGCTCTCGGGTGGCCAAAGGAGGCGCGTTGCCCTGGCAAGCGTGCTGGCTCCCGGCCCGGACGTCGTCATGCTTGATGAGCCCACGGCCGGCCTTGATCCGCTGGGCCGCGCGAACGTCTCACGGCTCGTTCGGCGCCTTGCCTGCGCGGGTGCGCTCGTGCTGCTCTCCTCCCATGACTGCGGCTTCGTTGCCGAGACGGCCACGCGCGTCGTCGCCCTCGCGGACGGTCGCGTCGTGCTCGAGGGGGACGTGCGCGCCACGATGGGCGACGCGGCTCGCATGCGCTCCGTGGGCCTTGCAGCCTCGGCTGCGGCCAGGGGAGCCGAGCGGCTCGCGCAGGCCTGGGGGCGCGACGCGTCTGGGCTCGGCCTCGTCGGCGTCCTGGGCGCGCGCGAGCTCGCGGGCCGCCTGGCGGGGCTCTGCCGCGCCGCCGGGGCCAGGGCCGCAGCCCGGGAGGAGGTGGTGTGCCCATGATGAGAATCGGGCGCTACCTGCCCCTCTCGTCACCCGTGCACCGCCTCCCGGGCGCGGCCAAGCTCGTTGGCCTCGTGCTGGCGGTCGTGCTCGTCGTCGCGACACCGGTGCCGGCGGGGCTCGTCGTGACCTGTGCGCTCGTGGCCCTCTCGCGCGTGCCGCCCCGGGAGGCGTTTGGCGTGGTGTGGGCCCTGCGCTGGTTCTGCGTCTCGGTGCTCGCGCTGAATGCCCTGTTCTTCTCGGGTACGCGGCCCCTGCTCGTGCTTGGTCCGGCGACCCTCACGTGGGAGGGGCTGGCGCAGGGCGTGCGCGTCGTGTGCCGCCTCTCGCTGGTGGCGACGCTGGGCGAGCTGCTCTGCGCCACCACGCGGCCCCAACAGGTCGTCTCGGGCGTGCGCGACCTGCTCGCGCCCCTGGCGCGCCTCGGCGTCCCGGTCGAGGTGGCTGCGCTCACGGTGGGGGTCACGGTCCAGTTCGTGCCCACGCTCATGGACGAGTGTGCGCACCTCGCCCGCGCCCAGCGGCTCAGGGCGGCGGGGTCCGCACGGCTGCGGGGGCCGCGCCGGGCCTGGGCCTACCTCAGCGGCTACGCGCGGTTGCTCGTGCCCATCTTCGTCGCGGCCTTCCGCCGCGCTGACGACCTCTCCGCGGCCATGGAGGCCCGAGGGTATAGGTTGGAATCTGGAGAGAAAGAGGTAAGAGGATGAATCCTGTCAAGAAAGTCGTGGTAACGGCCGTGTGCGCCGCGCTCGGCGTGGTGCTGCCGATGCTCTTCCACGCAATTCCCAACGCCGGTATGGTCTGGCTGCCGATGCACGTCCCGGTGCTTGTCTGCGGCCTGCTCGTGGGTCCCGTTCCCGGCCTCGTGGCCGGAATCCTGGCCCCGGCGCTCTCGAGCGCGCTCACGGGCATGCCGCCCGCGCCGATGCTGCCCTCCATGGTGTGCGAGCTCGCGGTGTACGGCCTGGTCGCGGGCTTGCTGTCCCAATATGTGCGCACGGGCAAGGCGGTAGCCGACCTCTACGTGTCGCTCGTGGGGTCCATGCTCGTGGGTCGCATCGTGGGCGGCGTGCTGCAGGCGCTCATCTTCTCCGCCGGGAGCTACTCGATCGCGGCGTGGGGCGCTGCTTACTTCGCGATGGGCCTGCCGGGCATCATCCTGCAGCTCGTCGTAATCGTGCCGATCGTTTCGGCGCTCGAGCACGCCGGCCTCGTGCCCGCGCGCTACTCGGGCAAGTAGGGGGCAAGGCGCGCGGGCTGGCCTGGGCGTAGGTCCGGGCGGCCTGTCATACGGTGCCGACAGGGGCGGCGGAGACGCTCTCGCGCGAGCGTCTCCGCCGCCCTTTCCGTGCTCGCGCCGCTACGCCTGCTGCGCCCAGGCCGGGCGCTCGCGCGTCGCCGCGACGGCGGGCGTCGGCGGCACGTAGGGCCGCGCCGTGCTCGTGAGCGTGGCCTGCGCGGCGGCGAGCCTTGCCACGGGCAGGCGGTAGGGACTGCAGCTCACGTAGCCGATTCCCAGGTCGTAGAAGGCGGCGATGGACTCCGGGTCACCGCCGTGCTCGCCGCACACGCCCAGCGAGATGCCCGGCCGGGCGCTGCGCCCCAGCTCGGCGGCCATGCCCACAAGCTTGGCCACGCCCTCGTCCACCGTCTCGAACGGGTTTCTCGGGATGATGCCGCCCTCGAGGTAGCTCGGCAGCACCTTGCCCTCCACGTCGTCGCGCGAGAAGCCGAGCGCCGTCTGCGTGAGGTCGTTCGTGCCAAAGCTGAAGAACTCCGCGTGCCGCGCGATGCGGTCGGCCATGACGGCGGCCCGCGGCAGCTCGATCATCGTGCCCACGGGGATCTCGCCCAGGCGTACGCCCGTCTCGGCCTCGACGTCGATGATCGCGCGCTCCACGATGGCGCGCATCTCGCGGATCTCGGCGTTGAGGCACACGAGCGGCACCATGATGTGCGGCCGCGGGTTTCGCCCCTCGTGCTTGAGGCGGACGGTGGCGTGGGCGATGGCGTGCGTCTGCAGGCGCGGCAGCTCGGGGTAGGCAAAGCCCAGGCGGCAGCCGCGAAGCCCCAGCATCGGGTTGGCCTCGCTGAGCGCGTCGATGCGCTCGAGCAAGCACCGCACGCCGGCCGCCTCCGCCACGAGGCGCTCGCGCTCCTCACCCTGGGCGGCCTGGACCTTGTCCTCCAGGTGGGCGAGGCGCACTGCCAGGCGGCGCGGGTCGTCGAGGAACTCGTGCAGCGGCGGGGCGAGCAGGCGGATCGTCACGGGCAGGCCGTCCATCTCGCGGAGCATCTCGTAGAAGTCTCCCTCCTGGGCGCGGGCCAGCTCGCCGGCGACACGTGCACGCTCGGCTTCGTCGTCCGTGAGGATGAAGCGCTGGATGAGCTCCTTGCGCTCGCCGAGGAACATGTGCTCGGTGCGCGTGAGGCCGATGCCCTCGGCCCCCAGCTCGAGCGCGAGGCGGGCGTCGGCGGGGTTGTCGGCGTTGGCGCGCACGCCCATGCGGCGCACCTCGTCGGCCCAGGCGAGGATGGTGCCGAGCTCGCCGGTGGTGCCCGGACGCTCGAGCGCGACGGAGCCGAGCATCACCTCGCCCGTGGCGCCGTCGATGGAGACGACGTCGCCCGCGCGCAGCACAAGGTCGCTGCCGGCCACGGCCGCCTCACCCCGTTCGCCGTCGATGCGCAGGGTATCCACCCCGCACACGCAGGGCTTTCCCATGCCACGGGCGATGACGGCGGCGTGACTCGTCTTGCCGCCGTGGCTCGTGAGGATGCCCTCTGCCACGCTCATGCCGGCGAGGTCGTCGGGCGTGGTCTCCCAGCGCACGAGCACGCAGGGCCTGCCCTCGGCCTTGGCAGCTACGGCGTCGGCTGCGGAGAAGACTACCTCGCCCACGGCGGCGCCGGGGCTCGCCCCCAGACCGCGCGCCACCACGACGCGCTCGGCGTCTGCGGCGATCTGCGGGTGCATGAGCTGGTCGAGCTGGGCGGGGTTCACGCGCAGCAGCGCCTCCTCGCGGGTGATGAGCCCCTCGCGCTCCATCTCCACGGCGATGCGCAGCGCCGCCTGGGCCGTGCGCTTGCCCACGCGCGTCTGCAGGAGGTAGAGCCGGCCCTGCTCGATGGTGAACTCGATGTCCATCATGTCGCGGTAGTGACGCTCGAGGATGCCGAAGACCTGCTCGAGCTGCTCGCCGGCCTGCCCCAGGCCCGGGGTGTGGCGCAGCCGCTCGATGGGGCTCGTGTTGCGGATGCCGGCCACGACGTCCTCGCCCTGGGCGTTCACGAGGTAGTCGCCGTAGGGCTCTCGCTCGCCGGTGGCGGGGTTGCGCGTGAAGGCCACGCCCGAGGCGGAGGTGGCGCCCTTGTTGCCAAAGGCCATGGCCTGCACGTTCACGGCCGTGCCCAGGTCGTCGGCGATGTGGTTCTGGCGGCGGTAGAGGCGTGCCCGCTCGCAGTCCCAGGAGCCGAAGACGGCGGCGATGGCCAGGCGGAGCTGGGTGGTGGGGTCCTGCGGGAAGGCCGGCACGCCTTCCTCGTCCAGAAGCTCCGGGTGTGCCGTGGCGTCGGCGTGCTCGGCGAAGATCCGCTTGAACATGGCGACGAGGGAGCGGAGGGCGTCCGCGTCGAGGTCCGCGTCGGAGGCGGCGCCGGTGGCCTCGCGCGCCTCGATGATGGCTTCCTCGAAGAGGTCGGAGTCGATGCCCATGACCACGTTGGAGAACATCTGGACGAAGCGGCGGTAGGAGTCCCAGGCAAAACGCGCGTCTCCCGTCTGGGCGGCGAGCCCCTCGACCGACGCGTCATTGAGGCCCAGGTCAAGCACCGTGTCCATCATGCCGGGCATGGAGATGGGGGCACCGGAGCGCACGGAGACGAGCAGGGGGTCGCGCGCGTCGCCCAGGCGCTTGCCGATGCGGCGCTCGAGGTCGGCGCGGGCCTCGTCGATGGCCTCGAGCGTACCGGCGGGCCAGGTGTTGCCGCCGCGGGCGTAGTCCATGCAGGTCTGGCAGGTGATGGTGAAGCCCGGCGGCACCGGGAGGCCCAGGCGCGCCATCTCGGCCAGGTTCGCGCCCTTGCCGCCGAGGATTTGGTTGTCACGTGCCGTGCCCTCCGTGACGTCGGCCCCGCGCTCGTCGGTGCCGAAGCGCCAGATGCGGCGGGTGCCGTCCGGCGCCGCGCTGTGGCCCTGCCCCTCCACGGCCTCGACGCAGGCCCCGCGCCCCTCGATTCGCTCCATGTCATCCCCCTTCGTCGTGCCGCCCGCCCCGTGCGAGCGACTTGGAGGAGAGGGTACGGTGTTGCGGTCACAGAGATGACCACAAATCCATATACATCTTATCTACGCAAATGGCTATCGATTAGTGGTCAACTTATATCGGCGAAAGGAGTGGCACCGGCGGGGCAAAACCACCCACCGACGCCACGCTACCGTTCGCCGTTTCATGTCTGGGCCTGCGGTGACGGGGCTTCTGCGCGGGATTCACGGCGCGGCGCACCCCCCCCCTACGCCTCGTCCGCCACCTCTTACGCCGTACGCCGCCTCTCGACTGCGACGCGCACGTGGCCGTGGGCCCCGTCGAGCGCCTCTGCGGCCTCCTCGGCCGAGCACCCGAGTAGGCGCATCGTGATGGCCGCCTTCACGTGGCCGCCGGCCGCCCCGAGCGATGCACGGGCCTCGTCGCGGGTGCAGCCGCAGGCCTCCATGATGATGTTCTGCGCGCGCACGCGCAGCTTCTCGTTCGACTGCCTCACGTCGACCATGAGGTTCTCGTAGACCTTGCCCGCGCGCGCCATCGCCCCGGTCGAGATCATGTTGAGGACGAGCTTCTGCGCGGTGCCGGCCTTGAGGCGCGTGGAGCCCGTGAGCACCTCGGGGCCTGTGGCCGGCTCGATGGCAAGGTCGGCCTCGGCGCCGATCCTGGAGCCCGGGTTGCAGGCGATCGCCACGGTGCGGCAGCCTGCCTCGCGCGCCTTGCGCAGGGCGCCGACGACGTAGGGCGTGCGCCCGCTCGCGGCGAGGCCCACCACGAGATCGTGCGGGGTCAGGCCCTTGGCGGCGAGGTCGGCCGCACCGGCCTCCTCGTGGTCCTCCGCGCCCTCGGCCGCCTTCACGAACGCGTCCTCGCCGCCCGCGATGATGCCGACGACCGTCTCATAGGAGACGCCAAAGGTGGGCGGGCACTCCACGGCGTCGAGCACGCCGAGCCGGCCGGACGTGCCGGCGCCCACGTAGATGATGCGGCCACCGGCGTTTAGGCTGTCGCCCGCCCACTCGATCGCCGTGGCCACCTGCGGAAGCACCGCATGGACGGCCTCCACGGCATGGGCGTCCTCGGCGTTCATGGCCTCGGCCACCTGGAGCGGCGTGAAGGCGTCAAGCTCCATGGTGCGTGGGTTTCGTTGCTCGGTCCCGAGCTTCGTGAGGTCTAGCATGGCCGCTCCCGTTGTCGCGATGTCGCTGCGACCATCGTAGCCCTCCGGTGACGGGGCGTGCCGAACGCGCCGCCGGCCGGGCCCTTGCGCTTGCGCGTGGGGTCCGGCCGGCGGGGTCGCGACGTGTTTGTGCGTGTCTCTGTGGGCCTGCCGGGCTACTCCCGGATGCCCGCCTTGGCGAGGCGCTTGGCGCGGAGCTTCTTGCCCTTGCCGCAGCGCGGGTCGATGAGCTTGCAGTGGTGCCCGCAGCCGTCGCAGCGCTGGCCCTTCAGGATCTCCTCGGTCGCCTTCTCGAGGGCCTTGCGATCGGCCTTCTTCTTGCGCTTGAGCTCCTCGTCGGCCGAGTCGGCCCTCTTGCCCGTGAGCCTTGCCTCGATTTCGCCGAAGAGCCCCATGTCCTTGCGCTCCTTCTTCTTGGCCTTGTCCTTCTTTGGCTTGTCGCGCTTGTCGTCGTGCTTGTCGCGCTTGTCCCTCTTGCCCTTCTTGGGCTTGGGCTCGCCCGCGTCGGGGGTGGGGGAGGGGCTGGCCGCGGCGTCGTCGCCCGAGGCAGCCGCGGGATGCGCGGCGGCATCCGCCGCCTTCGGCGCCTTGGCCTCGCGCCGCTTGCCCAAGATCCGCTCGACGTCGATGCGCCACACGGCCACGCGCGCCACCGCCTCGTCCGAGAACGTGACCGGGACGCCCGGGGCCATGTGGGCCATGACCTGCGTCAGCCCGCGCAGCTTCTCGGCCGCGTCGGTGACGGGCCGGATGCGCCCCCAGGCCATGATGCTCTCGTAGGCGTACGAGTAGGCGCAGGAGTAGTCACCCGTGATGACGCCGCCCTCGACGTCGAGCTCGAGGGCGACCTCGGGAGAGGAGGCCCAGGCGTCGGCCTTGCGCCCCTCGCCGGCGGAGTGGAGCCAGAAGGTGGGGAGGCCCCGCCCCTCGGCCCACTCGAACCCGTAGTTCATGGGAACGACGGCCAGGCCCTCGGCGTCGGAGAAGCCCACGTGCAGCACGTGCGCCCGCCCGATGATGCCGGCAAGGTCAGCGGGGTCTGTGACCTCGCGGTTTGCGCGTCGCATGGCCCTGGGGGCCTTGGGCGTCGCGGTGTCGGTCGTCGCCTTCTCGGCGCTGTTCTCTGACATGGCAGTCCTCTCCTGACGGGCATTCCCCGGCGCCCGTCTCGTTTTCGCCCATATGCTATCAAGGGTATGGTATTTGGCAAGGCCGGTTTGCCCGACCTGACTTCAGGCCGGGCAAACCGGCCTTGCCCGACCCGGCATCAGGCAAGGCCGACCTGTCCGACCCGGCATCAGGCGGGGCCGGTTTGCCCAGCCTAACTACAAACGCCCAGTTTCCTCCCGTTTATTCTCCGGAGGTCGGATTTGCCAAGACTCCAGTGTCTCGCCATAAATGCTACTCAAGTAACGGCCTTTCCCCGGAGGATTCCGACCGTTGGCCCAGTGCGTGCCGGCCCGAGGCGCCTGCCCCGGGCCGGCATCACCAAGAATCGTCTCTTGGCGTGCCAAGCTCTTTGGTGGCACTCCTGCTCGGGGCAGTCGTCCGGATGGCGACTGCCTGGCCGCGGGGCCCATCCCGTGGCCGGCGGCGGGGTGGGTTCGCCCGCCGGACAGTCGCGCGCGACTGCCTGGGGATGCCCGGTTGCGGCCTGGCGCCCCACGATGAGACGACACGAGAGGAGATCGCATGAGGGGTTACGCAATGCTCAGGATCGGCGAGTCTGGCTGGATCGAGAAGGACCGTCCGGCCTGCGGGCCGATGGACGCCATCGTCAAGCCGCTGGCCGTCGCCATCTGCACGTCCGACGTGCATACCCTCTGGGAGGGCGCCATCGGCGAGCGCCACGACATGATCTTGGGCCACGAGGCGTCCGGCGAGGTCGTCGAGGTGGGCGAGCTCGTGAAGGACTTCAAGCCCGGCGACAAGGTGCTCGTGCCCGCCATCACCCCCGACTGGAACTCCCTCGAGGCGCAGGCCGGCTACTCCATGCACTCCGGCGGCATGCTGGCCGGCTGGAAGTTCTCCAATTTCAAGGACGGCGTCTTTGGCGAGTACTTCCACGTGAACGACGCCGACGGCAACCTGGCGCTGCTACCCGAGAACATCAACCCGGTCGATGCCTGCATGCTCTCCGACATGGTTCCCACGGGCTTCCACGGCGTGGAGCTGGCCGACGTCCAGTTCGGCGACACGGTGCTCGTCATCGGCATCGGCCCCGTGGGCCTCATGAGCGTTGCCGGTGCCAACCTGCGCGGTGCGTCTCGCATCATCGCCGTGGGTACGCGCCCCAAGTGCGTCGAGGTCGCCAAGGGCTACGGCGCCACGGACTTCGTCAGCTACAAGGACGGCCCCATTGCCGACCAGGTGCTCGCCCTCACCGGCGGCAAGGGCGTCGACCGCGTGGTCGTGGCCGGTGGCGGTTGCGACACCTTCATCGACGCGGTGAAGGCGCTCAAGCCCGGCGGCAAGATCGGCAACGTCAACTACCTCGGCAACGGAGACTACGTCAAGATCCCGCGCGTCGAGTGGGGCGTGGGCATGGGCCACAAGGACATCCGCGGCGGCCTCATGCCGGGTGGCCGCCTGCGCATGGAGAAGCTCGGCTCGCTCGTGGCTTCTGGTCGCCTCGACGTTGCGCCGCTGTCCACGCACGTGTTCCACGGGTGGGAGCACCTGGAGGAGGCGCTCTTCCTCATGAGGGACAAGCCGGCCGACCTCATCAAGCCGGTCGTCGTGATCGACTAGCGTCGCGGGCGGGGGCCTTCGGGCCTCCGCCCATATCGTTCGAGGTCGCCCCGCCCCTCCTATCATCTTCCGCTCAAACAGTCCTCGGCTGCGCTTCGCTTGCCTGCGGAACTCGCGGCTGACGATAGGAGGGGGCGGGGCGCTGACGTTGCTGTTGCGGGAGGCCCGAAGGCCCCCGCGCGCGGCTGGCGCCGCGCGGACGACCGGCTTGATGAGGCGTCCGTGGGGGTTGTCTGGCTTCTTGTTCTTATTACGTATTGGGGGTTGGGGTTTGAGGATTCTTGTGGTGTCGGGGTTTCTGGGGGCGGGCAAGACGACGTTCATCCAGGAGCTCGCCCGGCGGACGGGGCGCGACTTCGTGGTCTATGAGAACGAGTACGGCCAGGCCGACATCGACGCCAAGGTCCTCTCGGAGACCGACGAGCTCTCCGTCTGGGAGAGCACGGAGAACTGCATCTGCTGCACGGGCAAGCAGGACTTCGCCACGTCGGTGCTCACGATTGCCAACACGCTCGACCCCGAGTACCTCGTGGTCGAGCCCACGGGCGTGGCGCGCCTCTCGTCCATCCTCGACAACATCGACCAGGTGAGCTACGAGCGCATCTCGCTGCTGGCCCCGCTCGCGATCGTCGACGCCACGGCGTGGGTGCGCCAGCGCGAGCGCTTCGAGGAGATCTACCTCGACCAGGTTCGCACGGCCAGCACCGTGGTCGTCTCGAAGGCCCAGCTTGCGGGCACCGGCGAGCTGGCCGAGCTCGCGGCGTGGGTGCGGGGCGTGAGCCCCGACGCGCGGCTGGTCGACAGGTCCTGGGACGAGCTCTCGGACGCGTGGTTCTCCGGGCTGCTGGAGGACGACCTCGCCGGCGGGGGCGCCGGGCCGTCCGCGGCGGGCGATGCGCGCGGCGCGGCAGGCTCTCCGGTCCGTGCTCGCGCCTCCGCGGGCAGGAGGCTCGCGGGGGCACCCTCGGCCGCTGACGACGGATTTGACAGCCTGTCGCTCTCAGACTTGTCGCTGCCGAGCGAGAGCCACCTGCTCTGGTTTCTCGATGCGCTCGTGGCCGGCGTGTTTGGCGAGGTGGTACGCGCCAAGGGCTACCTGCCGTGCGGCGGGCAGTGGCTGCGCTTCGACGTGGTCGACCGCATGTGGCAGGTCACGGGCTACGAGTCCGGGGACGGGGGCGCGGGCTCGGAACCCACGGCGGTGTTCATCGGGCCCTCGATTCGTCGGCCGTGGCTGCGCGAGGTGCTCGTGCCGCTCGTGCGCGACGCGAGCGCCTACCGAAACCATTCGCCACGCTTCGAGATCTCCGCTCGTCAGCACTTATAATGAAAACTACCTGAAAAGAAGACGGCGGGAGGCGGTCTCCATGTTCTGTCCATTACGGTACGCCGCTCTTCGCGAGGCCCCGGCCTTTCGCTCGCTTGACTGTTCCCAACAATCGGCGGCGCGAGGGGTCTAGCGTGGGGTATGCAAGTCTTGGCATGGTCGTGGTCGCTGGTGTGCTGGCCGGATTCGTCCAGGGTGTGTCGGGCTTCGGGGCCGGGATTATCGCCATGACCGTGCTGCCGCTTACCTATGGGGTGGTGACGGGCTCCGCCATCTCGGTCTCGATGGGACTTCCGTTCCTCGTGTCGATGGTCTGGCGCTATCGGGCCTACGTCCGTCCCCTTCAGGCCGTGGCGCCGGCGCTCCTGTTCATGGCCGTGAGCAGCGTCTGCATCCTGGTTGCCCGAGCGGTCGACGCGACCCTGCTCAAGGGCGCGCTTGGTGCGTTTCTCGTCGTGCTCTCCCTGTACTTCCTCTTCGTCCGAAGGGCCGAAGGCTCGGCGGCCATGGGCCTCGTGCCGTCGCTTGCCTGCATCCTCATCTCCGGGGCGTGCGACGGCCTCTTTGGCATCGGCGGGCCGCTCATGGTCGTTTACTATCTGGCCCGCACCTCCGACAAGCGTGCCTATCTGGGCACGTTGCAGCTCTTCTTTCTTGTGACGACGATCTGGGGCGTGAGCTTCCGGGCGTTCCAGGGCATCATCGTGCCGGCGATTGTGCCCGTTATCGTCGTTGCCGCGGCGGCGCAGCTCGCGGGACAGCAGGTTGCGAACCGCGTCGTCGACCGCCTCGACACCGCGATGATTCGTCGCGTCACCTACGTGCTCATCGGGCTGGCCGGACTTTACTATCTGGCGCAGACCCTTCTGGCCGCTGCTTTGTAAGGGCCTGGAACCGTTTTCCTCAAGCCGAGCCTGTTTCCGGCATATCCGACGCCGTCGACTTTGCTGGGAGCGCCGCACTGGCCGATGCCATCGACCTTTCTTGAAGGCCCGCAATAGTCGATTTCGTCCGGTCGCTCGCGGTTCCGGTTCCGGTTCCGGTCAAAACCTAGCCTCAAGAAGGCCCTGTTTCTGGGGGCCGAAAGCGATCTACCAAAAAAAGAGGTCCGAAAAAAGGTCGCGTCTCCGGTAGATGGCTTGCGGAGGCCTGCTGTGGCCGAGTCGCCCGTAAATATGGTGTCGGCGGCGACCAGGCCGAGCGGCGTCTTCGCCGGAATTGCGCCTGCGGCTAAAGGGTTGCGTGGGCCTCACGTGGACGCCGCGAACTTTGCCGCCTGATTCTGCGTTTGCCAAATGCTGAATTGGGCTGGCCCTCGATCGCCGTCCACTGGCACGTTGAAGCCATTTCGCCCATTGCCTACTATGTTGCCTTGTCAATCATTGACAAATCAAGGAAGTGAACCGTATGACCGGAAACGAGGCAGAGAAGGGGAATCCGTCAGGCCTCGGGGGCGCTGGTGCCGCTGGAAATGGTGGTGATGCCAGGAACTGCAATGGCATCAGGAACGATACTGTTGCCAAGGCAGCGGCACCCCAGGATGCCGCGAGCTGCAATGATGGCGGAAACGATGTCGCTGCCAAGGTGGCAGGGCCCCAAGACGCCCGGAGTGCCAATGATGCCGCGAGCAGCACTGCTGCCAAGGCCGCGCCCCAAGACGCCGAGCTTGGCTTTTCCCTCAATGACCTGCACATGAGCATCCTGCGCGCCTTCCATGCCCAGCGCGCGCAGCTGCGTCCCTTTGGCGCGAGCCTCGGCCTGGGGCCGGGGCAGCCAAAGCTGCTCTCCTACCTCGCCGTGCGGGGTTCGGCCACCCAGCGCGACATCGCCGACTTCTTTGGCATCGACCCGGCGGCCGTCTGTCGCATGCTCGACGTTCTCGACCGCAAGGGCTTCGTGCGCGCCTCGGCCAACCCCGACGACCGTCGCACCAAGGTGCTCGCCCTCACGTCGGCGGGCCGCGCTGCCGTCCGGGCGTGGGACGGCCGCTGCCGCGAGGTGGAGGCCCAGATGCTCCGCGGCCTCACGGCCGACGAGGCATCACAGCTCCACGAACTGCTTGCCCGCGTGACCCACAACCTGCGCGACGAGTCGCTCGAGCCAGCGCCAGTGCCAAAGCCAAAGGAGCCCAGCCATGAATGAGATGCGCCTCATGCTCCGCTACCTCGGCCCCTACCGCCGTGACTTCGTCCTCGCGGCCATCTGCGTCTTCGTCGAGGGAACCCTCGAGCTCATCATCCCGTTCCTCACGGCCTCGCTCATCGACGAGGGCGTGATGGCGCACGACCTCTCCGTTGTGTGGGCCCGCGGCGGCCAGATGCTCGCCTGCGGCCTCGTGGCCCTGGCGTTCGGCCTCGGCTACTCGCGCTTCTCCGCCCGCACGGCGATGGGCCTCGGCGCCAACCTGCGCGAGGCCGAGTACGCCCAGGTCCAGCGCTTCTCCTACCAGAACCTCGACCGCTTCGAGACCTCCTCGCTCGTGACGCGCATGACCACCGACGTCACCGTCATCCAGAACGCGCTCACCGGGGGCTTTCGCCCGATGCTGCGCGGCCCGGTGATGCTCGTCATGGGGCTCTTCTTCGCGAGCATGATGAGCGTGCACCTCGCCGTGGTGTTCTTCGTGCTGCTGCCGATGCTCGCCGTGGCCCTCGTGGCCATCATCGGCCGCGTGGCACCCAGGTACGCCGTGCTCCAGCACTCGATGGACCAGCTCAACGAGGTGGTCCAGGAGGTGCTCATGGCCATCCGCGCCATCAAGGCGTTCGTGCGCGGCGACTGGGCGTGCGAGCGCTTTGGCGCCGTCAACGCCGAGCTTGCCCAGACGGCCACGGGCACCTTCAGGCTGGCCGTGCTCAACATGCCGCTCTTCCAGGTTGCGATGTACGCCGCCAGCGTGCTCATCATGTGGTTCGGCGGCAAGATGATCCTGTCCAGGACCCTGCAGGTGGGCGAGCTCACGGGCTTCATGAGCTACGTGCTGCAGATCACCAACTCGCTCATGATGATCTCCAACGTCTTCCTCCTCATGACGCGCGCCCTTACGAGCGTGCGCCGCGTGGGCGAGGTGCTCGAGGAGGTGCCCACCATCGAGAGTCCCAAAGACGCCCTCACGGGGGTGCCGGACGGCTCGGTGGAGTTTCGCGACGTGAGCTTTCGCTATGCCGCGGGCACCGGCCGAGACGTGCTCTCCCATGTGTCGCTGAGCTTTCCCGCGGGCTCCACGGTGGGCATCCTCGGCGGCACGGGCTCGGGCAAGAGCTCGCTCGTGCAGCTGCTGCCGCGCCTCTACGACGCGAGCGCGGGCGAGGTGCTCGTGGGCGGCCATGACGTGCGCGCCTACGACGTGCACGCCCTGCGCGACGCCGTGGGCATCGTGCTCCAGAAGAACGTGCTGTTCACGGGTACCGTGCGCGAGAACCTGCTCTGGGGCGCCCCCGACGCCACGGACGAGGAGCTCGCCCGCGCCTGCCACCTGGCGTGCGTCGACGAGTTCCTCGACCGCATCGGCGGGCTCGACGCCGACCTGGGCCAGGGCGGCGGCAACGTGTCCGGCGGCCAGAAGCAGCGCCTCTGCATCGCGCGCACCCTGCTCAAGCGCCCGCGCGTGATCGTGTTCGACGACTCGACGAGCGCCTGCGACATGTCGACCGACGCGAGGATCCGCGCGGGCCTCGCCGGGCTCGGGGACGTGACCAAGGTCGTCATCGCCCAGCGTGTGGCCTCGGTGATGGACGCCGACCAGATCGTGATCCTGGATGAGGGCGCGGTGCACGCGGTGGGCACCCATGCGGAGCTGCTCGCGCACGACCCCATCTATCAGGAGCTCTATCGCACCCAGATGGCGACGGACGACGACGGGCCGGTGACGCCGGCGCCTGCGGCGTCCGAGAGGGGAGGTGCCCTCAATGGCGAATAGGCGGGCCCTCACGTTCAGCAAGCCCAAGGACCTCGGGCGCACGCTGCGGCAGTTCGTGGCATACCTGGGGCACGCCCGCAGGAGGCTCGTGGTGGTGGCCGTGCTCGTGGCGGTCTCGGCCGTGGCCAACCTCCTGGGCACTTACATGATAAAACCCGTGGTCAATCGCCTTGCCAGCGCGGACATGCCCGGGTTTGTGAGCGGCGTGGTGGCAACGGCCGTCATCTACGCCCTGGGCGCGGCGTCGTGCCTCGGCTACACGCAGGTGATGGTGCGCGCC
Source organism: Olsenella uli (assembly GCF_901212675.1). GTDB lineage: Bacteria > Actinomycetota > Coriobacteriia > Coriobacteriales > Atopobiaceae > Parolsenella > Parolsenella uli_B. The sequence continues at coordinate 70,517 of NZ_CAAKOQ010000021.1, forward strand.
GCCCAGCGCGTGGTCTTCGACCTGCGCCGCGACCTCTTCGACCGCATCCAGCGGCTGTCGCTCTCCTTCTTTGACCGCACCCGTACGGGCGACGTCATGAGCTACTTCACCAACGACGTAGACACCATCTCGGAGGCGCTCAACAACAGCTTTGCCAACGTCATCCAGGCGGCCATCCAGGTGGTGGGCACGACGGTGCTGCTTGTCGTGCTCGACTGGCGCCTCACGCTCATCACCCTGGTCTGCGACGCGGCGCTCATCGCCTATGTGCGCTTCTCGAGCAAGAAGAGCTCGCGCTTCTACAAGGCCCAGCAGAAGACGCTTGGCGTGCTCGACGGCTACGTGCAGGAGATGGTCGCGGGCCAGAAGGTCGTGAAGGTCTTCAACCGCGAGGGCGCCAACCTCCAGGCGTTTCGCGCGCACAACGAGAGCCTGCGTGAGAGCGGCACGGCGGCGCAGGCCTATGCCGCCACGCTCATCCCGGTCACCGTGAGCTCGGGCTACACCAACTACGCCATCGTGGCCGTGGCGGGCTCGATCCTGGCGGCAGCCGGCCTCACCGACGTGGGCAGCCTGGCCAGCTACCTGGTGTTCGTTCGTCAGTCGGCCATGCCGTTCAACCAGGTGGCGCAGCTCGGCAACTTCCTGCTCTCCGCGCTGGCCGGCGCCGAGCGGATCTTTGATGCCATGGCCATGGCGCCCGAGGTTGACGAGGGCGTGGTCACGCTCGAGCGCACGGGCGGTGGCGGCCTGGGCGGCAAGGACGCCTGGGCGTGGTCCGTTCCGGCTGGATATGGCGTGGGCGCCCTCGGCAAGGTCGTGCGCGAGGGGTCTCCCGAGGCGGCGGGCATGGAGCTTGCGCGCGGCCAGGTGCCGCTTGCCGGGGACGTGCGCTTCCACGACGTGACCTTTGGCTACGACGAGGGCACGACGGTGCTGGCCGACCTCAACCTCTTTGCCAAGCCCGGCCAGAAGATCGCCTTCGTGGGCTCCACCGGCGCGGGCAAGACCACCATCACCAACCTCATCAACCGCTTCTACGACGTGCGCTCGGGCCAGATCACCTACGATGGCATCGACGTGCGCGATATCCACAAGTCGAGCCTGCGCCGCTCGCTCGGCATCGTGCTCCAGGACACGCACCTGTTCCGCGGCACGGTGGCCGACAACATCCGGTTCGGCAAGCTCGACGCCACTGACGAGGAGGTGCGCGCCGCCGCCCGCACGGCCAACGCCGACGGCTTCATCTCGCGCCTGCCGCAGGGCTACGACACGCCGGTCACGGCCGACGGCGCCAACCTCTCGGCCGGGCAGCGCCAGCTCATCGCCATCGCCCGCGCCGCCGTGGCCGACCCGCCCGTGCTCATCCTCGACGAGGCCACGAGCAGCATCGACACGCGCACCGAGGCCCTCATCGAGCGGGGCATGGACGCGCTCATGGCCGGGCGCACGGTCTTCGTGATCGCGCACCGGCTCTCCACCGTGAGCAACGCCGACGCGATCATGGTGCTCGAGCACGGCCGCATCATCGAGCGCGGCACCCATGACGAGCTGCTGGCCCAGCACGGCGAGTACTGGGCGCTGTACCATGGAAAACGTGAGCTTTCCTAAATCGGGGGATGGGAGACACGCATGAGCGAACCGCTGCCGCGCATCAAGGCGTACGAGGACATGGGGTTGGGCCTGTTCGTGCACTGGGGACTCTTTTCCCAGCTTGCCGCGGGCGAGTGGACCGAGCTCATCCACGAGCGGCCCAAGGCCGAGTACGAGCGGCTCATCGAGACCTTCGACGCGCGCGACTTCGACGCCGACGACCTCGTGGCCACGGCCAAGGAGATGGGCGCGGGCTACATCACGCTGACCACCAAGCACCACGAGGGCTTCTTCCTCTACGATACGCAGGGCCTCTCCACCTTCGATGCGCCTCACAGCGCCGCGCGCCGCGACCTCGTGGCCGAGTTTGCCGACGCCTGCCACCGCGGCGGCATCAAGCCCTTCTTCTACATGGCCACCTACGACTGGCACTCGCCGCTCTACGAGACGGACTTCGACGCCTACCTCGAGTACCTGCGCAAGTCCGTCGAGATTCTCTGTCGCAACTATGGCGAGGTGGGCGGCTTCTGGTTTGACGGCAACTGGAACAAGAAGGAGGCCGACTGGAAGCTTCCCGAGCTCTACGGCACTATTCGCAATTGGCAGCCCGACGCCATCATCATCAACAACACCGGCCTCAAGAACCGCGGCAAGATCGTCGACCCCGAGATTGACGTGACCACCTACGAGCGCCACATCGCGGGCGAGGTCAACCACGGTGAGCCGGACGGCAAGTACGTGGCCGGCGAGGTCTCCGTCACCACCAACAAGCACTGGGGCATCGCGGCGGGCGACCTCGACTACAAGAGCCCGCGCGAGCTCATCGAGACCATCGCCAACGCGCGCCGCGCCGGGGCCAACGCGCTCGTGAACATCGGGCCCACCGCCGGCGGCGCCATCCAGCCCATCCAGCGCAACTACCTGCGCCTCATTGGCATGTGGATGAGAATGGCAGGTACGAGCGTGCACACGGCGCGCCCGAGCGCCACGCTCGTGGCCAACGGCGGCATCCGCGACTTTGCCCTCGACGACCACGACGCGGACGGCAGCGACGTGAGCTACCTGTTCGTCCACGACCTTGCCATCGTGGGCAACGACAACGTGACGCTGGGCGGCGAGGGCTCCAACCTGCGCTCGTTCACCGGGGCCACGCGACCGGTGGCCGCAATCTCGTGGCTCGACAACGACCAGCAGGTGCCCTTCATGCAGGATGTTGAGCGCGGAACCCTCACGGTCGACGCCAACGGCTTCGCCTACGGCACCGACTGGGTCATCCGCGTCGCCCGCATCACCTACCGCTAGCAGCCCTGTCACGTTTCCTTCCGGATGATTTGTCACATTTTGGGGACGGGCTGAGGCGGGCGGGTCGGTCGTCCCGTGCCCCGGTCCACCCGACCCCTTGGACCGTCCGGGCCGACCCTCCGTCCCTCGGAGGCATCACAAAGGAGAACGCCATGCACACGCTCGTCGTCTACTGCCATCCCCGCACCGACAGCCTCAACCACGCGGTGCTCGAGGCGCTGCTCCGTCGGCTCGACCGCGAAGGCAGGGGCCACGAGGTCATCGACCTCTACGCCGACGGCTTCGATCCGGTACTCTCCGCAGACGAGCTCGCCGGCTACAACGACGGGGCGGTCCTGGACCCGCACGTGAGCCGCTACCAGGAGCTCCTTGCCCAGGCCGAGCACCTGGCCATCGTCTGTCCCGTCTGGTGGAACGACGTGCCGGCGATGCTGCGCGGCTTCTTCGACAAGGTGATGCTCGTCGGGTTCTCCTGGGAGCCCACGGGGTCGGGCCTGCTCGGCAAGCTCACGAACCTCGCCACCTGCGACCTCTATACCACGTCCGATGAGGACGCCTCGTTCTTCGACAAGGCCTTCGTGCCGTCGTTTGTCGAGGGAACGCTTGCCCAGCTGGGCATCGGCGGCCTGGGCGAGGGCAGCTCGGCCAACCGCCGCTGGCACCACCTGGGCAGCGTGGCTACCACCACGCCCGAGCAGCGTGCAGCCTGGCTTCGCGAGGTCGAAGGCCACTAGAGGCGAGGCCATCTAGCTGCGGCGCATTGTCGTGGCCGAGCCAGGCCGAGGTCGCGGACCCCTCAGAGCCACGGCAAAAAGACGCGGGTCCCTCGGATGGAAGAGTCGATTCCTTCCGAGGGGCCCGCATGTCATGACACAGGTCCGAGAGACCCGCGCGCATCCGTCGTTGCGCACCTCTCTGCGCAGGGTCGCTGCCCTTCAGCCTAGAGCAGCTTCTCCACGGCCGGCTTCACGACCGTCTCGACGTCGGCGGTGGGCTCGAAGCGCTCCACCACGTTGCCCTCGCGGTCTACCAGGAACTTCGTGAAGTTCCACTTGATGTCGGCCTTCTTCTCCCAGTCGGGGTCGGCCTTGCCGAGGATGTCGACGAGGATCGGCGTGATCTTGTGGTTGGGGTCAAAGCCGGCAAAGCCCTTCTGGCCCTTGAGCCAGGTGTAGAGCGGGGCTTCGTTGGCGCCGTTGACCTCGAGCTTGCCAAACTGTGGGAACGTCACGCCAAAGCGGCCGGTGCAGAAGGTGTGAATTTCCTCGGCGGTGCCGGGCGCCTGCTGGCCAAACTGATTGCAGGGGAAGTCGAGAATCTCGAGGCCCTTGTCGTGCTCCTCGGCGTAGAGCTTCTGCAGGTCGGCGTAGGTGGGGGTGAAGCCGCACTCGGTGGCGGTGTTGACGACAAGGACGACCTTGCCCTTGTAGTCGGCAAGGCTCACGTCCTTGCCCTCGCGGTCCTTGACGGTAAAGTCGTAGAGCGTGCTCATGGTTCCTCCAGGTGTCGAAGGGCGCGGCCGCACCTGCGGCGACGCCCGAGTTTGCGTACGTGCGTAATTTCTTATACCCACTGGGGTGGCGGGATGTCCGTGGGGCCTCGTTTTGAGGAGACCGGGGAGAGGCCCGGACGCCGCGGTGAGAGGGGCACTCCGGCGCGGCTCGCCAGTTCGCGACCGCGCCCCAGCGACCTTCGCAGCCCGCTGCTGCCGCAGCCCGCCGCCTCCGCAGTCAGCGCCCCCGCAAACCTCCACTCCTCCCCGAACGTTCTTGTCATGTAGGCCGCCCATGACGATTTGTTGTCCGCTTGATGGATATACTTTTCTGAATAGCGGCCTGCACACGGCGACCGCGCGCGGTTACGCGGCCGCGCAGAAGGGGAGGCCTGATGCTCGGGACAAGATCGACAGGCGAGGGCGGGCGCCCCGGCGAGCGGCACGACGACGCCGAGCGCCCGCGCACGCTCCACGGCGTCAACCTCTCCGGCTGGCTCGTGCTCGAGCCGTGGGTGACCCCGTCTCTGTTCGCGGGCACCGGCGCCTTTGACGAGGCGACCCTCGCCAACTCGATGGAGTCGGCCCGCTACGCCTCCATGCTGGCAAAGCACCGTGAGACCTTCATCACCGAGCGCGACTTCGCGAGCATCTCTGCGCGTGGCTTCGACACGGTGCGCCTCCAGGTTCCGTGGTTCGTCTTTGGCGAGAAGGGCCCCATGCCCGGCCCCTCCGCCGGGTGCCTCACCTATGTGGACAGCGCCTTCGACTGGGCCGAGGCCGCCGGCGTCTCCGTCCTGCTCGACGTGGCGTCGGCTCCCGGCGCGGACCCCAGCTCTCCCACCAGCTTCTTTGGCGAGGTCGAGTCGTTCCGCAACGCGATGCTCGACGTGGTGGGGGCCCTGGCCGCGCGCTACGCGGACCGCTCCAACTTCTGCGGCATCGAGCCCATCGACGAGGTCCGTGGCCGCTCGCGAAAGGGCCTCTCCGTGACCGAGGGCGTGCCGCCCCACCTGCTGCGCAACTTCTACCGCGACGCCTACGAGGTGGTGCGCTCCTGCGCGGGCGAGAGGCCCGTCTTCGTGGTGCACGACGCCGGCATCCCCGGCGCGTGGCGTGCGTTCATGTCGCCCAGCCGCTACGTCAACGTGTGGCTCGACGGCCACATCTATCACTACTCTGAGTCGATGAACGCGGCCGGCCCCACCGGAGTGCGCCGCCTCGTCGACGACTCGGCCGCCTACCTGGCCCGCGCCCGCAAGAGCGGCCTGCCTGTCATGGTGGGCGAGTGGTCCGCGGCGCTCCCCCTGGCCGACGCCGGCATGACGCCCGAGGGCCGCATCGCCCTCGAGCGCGTCTTCACGGCCGGCCAGCTCTCGACCTTCGCCGGCAGCGCCGCGTGGTTCTTCCAGACGTGGAAGACCGAGGCCAGGCTCTCGAGCTGGGACGCGCGCGTGGCGCTCTCCAGCTTCGAGCGGGGCATGTTCGACTGATGGGGGTGCGGGATATGGGGGCTTCCTGTGCCTCCGCGGTCGAGAGGGACCAGGCGTCCGCGGCGGGCGAGCAGGTCCGGCCGCGCTCCACGGGCGGCATGCTCTCGCTCGTGGGCACGCCCATCGGCAACCTCTCCGATGCGTCCCCGCGCGTGCTCGACACGCTGCGCTCGGCAGACGTGCTGCTCTGCGAGGACACCCGCGTCACGGGCAAGCTGCTCGCGCGCTTTGGCATTCGCGTGCCGCTCGAGCGCTGCGACGAGAACGTGATCGCGCGCCGCGTCGAGTCCGTGATTGCCCGCGTGGCGGCCGGTCAGCGCGTCGCCTTCGTGTCCGACGCTGGCATGCCGGGCGTGTCGGACCCGGGCCAGCGCCTCGTGGACGCCGCGCGCGACGAGGGGCTGCCGGTGGAGGTCATCCCTGGTCCCAGCGCCGTGACCTGCGCGCTCGTGGCGTCGGGCCTTCCCATGGAGCACTTCTTCTTCGAGGGCTTCCTGCCGCGCAAGGCCGGCGAGCGCGCGCGTCGCCTCGCCGAGCTGGCGCCCGTGCCCGGGGCGCTCGTGTTCTACGAGTCCCCGCATCGCGTGGCCGACACGCTCGACTCCATCGCCGAGGCCTTCCCCGCGCGCCGCGTGGCGCTCGTCCGCGAGCTCACGAAGCTCCACGAGGAGTGCGTGCGCGACGTGTCCGGCGGGCTGGCGCGGCTCGTCCGCGAGCGCGGCGAGCTCAGGGGCGAGTGCGTCGTCGTGGTCGAGGGGCCTGGGCGAGACGAGCTGGCGTCGCTCTCGCGACAGGCCTCGGCCGCGCCCGCCTCGCCCGAGGAGGCCGTGCGCGAGGGCCTCTCCGCCGGCGTGCCCAAGAGCGCTCTGGCCAAGCAGGTGGCGCGCACCTTCGGCCTCGGCCGCTCGGAGGCCTACGACCTCGTCGTCTCCCTCTCCCGCGAGTAGGACTGTGCGGCCCGCCTAGCTGCGCTGTCACATTTCCTTCCGGATGATTTGTCACATTGCGCGCAATGTGACAAATCATCCGGAAGGAAATGTGACAGGAGGGCCCATCCTCGTCGCGATACAATTTCGCCGGCTCATTCGCCTGCGCGGGATGCCGCCGGCCGCATGCCGGGCGTCCCCGCACCGTCCCAGAAGAGGTTCCGCACATGGCAGACAAGCCCTCGTTCTTCATCACCACGCCCATCTACTACGTGAACGCCGCCCCGCACCTCGGCACGGCCTACTCCACGATCCTGGCCGACGTCCAGGCGCGCTTCCGCCGCGCGATGGGCGACGACGTCAAGTTCCTCACCGGCCTCGACGAGCACGGCGAGAAGGTCGCCCAGTCCGCCGCCGCCCACGACATGACGCCGCAGGCCTGGTGCGACTCGCTGGTACCGGCCTTCAAGGACCTCTGGGGCGAGCTCGAGATCTCCAACGACGACTTCATCCGTACCACGCAGGAGCGCCAGACCCGTGCCGTCCAGCACCTCTGGGAGGTCCTGAAGGACCGCGGCTACATCTATAAGGGCAGCTACGACGGCTGGTACTGCGTTCCCGAGGAGACCTACTTCACCGAGACGCAGGTGCGCCACGCCGACGAGGAGCGCCACACCGAGGGCCAGCACCTCTGCCCCGACTGCGGGCGTCCCCTCGAGCGCGTGCAGGAGGAGAGCTGGTTCTTCAAGCTCTCCGAGTTCACCGAGCCGCTGCTCAAGCTTTATCGCGAGCATCCCGAGTTCGTCGAGCCCGAGATCCGTCGCAACGAGGTCGTCTCCTTCGTCGAGGGTGGCCTCAAGGACCTCTCCATCTCGCGCACGAGCTTTGACTGGGGCATCCCGCTGCCCTTCGACGAGAAGCACGTCACCTACGTGTGGTTCGACGCGCTGATCAACTACCTCACCGCGGTGGGCTACGGCCAGCCCGGCGAGGAGGCCGCTGCCGAGTTCGCCAAGCGTTGGCCCGCCCAGGTGCACATCGTGGGCAAGGACATCATCCGCTTCCACTGCGTCATCTGGCCCGCCATGCTCATGGCCGCCGGCCTGCCCGTGACCGAGCGCGTCTTTGCCCACGGCTTCCTCATGGTCAAGAACGAGGAGACCGGCCAGGGCGAGAAGATGTCCAAGAGCCGCGGCAACGCCATCGCGCCGCGCGAGGTCATGGACATGCTGGGCGTCGAGGGCTACCGCTACTACTTCATGAGCGACGTCACGCCCGGCACCGACGGCGCCATCAGCTTCGGCCGCATGGAGCAGGTCTACAACACCGACCTCGCCAACAGCTGGGGCAACCTCGTGAGCCGCACGCTCAACATGAGCGCCAAGTACTTCGACGGCAAGGTGCCCGCGGTGCCCGCCGGCTGGGCCGAGCGCGAGAACCCGCTGCGTGCGGTGGCCACGGGGCTCGTGGACCGCTACGCCGCCAAGATGGGCGAGTTTGCCTATCACGAGGCCGCGGTCGAGGTCATGGAACTCGTGCACGCCGCCAACCACTACATCGAGGACACCGAGCCTTGGGCGCTTGCCAAGGACCCGGCCAAGGCCGGCGAGCTCGCGGCCGTGATTTGCGACCTCATCGAGTCGATCCGCATCGTGGCGCACCTGCTCATGCCCTTCATGCCCGAGACGAGCGCCGAGGCCCTACGCCGCATCTCCTGCGAGGCCGAGGTCGCGAGCGACGACTTGGCCGGCGTGTGCGCCTGGGGCGGCCTCGTGGGCGACGTGCCCGTGACCAAGGGCGACCCGCTGTTCCCGCGTCTCGAGACCAAGTAGCCTCCTTGCCGGGCGACATGCCCGCGTAGTCGGCACGGGTCTCGGTGCCGGCGAGCAAATGCTCCTGTGCGTGTTAGCTGCGAGGCGTCTCCGGACAGCTGACACGTGTGGGAGCATTTGGCGCATCAGAGGCCAGCAAATGCTCCTGTGCGTGTCAGCTGTGCGGAGCGCCAGGGCAGCTGACACGAAATCACGCATGTGCTGCGAGCCCCGACGCTTCGAGGCCCTCCGCCGTCCCCGCGTAGCTCTCCGTCGCCCCCCCCGCGCGGCCCGCCCCCTGCGCGGCCCGCCGTTGTTCCGCCGCGCGACCCCTCCGCCGTTCCCGTGAAAGGACCTGCATGACCGCATCCCCGCTCGCGAACCCCACGGCCACGCGCCAGATGCTCGAGCGCTTTGGCCTCGCGACCAAGCATCGGCTGGGTCAGAACTTCCTGGTGGACGACAACGTGATCGCCAAGATCCTCGACCTGGCGCGGCTCTCGCCCGAGAGCCGCGTGGTCGAGGTGGGTCCGGGCATCGGTACGCTGACGCTGGGCATGCTGCCGCTCGCGGGCTCGGTCACCTCCATCGAGGCCGACCGCGAGCTCGAGCCGGTACTCGCCGACCTAGCGCACGAGTTTCCCAGCTTCTCCTACGTGATGGGCGACGCGCTGCGCGTGAGCTGGGACGACGTGTGCCACGCGGGCGAACGGGGCGAGAAGGCCGCCGAGCAGGGCGAGTCGATCGTCGAGCGACTCGACGCGCCCCCCCCCGACCCCAACATCCTCGTGGCCAACCTGCCCTACAACGTGGCGGCCACCATCATCCTCAAGTACCTGTCCGAGCGACCCTCGCTCGACGCGGCCGTCGTCATGGTCCAGGCCGAGGTGGCCGACCGCATCTGCGCCAACCCCGGTTGCAAGTCCTATGGCGCCTACACGGCTAAGCTCGCCTTATATGGCGAGGTCACAGGCCGCTTCGAGGTGCCGCCCACGTGCTTTATGCCCGCGCCGCACGTGAACTCCGCCGTGGTGCGCATCGAGCGCCGCCAGGCGACGGACGAGGCCGGCTGGCCCCTCTCCGCAGGCGAGCTGGACGCGACGGCCCACGTGATCGAGGCCGCCTTCGCCCAGAGGCGCAAGACCATCCGCAACTCCATGGGCACGAGTGGCTTCGATAAGGTCGCCCTCGACGAGGCGTTCGCAGCCACGGGCATCGTCCCCACCGCCCGCGCCGAGACCCTTGCCCCATCAGCCTTCATCTGCCTCGCCGCCGCGCTGGAGGCATGACGATGGTCGCTTACGAGATGGCACCCGCTGACGCCTCATCGCCGAGGAGGACGCAGGAGACGGCCAACGCCTCCCAGGTTGCGGACTTGTCGCTTGCGGATGGCAAGCTGTTCCACAACCGCAAGGGGAAGGCGCTCGAGTGGCCGCAGCCGCTGGCGCCGCTGGCGGACACGCATGGTCACCTCACGGCGTTCTGGGGGCACGACCCGGCCGTGGCCGTCGCGCGTGCGGCGCTTGCGGGCGTGCGCCTGCTCGTAGTGCCACTCGACGCGCTCACCGACTGCGTGCCCGGCGCGGGCGCCGACCCCGACAGGGACGACGAGCCGCCGCAGCCCGCGCGCACGGCCGCCGAGCTGCTCGCCTTCGTCGACGACGCCGAGCGCCGCACCCGCGCGCTCATGGGCGCCTACGCCCAGGCGGGCCTCGTGCCGCCCGAGTTTCCGGGCCACTCCCTGCTTCCCGGGGCTCTCGGCTGTGCTGCGCCCACGCCGGACTTCCCGCTTGACCTGCGCCTCGTTGCTGGCGTGCACCCCTACGGCGCCGCGGAGTTCGATGCCGGCTGCCGTGCGCGCATGGAGGAGCTGCTCGTGTCGCCGCGCTGCGTGGGCGTGGGCGAGATCGGCCTCGACTACACCTGCGACGTGCCCCACGACGTCCAGCTCGCGTGCTTTCGCGAGCAGCTGGCCATCGCGTGCGAGCACGACCTGCCGGTCGAGCTCCACATCCGGGACGACCGCGGCGACGAGGCCTGCGAGGCCCACGCCGACGCCCTTGCGCTCCTGCGCGAGGCGGGCGTGCCGCCGCGCGGCTGCGACCTGCACTGCTACACCGGAGACGCTCCCACGATGCTGCCGTTTGCCGAGTTGGGATGCCACATCGCCTTTGGCGGCGCGGTCACGTTCAAGCGAAGCGACGCCATCCGCGAGGCGGCCGCCGCCTGCCCCGACAACCTCGCCGTCTCCGAGACGGACTGCCCCTACATGGCGCCCGTGCCCCTGCGCGGCGAGGAGGGAGAGCCGGCGATGGTGGCGCTCTCGGCCGCCTGCGTGGCCGACGTCCGCGAGGAGGCCCTCGGCGTGCCGCGCCAGACCACCTATGAGGCGCTCTGGAGAAACGCGCTGGAGCTGTTCGGGCTGTAACGGCGGAGAGCGGCTTGCTTTGCCTGCCGGCACGCCCGCCGCCTCCCCGCGACCCGCCGCTCGCGGCATCCACGCCTGCGCTCGCGCGCGTGGCTGGTAGGATGGACGTCACGCTTGTGCGCGCGGGCCCCGGATGTGGCCGTCTGGCTCCCGCGCTTCCAGATTGGAGCATCTATGAGCCAGAACCTCCGCGTCGCCGTGCTGTTTGGCGGCACCTCCTCCGAGCACGACATCTCGCTGCGCTCCGCCACCAACGTCCTTTCCGAGCTTGACGGGCTCGACTACGAGCTCGAGCTCGTCGGCATCACGCGCGACGGCGCGTGGCTGCACTACACCGGAGACGAGGCCGACGTGTGCGAGGGCGACGCCTGGGCGACCCACGACGTGCTGCCCGTGGTGCTGGTTCCCGGCGAGGAGGGCGGCCTGTTCGAGCACCTCGCCGACGGCACGCTCAGGCGCATCCCCGCCGACGTGGTGCTGCCGGTGCTGCACGGCCAGGGCGGCGAGGACGGCGTCACGCAGGCGCTTCTCGAGGCCGCGCGCCTGCCGTACGTAGGCTGCGGCGTGCTCTCGAGCGCCCTTTGCATGGACAAGGACGCGTCGCACCGCCTTGCGGGCGCCTCGGGCATCCGCGTCCCCAAATGCGCGGTGCTCTACCGCGGCTGCGACGAGACCTCGGTCGACGCGGCGGTGCGGGCCTGCGGCGGCTATCCCGTGTTCGTGAAGCCCGCCCGCGGCGGCTCCTCCTACGGCGTCTCGAAGGTGGGCGACGTGAGCGAGATGGGCCACGCCCTCGAGGTGGCCTTCGCGCTCGACCCCAAGGTCTCGGTGGAGGAGGCCATCGTGGGCACCGAGGTGGGCTGCGCCATCATCGGCGACCCGTCCGGCGAGCTCGAGATGGGCGTCGTGGACGAGACGGTCGTCTCCGACGGCGGCTTCTTCCACATCCACCAGGACCAGACGGCCGGCGCCGACGCGTCGACCATGAACTCGTCGCTGCGCTGCCCGGCGCAGATCCCGGCCGACGTGATGGAGCGCGTGCGCGAGACGGGCTTTGCCGTGTACCGCGCGCTCTACTGCTCGGGATTCGCGCGCGTTGACCTGTTCGTGACGCCCGCGGGCGAGGTCATCCTGAACGAGGTCAACACCATCCCCGGCCTCACGCGCTACTCGCGCTTCCCCGAGATGATGAGGGCTGCCGGCCGCGACCTCGCCGGCGTGCTCGACCAGCTCATCATGGCGGCCGTCGCGGGTCCGGACCGCTAGGTGACGGACCCCGGGGGCGCGGGCCTGGGGCGCACGCGCGTGGGGGAGGGCGGCTTGGGTGAGCCGCAGGCGCCTCTCGTCCCGGTGCCCTCGCTTCTCGAGCGCGCCCGAGACGCCCTGCTCGAGCTTGCCTGGCCCACGCGCTGCGTCGTCTGCGACGAGCCGGGCGAGCTTCTGTGCGAGCGGTGCCGCCGGAAGCTCCCCTGGGTCTCGCAGCGCTGGGCCTGCCCCACCTGTGGTGCCCCCTTTGGCTGGATGACCTGCACGGAGTGCGACGCTGCCCGCGGCTCTGCCTGGGAGACGCGCGCCTGCGTGTGCGCCCTGCCGCTCGAGGGGCCCGCGCGCCGCCTCGCGCTCGCGCACAAGGATGCGGGCGAGCGCCGGTTGGCGCCCGTCATCGCGGCGGCCATCGCCTGCGCGCTCGACGAGGCGTCGGCCTGGCCGGCGGCGGACGGGGCCGCGCGCTTCTGCGCAGACGAGCTCGACGCCGTGTGCTTCGTGCCGGCCACGCAGGCGGCCTTTCGCCGGCGCGGCTTCGACCACATGGAAGCCGTCACGCGCTCGCTCGCGCCCATCCTGGGGCTGCCGCTTGCCGACGTGGTGGCCCGCCCACACGGCCTCGACCAGCGCAGGCTCGGTCGCGAGCGGCGTCTCGAGAACGTGGGGTCTGCCGTCGAGGTGGTGGGCGACGTCTCGGGCTGCGCGCTGTTGCTCGTGGACGACGTGGTGACCACTGGCGCCTCGATGCGCGCCTGCGCCCAGGCCCTTCTCGACCGTGGTGCCGAGTCCGTCACCGCCTGTGCCCTCGCCCGCACCTGGTGAGACGACGCCCGTCCCGGGCAGTTGCCATCTGCCCGGAACAGGCCCCATCTCTGCGGCGACAGATGCGTGCGAGAGGGGCCGTTTATTCCCCAGACTGCGGCCCTGGGGCCAGAAATATACGGAAATAGTTAAGAATCCTGTACGAAAAATATCTATACATGCATACAATGTAAAACCGATGCAAGGAGAAGGGGCCTCGGGATGCATCGCACATGCCCGGGGTAGACGAGGGAGGAACGCATGAGCAAGAACATGAGCAGGCGCGAGTTCGTGGGCGCCTTTGGGGCATTCGCCGGCATGATCGCCCTGGCGGGCTGTGGTTCCAGCGCTGGTGGCAACAAGGCCGCCACCTCTGCCGCCGCGAGCACCGCCGCCGAGACGGGCGATCTCGGCCTCGTCAGCGCCGGCAAGCTTACCATCGGCGTCTCGCCGGACTTCCCGCCGTTCGATAACATGGAGAACGGCAACTACGTGGGCCTCGACATCGACCTCGCCAAGGACCTGGCCGACAAGCTGGGCCTCGAGGTCGAGTACAAGAACCTGCAGTTCGACGCCATCGTTCCCGCCGTCGCCGCCGGTGGCCAGGTCGACCTGGGCATCTCGGGCATCACCGTCGAGCCCGACCGGGAGAAGCAGGTCAACTTCTCCGACTCGTACTACATCGACGACCAGTGCATCGTCGTCATGAAGGACAACACCTCCGTCACGGCCGACGACCAGAGCGCCCTCAACGCTGCCGGCGTCACCATCGCCGTGCAGTCCGGCACCACGGGCGAGTCCTACGCCAAGGAGAACTTCCCCAACGCCACGACCCAGCCCTACGGCAACGCCACCGACTGCTTCGCCGCGATGCAGGCCGGCCAGGCCCAGGCCGTCGTCACCAACAAGGCCGTGGGCAAGCAGATGGTCGCCGACGCCTACACCGACGCCCAGGTCGTGAAGGAGATCGCCACGGGCGAGGAGTACGCCTGCGCCGTCTCCAAGGACAACGACGCCCTGCTCTCCGCCGTCAACGACGCCATCAAGCAGCTTCAGGACGACGGCACGCTCGACGCGCTCGTCAAGAAGTATCTCGGCTAGCCTTGCCTCCCTGGCCCCTCTCGCGCCCGTCCGCTCTGCGGCCCGTGGCGGGGGAGGGGCCTTTGGCGTTTCGGACGATTTCTTGTCCGGCTCGCATGCGACAATGATTCGGCCCAGATGGGAGGGCTCTCCCGAGCCCGCCGGCTGGGACCGCGCAACCCGTCGTCGATCGGACGCTTCATGAATCATCGCTACCTGCAACCCGCCCGGCTCCTCCTCGCCCTCGCGGCCGCCTGCGCGCTCGTGCTGGCGGCACCCGCGCCGGCGCAGGCGCTGAGCACGGCAAAGCTCACGGCCAAGCCCAACTCCGACTCGGGCTCGGACGTACTGGGCGCCACCGACACACGCATCACGTGGGAGGGTCAGGCCTCGGACGACGAGCAGCTCACGGCAGTCACGCTCACGCTGCCCGACGGCACCGCCTACACCACAAACGACGCCAAGGTCACGCTGCTCTCTGACAGCGACCCCTCCAAGCCGGGCAACGACCTCATGAAGCGCGACACGCCCAAGTTCCAGATCTCGAGCGACGGACAGAGCGTCACCTACGCCTTCTCAGACCCCCTGCCGGCCGGCTCGTACGTGCGCCTCGAGCTCTACGGGGTTGACTTCCCGGCCATGGGCGGCGACATGCAGGTCAAGGTCTCCTACGCGACGGGCGAGGCAGGCTCGCTCGCCCAGGGCGGCGAGCTCACCGACGTGCCCACCATCGCGGTCAAGGGCGTGACGCCCACCGAGCAGCTGGCCACCTACCTCGAGGGCCAGGAATGGGTCAAGCGGTGGAACTCCAACACGTTCCTGCGCCTGTTCCTGAACCCGCCCATCCTCGTGTCGAGCTTCCCGAGCGTCTTCCAGGGCTTCATCATGGCGCTCGCCATCGTGCTCGTGGCGTTTCCGCTCGCCATCCCGTTCGGCTTCGTGCTTGCGCTCATGCGCATCTCCAAGAGCCGCGTCCTGCGCGCCGTCTCGAGCTTCTACGTGAACATCGTGCGAGGCACGCCGGCGTTCCTCCAGATCTACATCGCCTTCTTCGGCCTGCCGCTCGCGGGCGTGCAGATTCCCAGCTACCCGCTCGGCGTGGCCGTGATGGCGCTCAACTCGGCGGCCTACCTCTGCGAGATCTTCCGTGCGGGCATCCAGTCCATCCCCAAGGGCCAGGACGAGGCCGCGCGCTCGCTGGGCATGACCGCTGCGCAGACGATGCTCTACGTCATCATCCCGCAGACGCTGCGCAACGTCCTGCCCACCATGACGAGTGAGTTCATCCTGCTCTACAAGGACACCTCGCTGCTTGCCGCCGTGGGCGTCATGGAGGTCGTCATGTACGCCAAGACCATAGTGGCCAGCACGGGCTCCATCACGCCCTACATCGTGGCGGCGCTCTTCTACCTCGTGGTGACGCTGCCGCTCGCCCGCGTGGTCGGCAAGCTCGAGGCCAGGCTCCTGGGCAAGGACACCGGCTCGCGCAAGCGCGGGAAGCCCAGGAAGAGCGCGGGCCAGATGCCCGTCATCGACGGCGACCACCTTGCCTAGGGAGGAGCGAGACATGGCAGACGACAAGACGATCGAGGCCGCCCAGGCCGCAGCCGAGCCCGCCGCGTCCTCGGGCGCGCCCAAGGACTCGCGCGAGGTCATGGTGAGCATCCGCGACCTCCACAAGACCTACGACGACGAGACGGTGGTGCTACGCGGCATCAACCTCGACGTGCACAAGGGCGAGGTGGTCGTGGTGCTGGGGCCGTCGGGCTCGGGCAAGTCCACGATGCTTCGCTGCGTCAACCTGCTCGAGACCCCCACGAGCGGCCACATCCTCGTGGAGGGCACCGACATCACGGCCAAGGGCACCGACATCAACGCCGTGCGCACCAAGCTGGGCATGGTGTTCCAGCAGTTCAACCTCTTCCCGCACCTCTCGGTGAGAAAGAACGTCATGATCGCCCAGCAGAAGGTGCTCAAGCGCTCCAAGGAGGAGGCCGAGAAGGTCGCGTTGGCCGAGCTTGACAAGGTGGGCCTGGCCGAGCGCGTTGACTACATGCCCTCCCAGCTCTCCGGTGGCCAGCAGCAGCGCGTGGCCATCGCGCGAGCCCTTGCCATGAACCCGCACGTGATGCTCTTCGACGAGGCTACGAGCGCCCTCGACCCCGAGCTCGTGCGCGACGTCCTGGGCGTCATGCGCGACCTCGCCCGCGAGGGCATGACCATGATCGTGGTGACGCACGAGATGGGCTTTGCGCGCGAGGTGGCTGACCGCGTGGTCTTCATGGACGGCGGCGTCATCGTGGAGGAGGGCACGCCCGAGCAGGTGTTTGACCATCCGAGGAGCGAGAGGACGGCGGAGTTCCTCGGCAACATCAAGGGCGTGTAGGCCGTCGCCGATGGGGCGGGCTTCGTGATGGTTGCCGTCCGGTGCCTTCCCCTTCGCTCTCCGCTCAGACAGCTTTGCCTCGCTTTGCTTGGCAAAGAACTCGCGGGCGAGCGAAGGGGAAGGCCCCGGACGCTGACGTTGCCGGCCCGCCCCATCGGCGAGACCACAGTGGGCGCCGGGCTTCTTTCTTGATTGTTGCTGGTTGTAACCGTTTACCGATGGATGTTGACGGTTCGTGGTATTCTTTATTGACTGCTATCACGCCCTGTCTTGAGGCGGGATGGAGCGCGTATCGAGGACAAGGGGCAGGGTATGCACCATAAGAAGGTCTTGCTCATATCGCGCACCACGAGGCTGCATGACCGCATGCGCGAGCTGTCGCATGCCCTCGACGTCTCCGTGCTGCTGGCTACTCCCGATACCTTTGACCAGGCCGTTTCCAGCGGTAACGACTTTGACCTGATCACGCTCGACCTTGCCGGGGTTACCGACGACCTCGTCTTGCGCGCGAGCGGTTATGCTGCGGACAACGGCTGCATCCCGCAGCTGCTCGTGGTGGACGAGGACAAGCTGTCCGGCCTCCACATGCCCGTGCAGGGATGCAACGACTTCATCCTCTCCAGCGCCAAGCAGGACGAGTTCGAGGTGCGCATGACGCAGCTCCTCTGGCCTGGCGAGGAGAACGCCCCCTCGGACATCGTGGTCATCGACAACATGACCATCAACCTGGCCACGTACCAGATCTACATCGATGACAAACCGGTCGACCTCACGCTCATGGAGTACTCGCTGCTGAGCTTCCTCGCCACGCATCCGTCGCGCGCCTACTCGCGCGAGACGCTGCTGCACCGTGTGTGGGGCTTCGAGTACTGCGGCGGCACGCGCACGGTCGACGTCCACATCCGTCGCGTACGCTCCAAGGTGGGGCCGCAAGTGGCCTCGCACATCTGCACGGTTCGTGGCGTGGGGTACCTCTTCAAGCTGTAGCGGCTCGTTAGCGCCTGCGTTTTCTGACTACTGCCAGCCTGCGGCTCCTTGCCGCGAGCGGGCAGCGGCCTCTCTGTTTCAGGATGCCGCAAGCCTTGTTCTGCGCAGGTGGCGCGTGGTGTCTCCGTGGGAGCTTTCAGGTTTCCGGGGTACAACATGTCTCAACAACGCGACGGCGCCCGCCGGCCGCCCGACTCGGCATCTGGTGGCTGGCGGCGACCTCGCGTCTGTGGCCAAAAAGGGCGTTGAGAGCGCCATGTGATAAGGAGCGGGTATGTCCGACAACAACGATCAGAGGCCGCCGTTTCCGGGCGGCATTCCCAGCCAGCAGGCCCCGGTGCAGCCTGACGCCCGGCAGCCCACGGCCGCACAGCCGGCTGCCGCGAAGGACAACAGCTGGTATGCGGCGGCGCAGGCGAGGGCCCAGGCCCGCGCGGCGGGCGACGCCGCCCGTCCCAACGCCGCGCAGCCGGGCGCCCCCGCGCAGCCGGGCGCCACGGTTCAGGACGCTCCGCGGGCAGCCCATGCCGCGACCCAGCAGCCGCTCGGCGCCACGCAGCGTCAGGCCTTCGTGCCGCCGGTGCCGCCCCAGGCCCCCGGCGTCCCTGGCCCCGGTGCCGGCGCCCCCGAGCCCGAGAGGCCCAAGCGCAGGCACCCCGCCGTCAAGGCGGCCCTGCTCGGCCTCCTCGGTGGCGTGGTGGGCGCGGGCGCGCTCGTGGCGGCCCTGCACTTCGCGGGCGTCATCGGCAACAACACCACCATCACCACGAGCGGCGGCTCCAGCCAGCCCATCACCATCAACCCGTCCGACGACTCCACGAAGCTCGCCAGCGCCGTGGCCGCAAAGGCCCTGCCGTCGGTGGTCTCCATCAACGTGACCACGGGCGACGGCGAGGGCGTGGGCTCGGGCGTCACCCTCGACGCCGACGGCAACATCCTCACCAACTACCACGTGGTCGAGGGCGCGCAGACCATCTCGGTCTCGGCTGACGGCAACAGCTACGACGCCACGGTCGTGGGCACCGACGAGTCGAGCGACCTTGCCGTCATCAAGATCGACCCGGGTTCCAACAAGCTGACCCCCATCGAGGTGGGCGACTCCAGCAGCCTTCAGGTGGGCGACTGGGTGATGAGCATCGGTAGCCCCTTCGGCCTCGAGCAGTCCGTCTCCACGGGCATCGTGAGCTCGCTCTATCGCTCCACGATGCTGCAGGGCTCGTCGGGCAACACCATCTACACCAACCTCATCCAGACCGACGCGGCCATCAACCCCGGTAACTCCGGCGGTGCCCTCGTGAACGAGCGGGGACAGCTCGTGGGCATCAACTCGATCATCGAGAGCGCGAGTGGCTCGAGCTCGGGCGTGGGCTTCGCCATCCCCGGCAACTATGCGGTCGAGGTGGCCAAGACGATCATCAGCGGCCAGACCGTGAAGCACGCCTACCTGGGCGGATCGTTCCAGACCGTGACGGCGCAGAACGCGCGCCGCAACAACCTGTCGGTCAACCAGGGCGCCTACGTGGCCGAGGTCACGAGCGGCAGCCCCGCCGACCAGGCCGGCATCAAGCAGGGCGACATCATCACGGCCATTGATGACCAGGAGATCACGAGCTCCGACGGCGTGGTGCTGGCGGTGCGCTCGCACAACGTGGGCGACACCGTGCAGGTCAAGCTCATGCGCGGCTCGCAGGAGATGACCGTGAGCGTCACCCTAGGCTCCGACGAGGCGCTGCAGTCGCAGCAGGACGACCAGTCCAGCTCGCAGGGGTCGCTCCTCGAGCGACACCTCAAACAGTACGGCTATGGCAACGGCTCCGGGTCGGACTCCGGCGGCGGATCAACCGGACGCGGCGGCTCGCTGGGCGGAAGCTCCTATGACGACTCCTCCACGGGCTCTGCCTCGACCTCCGCGGAGGCGGCCGCGTAGCGACGTGGCCCGCACGTCCGGTGGCGGCTCGGACAAGGCAGCCACCGCGGGGCGCGGAGACGAATCGAAGGTCAGCAAGGCGTGAGATAATGGCCGGCGGACAACTGGGTCCGCCGGCCATTTGCGTGCGGACGAAGCGAAGGGAACCCCATGTCAGACGATTCGACGCCAAGCCTGTTTGATGCCATGCCCGAGGGAGGCGCCGACCCCGTCGCCGGCCCGGCTGAGGGCCAGGCGGGCGCATCGGCGCCGGACGACCAGGGCCCCGCTGTCCCCGCCCACCCGGCCGACACGCACGCCAAGGACCCGGCGGCCCGCGCGGCCGAGCTTCGCCACCTGCTCGACTACCACGCCTACCGCTACTACGCCCTCGACGACCCCGAGATAACGGACGCCCAGTTCGACCGGATGCTCCGCGAGCTCCAGGCCATCGAGGAACTGCATCCCGAGCTCGTGACGCCCGACTCCTACACCCAGCGCGTGGGCGGCTTCGTCTCGCGCCAGTTCGCCCCGGTGACGCACGCGGCGCGCATGTACTCGATCGACGACGCGATGAACCTCGACGAGCTCGACGAGTGGCTTGCCCGCACCGACGAGGCCCTGGGCGCGAGCGAGGCCAACCCCGTCGCCTACACGTGCGAGCTCAAGATCGATGGCCTCGGCGTGGCGCTCACGTACCGCGACGGCGCCTTCGTGCGCGCGGCCACGCGCGGCGACGGCACCACGGGCGAGGACGTCAGCGCCAACGTGCGCACCATCCGCGACGTGCCGATGCACCTCAAGCCCGAGGGCCTGCGTCGCGTGGATGGCGGCGGCTTTGGGCACTCGCTCGAGATCCGCGGCGAGGTCTATATGCCCAAGCACAGCTTCGAGCGCCTGAACGAGCAGGCCGACTCCGAGGGCCGCGAGCCCTTCGCCAACCCGCGCAACGCCGCCGCGGGCAGCCTTCGCCAGAAGGACCCCAAGATCACGGCGCGCCGCGACCTCGAGACCTTCATCTACGCCGTGGCCGACGAGGACCCGCTCCACGTGACTACGCAGCACGGCTTCCTCGAGTGGCTCAAGAGCTGCGGCTTTAGCGTGAACCCCAACTGGCGCCGCTGCAAGACGGCCGCCGAGGTGCACCAGTACTGCGCCGACGCCCTCGCCAACCGCGACGGCCTCGACTACGACATCGACGGCGTGGTGGTGAAGGCCGACAACTTCGCGAGCCAGGAGGCCCTGGGCTTCACGGCGCGCGCGCCGCGCTGGGCCATCGCGTTCAAGTTCCCGCCCGAGGAGAAGCGCACCGTCCTGCGCGACATCCGCATCCAGGTGGGCCGCACGGGCGTGCTCACGCCGGTGGCCGAGTTCGACCCGGTGGTGGTGGCGGGGTCCACCATCGCGCGTGCCACGCTGCACAACGAGGACGAGGTGCGCCGCAAGAACGTGCGCGTGGGCGACACGATCGTGGTGCACAAGGCTGGCGACGTGATTCCCGAGGTCGTGGGTCCCGTGCTGGAGCTTCGTCCGGCCGACGCCCCCGAGTTCCGCATGCCGCGCACCTGCCCCAGCTGCGGTAGCCCCGTCGTGCGCGAGGAGGGCGAGGTTGCCTGGCGCTGTGTCTCGATCGACTGCCCGGCGCAGGCCCACGAGCGCCTCTGCCACTGGGTGAGCCGCAAGGCCATGGACATCGACGGGCTGGGCGACGAGCTCATCGGCAGTCTCGTGGCAGCCGGGCTCGTCTCCGACGTGGCCGACTTCTACGACGGGCTCGACGAGCGCGCGCTGGCGGCGTGCCCCACCGGTCGCGTGAGCGTGGCCGGCGATGACATCCTCGTGGGCAAGGTCATTGCAGCCAAGGTCATGGCGCAGGTGGAGGAGAGCCGCGGCCGCGGGCTGGCGCGCGTGCTCTTTGGCCTGGGCATCCGACACGTGGGCGAGCAGGTGGCCCGCTCGCTCGCGGCGGAGTTCGGCTCGCTCGACCGCCTGCAGGCTGCCGACGAGGAGCGCATCGCCGCGGTGGACGGCGTGGGTCCCAAGATTGCCCGGAGCGTCCGCGAGTTCTTGGCCGTGCCGGAGAACGTGGCCGTGCTCGAGCGGCTGCGCGAGGCGCGCGTCTCGCTCGAGGAGGAGCGGCCGGCCGAGGAGCGCCCGCAGACGCTTACCGGCCTCACCTTCGTGCTCACGGGCACGCTCGAGCGCCACACGCGCGATGAGGCGAAGGCGGCGCTCCAGGCCCTGGGCGCCAAGGTGAGCGGCAGCGTGTCGAAGAAGACGAGCTACGTGGTGGCGGGTGCTGCGGCCGGCTCCAAGCTCACCAAGGCCGAGAGCCTGGGCGTGCCCGTGTTCGACGAAGCCGCGCTCGACCACATCCTGGCCACGGGCGAGGTGCCCAGTGAGTAGGAACCGGAAGCTGCTCTGCGTGGGGCTTCTCGTCCTGCTCGCCTTCTCGCTTGGGTGCTCGGAGTTCGTGGTCATCGGCATCGAGCCCGAGCTTGCGGCCGCGTTCGACGTGAGCCTCGCGCGGGTGGGGCAGCTCATCAGCTCGTTTGCGCTCACGTATGCGGTGGCGACGCCGGTGCTGGCGCTCTCGACGGGGCGATTCAGGCGCTACCAGCTGCTCGTTGGCTACTCCGCGCTGTTCTGCGCGGGCAACCTCGTGGCGGCCGTGGCCACGGCGTTCGACGTGCTGCTCGTCTCGCGCGTCATCATCGGCAGCGTCTCGGGGGCGCTTCTTGCCGTGGGCGTCACCTACCTGCCCGAGCTCGTCGGCCCCCGGCGTGTGTCGCTCGCAATCAGCGTGGTGTACGCGGCCTTCTCGGTGGCCATGGTCATCTCGACCTCGCTGGCCAAGATCGTCGCCGACGCGCTCGACTGGCACGCGGCCATGGTGGCCACGCTCGTGCTTGCCGTGGTGACGTGCCTGCTGCTCGTGGCCATGCTGCCGCGCGAGGGCGCCACCGACGCGCCTGCCACCGTGCGCGAGCAGGCGGTGCTGCTCTGCGAGCCGGCGATCCTCTGCGGCATGGTCATCTTCGTGTTCGGCGTGGGGTCGGTATACACGTTCTACGGTTACATCACACCCTACCTCGAGCAGGTCCTAGGCATGGACACGGCCGCGGCGAGCGCCACGCTCATGGGCTACGGCGCCATGACGCTCGCGTCCAACCTCATCGCGGGTTGGCTTGACGCGCGCTTCGGCATGCGGGCCGAGCTCGTGACGTTTCCTGTACAGGCGCTGCTCCTGGCAGCGCTCTCGCTGGTGGGGCCGGCCATGCCGTGGGCGCTCGTGCTCATCATGGCCGTGGGCCTCTCGATGTACCTGTTGTCGGTGCCCATCATCTCGATGTTCATGCGCATCGCAACCGAGCGCCATCCCAAGGCGCTCACCCTGGCGAGCTCTATCGAGCCGATGGCGTTCAACGTGGGTATCGCGTTTGGTACGGCCGTGGGCGGCGTCGTGGTGTCGGGGCCGGGCATGGGCGTGAGCGGCTACGTGGGCGCCGTATTCTCGCTTGTGGCCTGCGCGCTCGTGGCGCTGACGCTGCGGGTCGACCGCCGCCGGGGGTAGGGGACGGGTTCGGGCCGTCTGTGTTGCAGCCGTTCCACTCTTTTTGCCGTGCCCTGCCATCTGTGGCTTGGTGTTTCGTTTGGTAAACTTCCCCGCGCGGACCCGCCGCCTCGCCCGTTTGCGCTATCGTTTTCCCATAAGACATGAGAGACGGGAGCGACGCATGAGCTACGGGCACGGAACGGACTCCACCGAGCTGCGGACGAACCACGGCCATATCGACTTTGCCGGCCTTCCCAACACCCGTGACCTCGGCGGACTCGAGACTGCCGACGGGCGGCACGTGCGCTCGGGCAGGCTCCTGCGCTCGGGGACGCTCTTCTTTGCCCGCGACGGGGACCTCAAGCGGCTGCGCAAGGAGTACCACCTGCATGCGGTGGTCGACCTGCGCGGCGACGATGAGCTTGCCGAGAAGCCGGACCCGATGCGCCGCCTGCCGCTCGTGCGCTACGTGCACGCCGACGTGATGCGTGGCGGCATCGAGGGCATCTCGCAGGACGAGGCCTCCAAGGCGCGCCTCCTCGAACTCGAGCGCGCGTCCACCGACGACCCGCCTGCGTTCATGGAGGCCGTCTACCCCGACCTCCTGCTGTCCGACCCAGGCATCAAGGCGTACCGCAAGTTCCTGAAGACCGTGCTCGACACGACGCGCGGCTCGGTGCTGTGGCATTGCCACGTGGGGCGCGACCGCTGCGGCATGGCCAGCATGCTCGTGGAATACATCTTGGGCGTGCCGATGTCGGTCATCGAGGACGACTACCTGGCCACCAACATCTACACCGACGAGCCATCAAGCGAGCGCACCGACGCCAACATCCGCTTTATCCGTGCGGCCGTCGGCGCCGTCGACCGCGAGTACGGCAGCATCGCCGGCTACATCAAGGGTGCGCTCGGGTTCAAGGACTCCGACCTCAACGAGCTGCGGGAACGCTATCTCGAGGCGTAGACCCGCCCGCTCGCGATTGGCGGCGCGCCTGGATTGGTGTCGGTTTTCGCCCCTTGAACTGGCGTACTGGACGAAAGAACTGCACACCGGAGAAGCCCGGTGTGCAGTTCTTTCGGATTTGTGTGGGTGCAGCCTTGCCTTGCTAGCTGGGCGTGCGGTTTAGGCGGATTTGAATAT
>NZ_CAAKOQ010000022.1 GCF_901212675.1 Olsenella uli
TCGTCCTCTATGCATACCGGCTCGCCCTTGCCGCGCTTCTCATAGTGCGCGCCATCGGAAGGGTCGCGGTAGATGACGGACTCTCCGCCCTTGGGGGCCTTGAGCTCGCCGGCGGCGACCTTGGCGGCGCGCTCGGCGCGGATTCGCTCCAAGAGCGCACTCGCGGGCTCGTCGGACGCGTCCTGCGCCGCGAGGCGGCCCTGCACGGCCTCCTGCAGCACCGACTTTCGCAGCCGGTCGGCAAGGCCCGCATCGAGCGCCTCGCGCTCGTCCTCCAGGGCACCGTACTGCTCCACGAGGGGCATCAGCTCGGCAACCCGCGCCGCGATGCGCCGCTGCTCGACTAGGGACGGGAGGGGAACGAGCATGCGTTCAAGATTTCGTGCAGGGAGGTGCTTGATGGTGGTTCCGGTCATTTTCGATTCGAGAAGACGAGCCCGTACAAAGTACTCAACAACGATGGCGCAGTATTCGACCTCCAAAGAGTCCGATGCGCAGCGAACGCGATGCATTGCTTTCTGGTAATACATTTCGCATGAGCGCGAACCCCATATCGCGCAACGTCCGGGCTCTCCGCCCTCGCATACCATTAGGTCGCCTTGTTGAAGCAAGAAACGCGCTTGCTCGTCTTTTGAGAGCGCCATGCTGTGAACTTCATTCAGGTCGAAATAGCCCCATTGAACGTTAGCGTTTCGCAGATACGGCTTCAGTTCTCCGGCATTCTTCTGCTTATCAAGCATTTTGCCCAACTGGACATCGGCAATCGAATACAGCCTCGCCCACTCCCAGCCCCCGGTATCTCAAACGGGATTTCGTCGTCGATGCATACTGGCCCGCTCTCGCGCCCCTTCGCATCAACGCGCTTCTCATAGCGGGAGCCATCGGAGGCAA
>NZ_CAAKOQ010000023.1 GCF_901212675.1 Olsenella uli
GTGCAAAACGAACACGTCCCCACATGACCCCCCCCACATGACCCATCTGCTCGCTCGCGAAGTCGAGCTCGCGGCAGCAGGGGCAACCCCCGCCGCCGCGAGCGGGCGCTACTCCTACGCCACCACCTGGCCCTCCCCTATCGTCTCCATCTCCTCGAGTTGCCTTGGGTAGGGAAGGCTCTTCCCGGTTGCGGCATCAAACAGGTGGATGTGGTCGAAGTCCAGGCCAAGCGCCACGCGGTCGCCCTCCCTGACCTCGGATGACAGGCACATCGCCACCACCTCGGCATCCCCGACGGACACGTAGATCCCCAGGCGGTTGCCGTAGTCCTCGGTGTAGAGCACCTCGCCGCACAGCGCCGCGGCGCTTGCGGGCGCGCCCGCGTCGGCCACGCTGAGGCGCTCAGGCCTCACCCCGAGCTGGACCCTCGACACGCCGGCCGCGCGCACAACGTCGCGCCACATCTCAGGCAGCGCCACCCGCTGCGTCCCGATGGCGAGGTCGCCGTCGCACACGCTCGCGTCGAGGATGTTCATCGACGGCGAGCCGATGAACTTGGCCACGAACACATTGGCGGGGCGGTTGTACACGCGAAACGGCGTGTCGACCATCTGGAGCTCCCCGCGGTCGAATAGGGCGATGCGATCACCGATGGTCATGGCCTCCACCTGGTCGTGGGTGACGTAGAGCATCGTCTGCCCAAACATCTGGTGAATCTTCACGAGCTCCTTGCGCGCCTGGACGCGCAGCTGGGCGTCGAGGTTGGACAGCGGCTCGTCGAGCAGCAGGTAGGGCGAGCGCTTCACGATGGCGCGCGCCAGGGCCACGCGCTGGCGCTGGCCGCCCGAGAGCTCGCGGGGCTTGCGGTCGCGGTACTCGGAGAGGCCCAGGATGTCGAGGGCGTTGTCGAGGCGCCTGCGCACCTCCTCCTTGTCGACCTTGTGGACGCGCAGTGCGTAGGTGACGTTGTCGGCCACGGTCATGTGCGGGTAGAGGGCGTAGTTCTGGAACACCATGGAGACGCCGCGCTCGCCCGCGGGGATGTCGTTGACGCGCGTCCCGCCCATGAGCAGGTCCCCGCCGGTGATCTCCTCGAGCCCGGCCACCATGCGCAGCGTCGTGGACTTGCCGCACCCAGACGAGCCAAGGATGGCCAGGCGCTCGCCCTCCCTCACGGTGAGGCTGAGGTCACGGATGACCCTCACGTCCCCGTAGCTCTTCTCGACGTGGTCGAATACGATGTCGTGCCTTGCCATGGCAGGTACCTTTCTGTGGTGGGTCGAGGGTGTCTGGCTGTTTGGGCAAGCCGGCCGCCTTGTCGGGTCGGGCGGCGCGCGGTCCTGCGACCGGTCGGGCGGGCGCGCGGGCCTACGGTCGGCCGTTCGGCCGAGCCGGACTAGCCCTTGATGCCCGACGAGGCGAACGTGCTGATGATCTGGCGCTGGAACACGAGGTAGAGCACGACCGGCAAGATCATAGAGATGACCGCCATCGCGAAGATCAGGGGGTACTGCACGCCGCCCTCGGTGTCGGTGAAGACCTGCATGGCCAGCGATAGCGTGAAGTTTTGCTTCGAGCGCAGGATCAGCGTGGGCCACACGTACTCGTTCCAGGCGTTGATGAAGAAGATGATGCCGGTGGCCGTGACCGTGGGGCGGCACACGGGCAGCACCACGTCGCGCATGATGCGGAACTCGCCGATGCCGTCGAGGTGCGAGATCTCGATGAGCGACTTGGGGATCGTGCGCATGGCCTGGCGCACCAGGAAGATGCCCGAAGCGTCGGCAAGCTGCGGCAGGATGACGCCGGCGACGGTGTCGAGCAGCCCCAGCCTAGAGATGGTGAGGTAGTTGGGGATCATCGTGACTGTGAACGGGATGAAGATCGTGCTGATGAGCACGACGTAGAGCACGGTCTTTCCCCTGAAGTCGAGGTACACGAAGGCGTAGGCGGCCAGCACGCTCGTGACCACCTTGAACGCCGTACAGGCGGCGGCTATGAGCAGCGTGTTCAGGGTAATCTGGGCGATCGGCAGCGAGCGCGTGATCGTGGCGAAGTTGTCGAGCGTGAGGGATCCCAGGAAGTCGCCGTTGGTCAGCCCGCCCATGGAGAGGAAGGCGCCCACGGTCGCGAACACGATGGGCCCGATCGAGATGGCCACGAGGACCATCAGCACGACGTGCCAGCCAAACCGCCCCGCGCCGGCGGACGCGGCTGGACACGGGGTGCGACGTGAGTCAGTTCTCATAATAGATGTCCTTCTCGACATACTTGAACTTGAGCAGTAACAGCACCACGAACAGGGCCATCATCACAATCGCGTAGGCGGAGGCGGTGCCCGTGCGGTAGAAGTTGAACGCCTCGTTGTAGACGTTGAAGATCATGTTGGAGCTGCCGTAGTCCGGCCCGCCCTGGGTGATCATGTTGATGGGCGTGAAGATCTGCTGCAGACCGTTGACGATCGACAGGATCAGCACGTAGATGCCCGTCGAGCTGCTCATCGGAACCACCACGTTGAGGAAGATGCGCCACAGGGGAATCCCATCGACGCGCGCCGCCTCGACGACCTCCGTCGACACCCCACCCACGCCGGCGAGCGTGATGATGAAGTTGTAGCCGAACATCTTCCACGAGGTGATGATGCTGATCACCACGATCACGAGCCCCTGCGTGGTGCTCCAGATGGGCGCGTGCATCCCAAACAGCGAGGCGATCTGGGCGGCTGGACCCGAGATGGGGTTCAGCAGCCACACGAACAGCATCGTGCCCACCACGAGCGAGACGATGCTGGGCAGGAACAGGGCGCCGCGATAGAAGCTCTTTCCCCGCCTGATCACGAACGTCAGGACGAACGAGAAGACGTAGGGCGCCACGAAGTTGAACAGGAGGAGCAGGGCTATGTAGAGCAGCGTGTTGCCCAGGATCTTCGTGAAGTAGGGGTCTGTGAACATGGAGACGTAGTTGTCGAGCCCCACGAAGGTGCGGACGGGGCTGATCATGTTCCAGTCGAAGAGGCTGAGGTACACCGTGTTGGCAAGCGGATAGAACATGAACACCGCGAAGACGGCTACAGCGGGGAGCAGCAGGAGGTAGGGCAGGCAGCGGCGCAACTGCGTGTAGGGGTGGTGCGGCGTGGACTTGTCGCGGGCGGGGCCGGCGGCCGCGCCCTGCGCATCCATGGGCTTTGGCATGTGAGTCACTCCCGGAGGCTACTTGATGAGCCCGTTGATCTTGTCGTTGGCGTCGGAAAGCGCGGTCTGCGCGTCCTTGGAGCCCGACAGCACCTGGTCGCGCATGTCGGAGATGGTCTGCTGGGCCTGCTGCGCGGAGTCCCCGGGCCAGGCCGCCCAGGGGATGATGTCGTCAACCTGGGAGGCCGCCGCGGCGCGCAGCGGGTCGTCCTCTAGGAGCTGCTTCATGGCGTCGGACTCCTGCGCGGTCTTGGTGTGGGCCACGTAGCCCGTGCCCTTCACCCAGTCCACGATGTTGTCTGCCTGATAGAGGAACTCAACGAACTCCATGACGGCCTTGCGCTTGGCGTCGTCGGCAGAGGTCACCGCGAGCACGCAGCCGCCGGCCGGGACCCTGCGCTGCTGGCCCTCGAACACCGGCCACTTGCTCGTGGCGACCGTGAACTGGGCAGCCTTCTCGATGCCGGCGAGGTTGGCGCAGGAGGTGGCAATCATGGCGAGGTCGCCGGCGTTGAACGCCTTGAGGGCCTCGTCAGTGGAGATGTGGATGGCAAGCTTGTCCCTCACCATCTCGTAGTAGAACTCCATGGCCGTGACGTTGGCGTCGTCGGAGAGCGTGGCCTGGGCCGTCCGGCCCTCCCACTTCAGCATGTCGCCACCGTTACAGGCCAGGTACGCCTGGAGCGCCCACGTGTCGCTCTCCTGCAGGTGGAAGGGCTGCTTGCCCGTCTTGTCCATGATCACCTGGGCGTCGGCGCGCACCTCCTGCCACGTCTCGGGCGCCTTGTCGATACCCACCTCGGCAAAGATGTCGGCGTTGTAGTAGAAGATCGGGTCGCTCACGGCGTAGGGGAAGCCAACGACCTCGCCCTTGCTGTCGGTGCCGAGCTTGATGATGTTGTCGGGGAACTCCGAGCTGATGAAGTCGCCCTTGCCCGCGAGCTGCGCAACCTGGTCGGCCGGGGTGAAGGCGAAGGTGGAGGGAAAGTACTCGATGTTCGAGTACGAGACCTGCACGAGGTCGGGCATCTTGTTGGCGGCGGCGTCCGCCTGGAGGTTCTTCATCAGGCCGTCATAGCCGTCGTTGTAGCGGGCCACGACCTCGACGTCTGAGCTCTGGGCGTTGAAGGCCTCGATCTGGGCCTCGACAGTGTCGCCGCCGCGGCTCTGCGGGTTCGTGTGCCAGTACTCCACCTGCACCTTGCCGCCGTCGGTCGCGGTGGTGGCGGAGGAGGGGGTGCCGCAGGCGGACAGCGGCATCATGATGCCGAGGCCGGCGACAGAGGCGGCGATCTTGAGGAAGTCACGACGGGTGGTCTGCATGGCTTCGTCCTTTCGGTTTTCGGGTCAGGTGGACACGGCGCTTGGGACGGAGGGCCGGCCGGGGCGCGCGGTGAACGTGGGATGGTGGACAGACTGGGGATGGGCGACGGTCGCGTCGCGGGACGAGGCGGGCGGCGGGGCCGGTGGCCGTGGCCAGGGCGGCCGGTTGCCGCGGGCGCGGCGGCCTACGCCTGGCTGAGCGGGAACGTGGCGATCACCGGGTCGAACGGGAAGAGGAAGTGGGCGTGCGTCGCGATGTCGCGCCCCTCGACCCAACACGTGTTGAATGCGCGCGTCTCGGTCCAGACAACCTCAGTGCGCGAGACGAGGGTCTCGACGCCGTAGTCAAACGACTCGCCCGTGACCTGCATGAACCCGCCCATGCTCCGGGCCTCGAGGTAGTGGGCGTGACCGCAGAGGTAGGCGATGACGTCGGAGCGACGGATCCTGTCGAGGAAGCCCTCGGGGAGGTTGCAGGCAAACCACGCCTGCTCGGAGCGAAACGGGTGGTGGCCCAGTAGGATCGTCCCGTTTTCCGCGGGGGTCTTGAGCTCGTCGAACAGCCACGCCGCTTGGTCCGCGTCGATGGACCCGTCGGCCTCGCCCTCGGTGGACGTGTCGAGGACGACGAATCGGTAGCCGCCGACCTCGGCCACGTCGTTGAAGCGGCCCTCTCGGTCCTCGCCGCGCCAACCCCGGTAGAACTCGGCCTTGTTGTCGTGGTTGCCCAACACGGGAATGACCGGGACACCCGGCATCTCGCGCTCGATGAGCGCGCGGAGGAACTCATAGTCCTCCGACGTGCCCTCATGGATGAGGTCGCCCGTGAGAACGAGCACGTCGGGGCGCTCCCGCACGGCCCGCCGCAGGCCAAGCTCAAGGTAGGCGGTTGGCGAGATCGCCATGTCGTAGGTGGTTTCGAACATCGTCCCGCGGTAGTCGCGGCGCACATGGAGATCGGTCAGGTGTGAGATCTTGAGACTTGACGTACGTACCCCTTCCCCCTGCGCACGCCGCCGAGGCCCGGGCCGGCCCGTCATGGCCCAACCCGCGCCCATGCACGCGGCGTGCTTCCGGAATTGACGCGTCTACACTATGGAAGCCGCTCGTAACACGACCGTCAGATGGGTGTCAGCGATTTGTCACGTCAGACGCACATTGTCAGAAGTTATCTCGGTGGGGAGAAGGTATGTAAGGATTTAATGGGGCGGGAGCGGCGTTGGGCGCGGGGCGAGAGGGATGCGGCGTCACGAGGCGCGGCGCCACCGGGGTCGGCGCGCCGTGGCCAAGCCGCAAGGGTCATGTGGGGACGTGTTCGTTTTGCACCATGGTGCAAAACGAACACGTCCCCACATGCCCACATGACCCTACTCGGGAGCTCGGAGGCTTGCCTGCTCGCTTGCGAAGTCGACCTCGCGGCCGTCGGCGAGGCGCAGCTCGGCGCGGCCCCACACGTCGAGGCCGCAGAAGGTGCCGCGCGCGCAGACGCGGCCGTCGGGCAGCACCGCCTCGGCCTCGTGCCCAAGCAGCGGGATGTGGTCGAAGTACTCGGAGAGGATGGGCGCAAGCGGGCCGGCGGCGCCGCGTCCGCCGCGCACGGCGGCCTCCCAGGCATCGACCCTGGCCACGATATGGTCGCGAAGCGCCCGGGCAAGCTCCTCGAAGCCGGGCGTCTCGAGCGGCTCGCCCGCCTCGCCCTCGCCCATGGCCTCGGCAAGCCCCGCCGCCGAGAGCGGCCGAGCCGAGCCCATCGAGCCCATGTCGATGTGCGGCGCCGCGAGGTTCACGCCGATGCCGCACACGGCAAACACGCCCGCCTCGCCCGTGCCGGCCTCCACGAGGATGCCCGCCAGCTTGCGCACGGCACCGACCACGCCGCCTCGCTCGGGCACGATTACGTCGTTGGGCCACTTGAGCTCGGCCTTTGTGGCTCCCAGCTCGTGCAGGGCGTCAAGCGCGCCCAGGGCGCACACGGCCGAGAGGCCCATGAGGTAGTGCATGGGCACCTGCGGACGCAGAAGGACGCTCAGGTAGAGCCCGCCCTCCGGCGAGCCCCAGATGTGCCCGCGCCGCCCGCGGCCGAGCGTCTGCTCGTGCGCGGCCACGGCCGTGCCCGCCGGCTCGCCGGCACGCCCCAGCTCCATGACGTCGTCGTTGGTGGAGCCGGTCTCGTCCACGACGGAGAGCGCGGGCAGCTCGTCCTTGGCGGCCCCCGGCACGCCCGCGACCTGCTCGGCGCCCAGGTCTCTCTCGTCTACTCCCATGCGATCTCCCCCAAGTCCTCGCGCACGAGCCCCACGCGCTCCTCGCGCGGTAGCACCTTGACGCCCGCGTGGGCGAGGAAGCGCACCGGGTCGTGCATGAGGTCCTCCATCGGAATGAGCACGAAGTCGCGCTCGCCCAGCCCCGCGTGCGGCAGGGTGAGCCGCCTGCCCGCGTGCGTCTCGCCCTCCATCCAGGCCAGGTCGCAGTCGATCGTGCGCGGGCCGTGGCCCTCCTCGCCGGGGATGCGCTCGCGACCCAGCTGGTTCTCCACGTCGAGCAGGGCGTCCATGAGCACGAGCGGTGCCAGCTCGGTGCGGATCTCGGCCACGGCGTTGGCCACGGGCAGCGCAATGCCATAGGCCGGGTCGGTCTCGTAGGCGTGGCTCACCGCCGTGACGCAGGTGAGCGGGATGGCGTTGATGAGCGCCGTGGCACGGGCCAGGTACTCCAGGCGGTCGCCCACGTTGGAGCCCAGCGCCACGAAGGCGCGGCGCGGGTCGGGATGCGCCACCGACCAGTACGAGTCGATGGCCTGGGCCACGCCCGCCACGTCGTGCACGCGCAGGATGCGGGCGCCGTTCTCGATGGCCGCGATGCAGACGCCCGCCGTGGCGGCGTCGCGCCTGGCCACGTCGTGCACGCCGGAGACCGCGCCCACGAAGCGCTTGCGCGACACGGCGCACATGACCGGGTAGCCCAGCGAGGCCATCTTGGCGTTGGCGCGCTGGATGACCACGTCCTCGTCGGCCAGCTTGCCAAAGCCGGGGCCGGGGCCGGGGTCGATGCAGATGCGCTCGCGGGAGACGCCCTCTCGCATGAGGCCGCGCGCCTGGTCGCCGAGAAAGCCCATGACGCGGCGCATGATGGGCGCCTCCTCGGGCAGGGTGAAGCGGCGGTTGCTGCCACCGGTGAGACGCACCGTGGGGCTCGTGGCCGCCCGGGCGCTCCTGCGCATCACCTCGTCGAGGCGCTGCGAGGCAGCGACGTCCTCGAGGGAGGCCGCCGGCACGTCGTCAGGGCCCGAGGTCGCACTGCCGGCGCCCTCGGCCGCCTTGTCCGCGGCCGCCGCGCGCGCCGCCGCCGTGGAGTCGAGCGTCACCGAGCGGCGCTGCACGTGGTCCGAGACCTCGCCCGCATGCATGACCACAAGGCCGCAGTCGCTCTCGACCGCGACCTTGACCATCTCGGGGTTGGTGAAGCCCGTCACGTCGTTCAGGATCGAGGCGCCCAGCTTGGCCGCGATGCGGGCCACCTCGGGGTGGCGGGTGTCGACGGACACGATGGCGCCCGCGGCCGCGAGCTCGCGGATGACCGGCACCACGCGCCGGGCCTCCTCCTCCGGGTCGACCGCCGTGAACCCAGGGCGCGTGGACTCGCCGCCCACGTCGATGATGTCGGCCCCATCGTCGAGCAGCTGCATGCCCCACTCGATGGCCTTGTCGGCGGTGTCGTGGGTGCCGCCGTCGGAGAAGGAGTCGGGCGTCACGTTGAGCACGCCCATGATGCGTGGGCGCGCCAGCGTCAGCTCGTGGACTCCGCAGCGCCACGTCGCGCGGTCCTCTCGCAGCATATGCACCATCCCTTCAGGTAGCGCGCGAACGGGCAGACCCGTGCCGCGCAGGTAAGCGACCGGGTCTGCCCTAGTGGGCGTGCGACCCGTCAAAGATGAGCGACATGGCCTCCGCGCGCGTGGTGGGGCTGCGCTTGAACGCGCCGCGGACGGCCGAGGTGGTCGTCTTGCTGCCGGGCTTGCGCACGCCGCGCATCGTCATGCAGAGGTGCTCGGCCTCCATCACCACGAGCACGCCGAGGGGGTGGAGGTTGCGCTCCACGGCATCGGCCACCTGCGCGCAGAGGCGCTCCTGCAGCTGCGGGCGCTTGGCGTAGACGTCGACCACGCGCGCCAGCTTGGAGATGCCGCAGACGCGGCCGGAGTCTCCGGGGATATAGGCCACGTGGGCCGTGCCGAAGAAGGGCAGGAGGTGGTGCTCGCACATGGAGTAGAACGGGATATCGCGCACGATGACGATCTCGTGGCACTCGGCGTCGAAGGTCACGCGGAAGAGCTCGTCGGCGTCCTGGTAGAGGCCGCCGCACATCTCCTCGTAGGCGCGCGCGACGCGGGCGGGGGTGTCGAGCAGGCCCTCGCGGTTGGGGTCCTCGCCCATGCCTTCGAGGATGAGGCGCACGCCTTGTTCGATCTTCTCATGATCCATGTGATGCGTGGATTCCGTCATGCGGGCCTTCCCGTTGCCGTTGCAGTGCATTCGATTGTAGCGAGTGGTGGGGCGGGGTGCTGGGATGTGGGCTCCGGACTCAGACAGTCCTCAGCGCACAGAGCGCGCCTGCGGAACTCGTCCGGACCCCACATCCCGGCACCCAGCGGACGACACGGGTGATCGGATGCGCGGGGCGGCACCAGAAAGGCGCGCCCGAGGACTCGGCCCGCCAGCTTCTGTGGGAGCTTGGGGCCTGTATCTATTAAATAGAAAGCCCCGGGGTAAGGGGCCACCAATGTACTCGTCCCTCACGCCAGCCATAAGGTGCAGGGACGGATATTATTATTTACTAAATTATATTAATTATTTAATTAACTGATTTTATAAAGAAGGTCAACAGACGAAGGTCCCGCCAGCGCCTTGCGCTGAGGCGTCAGCGCCCGCGGGGCCTCCTTCGCTGGCCACGAGTTCCGCAGGCGCGCTCTTTGCGCCGAGGACCGTCCGAGTGGCACGCGAAGGAGGCACCGCGGGCGTCCGCAGCGTCCCTAGAAGTCAAACGCCTTCGCGATGTCGCACTGGCACACGAGGCTCGCGCCCGAGTCGGCCGGCGTGGCGTCGCGGTTCACCACCACGAGGTCGTCGCCGCGGAAGTACTCCACGAGGCCCGCCGCCGGGTACACCACGAGGCTCGTGCCGCCGATGATGAGCATGTCCGCCCGCGCGATCTGGCGGATGCTCTCGCTCACAACGCGGTCGTCGAGCGCCTCGCCGTAGAGCACCACGTCGGGCTTGATGCGGCCGCCGCACGCCGGGCACCTGGGCACGCCGGTGGTGTCCATGATCCACTCGGCCGAGTACACCTTGCCGCACTCCTGACAGATGTTGCGGTGCACCGATCCGTGCAGCTCAAGCACGTTCTTGGAGCCCGCCAACTGGTGCAGCCCGTCGATGTTCTGCGTCACCACAGCCGTAAGCTTGCCCTCGCGTTCGAGCTCGGCGAGCTTCCTGTGCGCCTGGTTGGGCTTGGCGCCCAGGGCGATCATCTTGGTGCGGTAGAAGTCGAAGAACTCCTCCGGGTGGGTGAGGTAGAAGTCGTGGCCGAGCATCGTCTCGGGCGGATAGGCGAACTTTTGATGGTAGAGGCCGTCGACGCTGCGGAAGTCCGGAATGCCGCTCGCCGTGGAGACGCCGGCACCGCCAAAGAACACGACGCGCTTCGCCCTGCTCACGCGGGCCGAGAGCTCGGCCGCTGCCTCCGCAGGGTCCGTGATGGTCTGAGACATGGAATCACCTCGCGTGCTGGGTATGATGACGAGCATTGGGCGCGGGCGGCCGTTGCGCGGCCGCGCGCCTTGCCGCTGGCGACTTGGATGCTAGCACCCGCATGCGGAGGAGACCATGGAAGACCTGTCATGCAACGTCGCCGACGTGGCCCTCGTACTTGAGGGAGGCGGCATGCGCGCGGCCCACACGGCCGGCATCGTGGCCGCGCTCATCGAGCACGAGGTGTGGTTTCCCTACGCGTGCGGCGTATCGGCCGGCTCCTCCAACGCCGTGAACTACCTCTCGCGCGACCCGCTGCGCACGCGCCGGTCGTTCGTTGAGATCGCGGGCGACCAGCGCTTTGGCGGCATTGGGTCGCTGGCCAGGCACAACGGCTTCTTCAACGCCGACTTCCTCTACGAGCGCGCCATCCAGGACGGCACGCTGCCGTTTGACTGGGAGACGTTTTGCGCCGACCCGGCGGGCCTGCGCATCCAGGCGTTCGAGCGCGACACGGGACGCACCGTGATCTGGACCAAGACCGACATGACCACGCCGCTCGAGATGGTGAGCCACGTGCGAGCGGGCTCGACCATGCCGTTCATCATGAAGCCCATCGAAATCGGCGGACAGGTCATGCTCGACGGCGGGTTGGGCGAGGGCGCCGGCATTCCCCTGCACCTGGCGGAGCACGATGGCTACCAGCGGTTCTTCTGTATTGCCACGCGACCGGCGGGATATCGAAAGAAGCCCATGGGTCGCGGGCAGCGGGGCCTCATGCAACGGGTCTGCGCGGGGCAGCCCAAGGTCTTCGAGGCGCTGGCCACGCGCGCCGAGCGCTACAACGCCGCGCTCGACCACCTCGACGAGCTGGAGCGGGCTGGAAGGGCGCTGGTAGTGAGGCCTGAGCAGATGCCCATCCACAACACGGAGACCAACGTGGCGCGCCTGGCACAGGTCTTCGAGATGGGCCACGCCCTCGCCGAGCGCGAGATGGACCGCTGGCTCGACTGGCTACGCGGCTAACGCCGCAGCTTGCGGGTAACAGCCACCATGTCCGGCGGTCTGCTTGTTTCGTGGTTACGAGCCCGCGTTTTGTCTCATAACGGCCTCTTATGAGGCCTAAATGCAAACCTATTTGCCCGGGCGGTACAATCTCCCCGCCAACGAATCGCCCTCATTGGCATGGTTGGCCCGACAAAGCCGGGCCAACCATGCCAATCCACCCAACCTCAAGAGACCTGGAGACACCGTGAGCGACAACCGCGAGCTTCGCCTCGTTTCCTGGAACGTCAACGGCCTGCGCGCCGTCATGAAGAAGGACCCAAGCTTCCTCGAGATCGCCGAGGGCCTGAACGCCGACGTCCTGGCCCTGCAGGAGACCAAGCTGCAGGAGGGGCAGCTCGACGTCGAGCTGCCCGGCTACCACCAGACCTGGAGCTACGCCGAGCGCAAGGGCTACTCGGGCACGGCTGTCTTCAGCCGCGAGGAGCCACTGCGCGTCCTGCACGCAGACGCCATCATGCCGGTCGCGCACGAGGTGCTCTCCGCAGAGGACGAGACCCTCGTGGCCGTGGCCGTGGCCGAAGGCCGCATCTGCGCGCTCGAGTTCCCCGGGTACTGGTTCGTCGACGTCTACACGCCCAACGCCCAGGGCGAGCTCGCGCGCCTCGACACGCGCATCGCCTGGGACACGGCCTACCGCGAGTGGCTGCGCCGCCTCTCTGCCGAAAAGCCGGTCGTAACCTGCGGCGACTTCAACGTGGCCCACGAGGAGATCGACCTCAAGAACCCCAAGAGCAACCGCGGCAACGCCGGCTTCTCCGACGAGGAGCGCGAGAGCTTCACGCGCCTGCTCGACGCCGGCTTCACTGACACCTTCCGCGCGCGTTTCCCCGAGCTCACGGGCGCCTACAGCTGGTGGAGCTACCGCTTCAACGCCCGCAAGAACAACGCGGGCTGGCGCATCGACTACTTCCTGGTCTCCAACGACATCGCCGACAAGGTGACCGGCGCAAGCATCCTGAGCGAGGTCTACGGCTCCGACCACTGCCCCGTGGAGCTGAGCATCGAGCTGTAGCGTCGGGGCTCAACCACCCGCCTAACAATCTATCTTGAATCTGCACTATTCTGCGTATATAGTATTCTGCAGAATAGTGCGTTTTTTTATACGTGCAGTATTTTGCAGATTGGGCTGTTATGCGGGAGATCTTCATTGCACGGCAAGTTGGGCAGGAGGTAAGGGATGCCCGCAAAAAATCGGGGCTTACCCAGGCCGAGCTTGCCGAGCGCGCACACGTCTCCGCACGCCTCGTTTCCGGGCTTGAGCTGGGGGACAACACGGGTGTCGGCCTCGATAAACTGCTCTCTGTCTTTCACGCTTTAGGGCTCGTCATGGCCGTCTTCGACAGCTCGGCCACGGGCAAGACCGCCAAGCCCGAGCCATCGAACGAGAGCGATGGCGTGCCCCGCCCGCAAGAGAAGACTCAAGAGGAGAGCCGCGATGCGGACCCCATAGCCCGCATGCACGGTCGGTATCAAGCCGCCCTTGCTCTGATGAGGGCGGAGGCCACAAATGATGGTGGAGGCGGATATGGCAACAAGAAACCGTGAGCTCATGTGTCTCATTGGCGATGAGGTGGCAGGCCGGCTTTGGCAAGACGAGGCCGGACTCGCACACTTCGCATACGAGGAGTCCTACGATGGCATCCCGCTGTCGCTCTCGCTGCCAGTGTCGAATAGGACATACAGGCAAACCGAAGTGGTTCCCTACCTCATGGGGCTTCTTCCGGACAGCGCGGAGGTCCGCAGGGACGCGGCACGCGAGTTTGGCGTGAGCCCCAACAACCCGGTGGCCATGCTTGCGCACATGGGGCTCGACTGTCCGGGCGGCGTGCAGTTCTGCTGGCCCGACCACAAGGCGGAGGTCCTCGACCGCCAGGGCTCCTACGCGCCACTTTCCGACGCGGACATCGCCGACCGCCTCCGCATGCTCCGCGTCGACTCCTCGGCCTCGTGGGTTGCCGAGGACGAGCACTGGTCGCTCGGCGGGAACCAGGGCAAGTTCGCCCTTGCGTGGCACAAGGGCGCGTGGTGCTCCTGCGAGGGCGCAGCGGCCACCACGCACATCTTCAAGAACGGCGTCATAGGCTTTGCGCTCCAGGCGCTCAACGAGTTCGTGTGCATGCGTCTCGCCGATGCCTGCGGGCTTCCCACCGCAGACGTTGCCTATCGGGCATTCGAGGACGAGCCCGCGCTCATCGTGAGCCGCTACGACCGCACGGCATCCCCCGACGGAACCATACGCCGTCTGCATCAGGAGGACTTCTGCCAGGCGCTTGGGGTTCCGCCGTCGCAGAAGTACACCGCCGACGGAGGCCCCACGGTCGCAGACTGCATCAAGCTCCTGGCCTCGACCAAAGAGGCCGAGATCAACATCCTGGCCTTCACCCAGATGCTCTTCTTCAACTGCCTCATCGGGGCGCCGGACGCCCACGCAAAGAACTACTCGCTTCTCCTGGGGCGCGGGCGCAACGCGCTCGTCGCCCCCATGTACGACGTGGCCAGCGGCCTTGCCTACGAGGGCATGCGCAGGAAGGGCAGGCTTGCCATGGCGATTGGCGGCGAGAACCGCTTTGCCCGCGTGGGCCGTGGGGCCGTCAAGACGTACGCCGCCGTGGCGCATGAGGCATGCGAGGGCGTCACGGAGGAGACCTGCCTCGCCATCATGAGCCAGCTTGCCAAGGAGATTCCCGGCCGCCTGGCGTCGGTGTTTGACGAGTATGCCAGCGTCCCGGGCATGGACGAGCTGCGCAGCCACCTCGAGCAGCCCGTGGTCGAGAACTGCGAGGCGACGCTGCGCCTGCTGTAGGCGCAGCGTCGCCTGCCGGGCCACGCGACCCTCGGGCGCGCCGCCCGGCAACGTCCCTCGGGCCCGACGCCCAGCCACGACCGCGTACCAGCGCGCCTACTCCCCCAGGGCAGCAGACTTGGCGGCCAGGAAGGCCTCGGCACTGCGGGTGGCGATGAGCTCCTGCGGGAAGTGGATCTCCTCGAGCATCGCCAGCGCCACGGGGAACTGCCCCACCTGCGTGCAGATGTGCGCGTCGGTGTTGACGGCGATCTGGCAGCCAAGCTCGGCGCACGTCTCGGCGATGTCACGGCAGACGCCCGCGCAGTCGCCAAAGCCCGCCTCAAGGCTGTGCTCGTTGATCTCGATGAGCTTGTGGAGCCGCGCCGCCTCGCCGACGACCTCGCGCAGGTCGTAGCGCACGCCCGAGCGCCCGGTGTGCCCCAGCGTCAGCACGTGGTCGCGGTGCAGCACGGAGAGGTACATCTCCGTGCCCTGCGCCACCGTGGCCCCCTGCACGAAGTCGTCGAGGTGCACGCTCGCCACCACGTAATCGCAGCGCGAGAACACGCGCTCGCAGAGCGTCTGTGGCTCGTCGAGCGGACGGTCCACGATGTCGGCCGTCACCACGATGTGGTCGCCATAGAGCGAGCCGTCGAGCCCGCGGATGTCCACCTCGCAGCCGCGCAGCACACGCACGCCCTCCCACTCGCGCGGCCAGATGCCAAGGTTGTCGAAGAATTGATAGTCGCGCACGTTGGCGTGGGTGAGCGACGACTCCGGGAACAGCATGTCGCTGAAGTGTTCGGTCGACCCGAGCAGCTCAAGCCCGGCGTCGCGGGCCGCCAGCACGTTCTCGCGGATCGTCGAGTAGGCGTGGCGCGAGTAGAGCGTGTGCGTGTGCGTGTCACAGAGGTTCTGCAGCATGGGCCCTCCTAGTCTCCCAAGGAAAACGCCCGACCAGATGGCCGGGCGTCACTTAGCTATCCGCTACCTGCGGTACTCGTCCGCCAGCGCCTGCCACGCCGGCATCGAGCCCGTGATGGTCTCGTACGAGACACAGTACCCCACGCGCACCCAGCCGGTGCAGCCAAACGAGTCGCTGGGCACGGGCAGCAGCTCGTGGGCCTTGGCGCGCTCGAAGAACGCGTTGGCATCCGGGTCGGGCGAGCGAACCCACAGGTAGAAGGCGCCGGCAGGCTCGATGTACTCGTAGCCGGCAGCCGCCAGGCCACGCGTGAGCGCCTCGCGGTTGCGCGCGTAGGCGGCAACGTCGCTGGGCTCGTCCGCGCAGTCGATGACCACGCGCTGGAAGAGCGCCGGCGCACACACGAAGCCCAGGGCGCGCCCGGCACCCGCCACCGCCGGCACGAGGCAGTCGTGCTCGGGGTTGGTGGGCGGCACGAGCACCCAGCCGATACGCTCGCCCGGAAGCGACAGGCTCTTGGAGTAGCTGTAGCACACGATGGTGCGCTCGTAGACGCTCGGCACCCACGGCACCTCCGCGCCGTAGGCGATCTCGCGGTACGGCTCGTCGGCGACAAGGTAGATGGGGTGCCCCACCTCCTGGCCACGCGCGTCCAGCGCGGCGGCCAGCGCCGTGAGGTTCTCGCGCGTGTAGACCGTGCCCACGGGGTTGTTGGGCGAGTCGATGATCACGGCGGCGGTACGCTCGGTCACCGCGGCGGCCACGGCATCGACGTCGATCTGGAAGGTCTTCGTGTCGGCCGTGACCTCCACGCAGGTGGCACCGCAGGTCTCGATCCACACGCGGTACTCCGGGAAGTACGGGGCGATCACGATCACCTCGTCACCGGGGTTGGTCACGGCGTGCAGGGTGATGGAGAGCGACGCCGCCGCGCCGCAGGTCACGTAGAGGTCGTCCGCTCCGGCAACCTCGCGCCCGGCCACCTCGGCCGAGAAGCGCCGGGTGAGCGACGCTGCGATGGCCTCGCGGCAGGCGGGCAGGCCATTGGCCGGCGTGTAGCTGTGCACCTGCTGGGGCGGAAGCTCCAGGCTGCGGCGAATCGAGTCGGCCACGGCGGCGGGCGCGGGCACGTTGGGGTTACCCAGGCTGAAATCGAACACGTTCTCGGCGCCGATCTGGCCCTTGCGGGCGTTACCGTAGGCCGCGATCTCGCGAATCGAGCTCTTGGACGCCCCATAGGCGTACATGGTCTCGTTAATCAATCGAGTCTCCCCCATGCTCCTGGCTTTCGGTGTCGGCGGCCGCGGTCTCGTCAAGCGTGTCCGCGCCGGCAGACGGCTCCACGGAGCCCTCCTCGGCGGTCTGCTCTTCCTCGGCCTCCTCCGGATGCTCCTTCAGGTACTCGTCCCACGTGCCGTCGAGCAGCGCGTTCACCGCGGCGCCCTCCACGGTCTCGCGGGCAAGCAGCACCGTGGCCATCGTGACCATGCGGTCGCGGTACTCCTCCAGCACGCGGCGGGCGCGCACGTGGGCCTCGCGCATGATGCGCTCCACCTCGTCGTCGATGCGCTTGGCCGTCTCGGCTGAGTAGTCCTGGTGGTCGGCGTAGTCGCGGCCCAGGAACACCTGGTGCTGCGCCTCGCCAAAGACCTGCGTACCCAAAGCGTCGCTCATGCCCAGGCGCGTCACCATCTGGCGCGCCATCTTGGTAGCACGCTCCAGGTCGTTGCTGGCACCAGTGGTGATGTCGTCGCAGAACAGCTCCTCGGCGGTGCGGCCGGCCAGCAGCACGGCAATCTGGTCCAGCATGCCGTTGCGCGTGTTGAGGAAGTGGTCCTCCTCCGGCAGCTGCAGCGTGTAGCCCAGCGCCTGGCCGCGGCTGATGATGCTGATCTTGTGCACCGGGTCGGAGTTCTCGAGGACGTGCCCCACAAGGGCATGGCCGCTCTCGTGGTAGGCGATGGTCTTGCGCTCCTTCTCGGTCATGACGCGGCTCTTGCGCTCGGGGCCGGCGATGACGCGCTCCATGGCCTCCTCGATCTCGTTCATCGAGATGTTGGGGCGATGGCGCCGCGCGGCCAGAAGCGCGGCCTCGTTCATGAGGTTCATGAGGTCGGCGCCCGTGAAGCCCGGCGTGAGCTTGGCCAGCGTGCCAAAGTCGATGTCGCCGGCAAGGGGCTTGCCCTCGGCGTGCACGCGGATTATCTGCTCGCGGCCCTTGACGTCAGGGCGGTCCACCGTGACCTGCCGGTCGAAGCGGCCGGGACGCAGAAGCGCCGGGTCCAGGATGTCGGGGCGGTTGGTGGCGGCGATGAGGATCACGGCCTCGTTCTGCTCGAAGCCGTCCATCTCCACCAGCAGCTGGTTGAGCGTCTGCTCGCGCTCGTCGTGCCCGCCGCCCAGGCCCGCGCCGCGCTGGCGGCCCACCGCGTCGATCTCGTCGATGAAGATGATGGCGGGAGCGGCGGCCTTGGCCTGCTTGAAGAGGTCGCGCACGCGGCTTGCGCCCACGCCCACGAACATCTCCACGAAGTCAGAGCCCGAGATGGAGAAGAACGGCACGCCGGCCTCGCCCGCCACGGCCTTGGCCAGAAGCGTCTTGCCCGTTCCCGGAGGGCCCACGAGCAGCACGCCTCGCGGGATGCGCGCACCCAGCTTGTGGAAGCGCTCGGGCTCGGCCAAGAAGTCACGGATCTCCTTGAGCTCCTCGACGGCCTCGTCCACGCCGGCCACGTCCTTGAACTTCACCTTGGGACGGGTCTCCTCGGTGGTCTTGGCCTTGGTCTTGCCGAAGTTCATGGCCTGGCCGTTCTGACCCTGCATCTGGCGCATGAAGTAGACAAGCACGCAGACGAGGATCACCGTGGGCAGCACGCCAAACAGGATGGTGTCGACCATGTCGTCCGAGCTCGTGTCGACCGTGTAGGTGACCTTGGGGTGCTCGGCCATGAGGTCGGCCAGGTTGTCGGTGCCGGCGTAGGAACTCTTGAAGCTCACGAGCGCGTCGGTGTTGCCCTTGTCGGCGTCGCTCTTCCAGTAGGTGCCCTTGACCTCGCCGGTCGAGAGCTTGTAGGTGAGCGTGGCCACGCGGTCGTCGTTGACGGCGGCCACCATGTCGCTCGTGGCGATGGCGTCGGACCGGCCGCCGCCCAGAAGCGACGGGCCCATGGTGAACACGAGGTAGACGATGCACGCCGCGGCTATGA
Source organism: Olsenella uli (assembly GCF_901212675.1). Lineage (GTDB taxonomy): Bacteria > Actinomycetota > Coriobacteriia > Coriobacteriales > Atopobiaceae > Parolsenella > Parolsenella uli_B. The sequence continues at coordinate 18,247 of NZ_CAAKOQ010000023.1, forward strand.
CGAGGTAGATAACGTTCACGCGGGGGCTGCCCGGCTGGCCAGCCCCCTTGGGGAGGTTGTTTTTGCTGCTCATAGAACGCTTCCCGTAGACGTCGGGCGCGTGGGGCGGGCCCGGTCACGGCCGGGGGCGCCCAGCGTCCGCGCTACTTTCCGTAGATCTCGGGCTTGAGGATGCCAATGTAGGGCAGGTTGCGGTAGCGCTCGGCAAAGTCGAGGCCATAGCCCACGATGAACTCGTCGGGCACGTGCGCGCCCACGTAGCGGGGCTTGACGGCGGGGTTCTGGCCCGCGACGTCCTTCACGAGGAAGGCCGCGACCTCGAGCGACTTGGGGTTGCGCGAGGAGAGGTTCTTCATGAGGTAGCTGAGCGTGAGGCCCGAGTCCAGGATGTCCTCGACGATGAGGACGTCGCGACCCTCGATCTTGGTGTCGAGGTCCTTGACGATGCGCACCACGCCCGAGCTCTTGGCGCCGTCGCCATAGCTGGAGACGGCCATGAAGTCGATGCCCAGCTGGCAGTCGATGTGGCGCATGAGGTCGCCCATGAAGACCACTGCACCGCGCAGCACGGCGATGAGCAGCGGGTTCTTGCCCTCGTAGTCACGCGTCACCTCGGCGCCCATACGCGTGACGATGCCCTCGATGTCTGCCTCGCTGAGTACGATGCTCTTGACGTCCGGGTGGATGTCCTGACGGTTCTGCTCCACGGAGCGCTCCTCTCCTGGGCCCGGTTCCCCGGGTTGCCTACCCCTGGAGCCCAGGAGCCGTGCGAGTTGCCGCGGCACCTTGGCCCCGCCCTTTGGCGCGGGGTTCCAAGTCCCTGTCCCTCACCGCCGTGACTGTAGTTCGTTGGTGAGGAAATGCAATTCTAGCAGCACCCTCGATGCCCCGGTGACGCGGGCCCGCTCGTCCGGGCGAATTGGTGCAACCCACACGATGGGGCCGGTGGGAGAGGTGCGCACCACCGGCACGCGGCGACGCTCTGCCTGGGGCACCTTCTCGTCGACGAGCAGGTCGGAGAGCTTCTTGGACTGGCCGTGCATGCCAAGCGGGCACAGCACGTCGCCGGTCTGCGGGGCGTCAACCCAGAGCCTGCCGCCCAGGGCGGAGATGCCGCAGGCCTCCGCGTCGAGCAGGACCGACGCGCTCTCCCACTCGCGGGCGTGGGCGCGGGCAAGCGCCACCGGGTCGGAGCCGGCCGAGACCTCGCGCAGGCGCGCCGTGATCGTTGCCGCGGCGTGCGCACCCTGCGCCGGGTCGCCCCCGGCCAGCGCGCCCGCACCCGCCGC